>JANQWK010000090.1 GCA_030729925.1 Saprospiraceae bacterium
TTTTATTAAAAAATAATCCCGTGTCAGTATCTTCATCTAAAACAAACGAAGATACTGACACGGCACAAATGCTGCGAAACTATTGCGCAGGTCCTTATCTTTGTGGGAAAAATAAGCGACCATGAAAATTTTACTCCTCGGCAATGGCGGGCGAGAACATGCCATAGCCTGGAAAATCAGCCAGAGTCCTCTTTGTTCGGGTTTGTATATCCTTCCCGGAAATGCAGGTACGGCTGCCCTCGGGCAAAACGTCAGACTCCCTTTATCGGATTTTGCACAGATAGGTGCTTTTGTTCAGGAAAACGATATCGCGATGGTGGTTGTGGGCCCGGAAGTGCCTTTGGTCGGCGGCATCTACGATTATTTTCGCGCCACGGCGGGGCTGCAGGACGTGATGGTGATCGGCCCTTCCAAAGCAGGCGCGGCACTGGAGGGCAGCAAAGCTTTTGCCAAGGCTTTCATGGACGAGTTTAACATACCCACTGCTTCCTGGCAGCGCTTTGATCAGTCGCGACTGGAAGAGGGGCTGGATTTTATCAGCCGGCAGACCCCTCCCGTGGTGCTCAAGGCCGATGGTCTTGCCGCCGGTAAAGGGGTACTCATCTGCCAGGATATCGCCGAAGCCCGTAAGGAGTTTTCCGCTATGTTGGAAGGAAAATTTGGCGATGCCGGGCAAACCATCGTCATCGAACAATTCCTGAGCGGGCGTGAGTTCTCTGTTTTTGCCCTTACCGATGGCGTGGATTACTGTCTGCTGCCCGTAGCCAAAGACTACAAGCGCGTGGGAGAAGGAGATAGCGGTCTGAATACCGGAGGGATGGGATCCGTATCGCCCGTCAGCTTTGTGGACGATGCCCTGATGCAAAAAGTCGAATCGCGCATTATCCGACCGACCATAGAAGGGATCCAAAAACGGGGATACGACTACAAAGGCTTTGTCTTCTTTGGACTCATCGAAGTTCAGGGAGAACCCTTTGTCATCGAATACAACTGCCGACTGGGCGATCCCGAAACCCAATCGGTGCTGCCTCGAGTCAATAATGACCTCGTCGAACTTTTTGTGGCCACTTGGGAAGGGCGATTGTCAGAAGTTGTGCTGGATATTGACCCACAGGCTGCAGCGACCGTTATTCTGGTGGCCGGGGGCTATCCCGAGGCCTACGACAAGGGGAAAGTAATGACTTTCGGAGAAACCGACCCGGATATCCTGCTCTTTCATGCGGGAACCCGGAGCGAGGGTGCGCAGGTTCTCACCGACGGAGGACGGGTGCTTGCGATCACCGCACGGAGCCCTAATTTTCGCGAAGCGCTGCAAAAATGCTACGCCCAAGTGGATCATATCGGCTTTGACAAAAAATATTTTCGCAAAGACATCGGTTTTGATCTTTGATGGCAAGGGTTTTGCGCAAGCGAAAAAAACGGCTTTACACAACAAATGCACCTATTATAGCGTCAATTGAAGGGTAAATTGTCTTCTCGCAACAGTAGCGGAAGACTTCAGACGATCAACAAAATACAACCATGATGAACCGGCGTTTATGTTTCCTTCTCGGATCTGCGTTTTTCTTGCTGACGCAAAAAAATATCCGGGCACAAAGCGAAGAACCTGTCCTGTTTACGATTGACAATACTGCCGTTGGGGCAGCGGAATTCAATTATATCTATACCAAAACCAACGGTCAGCAAGCGGATTATTCCCGCAAATCGGTACAGGAATACCTGGATCTGTATGTCAGGTTTAAATTAAAAGTCCAGGAAGCAAAAAGCTTACAGCTCGATACCGTGCCTGCTTTCCGGGAAGAACTCGCCGGATACCGTCGGCAACTGGCCGATAGCTATCTGATCAATAAGGAAGTACTCGAAAAGCTGACCCGCGAGCTGTATGAACGCATCCAGGAAGAAATCGAAATCAGCCATATTTTTGTAAAAGTGCCCCAAAATCCCGGTATGCGGGAAGTGGAAACCGCCTTGGCCAAGGCCAATGCTGCACTGATCGCCATGCGCAATGGCAGTAGTTTTGAAGAAGCCGCCCGACAGTTTTCCGAAGACAACAATACCCGCGAGAGCGGAGGCAAGATCGGATTCATTACCGCCATGCTGCCTTCCGGGTTTTATCCGCTGGAAAAAGCGGTGTATGATATGGAAGTAGGCCAGGTTTCAGATCCGATTCGCACCAGCGCAGGGTTCCACGTGGTGAAAGTCCACAGCAAAAGAACCGCTCGCGGACAGATAGAAGTAGGGCATATTCTATTTCGCCACAACTCAGACAAACCGGTCAATGCAGAAGCCCTCGCAAAAGAGGCCTATCAACAAATCCAGGCGGGAGCAGATTTCGAGGAAGTTGCCAGAGCTTCTTCGCAAGACCAGCGCACGGCAGGTGGAGGAGGCTACATTGGATTCATTGGGATCAACCAGTACGAAACCGCCTTCGAAGATGCGGCTTTTGCCATTCCCGAAGACGGCGCCTTGTCGCCCCCCATCCGATCCAGTGTGGGCTGGCACATTATCAAGCGCATCAGCTATAAGCCCATACAACCTTTTGCATTTGAAAAGGGTCGTTTAGAGGCAGCTATTCGAAAGGACAGCCGCTTTGAAGAGGCACAGGATGCCTTGATCAGACAAATTAAAATGGACAACAATTTTTCCGAAGATACCACCCTGCTGCGGCCTTTTGCCCAAACCCTGGACGGGAATTTCCTGACTTTCCGATGGAAAGCTCCAGCCAGTCCATCGCCCGAGCCTTTGTTTAGCCTCGGCGGACAGACCAGCACCTTGGGAGATTTTAGCAATTTCCTGGCACAGGCGAGCCGACAACGCATCACCCTCAGCGGAAAAGCCAGTAACGAAGACGCCGTGCTGCAGTTGTACCAGGAGTTTGTCCGCAACCAGTGCATGGCGTTTGAAGAAAAAAACCTCGAAAAGAAATATCCCGATTTCCGGTACCTCATGCGCGAATACGAAGAAGGCATCCTGCTGTTTGAAGTGACTAAAATGACTATTTGGGACAAAGCCGGTCAGGACACCCTGGGATTGCTCAATTATTTCAATACCACCCGAGGCAAGTACCGCTGGAACCCTCGCGCCATCACCAGCATTTACCACCTGGATGCCGCCCAGGAAGACAAACTCAAAGAAGTCATGCAGGCTGCCAGCCAAAACAGACCCGATGCTGTACTCGCACAATTCAACAACGACGACGCAATTATCCTGAACGTAGAAGAGCGCCTTATCGAAAAAGGCATGAGCAACATGATCCCCGAACAAAACTGGAAGGTGGGTTATATGTCGCCCTCTATGCCAGATACCCGGCGCAAGACGCTGTCGTTCTATAAAATTGAGAACATCCTGCCCCCCTCCGAAAAAGAACTCAGCGAAGCGCGGGGATATGTCATTGCCGACTACCAGGATTATCTCGAAAATATCTGGGTCGAAGGCCTGAAAAATAAATACAAGGTTACCCTCAACGAACAAGTTGTGGAGAACCTGATCAAAGAATAATGCCAAACATGAAGTTCAATCTGAAGGTCAGCGTTTTTTATCTGATCCCAGCCCTTTGGTTAGGGCTAAGTTCCTGTCAGGAAAACCCGGAAGCAGCTGCTTCGGCAGATCGGCTCATCGCGAGGGTCTATAACAAAACCCTCTACCTTTCCGATATGGAAGGGTTTTTCCCGACAGGGACAACTTCAGAAGATAGCTCCCTTATTATCAATGCTTACACAGAACGATGGGTACGGGATGCCGTGCTCCTCTACGAGGCAGAACGCCATATTCCGCAAGACCTCAACATAGACAAGCTGGTGAAGGACTACAAGGCCTCCCTCATCAAAAACAATTATGAAAAAGTCTTGGTAGAGGCTGCCCTGGATTCGGCGATCAGCCAGATGGAGCTGATTGATTTTTACGAGCAAAACAAGGAAAAATACACCCTCGAGCAAACGATTTTGCGCTGTACCTTCATCAAAACCGGTTTACCGGTACCCGATGCTGCGCAACTAAAAAAGCTTTGGGGATCCAAAGAGCAGTCGGATCGTCAGGGACTTGCCGATTATTGTCGCACTTTTGCCAGTGCCTGCGGACTTGCCGATTCGGTCTGGTACACCTTGGATCAGCTCGCTGCTGAAATTCCGCTCGGCAAATTGGAAGAGATCCGGCAGCGCTACAATCAGGAAAGTGTATTTTCGGATGACAATTACCAGTACTATGTCAGGATTCTCGACTGGAAAGACCCCAGCGACATTGCACCCTTGGAATTTGTAGAAGAAGAAGCCCGGAAAGTGGTGCTCCGCAAGCGGATTACCAATCTTCTCGAAGACAAAAAAGACGAGATGTACGAAAGGGCCCTCAAAAATAAAGTCATTCAGTTATATTTGGATTAATTTTGACCACCATATACCCGATCAGCTAAGAGATGATGATACAAAGATTGCTGCCCACCTGCCTATTATTGCTTTCCGTTTTTGGCCTTCAGGCCCAAAAAGAAGTGTTGGATAAAGTAGTTGCCACAGTTGGAGGAGAGCTCCTCCTGCTTTCCGAAGTAGAAGAACAGTACGCGCTCTTCGAAGCGCAAAACGGCCCTGCCCCGGAGCAATTCCGCTGCCAGATTATGGCGCAACTGATGGCCAACAAACTACTGCTCAACCAGGCCAAGTTAGATAGTGTTGAGGTTTCCGACATAGAAGTCGAGGCGCAGCTCAGTGCGCGGATAGATCGTATCCTCGGGTTTATGAACAACGATGTCAGCCAGTTTGAATCGTATTACGGTCAGAGCATCAACGACGTGAAGGAGCAATTTCGGGAGGACCTCAAAAATCAGATCACGACCGAGCGGATGAAGTCCACCATCATGGAAAGTATTACAGTAACCCCTTCCGAAGTAAAGCGTTTTTTCAACGGCATTCCCCGGGACAGTCTCCCCTACTTCAATTCAGAGGTCGAAATTGGAGAAATTGTTTACAAACCTAAGGTCAATGCGGAGCAACGGAAGTTGTCCATAGACAGGCTGACCGAAATACGCCGCCAGATTGTGCAGGACAGTATGGATTTTGCCCAGATGGCGCAGCGCTTTTCCGACGATGGTTCGGCTCGCACGGGCGGAGAACTGGGATGGTCGAAGCGGGGTAATTTTGTACCCGAGTTTGAGGCCGCGGCCTACAACCTGGAAAAAGGTGAAATTTCAGACATTGTGGAAAGTGAATTTGGTTTCCACTTGATCCAGTTACTCGATCGCCGGGGCAACTCGATCAATGTGCGACATATCCTCATCAAACCTGAGATCACAGACGAAGATCTCGATTTGGCACGGATACACTTGGATTCGGTCAGACAACTGATCCTACAGGATTCTTTCAATTTTTCTATTGGGGTCAAACTGTTTTCCGACGAGGATATGCAAAGTTACAACAACGACGGGCGCATGGTCAACCCCGCTACCGGCAATACTTTCTTTGAGATCGGCGATCTGGATCCCGACATTTACTTTACCATTGACACCATGGAGCTCAACGAAATTTCCGCTCCTTTCGAGTTTAAAGGGCCAACCGGCGAAACGTATTTCCGGATCATACAATTACAGTCGCGCAGTGCACCCCACCGCGCCAACCTGCAGCAAGACTACGCCAAGATTCAGGACGCAGCCATCCAATCCAAACAAAACGATTACATCAGTGATTGGGTATTGGAAAAAATCAATGCTACTTACGTGGAGATTGATGCTATGTTCGACGGCTGTCCCAACCTGAGTACCTGGCAAAAACGTGGTGAAGCAAAACCATAGGAATAATTTGTCATTTTTAAGGCATTGTCTGACAAATAGGTGC
This sequence comes from Saprospiraceae bacterium, assembly GCA_030729925.1. Lineage (GTDB taxonomy): Bacteria > Bacteroidota > Bacteroidia > Chitinophagales > Saprospiraceae > JALQTV01. The sequence continues at coordinate 5,817 of JANQWK010000090.1, forward strand.
GATAACAGAACTATCTTATTACATTAGTCAGATAATTTCAAAAACGGATGCACTTGATCGTCCCGGGCATCGTTAGTGCTTTTGTGCTGACGTACTTTCTGGTTCCCTTTGTGATAGGGATGTCACACAAGCGACATTTATTTGCGCATGCGAGTGAACGCAGTTCGCACCGGGAAAATATTTCTGCGCTGGGCGGCATTGCTATTTTTGCGGGAATTCTGATTCCACTCTCCTGTTACTGGCTGCTGTTCGAAACCTTCCGGGAACTTCCCTACCTCCTCGCCGCTATGGGAGTAGTATTTTTGATCGGGCTCAGAGACGATGTTGTGCCTGTATCGCCTTTTTTAAAATTGCTGGGACAAAGTCTTGCCGTGGTCTTGCTCCTTTTCAAAACCGATCTTTACCTGAGCGGATTTCACGGTTTGATAGGGCTGCACGATGCGCCTCCTTGGCTTATGTATCTGTTCACCGCGCTGTTCCTATTGTTTCTCACCAACGCATTCAACCTGATAGACGGCATTGATGGCCTCGCCGGCAGCATTGGTGCTCTGGTTTTGGCTACTTACGGTTGTTGGTTTTGGGTGATCCACCAGACGGACTATGCGCTATTGGCTTTCATAACTGCGAGTGCTGTACTCTCCTTTCTCCGGTACAATTTCACCCCTGCCCGAATATTTATGGGAGACTCTGGTGCCCTGATCGTGGGGTTGGTTTGTGCCATACTGACCATCAGATTTATCGAAGTCCCGGCAGGTTCTGAGCAACCCATTTTTTCCCAACCTCTGGTCGTTGCCATCGCTTTGCTCATCATCCCTGTTTTTGATACCCTTCGGGTCTTTTTTACCCGCATTTATCGTGGGCAACATCCGCTTAAAGCCGATCGAAGACATATCCACCACATGCTGCTCGACTTGGGTTATTCCCACATGCAAGCGACGGCACTGTTGGTGTCGGTCAACATTTTTTGCATCACCCTGGTTTTTTCCCTGGAAAAACACATGGACATGCACTGGCTGCTGTTGATCTTATTTGGTATGGCTACACTTGGCACCTACCTCCTCCACCGCAAGCGCCGACAATTGCAGTAAAATTTACCTGCTCATGGTATCAACACCGTATTTCTGGATATTTATTGGAGGAGGATTGGGCAGCATCTGCCGCTATGCCTTGAGTGCCTGGATAGCCGGGTTCAAATTCACCTTTCCCCTCGGAACCTTTGCGGCCAACGTACTGGCCAGTTTTTTACTCGGATTTGTATTGGGTGCAGGTCTTCGCTACACCCTCCCCGAACCCCTTCGCTGGCTCCTCATCAGTGGCTTTTGCGGTGGATTCAGCACCTTCTCTACCTTTAGCGGCGAAACCTGGCAACTTTGGAGTCAGGGTAATACCTCCCTCGCTGTCCTGAACATTACTGCCAATGTGCTGAGCTGCCTGGTTGCGGTTTATGTTGGATTGCGGGTGAGTGGGGGGTGACAGCATAAAGTAGCATAAAAATGTGGTTACTTTTTCCAGCCTTGGGGTATTAATAAGGGTAATCTAGGTGCAAGGCACTTTAAGGTGCCTT
>JANQWK010000091.1 GCA_030729925.1 Saprospiraceae bacterium
TTGATTTGGGTCTTGCCGACACTTTCTGTCTGGCTGATGGTTCCATGCAGCTCTTCCCCCCGATCCCTGTTGGCGGTCGCTGGTCAGGTCCCGGCATTGCAGATGCCGAAACGGGACTATTCGATCCCTGGTCAATCGCGCTGGATGGCCCTGTAACCACGGTGGAAGTCAGCTATACGTTTGCCAACGGCTCCTGTGAAGTCACCGAGACCAAAAACGTAAGCGTCATTGACATGCGCTTTGTAGATGGGGGGCCGCAGGTCAACGTATGTATTTCAGAAGAAAAAATTCTACTCACCGGTGGTTTTCCCGCTGGTGGATGGTATGAGGGGCCGGGGGTTGACTCAGGTGGATATTTTGGACTTCAGGGTTTGACTGCGGGCGATTACATCTTGACCTACAACTACCAGTTGCCTCTAACAGCATGTATTGGGAGTGATACTTTTGTCGTGTCCATCAGACCCTTGCCGATTCCTGATTTCAACTTTGTTGACAGTCTATGCCTGGGGGTTGAAAGTCGGTATAGCGGTGCGGGAAGCGGTGGGAATACTTATGAATGGCTATTTGACGATGGGGCTTCGTACACTGGAAAGGAAGTCAATCATGCCTTTACCACAACGGGTCCACATGAGATTTTGATGTTGGCTTATTCGATTTATGGCTGTCTCGACTCCATCCGGAAAGAAGTATTCGTATCGGGGCCCCCGGAAGTTGCATTTGTCAAAGACACGACTCAGGGTTGTGCAGTATTGCCGGTAAACTTTACCAACCAGACTATTGGCTATCAAAACGTGAGGTACGCGTGGGATTTTGGCAATGGCCAAAAAAGTACCGATGAACAACCGGCTACTGTATTTTATCAACAAGGGCTTCAGGATACCACCTATTTTATTGCCTTGGTTGCCAAAAATCACTGTGGAGAAGACTCGGGGCTGGATTCCATATTGGTATTTCCCAAGCCTTTGTCAGATGCCAAGATTAGTCAGGACTACGGATGCACGCCTTTATCTATTCGATTCAACAACCTCACCAAAGGCTTGCCGGACGAATTTGCCTGGTATGTCAACGGCACTTTCCTGAGTTCTGACTCTATCCCGCCGGATCAGGTTTTCCGCGCCAGCGGGCCTGACAATGCCAATTATTCCATTCAGCTCGTTTCGACCAATGAATGTGGCGTGGACACCTCGACGAGAGAATTGATCGTGTCGCCGGACAGCATCCGAGCCTTTTTTACGGCAGATGCTACCATAGGTTGTGAGCCATTTCGGGTCAATTTTAAGAACTATACCGCTCCTGATTCTATCGTGGTGTATAATTGGTTTTTTGACCAAAACGACGACACGAGTAACGCGATAGACACGAGCTACACGTTTTACGCCACCGGCGATACCATCACCCGGTACAAAGTGCGCCTGGAGGCGGACAACGGGTGCAGCCGGAACTTCTTTGAGGTCATGATTACGGTCAATCCGGCTCCAAAAGTTGCCTTTGAAACCCTTTCGGCGGTATGTGCCAAAGACAGCATTGCCTTTTTCAACCGCTCGATAGACGTAAGCGGTCATTTGTGGGAATTTGGCGACGGATTGAGTTCTCCTGCCACCAATCCGGTGCATCAGTTTGAAACGCCAGGCCGCTACAAGGTCAGGCTTACGAGTTATGCCGCCGGCACGGGTTGTCCGGGAACCTACGAGCAATCTGTATTGGTAAGGCCACTGCCCAAACCCGCTTTTTCAGTAGATAAAAGCTTTGGGTGTCCCCCTCTTCAGGTATCGCTCAACAACCAGACACCTGATGCTTCCAGGTACTACTATCGCTGGGCATTTGGTGATGGCAATACTGCAGTAGGACAAGGTCCATCGCCCCACCGATATATGGACAGCGGTTCTTTTTATATCAACCTGAGCGCCAGTGATGAATTTGGTTGTACGGGCGACACCTTGCTTGCTCAGGAAATCAGTGTATTTCCCGTCCCTCAACCTGATTTTGCTTTTTTGCCGGAGGCAGACTGCGGATTGCCTATGAAAGTAGGTATAGACAACCTCACCAGTGGGGCATCCGGGTACCGCTGGTCATTTGGCAATGGTAGCCAGGAATCGGTTGAAAATAATCCCAGCACCACCTACCTGGAAGAAGGGCGATATCAAGTAAGCGTGGAAGCCAAAAATGAATTTTTATGCGCGGCTACCCTGGTCAAATCTATTGACATCTATGAGCGGCCATTGGCAGACTTCAGTCTTTCCAAAAATGACTGGTGCGAAGAAGAGTGGATCCGCCCAGAGAACCTCTCCCTGCATGCGGACCGTTTTGAATGGCAAATTGGCAGTTTGAGAGACACTTCACGCAATCCGGTATTTGCTTTTAGCAACTCCGGTATTTATGACCTGTCGTTGATTGCCGGCAATGGCAGCGGTTGCAGGGATACCCTGCAACTTAAAAATTTAATCGAAGTATTTCCCAGACCGACTGCTGCTTTCAGTTATCTGTACCTCGACCAGGAAGCGCCAAGTACCTTTTTGTTTGAAGACCAATCCTCGGAAGACGCCGTAGCACTTTACTGGGACTTTGGCGATGGCAAAACGGTTGAAGGAGTCAGCAACCCCGTCCATCGGTACCTGTCCAGTTTCGACAAAACGGTCGTTCTTGAGGTATCCAACGAATTTGGCTGCCAGGACACGATGACGCAGGTTGTTGACCTGGATACCTTGGGCGGGCTCTACATTCCCAATATCCTGGAGCCGGACAATCCAACCTCAGGCAAGCAAATATTCCAACCGGTTGGTATAGGATTATCGGAATACCACATCGCCATTTACACCCGCAACGGGCAGATGATCTGGGAATCTGAAGCACTCAACGAAGAAGGTCAGCCCACCGGATCCTGGGACGGCACCTTTGGCGGAAACCCTTTGCCGGCCGGCGTATATGTCTGGAAAGTTCGTCATGCGCGTTATTTCAACGGCGCCTTCTGGTCGGGCATGAATGATGAATCCGGTAAAGCAAGGAGGACGGGATTTGTATATCTCGTTCGATAAAAAGGAAAAAAATATTTTTTTTGACAAAAATGTTTAAATAATAAAAAGTAGTTTTTACCTTTGTGTCGTGAAAGAAAAATCATGAAAAGAATATACCACATCTACAGCGGCGGCTTTTAACTACCTACTACTCACAAAGGGTTGGCTTCCACGACCCAAGCGAACGATCGAAGCAGATTACATTTTCAGTTGTGTACATGAATTTTTAGCGGGATTAGATACTTACTACATCGGACTTAATGGCGTCTGACGAATCAGTATGTTGCGGAATGTACAAAATCCAATAACCATTCTATTTTAGGTATATCTAAATGGACAGTCCATTAGTTATTTCAGGTTTTGCTGTAAAGCAAAAGCTGGAAACAAGATCGTATTTTGTCCCTTATATAGCAGAGGACGAGTTTGGGCTTCTGGTAGAAGCCCGGGTATTCAAAAAGGAGTTTCCCGACAACCTTTTTGAGAAGTTCTTATGGAACAAGGCCATGGAGGAGCGTATGGAGCTTCGGCATCCGGGGATCCGCAAAGTAGTGGCATTTGGCGAGTACGACAACCGACCTGTGGTGTTTTTGGAATACCTGAAGGGTGATACGTATGACAAATTGGATGCCAAGCTGAGCCGCATGTCGGATGTCCAGCACCGCATCTTGTGGGCGAATGCCTATAAGGCCCTGGCCTATGCGCACGAACAGGGCGTCCTGCATGGACATATTTCATCAAGCAGTTTGTTTTTGACTGCCGATGGCCGCCTCAAATTGCAGGAATTTGAATTGGATCCGGCTTTCACGGGGGGCATTTTGGAAAGCAATGATGATGGTGATTATTCGGAGCCGGGGATATTTAAACTTTGGCCGGAATTTCAGCTTACAGAGGAGGCGCTCGATTATTATAATTTAAACCAACCTTTGCTAAAATATGGTACTGCGCCTGGTTGGGATAATATCAAAAGAACGGCCGGAATTTCGGATCCGCGGATTCAATCCTTGTTGAACCCTACTGATCATCTTTGGGGTCGCAGGGTATCGTTTTTTGAGCAACTCAACCTGGAATGTGTTACGCCCGCTCAGGTGGTTGATTTAGTGCTTTCCGGGAAAAAGTCAATAGCCGCTCCGGGACCCGGATATCAGAAGGTCGGCAAGGTGTCCAGTCCTCCGGTGGTAGTTTCCAAAAAAGGAGCAACTGCCTTAAAAAACAGTTTGATGTATCATGCTGTGGTGTGGTTATCAGACAGGCATCTGAGGGAGCAGTATGAACTTCAGAAGGGCAGCGAGCGAATTTACGATTATCACGGCACCTACAAGATCGTTCCAGGCGCTTGTGTGCCTTTGATGGAAAGCGGACTTGTCCATGTCGAAGGGGGGACGGTGCGACTTGGGCACTTGCCTTCCGGCGAAAACGACGCAGCGGAGGAGTTTGTAGAAGAGGTGAAATCCTTTGCCATCTCCCGCTACGCCGTAACAAAAGCACTTTGGGCTGCGGTAATGGGACAACGCAAACCGGCCAAGAATTGGGGGTTGATGCCCCACGACTTTAATTATACCTACTCAGACCTGACCGAATTTTTTGAGCGGCTCAGCGATATGGTGTCCGATGGGATGCATCCCTATCATGGACGCTTCAGGTTGCCCACAGAAGCAGAATGGGAATATGCGGCTAAGGGGGGAATCCTGCACCAGGGGTATCAGTACGCCGGGAGCGACAACTATGAAGATGTTGGCATCCTTCTTCAGTCTGAATTCGAAAGCTGCAGTTATGGCTATAAAGTAGGTCAATACCGACCCAACGAACTGGGATTGTACGACATGACAGGCTGTGTGCGAGAAATTTGCACCCATCCGTACAAGGGTTTTGAAAAAACCAGCAGTTTTTGTAACCCCAACCTGGAGGACTTTGGCAAAAGCTACTGGCTGCTTCGCGGTGGCCAGGGATGGACGGTCACAAGTAGAGGATACGTAGGCGGGTACGAAGGTATGAGCCTCGATGAGGTAGGTTTTCGAATGGTCTGGGAATATGACTCAGATGCTGATACAAAAAAGTTTAAGCAATCAGGGTGGTATAAGTTGTAAGTCGGTATCCACAGATGACAAGGATTGGAGGGGGATTTGCACAGAGGGGATGGTAAACATGAATGTTTGTCTTTGGCTGTTGCCTGTTCCATTTTTTGTTGTACATTTGTAACCATTGTTTAAGGTTAAACAACTTGGTTATGAAAGAATTTTTGTCGCTGTCTGAAGCATCTGAGCTTATTGGCAAAAGCAAAGAAACGCTGAGGAGATGGGATAGAGCGGGTAAGCTGTCGGCCACACGCGAGCCTATGAGCAACTATAGGGTATATAAGCGAGAACAGGTTGAAACGCTGTTTGCAGACTTTTTTAGCCAGGAAGTTGCTGATACGGTTTCAAATGTTGTCGAACCACAGCAGGAGTACAGGGTTCTGGAATTATTTGCCGGTGCCGGGGGCTTGGCTGTCGGGTTAGAAAAGGCTGGTTTGAAGTGTGTGGCCTTAAACGAAATAGATAAATGGGCTTGCCAGACCCTTCGTAAAAACCGTCCTCATTGGAAAGTTTTAGAAGGCGATATTAAAGATTTTGATTTTAGCGAATATCATAACAAGGTGGATGTGGTTACCGGGGGGTTTCCCTGCCAAGCCTTCAGTTATGCCGGCAAAAAACTGGGATTTGCGGATGCGAGGGGCACCTTGTTTTATGAATTTGCCAGGGTAGTAAAAGAAGTAAATCCTCCCATTTGTATTGGCGAAAATGTTCGGGGCTTGCTTAACCATGATCATGGAAAAACCCTGCAAGGAATGATTTCCATACTGGATGAAATTGGGTACCATGTTGTGCCCGTTCAGGTACTGAAAGCTATTCATTACCGGGTTCCCCAAAAGCGAGAGCGCTTGATATTAGTGGGGGTCAGAAAAGATATTAAGGTGAAGTATGAATATCCGACGCCCCACAAAAAAATCTATTATTTAAAGGATGCTTTGAAAAAAGGGGATCTTTATCCTTCCAATGTTCCGGATTCCCCGGGTGCTACTTATCCACAAAGCAAAAAGGCTGTTTTGGATTTGGTGCCGCCAAAAGGGTATTGGCGTGATTTGCCACTGGAGGTTCAAAAGGAATTTATGGGGGGGAGTTTTCACCTGGAAGGGGGTAAAACAGGGATTGCGCGGCGTATTGGTTGGGATGAGCCTTGTTTGACCCTGACTTGTAGTCCTGCTCAGAAACAAACAGAAAGGTGTCATCCGGAAGAGACGCGACCTTTTACCGTCCGTGAATATGCCCGCATTCAAACCTTTCCGGATGATTGGCTTTTTGAGGGCTCCATGGCGCAACAATACAAGCAGATTGGAAATGCGGTTCCCGTTAACCTGGCAACAGAGATCGGATATTCGATTGTGAAATTTTTAAACGAATACTACAGGTCGTCAAAGCCGAGGTAATAACTGTAATTTTCGAAGGTAATTTGATCTAACACTGTTTTTTGGGTAATGGTGGTTGCTGACCTGATTTCCTCCAGCGCAGAGTTTTCAGCGTTCTTTTCTGTCTCCTCAACCGATTGGAGATAGTCTTTTATGGCTCCGGGTAGTGCTTTGTAAAGTTGAAACAGGGCATTTTCCTGTCCGGATAGCAGCGCATAGAATTGATCGCCTGAAATTTTATATACCCTGCTATGACTGTATTCTTTGCCGTTGATGTCACCAACCCATAATTCGCAACAACTGCTTTTTGCCAGGATTTGTACCCAGTAACATTTTGCCTTTTTGTAATCATCGGCATAGCGGGCTAATTTCTGGAATAGTGCTTCGGCTGCACTGCTATTCATGGTGTTGTGTTTGTTTTTGATTTCTGCAAACAGCGTGTCATCCGTTGCTTTGATGTCGTATCCGCTCAGGTTGCCTGCTTCAAAACCATTTATGCCACCCAAAATTTGTTCGTGAAAGGTTCCGATCGAATTGTTGATAGACTTGTCAATCTGCCTTAAAATTTCGGATTGTATGAGTTCTTCTTCGTCAATACCATTGAATTTTGCATCAAAGGTCAGTTTGATGGTGTCCACCTTGTTCGAGTAAAAGCTCTTTTTGGTGATATTTTTTTTAGCCTTCAAATAGGCGTTATGAAGGTTTCCAATACAGGTTAAAAGATGATCGTCTGTTATAAAGCTTACGTACTTGTTGTTCATGTATCCACCATATTTTTAATAAAGCTAATTTAATATTTTGTATGGAATACATAGGAGTCCATTCCTCCACATCCCCACATTTTTTTGTACCTTATCCCTTTCATTAAGTGTACCATTCAAACGC
>JANQWK010000092.1 GCA_030729925.1 Saprospiraceae bacterium
ACAACGTACCTGCCTTAATCGAGCGAATAGGAACCATTATCGCTCCTTTACAAGAAATAAACCCCTCCCTGAGAATTACAATTTTGTTATATTTGTCAAGTCTTGTCCCTGTAAAGGACGATATTATTACTATTATCCATCAAAAAGATCCACAAATGGCAGAAGAATTTATTTCCTTCTACGATTTTTATATGCAACAAGCCGAGGAGAAAGGAATGGAGAAAGGAATGGAGAAAGGTCGTGAAAATGAAAAAGTCGCTCTGATCTTAAAAGCCTCCCTGGAAGGCCTGTCCCTAAATTTGATTAGCCGGATAGTAGATCTCTCTGAAGAAGAAGTAGCGGCAATTATCAGAAAGCAGCAGAAACAGTAAAGGCAACCTTTTTCATCCTCTATTTCGGGGTTCTCATTTTTTCCCGAGAGGGAAGCACACACCTCTATGCAATAAGCCTTAGGCAGCTCGCAAGTTTTTTTTACATTTACAAAAAAGCTTGCCCATGAAAACCCAACTAAAAAGTATCCTGCTACTGCTTTGCTGGATCGGCTTCTCGGCACTTCCTGCCCAGAGCGATTATTTTTTCCCGAAGGGGAATACCTTTAACCCTGATATTCCGAGTCCCGAGCAATTCCTCGGCTATCGGATTGGGGATTTTCACACCCGGATAGATCGGATGGTGGCCTATATGGAGGCCTTGGCTGCCGCTTCGGAGCGTGCTCATTTTGAAGTCATCGGCTACACGAATGAGATGCGCCCACAGGTGGTACTGACTGTTACCGACCCCCAAAACTACGACAGACTGGAAGCGATCCGGCAGGAACACCTGAAATTCACCCGCCCGGAGCTGCCTTCGCCCGATCCGGGTACCGAGCCGGTGATCGTGCTGCTGGGCTACAATGTTCACGGCAATGAGCCTTCGAGTACAGAGGCCGCGATGCTGACCGCCTATTATCTGGTCGCTTCAGAGTCAGCTGAGGTGCGCAATTACCTCAGCAATGCGGTTATTTTTATAGATCCGGCCTTCAACCCCGACGGTCGCGATCGGCACAGCCACTGGGCCAATATGCACAAGGCTTCACAATTGGTGGCGGACACCTACGACCGCGAGCACAATGAAGTCTGGCCGGGGGGGCGCACCAATCACTATTGGTTTGATCTCAACCGCGACTGGCTGCCCCTGGCGCAGGTGGAAAGCCGCAACCGGCTGGAGTTTTACCGAAGGTGGTTGCCCAATGTGGTGACGGATTACCACGAAATGGGTACCAACAGCACTTATTTCTTTGAACCAACGAAGCCTTTTGGTTCGGAGAACCCCATTGTGCCCAGAAGCAATTACGACGGACTCAACAACCTCTTTGCGCCCTACTTCAGGGATGCCCTCGATGGGATAGGTTCGCTGTATTTTACCAAGGAAGTCTATGACAACTCCTACCCCGGCTACGGTTCTACCTACCCGGATATCCATGGTGGTTTGGGTATGGTGTTTGAGCAGGCCAGTTCTCGGGGGCATGTGCAGGAGTCCAGTACAGAAGATGTCACCTTCGCCTTTACCATACGCAATCATGTGAGGACCAGCCTTGCTACCGTGCGCGCCTCCGTCGAAAACCGGCGGACGCTGCTCGACCACCAGCGCAATTTTTTTGAAGCGGCGCTCGAAAAGGGACGCAAAGCCGCTACAAAGGGATATGTGTTTGGGACTTCGGGCGACTGGAACCGCACCCGCGCTTTCGCTACCCTACTGCTGGATCACGGGATTGAGACCTACCAGCTCAATGAGGACCTCAGCCTCAATGGCAAACGTTTTGAGCAGGGCAAAGCTTTCGTAGTACCCGCAGCACAGGCGCAGTACCTCATGGTGCAAACCATGTTCGAGCCAGTCACTACTTTTTACGACAGCGTCTTTTACGATGCCTCCAGCTGGACTATGGCACTTGCCTTTGGCATGCCTTACGAAAAATCTTCCCGAGAGCTCGCCGTGGGTGCTGCACTCCAGCCGGAGGATCTCGCGCCTGCGGAAAAAACGATTGCCCATGCCGGCTACGCGTATTTGTTTCACTGGACAGACTACTTAGCCCCCAAAGCCCTCTATTTTTTGCTTAAAAACGGCGTCCACGCTAAAACTGCTTACAAACCATTTACCGCTAATGTCAATGGAAAACGGGAAGACTTCGGCTACGGCAGTATCCTCATATCGGTTGCGGATCAGGCTGTGGGAGTGGAACGGCTGCACGAACTCATTACCCAGGCTGCCAACCTGTCCAACATAGACATCCATGCCGTCAACAGCGGCTTCAGTATCAATGGCCCCGACCTTGGCAGTCGAAGTTTTGAAACCGTAGAATTGCCCCGGGTGGCCATGGTCATCGGCAATGGCAGCTCTGCCTACGAAGCCGGAGAAATCTGGCATTTGCTGGATACCCGCTACGACATGCCCATCGTCAAAATTGACCTTAACCAATTGGATCGCGCCCAATTGGATCGCTACAATACCCTGGTGTTGGTGTCCCTATCGGGAAATCCCTTTTCCGAATCCCAGATTGCCCGCATCAAAGACTGGACGGCAGCAGGCAATACCCTGATCCTCCAGCGGGGAGCGGTTAACTGGGCCATTCGCAACAAGCTGATCAACGAGACTTTCGTCGAAAACAAGACCTCCGAGGCTCCGGGGGCTCGGTATGACTTTGCCACAAGATCGGAGCGCCAGGGCGCAAAAAGTGTGGGCGGGGTTGTCTTTAAAGCCGACATAGACATCAGCCACCCCCTCGGTTTTGGCTTTACCGACCGCAGCATCCATGTCTATCGCAACCACAACTACATGATCCAGCCCTCCAAAAACCCCTACCAAACGGTAGTCCAATACGCCAACGAAGCCCAAGTGGACGGCTATGTGCACCCCGAACCGCTGGCTCAAATCAAAGGCTCTGCCTCGGTCATTGCCGGCACAATGGGCGCGGGAAATGTCGTCTGCCTGGTGGACAACCCCAATTTCAGAGGATTTTGGTATGGAACAAACAGACTATTTATCAATGGATTATTTATTTATTAAAATATTTTTTATGCGAAAAAACCAACCTTTTAACCTACTCGTGCTGCTGGGCTTACTGTTGCCCTGGAATGCCCTGCAAGCACAAGCCGGAGGAGCGGCTCCTGTCATAGCCGAAAAATTTTACAACCAGCTCGAATGGCGCAATATCGGTCCGCTGAGGGGCGGTCGCTCCCTGAGCTGTATGGGCAGTCCCGGAAGACCCGATGAATACTACTTCGGAGCTACCGGAGGCGGATTGTGGAAAACCGTGGATGGCGGAAACGAATGGTTTCCCGTTACAGACGGTCAAATTTCGAGTTCTTCCATTGGAGCAGTAGCCATTTCCGAAACCAACCCCGATGTGGTCTATATTGGGGGCGGGGAGACCCAGCTCAGGGGTAGCATTACCCAGGGCGACGGGGTATATAAAACCACCGATGGGGGTAAGACCTGGAGGCACCTGGGGCTGAAAGAAACCCAGGCCATTGCGCGCATCCGCGTACATCCTACCAATCCCGATATCGTCTATGTAGCGGCTTTGGGTCATCCCTACGGCGACAACGAGGAGCGGGGCGTTTTCCGGAGCACCGACGGGGGCAATACCTGGAAAAAGGTATTGTATGTCAGCGATAAAGCGGGAGCTGCGGACCTCGTCATTGACCGCACCAATCCAAAAGTATTGTATGCTTCTACCTGGCAAGTGTATCGCAAAGCCTGGAAAATGTGGGGCGGCGGACCGGACAGCAAATTGTTCAAATCGGTTGACGGCGGCGACACCTGGATAGAGTTGACCAATAATCCGGGTATGCCGGAGGGGCCTATCGGCAAAATAGGGGTAGCGGTTTCCCCGGCCAATCCCAACCGGGTGTGGGCAGTCGTCGAAGCCAATGAAGGCGGTATTTACCGGTCAGACGATGGCGGTTGGACCTGGAAAAGAACCAATGCCGAGCGGAAACTCCGCCAAAGGGCTTTTTATTACTCCAGGATCGTGGCTGACCCTTGGAATGAGGACATTGTATATGGCCTGAACGTAAATATGTACAAATCGTATGATGGCGGGGTGACTTTCAACGAAGAAATCAGACCTCCGCACGGCGACAACCACGACCTTTGGATTGACCCCAACAACCCGATGCGGATGATCAGTTCGAACGACGGTGGCGCCAATGTCTCGATCAATGGCGGCAAATCCTGGACCGAACAGGATTTTTGTACCACGCAGTTTTACCACGTGACGACTACCAGCGATGTACCTTATCATGTGGCGGGTGCCCAGCAGGACAACTCCACCCTGGCCATGCCCAGCGATGGCTGGGAACACATGCAGGCGCGGGGACCTAACCACGGCTGGTGGTATGATGTAGGCGGTGGAGAAAGCGGATACATCACCCAAAGTCCTACCAATCCGGATATTTTTTATGCGGGTAGTCAGGGTGCACTTTTGACCCGTTACGACCGCAGCAACGGTCAGATCCGGGATATCCAGGTTTATCCGAGGTTTTTCTCCGGCGAACCCGCCGAATCGCTGCCTGAAAGATGGCAGTGGACCTTCCCGATCGAGTTTTCTCCCGTTGACCCGACTATCATGTACACCTGTTCGCAGCACGTTTGGAAAACCACCGACGATGGCCAGAGCTGGGAAAAAATTAGTCCGGATCTGACCTATGCCGATCCGACTACCCTCGGCAAAACAGGCGGATTGATCACCATGGACATGAATGGTCCCGAGATCTATGCTACTGTTTTTGCCCTGGCTCCCTCCTCCCACGATGTCAATACCATCTGGGCAGGATCGGACGATGGAAAAGTGCACATTACCCGCGATGGCGGGAAAAGCTGGCAGGACATCACGCCGAAAGACCTGCCCAAATTCAGCAGGGTCAGCATCATTGACGAATCCAAACACAAGCCCGGTACAGCTTATCTGGCAGCCAATCGCTACCAGGTAGATGACAGACAGCCCTATGTCTATCGCACCACGGATTATGGCAAAACATGGACCAAAATCATCAATGGGGTCGCAGACGGACACTTTGCCCGAGCCGTCAGAGAAGACCACGTCCGACCGGGTCTGCTGTTCCTCGGCACCGAACACGGCGTGTATGTATCCTTTAACCAAGGCGACAACTGGCAACCCCTGCAACTCAACCTTCCGGATACTCCCATCCGGGACCTGGTCGTCAAAAACGACGATGTTGTACTGGGTACCCACGGGCGGGGCTTCTGGATCCTGGACGATATCAACCCCATGCGACAGATTACCGCTGCATTGGCTGCCCAACCATCCATTCTGTACCAGCCCAGCGACCCGATCCGCGGCGTGTATGACCTCATTGTCCAGTACCACCTCAACGAAGCACCCAAAGAAGTCGTCATAGACATCCTTGACGCTGAGGGAAAAGTGGTGGACACCTTCACCGGCGACCAGGCTTCCTATAAGCGCGATTCGAATGTACCTTATTGGATGCGGGGTGGTTCCTCCAAACCCACCACGGCGGAAGGTCTGAACACCTTTACTTGGGACCTGCGCTATCCCGGAGCCACTGCCTTTGAAGGCATGATCATCTGGAGTGCACGCCCCACCCGAGGACCAAAAGCTCCTCCGGGCAAATATCAAATCAGGTTGAGCGCGGGTGACTACACCCAAACCTATCCGTTTGAGATCAAGATGGACCCCAACCTCAAAGGGATCACCGTGGCCGATTTGCAGGAACAATTTGAACTGGCCATGAAGATTCGCGACAAGACCAGTATGGCCAATGAAGCCGTGATTGAGATTCGGGAAATCAAGTCCCACCTCAAACGACAAATGGCCGGTACCAGTCATGCTGAACTGCAAAGCGCAACCGCTTCGCTGAGCGAAAAACTTTCGGCCATCGAAGAAGAACTGTACCAAGTCCGCAACCAAAGCAACCAGGATCCGCTCAACTTCCCGATCAAACTCAACAACCGCCTCGCCTCTCTCCGGAGAAGTCTGGAAAACGGAGATGCGCGCCCCACCAACGGCGCCTACCAGGTTTTTGAAGAGCTATCGAAAGAACTCGACGGACACCTCGGCCATCTCGAAAAAGTCATGAGTACAGATCTACCGAAGGTCAACCAACTGCTCCGCCAGCTGAACCTCGAAGAAGTTAGTACGTCCAAACCCTGATTTGAAAAAAATCAACATTAAGTTATTGATTTTGAATATTTTGTGAATCAGGTGCAAGGCACCTTAAAGTGCCTTGCACCTGATTACCCTTATTAATCCCCCGACACACAAAAAAGTAACCTATTTTTGAGATTCCTATAGCAATCATTTTTCCGACAGGACAAACCCAACAAGCAACGCCATGACAACTCCCCGTTTCTATCGCCCAATGCTGCTTCTGTGGACCTTGTGGCTGGCTATTCCGCCGCTGACAGCCCAGCAAGTGCCCATTGTGGTGGGTCGGATGAGCGAGGTCATGTGGCAGGGTCAGTTGCAGGGGAAAATCAGCCTCGATACTTTGGCCGACAAGGCGCATCTCTACGGACTGGGGCCGTTGGCTTATCTGGCCGGGGAGATTCTCGTTCTCGACGGACGTGCCTATCGGTCTGTCGTAACCAGTCCAACCGACATGCAAGTAACCGCAACCTGGGACCTGGAAGCCCCGTTTTTCGGGTATGCGCGCATTGCGGAGTGGCAGGAACAGGAATTGCCGAAGGACGTCAATAGTCTTATCCAGTTGGAAAACTACCTCGATCAATGGGCAAAAAACAGGTCGGAACCCTTCTTTTTCAAAATCAAAGCCTGGGTGGATGAAGCCACCATACATGTAGTCAATCTTCCAAAGGGAAGTACTGTAAGCTCTCCGGACGAGGCCCATCGGGGGCTGACCAAATATCCGATCCGCGCTGCAGCAGTGGACATCCTCGGTTTTTACTCCAGGCACCACAAAGCCATCCTTACCCATCACGACACCAACATGCACCTGCACCTCATCACGGCCGATCGCCTGAAAATGGGACATTTGGACGACCTACAGCTACGGGCGGGTACGGCGAGGGTGTATTTGCCTGGCGGGAAAAATTAAAATTGCAGAAGCGACTTCCTACGTTAACCCTATTTTAAATTTTACAAAAGTTTTATTTAGAGAAAGCCCCTCCGGGAAAAACCCTCTACAAACCTTTACTTTTAGGCAAAAACTATGTTGCCTCAACAAAAACGCCGTTCCCACAGCAAGGATCTTTTGTCGTGGTGGCTGATCCTCTTCCTTCTTACTCCAGCTGCTTGGATCCACGCCCAAATTCCCTTCGCCCATGCCCATAACGACTACGAACATACCCGCCC
>JANQWK010000093.1 GCA_030729925.1 Saprospiraceae bacterium
ATGTTTCGCAACCACCCCTATCAATCCGTCTATTTCAACGAGGCTTTTGGGGGTGCAAAGGCTGCTTATGGCCACTATGAGATGGACTATTGGATGAACAGCATGAAGGAAATGTGCGAGTGGTTGGTGGAGAATGATCCAGATATTAAGGCGGGTAAGGAAAAAACGATTTTGACGAGCAGCATGGATCCTGTGTCTTATTACATGCGGCAACTTGCCCCCAACGTGAAAGTCGAGTACGTGCGCTATACCGATCGCCATGCCAAAGCAGGGGATTATTTTTTCTTCTTCAACCGCTTTGTGGACAGAGGCTTGCTACTTTCCGGCGCCTGGCCTCCGGGTGATTTGGTATATGAGGTAAAGGTGGACGATACTCCGATTGCAGCGATTACCCGCACCGAGCCCAATGGCTTTTCTGTTAAGGGAAAAGCTAGTGCGACACAACAAGATACAGATGGCGCCATTCAATGGTATGCACAGGCCGTTGCAGTAGATCCGAAAGATGAATTGGCCTGGAATGGATTGGCGCAGGCTTACCTGGACAGGCAGCGTTGGGCTGAGACAAAACAAGCCCTGGATCAGTTGTTTACCCTTTCTGATTCCGAATTTGGTACCTGGTACCTTTTGGGACAATACCATTACAATCAAGGACAGGTAGAGGAGGCAAAAAAGGCATTTGAAATGTGTAAGTCTCTGAATTACAAGCAAAATTTGACTTATTATTTTCTAGCTGCGATTGCCGGAAATCAGAATGATCCGGCAGCAGTTGTACGGCATATTGAGGATTATGACCGCAATGGTGGGAATTTAGGACAGGTGTTTGACTTGGGGATCGCTGCAGCGGGTCAATTATCCCTTCCCGCGCCAGCTCGCTATTTCGAAGCGAAAAAGGCATTGTTCAGTGGAGATGCTCAGCGTGCCTTTCAGTTAATGGGGGAGGCTTTGGCTCGGGATCCCAACTACGAGCCTGCATTATTGTTGCGCAATCAGTTTCAAGCAAATTAAATAACGAATGGACTTAAAAGAACTCGAAAACGGCGTTGACCCTTCTTCGCATTGGTACTATCGCTCTAAATATTTACCGCTCAAACGCTATTTTGAGGATTTGCACAGCAGCACTGGGGAACGTGCGCTGACTACCATTATTGATTTTGGTTCGGGTTCCGGTTTTTTTGCAGAGCGATTGCTGCAAGATTTCCCCGAAAGGATAAAAAAGGTGTATCTGGTGGATATCGGTTACCCGGAGGATATGGTTGCGGCTTCCAAGGGGAATATAGTAGAGAAAAGCCATGTAGTGCCGGAGGGAATCAGCAATGCGCTGATCCTGATGATGGATGTCCTGGAACATTTGGAAGACCCGGCAGGGGTTTTGGAGACGGTGAAGGCAAGACTAGGGGAGGAGGTGTTTTGCTTCGTGACCGTTCCGGCATTTATGAGCGTTTGGTCCACCCACGATGTTTTCTTGGGGCATTACCGCCGTTATACCCTGGATACCCTCTCGGATTTACTACACGCCATGGGAACCCGCATAGATAAAGGCTATTATATTTACTTCTCCATTTTTCCTTTGGTTTGGCTACTCCGAAGGCTAAAACGCAGTGCTGCTGAGATGAACAACCCGTCTTCTTCCGATATGCAGCCAACAGCTGCTCCGGTTAATGCCATCTTGTTAGCTTTTCATAGCCTGGAGATGAAATTAACCCGGAACAACCGCTGGTTTGGTTTGACTTGCGTGGCAGAAGGGAAAATGAAATGATTAATTTTCCAATTTTGCCAGGGCTGCTTTAATGCGGTCTGCTGCCTCCAGAATTTCATCTTCTGCGTTGGCGTAAGACATGCGGATGCACTCAGGTGCGCCGAAGGGAATGCCCGAGACCAAAGAAACATGCGCTTCCGACAGCAAATACTCACTGAGGTCGTCGGCATCGTTAATCTGTATGTCTCTATACTTTTTGCCAAAAAAAGTTGACACGTCCGGAAAGACATAAAACGCGCCCTGGGGCTGATTGACTTTCAGTCCCGGTATGGTCCGAAGCTTGTCAAGGAACAAATCGCGCCGGGTAAGAAAAACGTCCCGCATAGCTGTACAGGCACTTATTTCGTGCAAGATGGCGTGGGCAGCTGCTTTCTGACTGAATGCGTTGGCACCGGAGGTAAACTGTCCCTGCACCTTGGAACAGGCCTCAGCCAGCCAACCTGGTGCCCCGATATAACCCAGTCTCCACCCCGTCATCGCAAATCCCTTGGAAAAACCATTGACCGTCACCGTGCGGTCTTTCATAGCGGGCAGACTGCCAATGCTGAAATGCTTTTCCCCAAAATTGATGTACTCGTATATTTCGTCTGAAACGATGACAATATCCGGATGCTTTTCGAGGACTTCAGCAATAGCCGCTAGTTCTTGTCGGGTATATACCGAACCCGTTGGGTTACAAGGCGAGGAAAACAAAAGCATCTTTGTTTTATCGGTAATCGCAGCTTCAAGTTGCGCCGGATCTACTTTAAAGTCTTGTTCGATGCCGGCATGCACCATTACGGGCACTCCCTCGGCCATTTTCACCATTTCCGGATAGGATACCCAAAAAGGAGAAAAAATAATGACCTCGTCCCCGGGATTTAGCAAGGCCAAACACACATTGGCGATGGATTGCTTTGCACCATTGGATACGACAATTTGCTGGGCTTTGTACTCGAGCCCGTTGTCGCGCTTGAATTTTTCGGCGATAGCCTGGCGCAGTTCCATGAGCCCTGGAACGGGGGTATAATGGGTAATACCTTGATCTAAGGCTTCTTTTGCTGCGTTCTTGATGTTTTCAGGCGTGTCAAAATCAGGTTCCCCCACACTGAGATTGATCACGTGAATGCCTTGTGCATTGAGGTCTCTGGCTCGCTGCGCCATTCGTATGGTGGCCGATTCTTCCATTTGTTGCACACGGTCTGACAATAGCCGGCTTACGTTCATGGTTTGCTGGATTTAATATTTGAAAAAGGATGCGTAAATTTAGTTTTTTGTTGCAAAATT
Organism: Saprospiraceae bacterium; assembly: GCA_030729925.1. Taxonomy (GTDB): domain Bacteria; phylum Bacteroidota; class Bacteroidia; order Chitinophagales; family Saprospiraceae; genus JALQTV01. The sequence continues at coordinate 3,023 of JANQWK010000093.1, forward strand.
AAACCCCAAGATATGCAGAGAAAACTGGATTTACTACAAAGAAAAAAAGAAGCAGCACTCGCAGGCGGCGGTGATACCCGCATTGCAGCTCAGCACGAAAAAGGCAAACTTACGGCGCGTGAACGCCTGACCCTGCTGCTTGATCCTGGCTCTTTTGAAGAATTGGGCATGCTGGTAGAGCACCGGTGTACCGATTTTGGTATGGATACCCAACAATTTCCTGGCGATGGGGTGGTTACGGGATATGGTACCGTCAATGGACGCCTGGTGTATGTTTTTTCTCAGGATTTTACTGTTTTTGGGGGATCTTTGTCCGAAACCCATGCCGAAAAAATCTGCAGGGTCATGGATATGGCCATGAAAAATGGGGCACCCCTGATCGGGCTGAACGATTCCGGCGGGGCGCGGATACAGGAAGGGGTGAAGTCCCTGGGGGGGTATGCCGATATTTTTTACCGCAATGTACAGGCATCCGGTATGATTCCCCAGATTTCCGCGATTATGGGGCCTTGTGCCGGGGGAGCAGTTTATTCTCCTGCCATCACAGATTTTACGATCATGGTGGAAGAGAGTTCTTATATGTTTGTAACCGGACCTAATGTCGTGAAGACGGTCACCAATGAATCTGTGAGTGCCGAAGAACTGGGGGGTGCCCATACCCATGCAGTCAAGTCGGGCGTGACCCATCTGACGGCAGCCAACGACCTCGAAGGGATTCAACTGATCAAAAAATTGTTGTCGTACCTGCCCCAAAATTGTGAAGAAAAGGCGCCTGTCCTTCCTTTTGAGGCTGGGACAGAATATCGCCCCGAACTCCGCAATGTTATTCCGGAAAACCCTCAGCAGCCTTATGATATGCGCGCTGTCGTGTCCGGGATCGTAGATGCAGATTCTTTCTTTGAGGTTCACCCCCTGTATGCCGAAAATATCATTGTTGGATTTGCCCGGATCGGCGGACGAAGTATCGGCGTGGTGGGGAATCAGCCCTTCTCCTTAGCGGGCGTATTGGATGTAAATGCTTCCAAAAAAGCAGCTCGATTTGTGCGGTTTTGCGATTGCTTTAATATTCCCCTGCTGGTGCTGGTTGACGTTCCCGGTTTTTTGCCGGGTACAGACCAGGAGTGGAACGGGATCATCACGAACGGTGCAAAATTGTTGTATGCTTTTAGCGAAGCAACCGTTCCTCGCATTACCCTCATTACGCGGAAAGCGTATGGAGGGGCTTATGATGTTATGAACTCCAAGCACATCGGAGCCGATCTTAATTTTGCCTGGCCGGATGCTGAAATTGCCGTAATGGGCGCAAGAGGGGCTTCCGAGATCATTTTTAAAAAAGAGATCACTTCCGCAGCTAATCCCGCTGAGATGTTGTCCAACAAAGAGGCCGCTTACGCGGAAAAATTTGCCAATCCCTACAGCGCTGCGGCAAGGGGCTTTATTGATGAGGTAATTGATCCTGCGGAGAGCAGGCGAAAATTGATAAAAGGTTTTTCGATGTTGGAAAAAAAAGCAACCCGCCTGCCACAGAAAAAGCACGGTAACATCCCTCTGTAGGGCGGCAGTATCTCAAAAAAGATTAATTTTAACAAATTTTATTGCCATTGCAACCCCTTCATCCGATTCCTGATTTTATCAAAGCACTTGCTGACAAAGGGTTTGACACCAGCAAGGTCACTCCTTTCCAGGTATGGGAGGCATTAAGAGGAGTGAAAAAAAATTCGGATGCCAATCAGTTGAAAGCCGGATTAGAGCCTTTATTTTGTACATCCCCTGAAGAAATTGCAATTTTTTCCGGGGTTTTCGAGGCTTGGTTGCCGGCTTTGTCCAAAGTTGCAGGACAGGATATTCCTCGCTTCGGAGGAATTTTGTTGATCCTCTTGGTTTTTGCTACCCTGCTTTCAGGGGTAGTTTACCAGTGGGTACTTCCTTCCGCAACGGGCTGTACCAATCCCGGATCCAGCAATTATGATCCTTTTGCGCGAAGGGCTTGCGAAGATTGTTGCAGGGAAAACCCCTACAAAGGGTTGGTGGCCTGTATGGATACTTCCGCCATCAATTTCAATCCGAATGCAAGAGTGCCTTGCGAGGATTGTTGTTCTTACAGGGGCTGTATGGATCAAAAAGCGCTGAACTACAATGTTAAAGCGCGTATTTCCTGCACTTCCTGCTGCGAATATCCCGGTTTTGCCGCACTGGCCGACCAATCAGATCGTTCCTTTGCGGCTTTCAAAACAAAATTGGAACCGACAGTTATAGACCTTCCACCAGGACTTGAAGTGATCCCCACCAATGGTTGGTTTTTTTGGTACAAGTGGAAAATACTACTGGCTACCCTGGGCTTATCTTGGTCCCTTGCGTTTGTGACGGCGCGAGTGGTTTTCCTTCGGCGCAAGCAAAACCTTATCCCCCTGGTTTCACCGACTACAGCTGTTCCCGGACTGCGAATCCCTGCAAAGACCCGTCTTCATTTTGAGAAGCATCCCGGTTTTGCCGATGTAAAAGGCCTTTTTCTAAAAGAAAAATCGAGGTCAAAAGGAGCCAAAACAAACAAATATTTATTTTTCCTTGAAAAGGAGCACACCCAGGCGCATTTCTCGGTATGGTTAGACCAATTGTTTTTGGAATTAAAAACAGCAAAGGTTGCCATAGAACGGTTCTTGGTGGACACTAGTACCGGGAAGGTGTACAACGAACAGCACCAGGAAGGAACAACAATGGATGCCTTGTTCCGCGATCATGGTGGTGCCATTGCTTTGTTGTTTACTTCCGAAGAGACAAGGATCTTGCCCCGACTGCCCTGGAAGGATCAGGCTGTATTGACGTGTTTGTCTCCAAGGGATTGGGACGACAGTGTGTTGCAATTGGGATCTGCTACCGTATTGGCGCCGGCTTCGCTGGAGGGCTTACAGGCGGTATTAGAGGGTTTTAGGGGGAAATTTACAGTTCGCCCAGAGGAATGGATGGCAGAAGCCGAAAAATTTCCGGCTACATTTGCTCCTAAGCCTGGATTGATCCTGGAGGAATTGGATCGGTGCTTTTCGGAGGATATCCGCAGGTGGATAGCAGCTTGTGCGCTCGCGCCTGAATTGAGCTGGGAGTTTACGCTGGCAATCGGAAAGGCTTTGTTTCAGAATCGCTGGGAAACGCTGAGCCACGAGTCCTTGCTTCGCGTGTTCCAGTTGCCTTGGTTTGCCGAAGGCCGAATACCGGAAGAGGCTCGATTGCTTTTAGCCAAACACCCTTTACTCACAGAGGATGTCAGGAAAAAGACCCATGCAGCGATTGCCGGGGTGTTGCGCGATTATCCCACTTCGGGGTCTCAGACAGCTCGGGCAAAAGATCTGGCTAAGATCCATGAATCATGGTCTCGGAACGGTGCTATTGCAGCAGACAAAGAAGCAGCCAGACTGCAAAAAAAAGAGATGGTGGCTCCCAAAAAACTTCCCTTAGACGCTTCTGTTGTTACAGGTAGCGTATTAGCCATTCTTTTCTTGTTATTGACCCAGGTAAAAATTGCCATTTTCGACACTGCTTTTTTACTTCCAGGTTCTCCCGTTTTGTATAGCTGGTCCGATGATAACGCTCAACGTACCCTGAATGAATCAGAAGACCTCTACCGTTTTTTAAGGTACTTGGAATTATATGCCTTGGATGAGGCCGCGCTTACCTTGGAGACCCTATTTTTAAATGATCCTTCCGACAGTGTGTCTTTGCAGCAGCTGGAAAAAGGCTTGGAGTTGGCTTATGCAGGAATTTATAACCAGGCGCTGGAATTGCACAGGAATGAATACTATAACTTGTCGGTGTCCCTGGTCAATCGCATGCACCAGTCTATTCAAAAGTCCCTCGCCGGACACGGCATAGCCCTTTCCTCTCTTTATGATGGTTTCGAACCGTTGTCACTGCAACCTATCCGCTTGTGGTATTTGATGGGCTTAAATTTTTTCCAACTCGGAGACCCCATTACTGCAGGAATGTACCAGGAAGCCATCGAGCGCAACAGCCTTCCTGCAGGAGCCGAAGAAGTTCGCATTCCAAATTTGTCTCACCTGCTGACCTATGACGCGGTGGATACCTTTTCTCAAGGGCGATTGAGGGTGAAAAGTAATGGAAAGTACGGGTTCCTCGACGAGCAGGGGCTTCCTGTGCCCGATAGCTTGGGGGAGGCTTTTGTTTTTGACTTTGCCTATAATTTTTTTAACGGCAAGGCTTTAGTAAAACAAGACAACCGTTTCTCCTTTGTAGATAAAGACCTCAGGGTATTGCAGTCCAATAATTTTGTGACCTGGAACCCCGCTATGGATAGCCTGAGTGGCCAATTTGGTTTCAAGGATGAAAATGACAATTGGGTGATTGCGCCCCAGTATCTCGAAGTATTTCCTTTTTCAGGGGATCTGGCAAGGGTGCGACGGCCCGATGGTCGGATGAGCTGGATTCAGCGGAATGGTCGCTGGTTTACACCTTATTCCTTTGATGAGGTGCGAGATTTTTCTTTTGGGTACGCAGCAGCGCGAATGGGGAATCAATGGGGGTATGTAGATTTGTCGGGCGATTTGAGGATAGCGTGTCGCTTTGACGCAGCGGGCGATTTTGAAAGGAATTATCGTGCCTCGGTAAACTGGAAAGACAGGACGTTTGAAGTTAATGTCAATGGCTTATGTACTTCACGGGAATGCCCGGAAAAAGTGTTTTCTGTGCTGGTGTTGGATGCGGAGCGACTTACCCCCGTGCCAAGGGCGAGGTTTTACAATGCCACCTGGGGTACCTATTATACCGATAAGGAAGGTGACTTTACGCTGAATATGCCCGAATTGAATTTGCCCCTGTCTGTTCGCTTTTTCGTGGTTGCAGATGGATACACCGGAGGAACTTATCTGATTCATTTTTCGGAGGCCGAGAACGCTCTGAGAATATTACTGGAGTGAGGCTTCCAAAAATAAATTTACAGGCACCATCGTTATGCCCGCAAAAAAGAGTGATGCAGAAAATTATGTTGGTAGTTTTGGTGCTGGGGACGCTCCCCCTGCTAGGTCAGCAAAATCAGAACAGAGACACCTTGCCAAATGTCGGAGTGATGACCTACGATGAAGTAGAGGCACTGATGCCCTGGGTCGAAGGCGTGGGCAAAACATCCAGGGAAATGTTGGAGGGGCAAAGCGTGAAGTCATATTTGATGCCCGTTCGTAGAACAACCAATCCAGGCGAGGAATGGGCCTATATTCTGACTGCCTGTCTGGAGTATTATGTCAACTTGGACAACAACTACAAGGTCAACCTTAGCCCCGATTACCTGATGCTGAATTTGATGAATGGCGGATATGATACCCGCCTGCAAACGGCTTTTTCCTACCTGGCCGGTGACGGTACGGTAAGTGCTGCAATTCTCCCTTACGGCGCTACTGCGCTTACCAGTGCGGTGTATGCGACTTATAAGTATCGGATTTCAAATTATTTACACCTTTTCAGGGAAATTACGCGTCCCAGCCAACGCTCCTATGAGACCAGAAAGGCATTGATGCGGGGCAACCCGGTAGTGGTAGAACTAAAAACGGATCCTTCTGTGAAAAACCAAGAGGGGCGCCGCTTGTTGGAGGTGCCTGAGGGCAATGTATTGCTTCCTTTTTTGGTGGTCGGATACAACGATGTGGACAAAACTTTCGAGCTGCTGGCTTCTTGGGGTCGTTCCTGGGGCGATGGGGGCTACATGAAAATTAGTTTCGATGATTTTGAAAATTATGTAGAGAATGGTTTTGTATTGGTACCAGTATCCCAAAGTAACTAGAAGCGATTATGCGTAAAATAGGTTTGTTGTCCGATACGCATGGCTACCTGGATCCTACTGTTTTTGATCATTTTGCAGACTGCGATGAGCTGTGGCACGCTGGCGATATCGGCAACAGTAAACTCGTTGCTCAGTTGACCGAGTTTAAACCCTTACGGGCAGTGTATGGCAATATTGATGGAGAGCCCCTGAAGTGGGAGTTGCCGGAGACGGTAAGGATGACGGTGGAGGGGGTGGATATATTGATGATCCATATTGCAGGGGCTTTTGGGAGATACACCCCGGCACTTCGAAGCTGGGTGGCCGAAAAAAAACCCGATATCCTGATTTGCGGACATTCCCATATTTGCAAGATTGCCCGGGATGAAAAGTTTGGCTGGATTTACCTGAATCCGGGTGCTTGCGGCCGACATGGTTTTCACCAAGTAAGAACGGTTGTGCGCATGACGCTGGATGCCGGAAGGATAGCTGGGCTGGAGGTCATTGAACTTGGAAAGCGCGCCTCCTTGTAGTGCTCACCCAAAGGTTGCCCGAAAGCGTTCTCCCAAGGTACTCAGCCGTTCCTGCGATTCATTGCTGAATACCAAACGAATGTATTGCGTACTGTTTTCCCGACCCCAGTGGGTCATTGGGGTGACTGCTACCTTTCCTTTCGCCAGTAGAAGGTCTGCCGCTTCGCTTGCCTGTAAGCCCAGTGGAGTGACATCTAACAGTTGCGACCAGCCACCTGCGGCAGGGATACAGGTGTATTTGTCGAGCTGGGCGATGGTTGTATTTCTTCTGGCTTCCCAGGTTGCAACACTTTGCACAAAGGATGCTTCTGCTTCGGCAGAAAATGCGTGGATCAGCGCACTTTGTGCAAAACCACTACTGGTTACAGCGTTGTAAATATGGGTGCGTGCTATGGCTTCTACGACCGATTCGGGAGCGACAACCCAACCCATGCGCCAGCCTATCATCCGGAATTCTTTCGAGGCAGAACCGATGATAATGGTTCTGTCTTGCATCCCGGGTAGGGCAGCAGGGTGAAGGAATGGCCGCTTGTCGTACAAAATGCGCTCCATAGCAGCATTGTAGAAAAGCCAAAGGTTATGGGTGTGGCAAAGGTCTGTAATGACTGCCCATTCTGTCGAATCAAGTACAGCACCGGAGGGCATGGAAGGGTTCATGATAAAAAGAGCCTTGGTGCGCGGTGTAATGGCCGCGCGCAGCTGCTCGAGATCAAGCCGCCATTCCTGATGGTGATGCCTAAAAGGAACCAGAACTGGTACTGCGCCTGCCAGCTTTACCCGGTAAATCATCCCGGCATAGGTTGGATCGGTGAGGATGACTTCGTCGCCGGGATCCGTCAGTGCGAGCAACACATCGAACATGCCTTCTGTGCCTCCATTGGTAATCACCACCTGGTTTTCTGAATAGAAATGACTGGTTTGCCGACTAATATACTGGCTGATGACCCTTCTGAGGTCTTGTTTTCCCGTAAAGGGGAGATAACTATTATTGTCGTCCTGCCAAATGGCTTGTTGGGTGGCTTCCAATACGGCAACCGGGGGTGGCAGATCGGTATCCAGATTTTCCAAACGGAGCACATCAGGGTCCGTTCCGGCCTTTTCGGCTACTTTGTCAATAGAAAACCCCGGGATATCCGATAATCTTTTAGAAGTCATACCTAAAAATTCATACTGAATAAAATGCTGTTGCCATTGAACCGAACCTGGCCTAAGAGTTCATCAAAATGCTTATTGTCTGCCGCATGGATGGCAAAATTGGCAATGTCAAAAACGAGTAGGAAGGCTCCCTGAAGTACTAATGAACGACCAAAGCCTTTTAGTCTTTCCGGATGCTCAGTTGCACTTTTTGCTTTTTCCTGCATCCAAAATCCTCCGGCCATATAGGCAAGGTCAAGGCCTGTATTGAGGAGCAGGATTTTTTCAAGATTGTAATTGCGACGGATACTCTCTGCGAGCGACCAGGTGTCGGGATCTGCCGTAACTGCCTGGTAATATCCCAGCGCTGCTATGCCGAGGTTGACGGCATTCCATCCGATGTTCATCTGGTGAAAATAGCGTTGGGCGCCCTCTGTCTTGCCGGCAAAAATACTTCCACTAAGGATATTGGCTACTGCCCAGCCTCCCAATACCAGCATGCCTTTTTGCTGATGCTCCAGGGAACTGAGGTTGATATCAGCTAAAGGTATCCCCTGGGCTAGCAAAAACCCGGCGCATACGAATAGAAAAGCGGTGACAAGTACAATCTTTTTCATGTTTTTCTTCATAGAATGCACTTGTCACCAAATTGTTCATTTAGTAGCCTTCAGCGTGATCGTCCCCCCTTGGATCCGCTCCACCCTCGAGTTTGCCCTCGGGCGTGACCAAAATGGCATCTACCCGGCCAATTCCGGAGCGTTCGTCAAAGATATGCCCCATAGAGAGGAGCAATTTTCGCGTAGTAGAATCTATGGCAGTTGGCTCTACGCCTACGACTTCCGGCAACCATTGGTGGTGAAAGCGGGGTGCTGCCACGGCATCTGTCATATTCATACCGAAGTCAATGACATTCACAATCGTTTGAAAAACAGAGGTAATGATTGTAGAGCCGCCGGGGGTGCCCACTACCATAGCCAGTTTGCCGTCTTTCTCCAGGATGGTAGGGGTCATGGAACTAAGCATGCGTTTGCCTGGTTCAATTTTATTGGCTTCTGCACCTATCAAACCAAACATATTGGGTTCACCTGGTTTGGAGCTGAAATCGTCCATTTCGTTGTTGAGTAAAAAGCCGGCATCTCCAACGACCACATAGTTGCCGTAGCCTCCGTTGATGGTAGTCGTTACCGAAACAGCATTTCCCTCCTCATCCACAATAGAAAAATGGGTGGTCTGATCGCTTTCTTTGGGAGGCTGAATAGCCCCTGCCTGTACTTCACTGCTGGGGGTTGCGCGTTCGGGGTTGAAATCCGACATTCTTTCCGTAAGGTAATCGGGATGGGTGAGTTCGGACATAGGTACCGGGTAGAAGTCGCTGTCTCCCAGGTAGGTGGCGCGATCGGCATACACCCTGCGCTCTGCTTCTACCATCAAATGAACGCTTTGGGCGGATTGGAAACCATACTCGCCCAGCGGAAACGGTTCTACCATTTCCAACAATTGCTGGAGCGCGATTCCTCCGCTGGAAGGAGGCGGCATCCCAATAACTTTATAATTGCGGTAATCTGAAACCACCGGGGTTCTCCAGCTTGCCTCATAGGCTTTAAGATCTTCTTTGGAAATGATGCCATTCCCTCTTGTCATTTCAGCTACGATTTTATCAGCGGTCTCGCCTTCGTAAAAACCAGCTTTCCCAAGGTCCCGAATCAGGGTCAAGGTACGCGCCAGATCTTGCTGGACCAGCAAGTCTCCCGCTTTCCATGCTTCTTCCCTGACCAAAACAGTAGGGCGGGTATTGTATTTTTCAAATCGCGCTTTTGCCCGGTTAAGCCCATTAGCCTGTTGTTCGGTCAAGGCAAAACCCTTTGCAGCCAGGTCAATGGAGGGCTGGATCAGGTCTTTCATATCCAGTTTTCCCAGCTTTTCGTGCGCTGCAAACATACCCGCAACGCTGCCGGGAACCCCTGCAGCCAGGTGACCGGCGCGACTAAGCCCGTCAATAATCTGACCGCTACTGTCCTGATACATGTTTTCGGTCGCTAAAGCCGGAGCTTTCTCCCTGTAGTCCAAGGCGTAATTCTCACCGTCGTTGGTTCGAATAACCATAAATCCACCACCACCGATATTTCCGGCAACGGGATAGGTCACAGCAAGCGCAAACTGTACAGCAACCGCTGCATCAATGGCATTACCTCCCTTCTTTAAGATATCAACACCTACTTTGGTAGCAGCCGGGTGTGCGGAGACCACCATGGCTTTGTCTCCGGTTGCACTTTTTTTTAATTCCAAAACTCCTTGATAATTAGATTCTTGTTGGCAATTGTACAAAAAAAGTGACAAAAAAATCAGCAAAAAAATGGATACCTGCTTCATATTGGTACGATAGTTGTAATGATATAATTGTATTTGGGTAGCAGCGAGCGTAAATGTTTAATTTCAGCCAAACAAGGTAAGTTTTTTGTGGAAATTTTAGATTCCTGCGGGCAATTATCTTTTGGTTGGAGGGTACAGCGCGGAGTGGTTTTATGGATAGCAGCTGTACCCGTTAAAAGGCTTTTTCATTAGGGATATATTTACTGGCTTATTTGAGTGCTTTTTGCGAAGGCAAAAGGCACTTTTTTTTTCCCTGGCCTAAAGGTAGCAAGAAAAACAGTAAACACAATACCCCATTTTTTTATCCCTGCATCAAGTTTTTGGCAATCACTAACTTTTGAATTTCCGAAGTTCCTTCACCAATGGTGCACAACTTTGCATCGCGATAATATTTTTCAACGGGAAAGTCTTTGGTGTAGCCATAGCCTCCAAAAATTTGTACGGCATCGTTGGCAACGGAAACGGCTGTCTCAGAGGCATAGTATTTGGCCATGGCGGCAATCTGAGTGGCTTTTCCCCCTTGGCTTTTCAGGTAGCCTGCCTTTTGGGTCATTAATGCTGCTGCTTCTATTTGGGTGGCCATCTCTGCCAATTTGAAACTAATGGCTTGAAACTGGCTTATGGGTTTTCCGAATTGCTGTCTTTCTTGGGCATAAGCTCGGGCTGCCTGAAATGCTCCTTTGGCGATGCCCAGGGAAAGTGCGGCTATAGAGATGCGTCCGCCATCCAGTATTTTCATAGCCTGAATAAAACCTTCTCCTTCTTCTCCCAGGATTTGATCTTTGGATACCCGGCATTGATCAAAAATCAATTCCGCTGTTTCAGAGGCGCGCATCCCGAGCTTGTTTTCTTTTTTTCCCGACGTAAAGCCGGGCGTGCCTTTTTCTACGATAAAGGCGGTCATGCCCCTGCTATCGAGTAGTTTTCCGGTTCTTGCAATCACAACTACGACGTCACCGGACTGGCCGTGGGTGATAAAATTCTTGGAACCATTAATGACATAATCATCTCCATCTCTTTCGGCCACACATTGCATGCGTCCTGCATCACTACCCGTATTGGGCTCGGTCAAGGCCCAGGCGCCAATCCATTGCCCACTTGCGAGGAGCGGCAGGTAATGCTGTTTTTGCTGAAGGGTGCCAAATTCCAGTATGTGGTTGGTGCAGAGAGAATTGTGTGCAGCTACGGACAAGCCTATGCTGCCGCAGACCTGAGCAATTTCGTCAATGATGGCGATGTATTCTGGGTACGACAAACCCGATCCGCCGAAGGCTTCGGGGACCAGTACCCCCATAAATCCCAATTCTCCGAGCTTTGAAAAAAGGGGTCTTGGGAAATGTTGATCTTCATCCCATTCCATGAGATGGGGCCTGATGTGGGTCTGCGCAAAATCCCGGGCACTTTGCCGGATGAGTTCGATGTTTTCCGTGTTTGTTGTCAACATGATGGATTTTTTGGTTTTATAGGTATATCATCATAACAACAAACTGCCCGCCAGGTTTTATCCTGTTTATTGCTCATCCAGGCCTAGAGCCTCCCGCATTTTCTGATGAATGGCGGTATTTTCATAGATGCCTGTAAAAAGATCGGCACCTGGGCCAAAAGCGAATACGGGAACAAGGCTGGCGGAATGTCCGTTGGTGGTGAAAGCTGCCTTGATATTGCCCATCCTCGATCCGGGTTGAAGCGCCATGCCGCCCGTCTCGTGGTCGGCTGTCACAATTACCAGGGTGTCTCCTTTGCGTTTGGCATAATCCAAAACCCGGCTGACAGTTCGATCAAAATCAAGCATTTCCTTTTTGAGCATGTACCCATCGTTGGCATGCCCTGCCCAGTCTATCTGCGACCCTTCGATGAGTAGAAAAAACCCCTTGGTGTCGTGTAATTCCAAAAAATTCAGCGCGAGCGTTGCAGCGGCCGGCAGATAATTGCGCCCTCCTGTTGCTGCAGCGGGATGGTTACCAGCCGTGAAAAAAGCGAAATTTTTTTCCGGATTGAATTTTTTGGGGATAAAGCCGTTGTAGTCTTGCAGCACCACATAGTTGTTTTTTCGCAACTCTTCAACCAGGTTTCGCTTATCTGTAACCCGACTTTCAAAATAGTCCTGCCCGCCTCCCAGAAAAAAATCAATTTCTGTGTTGAGAAAATCAGCAGCGATGGCCTCGTACATGGTTCGCATCGGCTGGTGTGCAATGAACGCAGCAGGGGTGGCGTGAACGATGGATGCTGTTGCTACCAGACCTGTTGACATGCCCGCTTGTTCGGCTTCTTCGAGTATAGACAAAACCCGCTGCGTATCTTTGTTCATACCAATCGCATTGTTGAAGGTTTTTACCCCACAGGCAAAAGCCGTTGCTCCCGCAGCCGAGTCGGTGATTAAGTCACTCCAGGAATGGGATTTATGAAACCCCACCGAGGTAAATTGCTCAAAACTGCTCGGCTCTTTTTGCGAATAGACCAAAGTACTGATCTGCGATAAGCCCATGCCGTCTCCAATAAGCAAAACAATATTTTTGGGCCTTTCAGAAAAAACAGGCACCGCTTCCAAGGAAGGAATATCCATACTTCTGCACGAAGTGATCAGAATAGCTCCAATGACCAACCAAACCAGCTGTTTGTCTCTAAGAATAAGGTTATACATATAAGCAAAAGAATATTTCTTGAATTTCAATGCCGAATTATTTAATTTGTTTTTTGGGTAAAAAATAAAATTTTATTTTTTGTTTGAGCTATTTTTAGGGCTCCTGTTGAAATAAAATTTTAGCTTCCTTAGTTTTGTCATTGTAATTCAAAGACTTGGATAATCAAGCTTGCAACTTCAAAATATGGCTAAAATTAACAATAAATTTATGTTGTGTTTGGGCATTACTGCAAAATACCGTTTTATCAATGGACTTATCGGCCTGTTACTGCTTCCTGTTTGGAGTGGTGCTCAGTCAGTAGGGAGTATTTTTGACCGACTATCGGGGGAAGAGATTTTGGAGGTAGAACTGAGGGGCGATTTCGCTAAGCTACTGGAAGACAAGCATTCAGGGGAGGCGATAGATGCTGTTTTTACAGTGGAACAACGGGGGGAGCGCACTTCCCGCAACGTGGAGTTGTCGCTTCGGGGAAGGTTTCGACGCATGACCTGCGATTTTCCACCCCTGATGATGCGATTTAAAAAGAAGGAGCTCCGACGGGAAGGTCTATCCGAACACAATGATATCAAGTTGGTAACGCATTGCTTGGAAAGTTCTTCTGTAAGTAAAAAAAATATTCTGAAGGAATACCTGGCCTATAAGCTGTTGTCTCTACTTACAGATTACAGTTTCCGGGTACAGCTGGCAAGGATAACCTATGTGGATACTTCCGGACTGGTTTCAGATACCCGCCGTTATGCCATTTTGGTGGAAGATGAAGATGAGCTGGCAGAGCGGCTTAACGCGAAAGAATGTAAGGATTGTTTGAATCCCGATATCACCCGCATGGATTTGGCCGATCTGGCGCTGGTTTCGGTGTTTCAATACATGATTGGCAACACAGATTGGAGTGTGCTGATGAACCGAAATGTTAAATTGTTCGAGGAAACCACTGATGGCACCTTATTATCCGTACCTTACGATTTCGATTATAGTGGTTGGGTAAATGCTCCTTATGCCAAGCCTAACCCAGATTTGGGGCAAGTTGCTTTAACCGATCGCATTTATGTTGGCATTATGCTGAATACCAGCTTAAAAGAACAAACTTTTTCCGCGTTTCGCGAACGCAAAAATGCAATGTACGAGCTGGTGAGGGGATTCAAAAAATTAGATGCAACATCCCGGAAAGCCTTGGTGGCCTATTTGGATAGTTTTTACGAACACCTGGAAAATATAGATATGAAGTTTGCTAATCGTGCCATGATTTGGTAGTTCTTCCGCTTCTTTTGCCTTGTGCAATCTTAAGTTTAAAAAAATCACAAAAGCCTGAGCTATGTCGAACAATTTACAAAAATTCTTCCTTCTCGCGATTGTTCAAGTCGCTTTTGCAACAGTCAGCTTTGCGCAATTGCTTCCTTCAGAACGCAATTTGTTGATGCATGCACTGGAACCTTATCAGCCTCATCCTGAGGCCAGGAGTTGTGGGATGAACGACCACATGGTGTCTTTGTTGCAAAACATGGAATACCAATTAGCTTTTCGAGAAAAATTGACGCGCTTGCAGTCGGTAGGTGGCCCCAGAGCCGCGTGTAGTTCTCCGGTAAAGGTACCGGTGGCCGTGCATTTTGTCGGGTTGACCAGCCCAAATGCATCGTGTCTGACTACCTTGGCAATTGGTCAGATAGCGGCATTGAACAACGATTATGCAGGTACCAATTCAGATATCAGCATTTGGAATGGTTCAGCTGCCAGTTATTTCCCGGGGGTGTCCAATGGCAATTCTTGTTTGCAGTTTGAGATTGCCACCCGCAACCACCCTGCAGGAACCGGCTTGTCGGATGGCGACCTGGCTATAACAATCAATCAGGTCACCGGCGATTTTTCGAGTACCTGGGCAAATTACCTCAATATTTTTGTAATCAAAAATACAGGTTATCTGGGGTATTCCCCTCTTGGTGGTCGTGGTAATGGTGATGGGGTAGTGGTGGATGCTGCTGCTTTTGGAGTGGGCGGAAGTTGTGGTGAGGTGTATTCTACTTCCCCGTACAACAAAGGACGCACCTTAACGCACGAATTAGGGCATTATCTGTTATTGGATCATATTTGGGGCGGAGGCTCGAGTTGTTCGGACAGTGATAATGTTGCAGATACACCCAACCAGGATGATGAGTATTATGGGTGTCCTTCTCTGGGGGCAGCGAGCTGCGGTTCTACCGATATGCACATGAGCTACATGGATTATACCAATGATGCTTGTATGTACATGTTTTCTGCAGGACAGGTGGCCAGGATGGAAGCTTATACTGCCACTTTTTTGAGCAGGATTACTTCCAATGCAGCAAATGTACTGGGTACAGGCGGCGGATCTCCTCCTGCGCCTACTTGTAACGATGGGATCCAAAACCAGGGTGAGACTGGCGTGGATTGCGGCGGACCTTGTACGGCTTGTGCTACTTGTAACGACGGTATCCGAAACCAAGGCGAGACGGGCATTGATTGTGGTGGACCTTGTACAGCTTGTGCTACTTGTAACGACGGCATCCAAAATCAAGGTGAGACGGGTATAGATTGTGGTGGTCCTTGCACGGCTTGTGTTTCTTGTACAGATGGTATTCAGAACCAAGGTGAGACCGGTGTGGATTGTGGCGGTCCTTGCGCCCCTTGTGGGACATGTACGGATGGGATCCAGAACCAAGGTGAGACCGGTGTGGATTGTGGCGGTCCTTGTACCCCATGTCCTTCTTGTGAGGATGGTATCCTAAACCAAGGTGAGGAAGGGGTGGATTGCGGTGGCCCTTGTGCGCCATGTCCTACCTGTGAAGATGGTATCCAAAATCAAGGCGAGACCGGCGTGGATTGCGGCGGCCCTTGTGCCCCATGTCCGACTTGTGATGACGGCATCCAAAACCAAGGTGAGGAAGGTATAGATTGCGGTGGTCCTTGTAGTGCAATATGCCCAACCTGCGATGATGGGGTGCAGAATGGTACTGAGGAGGGGATAGACTGCGGTGGCCCTTGCGAAGTGTGTCCATCTTGTGAAATTCCAACCAACCTGACGATATCCGGTCTGGAGAAAAATAGAGTAACCCTGAATTGGGATACGGTAGCCAATGTTATTCATTATGTGGTGCAAATCAGGTTAGAGGGAAGTGAGTCTTGGTACAGTTTCCAAAGTCAAAATAATTCCTTGACTATTCGCGGTCTTTCCAAGGAAACTATTTACGAATGGCATGTGATGACAGATTGTGAGCGTAAGGATAGCGATTGGTCATTACTTTGCAGCTTCAATAGCAGCGACCCCAATAGTGGCTCTTGCGAAGAACCACCCGTGACTGCGACTTGCGAAGATGGCATTCAAAACGGCGATGAGACGGGGGTAGATTGTGGGGGAGCTTGTGCGCCTTGCGAACAGACCGAACCGGATCCGACCTGTGAAGATGGTGTCCAGAATGGTGATGAGACCGGTATAGATTGCGGTGGTTCCTGCGCGCCTTGCGATCAAACTGAGCCAGATCCGACCTGCGAAGATGGCATTCAAAACGGCGATGAGACCGGCATTGATTGCGGCGGTGCTTGCGATCCTTGTCCTACTTGCGACGATGGCATCCAAAATGGTAACGAAGAGGGCGTGGATTGCGGCGGAACATGTGCACCTTGCAGCAGCTGTCAGGCTCCGGATGGCTTATTGGTGACTAATTTTGCCAGAGGCAGGGTTACCCTAAACTGGAATGCGGTAGAAGGTGCTAATGCTTATAACATTCAAATCCGCTTGCTAGGATCGGAAACTTGGTATGATTTCCGCACGTTGAGTACTTCCCAAACTATCCGCGGATTGAGCCGCAATAGTGATTACGAATGGCGCTTGTCCACCGAGTGCTCCGATGAAACAAGCAATTGGTCGGCAATATGTGTGTTTAACAGTGATGATCCCGATAGTGGACAATGTAGCACGGAACCAGACCCGACTTGTGATGATGGTATCCAGAACGGCGATGAGACGGGAGTGGACTGCGGCGGTTCTTGTGCCCCCTGCGAACAAACCGAACCGGAGCCAACCTGCGAAGATGGTATCCAAAACGGTGATGAGACCGGTGTGGATTGCGGCGGTTCTTGCACCCCTTGTGGACAAACCGAACCGGACCCGACTTGCGAAGATGGTATCCAAAACGGCGATGAGACGGGAGTAGATTGCGGTGGTTCTTGTACCCCTTGCGGACAAACCGAACCGGATCCGACCTGCGAAGATGGTATCCAGAATGGTGATGAGACCGGTGTGGATTGCGGCGGCTCCTGTATTCCTTGTGACGATACTTGCCCTACGCCTACAGATCTGGTTCAGGTGGCGCTTGTAACCAATGCCATCTTAAGCTGGTCAGGTTTTAGCGAAGCTGATGAATACTTGCTCCAAATTCGTTTGAGCGGTGCTACAGACTGGACAACCTATCGTTCTCGAAACAACAGGTACGTGGTTTCCCGCTTGAGAAGAGGTGAAACCTACGAATGGAGAGTGCAAACCGTGTGTGGTGAAAACGCTTCTACTTGGTCGGCAGCTGCGTTTTTCGTAGCAGGTACTTCCGGTAACACAAGTGGCAGAAAAGGCGCACCGATTAACTCGGGTACTGATTTCCAAATGTACCCCAACCCGGTAAGCGATATCTTGACCTTGCTTATACCTGTATCCGATAGCGGAGTCTCCCATATCCGTCTGCTTGATCTGAACGGAAAAATCCTGATTAGTCAACCCATGGAAGCGGGTATGCGTACGATGGAACTCAATGTGTCAGGGCTGCCTAAGGGGCTGTACTTTGTAAAATTGGAAAGCAAGGGTAAAGTAAATCTGAAAAGGTTGGTGATTCAATAACTTCCAGCTGATTTGCAATAAAAAAAGGGAACGATCATCTGATTGTTCCCTTTTTTTGTCTTTGAAAACTAAAGGCTTCGTTTGAATCTAATCAGCTCAAGCTTGACCTTAAGCATTTCGCGCATGACCGCTATTAGGATAAAAAAGCTAGAACCCTTAGAAGTGCCAAATTTTCTTTCAAGATAATGACTTTCTATTTCTATCATATTACGCTTAAGAAACAACAACTTAGCGCACAATTCAGTTTCGATGAGGGAGCTTTGTAGTACGGGGGCCGCCAATTGAATATCAGCAGTATAATATACCTTTGTCCAGTTTATGTCATTGCAGGTGATACCTAAAAAAAATTTGTTAAAGTAATAATTTAGTGCACTCAACAGATTCCTTTTTAGCGTGTAATAAGAATTTTCCTTGCGAAAAAAAGAAATGAAGGAATTTTCGGGAATATCCTTAATTTTTAAGTAGTCAGCAGGGTCAAACTGTCCGTCTGCAGGGATATTAGCTACCAATTCCTTTTGAGCATTCAGATAAATGCTTCGCAGGGTTTGCCCAATACCGGCATTTCCTTGGTGAAAAATAAACCTTACTAGACTGTTTTCGAGTGCTATTTCTTGAATTTTTTCTCTGGATCCATCAGTACTTCCGTCATCTACGATCAAAATTTCATAATCGGTTGTGATTTGTTCAGCGATGTTTGCAACGGCCTTTACAACTGAACCAATGCTGTTGACTTCATTAAAACACATTATCCCGAAAGTCCATGATTTTCCCAGCATGTTAATATTGGTTCAGGCATTTGATAACCGCATCTACATTGTCGCTTGTCAATTCGGGATACATAGGAATGGAAACACAATTGTCGGCCAGATATTCCGCATTGGGAAAATCTCCTCTGCGGTAACCAAGATGAAGATAGGCCTTCTGTAAGTGACAAGGCACGGGGTAGTGGTAGGCGGCAATAATTCCATGTGCATTCAAATGTCGGACAAAAGCATCCTTATCTTCCGGAATTACCACAAACAAATGGAAAATACCATCCGCCCATGACGGTTTTTCTTGTATTTGAATACGGGGATTGTTGATTTCGTTTTGGTACCGATTTGCTATTGCTTTTCTGTTGTTGTTCCAGCCTTCCAGATATTTTAGCTTTACCGACAAAGAAGCCCCTTCCAGGCCACCCATTCGATAATTATAGCCTATTTCGTCGTGAAAATACCTTTGGGTACTTCCATGATTGCGAAGGGAACGTAGTTGGTCGGCATAGCTTTTGTTCTGGGTCGTGATACCTCCTCCTTCTCCACAGGCCCCCAAGTTTTTGCCCGGGTAGAAACTATAACAGGCCATTTCTCCGAAGGACCCTACCCTTGTACCTTTATACCTTGCCCCTTGTGCCTGGGCAGCATCTTCTACTAAGAAAAGCCCATATTGGTCGCAGATAGCTTTGACCGCATCAACATCAAAAGGCTGTCCATACAAATGGACACCTATGACGGCTTTGGTTTTTTTCGTAACAGCTGCGGCTATTTTATTTGGATCAATATTCCAAGTTGCATCACAGTCAACAAAAACTGGCGTTGCGCCTGCGTGTGACACTCCCCAGGCCGTGGCAATAAAAGTATTGGCAGGAATGATGACTTCATCACCTTCTCCGATACCCAGTGCTAACATAGCCAAATGCAAAGCAACAGTACCATTAGAGACTCCCACGCAATATTCGGTTCCTACAAATTCAGCAAAAGACTTTTCAAATGCTTCCACAAAGGGGCCACCTGAAAATGCTGTCTGGTCGTACACCTGTTCAAATGCTGCAAAGATTTCTTCTTTGATCTGTTGGTGTTGGACTTTAAGATCGAGACAGGGGATTGAGTGCATGAAATATAACTTTTATAAGTATTTTATGATTTTGGCTGGGTTCCCAGCTACTACTGCATTTGCAGGTACATCTTTGGTGACCATCGCTCCAGCGCCCACCAGTGCGTTTTCGCCAATGGTAACGCCACACAAAATAGTCGCATTGCTACCAATGGAGGATCCCTTTTTGACATAGGTTTCAATGAGCTGCCAATCGGCGTCCGTTTGTGGGGTGCCGTCCTGATTTGTTGCTCGTGGAAAAAGGTCGTTGGTGAACATTACCCCATGGCCGATAAACACTTGGTCTTCGATGTGAACGCCCTCACAGATAAAACTGTGGCTGGATATCTTGCAGTTTTCCCCTATGGTTGCCCCTTTCTGGATTTCGACAAAAGTACCTATTTTGGTGCCACTTCCGATGCGGCAATGGTAGGCATTGACAAAATCAAATATCTTCACATTTTCTCCAAGGGCGACCTGGTTCAAACTCTTTTTTTCAGTTTGAAGCGTAACTATTTCCATGATTACTTAATTAGAACTTCTTTACCCTGATGTTTAATGGATTCTTGAGATGCCTCTAGGATTTTTACGACTTCGAGGCCAAGTTTGGCATTTGAAATGGGTATCCTATTTTCGAGAATGGAATTGATGAAATCTTCTGCTACCCCTGCCAGCGCTTCCCGGTTAGAGATTTTGGGGATCAATACATCGCCCATCCGATAATCTACCCGTATGTTAAACTTGTCTTGTTCTGTGATATGGCTATAACTGGTATCATACACGCGAACTTTTTCAGAGGCTTCCAGGTCGTTATAGACAATCATTTTGGAATCTCCTCCAATAAGCGTTTGGCGAATTTTTACCGGAGATGTCCAGGAACAGTTGAAGTGGGCAATAAAGTCATGTTCGTAGTTTACCGTGAGGTAACCAATATTTTCAATGCCGTTCCGGGTATGAGAAATCCCAGTAGCATTAATACTATAAGGACGTTCAGCAATTAAAAAAGATAAAATGGAGATATCGTGTGGGGCAAGATCCCATAATACATTGATATCCGGCTGAAAAAGCCCAAGGTTGATCCGGGTCGAGTCGAAATAACGCGGCTTTCCAATGGCGTTGCCGTCAATGAGTTCCCTGATTTTTTGTACTGCTCCGGTGTACAGAAAGGTGTGGTCCACCATCAAAACCAGGTTTTTTTGCTCAGCCAGATTAAGGAGTTCTTCCGCTTCTGCTGTGGAAGCCGCCATTGGTTTTTCAATCATAACATGCTTGCCATTGAGCAAGGCAGCTTTAGCTAATCCATGGTGGGTATAAACAGGGGTTGCAATGACAACGGCATCTATGTTGGGATCGTTAATGATTGCTTCACCTTGGTTGACTGCCCGTATTTCTGGGTAATTTTTTTGGAGGAGTGCCAGTCTGTCTTGCCGGTTATCGGCTACTTTACTAACATTACAACTATCCTGGCTGTTGAAGTTACGAACCAGATTTACCCCCCAATATCCATAGCCTATTATTCCAATATTTAGCATGATAAATGGTTTTATCAAAACTCAAAGCTACCAATTACCCCCGCATTTGGATAGTTTTTTTATGCCTTTTTTCCCCACTTCCCTTCCATCCACTGCTTTATTTTTTCCTCGGCAGGATTATTACCAGGTTGGTAAAGATCCTGCCGAGGAATTCCTTCGGGAAAAAATTCTTGCAAGACAAAGTTTTCAGGGTAGTCATGGGCATATTTGTAATTGCTGCCATAGCCCAATTCTTCCATTAGCCGAGTGGGTGCATTTCTGAGATGCAGCGGTACAGGTAGGTTGCCGGTATTTCGGACGACTTCTTGCGCTTTGTTGATGGCCAGGTAGGCCGAGTTACTTTTGGTTGAAGTGGCAAGGTAAATGGTAGCTTGGGAAAGAATAATCCGCGCTTCAGGCATGCCGATTTTACTGACCGCATCGAAAGCAGTATTGGCCATCAGCAGGGCGTTGGGGTTGGCCAGTCCTATGTCTTCTGCTGCGGCAATGACCAGCCTGCGGGCGATAAATTTCGGATCTTCTCCGCCTTCCAGCATGCGGGCAAGCCAATAAACAGCTGCGTTGGGATCGCTGCCCCTGATGGATTTGATTAAGGCAGAGGACATATCGTAGTGCTGCTCACCGGATTTGTCATACCGAAGCAGGTTGTTTTCGGCAATTTGCCGTACCCTATCATTGGTGAGGGCAAGCTCTTCCGATTCCCCGATCTGATCTGCCAGGATTTCAACGAGATTGTACAGTTTCCGTGCATCCCCTCCGGAGTAGAGCAACAGGGCTTCCCATTCCAATACCTGAATGCGCTTCTTGTTGAGGTATTCGTCTTTGAGGAGGGCAGTTTCTACGAGATGCTGAAGCACAGATAGGGATAGGGGTTCTAGGGTATAGACCTGACAGCGGGACAGCAAAGCGGGGATAACTTCAAACGATGGGTTTTCAGTAGTAGCTCCAATGAGGGTGATGACTCCCTGTTCTACAGCTCCCAATAAAGCATCCTGCTGGGATTTGCTGAATCGGTGAATTTCGTCAATGAACAAGAGTGGACTGGGGGAGTCGAAAAAGTGCTGCCGCTTGGCTTTTTCAATGACTTCCCGTACGTCTTTGACACCGGAACTGATGGCACTGAGCAGGTGGTAAGGACGCTTTAGTTCTGCGGCAATGACCAACGCAAGGGTGGTTTTGCCTACTCCCGGAGGACCCCAAAAGATGAGCGAGGGGAGCTTGCCGGAACGGATGCTCTGGTACAACAGACTACCTTCGCCAATCAGGTGCTGTTGGCCGGCATAGTCCTTTAAATTTGTGGGGCGCATCCGCTCTGCAAGAGGTTTCATAGCGAATTTTTTATATCTTGTAAAGAAAAAACGGTGCAAGCTGCTGAGTTTTTAGTCCATCTTATTCAAAGATACACTGCTCATGCGAATAATGAGCGGGCTTCCGGTATGAAGCGGTATATGAGAGATCAGTTTCCTTTTTTCGGGATTGCTTCCCCCCTGCGCAAAGACTTATCCCGGCAGGTGATCCGGGAATTTGGCCTACCCGAAAATACAGCACTGATGCAGCTTTGTCAGGATTGTTTTGCTCAGGAACATCGTGAACTTCAGTATTTTGTGCAGGATGCACTCCGTCCACTTGCCGCTAAACGCTTATCGCCCGATTGGCTTCCGGTACTCGAACAGCTAATCCTGACCCGATCCTGGTGGGATACCGTTGACTTTCTGGCTCCAAAGCTGGCAGGCCCCATTTTATTGCGCTTTCCGGATCAGGCACTGGACTGGCATGAACGGTGGATTGCCTCCGATAATTTTTGGCTCCAGCGGTCAGCCATTTTATTGCAGTTGGACTATAAAGCAAAGACGGATCCCGATCTGCTGTTTTCCCATATTCTGTGGCGTAAGGATAGCCAAGAGTTTTTTGTGCAAAAAGCGGCCGGCTGGGCACTCCGCCAGTATGCGCGCACCAATCCTCATGCCGTTCGGAGTTTCCTGGAGGCACATCCGGATCTTCCTCGACTCACCCTTCGCGAGGCTGCTAAACACTTAAGTCCGTAAATAGGAGGCGCCATTGATATCCAATATGCCCCCTGTCATGAATTCACTGCCCTCTGATGCCAAAAACAATATGCCATGCGCCACTTCTTCGGGCTGGGCAACCCTTCCCAGGGGGCTTTGGTTTTTAATGGATTGCCCCAGAGGGCCTTCAAGCGATTCCTTTGCCATGTCTGTGGCAACAAAACCAGGAGCTACCACACCAACATAGATGCGGTATTTGGCAACGTATTGTGCCAGCGACTGACTAAATGAGTTCAACGCAGCTTTACTGGCGCCGTAGGCAGGGTATTCGGGTTCCCCCCTGAAAGCTCCCCGAGAGGAGACATTCACGATGCGGCCTCCGCCATGGTCTTTCATGTAATGCACCGCCCAATAACACAAATTGGCGATGGCGTGCAGGTTGATATCCATGATGGTACGCCAAGCTTCTTGCCAGCTTTGATAGTCCACCTCGTCTATGCGGTGTGGGACGAAAATTCCGGCATTGTTGACTACAATATCCAGCCCGCCGAGGTCTTCCACCGCTCGGATCACGAGTTTTTCGGCGGCAGCCGGATCGCTCAGGTCTGCTGCGATGGCGGTATGTCCTTTACCGGGCAATTCCGACAGAGTTTGCAAGGCCGCTTGGGCATTGTCTTTATATACGATCGCTACTGTAGCGCCTTTTTCGGCGAAAGCCAGCGCTGTCGCTCGGCCAATTCCTCTGGATCCTCCGGTAACGATTACTTTCTTGTGAGAAAAGTCCATGTGCAAGGGTTGTGTGCAATGAAAAAATCAAAGCGATTCAAACAAGCGCTTTTTTTGCGCTTCGTATTCTTCCAGGGTGAGTATGTTCCTGGCTTTTAAGTCTTCCAATAAGTCAAATTGGGGATTCCCTTCACCCCGTATTTTTCGGACAAACGATTCGAAGTCAGGATGTTGCCGCAAAGTGTGAAAGGCGGGGTGGGTGTGAAGCTTGTCGGCATCTGAAAAGCCGTGCTGGAAGGCCAGCCCGAGGTGCCGGAAAGCGGGTGCGGGTTCTTCCAACTGCGCATAACAACAGGCCAGGTTAAAATGAAGTCCGGGATCTTCCGGGCGGTAGGACAGGGCTGCCTCGAAAGCTGATAAGGCGAGTTCATAATTTTCCAGCCTATACGCCTGAATGCCTTTTTTGCGGTAGTCATCTGGTTCCGTCAAAGGATCCGAGAAGGTGCTGGTTTGCGCTGGCGCGAAAACCGGTTCTGCCAAGGGGCCTGCTGCGCTGCGAGTCTTGTGGGTATTGTATTTTTGGTCAAAGTCTTCTTGGGGCATGACCACAAACAGAATGGCATCAATAAACCCGATTAGGGCGGGTACAATGATGATAGGAACTGGGTCAGGGGGAGCTGCCATCATTAAAATCCCTAGCATGGCAGCTAAAAACATCAGGATGCCCCAGACCTGTTGACCGAGGTAAAAACGGTGTACGCCGAACACACCGAAGGTGAGGGCTAAAAAAGCAGTGACAAGTTTGTTCTTCATAGCAATGGGCAATTGCGCAGTTTTTCAGAGAACAACCTTTTACAAAGGCAATTTAGGCAGCTCCTGCTCGATAGCATGCAGCCTGTCTTGTATGCCGTTGTGTTGCTGTTCCAAAATTTTTAATTGGGTATCTTCTTTGGCCAGCATCTGGTCAAAGGCATCAAAATTATGATCTATTCTGTTTTTTAGGTGATGGATATAAGATTTTAATTTTTGATCAACGGTTTGCTGGATGCGGTTTCTGCCTTTGTCGAGTTCTGCGCTGAAGGATTGCATGATTTTTTTGCGCTTGATCGAACTGCTTACTCCGGCAAATACCAATCCGATAGTAGTCAGTACGCCGCCGGTGATGTCAAAAACCATACCCTGGGTAACGGCTGCGAGTATGATACCGATGGCCGCCAGACCACTTCCCGTGGCGATATTGGGGCTGATGGCCTGTTTTTCGGGAAACAGGTTGTCATCGAAGAAACTGTCGGTTTTATGAATAAAGCTGGCAAAGGCAGTCTGTAATTCCTCGAGGACTCGCAAGCGCCGCTCTGCGATATCGCTGAACACGGCATGGTCGTTGCGCAGGATGGTTTCGCTGTTGCGGATTTTCAGGTCAATGAGCTTGGCCATTTGCTGGATGCTGTCTGCAAGGTCAATGACGCCGGTTTGCAGGCGCTGCCCCAAACTTTCTGTCAGTTCTGCTTCGAGAGAGCGGATCAACTGGTCGAGCCATTCCCGAACCGAGGATTTGGAGCTGAAAATAGCAGAAAAAGAACGGCGCAGGAGGGAGGGAAAAGAAAGCCCTTGTTGGAGTTCCCCCGTTTTGAGCCGCACGGTCTGGTCAAACGAAGCCAGTAGGTTTTCGACAAAAAGATCTACCTGCTTGAAGGATCTCGCTTCCTGCTCGTCGAGCGTCTGGTGGATATCCTGGCGGAAATGGCGATCGGCCTCCAATTGTTTGTGGCGATCCTGCAAGCCGGAACCTATTTTTTGGTGAATGTGTATGGCCGTATGGACATTATTGGTGAGCTTCAACAGGGGAGCCTTCCCCCCGGTGATGTGTTCCCGGATATACGTCCGCAGCGACTCAAATCCACTGGTTTCGCTTTGTCCGGCAATCTCTTCCTTGGCAGATAGGGCAAAAATCCGAGGACTTGTTATTCCTTTTTGCTGGGCGAAGTCCTTAAGTCCTGCGATATTAACCTGCAAATCTGCTTCAGACATGAGGTCTTTTTGCTGCAGGACAAAGATGATTTTTTTCTGCCAGTCTTTGTGGATATACTGGAAGAAGTCCCATGCGCTCTGCCGATAGGGGTTTTTGGCTTCGAAAACAAAAACGATGAGGTCGGATGCAGGAATGTAACTTTCGGTGATTTCCTGATGATGGGCGACAATGGTATTGGTGCCGGGGGTGTCCACAATACCAATTTCCTTCAGAATGGGTATGGGAAGCTGCACTTGTTTGAGGTAAGGATTGACCCTTATCTCTTTAGCCTCCTCGCCATAGGTGATCTGCTGGATCATGTCGGTAATGGGCTGGGGACCTGTTTTGGCAATCTCTTCTCCCGTATCCAGGAGCGCATTGATAAAAGAACTTTTGCCAGCCTTTACTTCACCCACCACGACAAAAAGGAAAGGCTCGTGGATCCGATTGCGCAAATCACTCACGATAGCTGCCAGCTCCTGATGCCGGATGGTCATGGTCAGCTCGTGAAGGTCTTTAATGATTTCGTCGAGATGTGCCCGATGCGATTGTATGTCCTGGTTGATGAGTTCCACAAGCGTTGTTTTTAGCGGTTAAAGGAACAGGCTGACTCCAGCAGGAGCGTAGCCTCAGGTCCTGTGCAAAACAGCAGATCCAATATGCTAAGATCGGGTAAAAATCCGTGTTTTTCCATAAAAACCTGCGGATAAACAGGTGGCTGGTAGTTCCAACTGAAAGTGGAACTGGTTTTTTTGGGCAGGATCTGGTTGCGCGCATCGAACCAACCAGGATCACATTCGGTTTGGTAATTTTCGGTAAAGGCAAGAGAAAAATCGAGATGCAGCAGGGTTTTGATTTTTTCCAGCAAGGCCAGGTTCCAGTCGAACAGCCAAGTGTAGGACTTTCGGTAGAAGGGTTGAATTTCCGGGGCGTAATCGTCAAAAAACGGGGCATTCCCATAGGCCGACTGTATGCTCTGCCAGTGCTGGTTTTGCCAGGGTAGCTGGTAAGCTATCCTGGTCTCCCGAATGGGCTGTCGCTGGTGTTTTCCCTTTTCCAAAGGGATACCCAGCACCAGCTCCCCATTGGCTGCGGCGAGGATGGTCTTATTGCGAAAACTGCGTTTTTGGTAATTTTCGCATTGTTCAAGCACCAGCTCTCGACTTCCGGCAAGCAGTGCCAGATAGGGAATGCCCGGTAAGTAATGGAGTTCTATGCAAATGTTCGGTTTGTACAATTCCGACATTAAAAAGAGCTTCGATACACCAAAAACATCAGAATGACCAATACGACTGTGGCTATTACAATGACAGTTAAGACTTTCTTGGCTTCTTTTTGTTCTTTAGCGGCTCGCTTTATTCGTTGTTGGTGCTTTGCCATTTTCGTTGGTTTTTAGTGAAAAAAGAAGATACTTGCTTCAAGATAATGGGTTTTACACCGGCAGGGTGAATCCTTCCCGGTATTTTTTTGTGACAAAATCATTGATCTCGGGCAGATTGGTGATTTTCATGGACTTGCCATCCCAGTATAGTTTCTTTCTGCCAAAATAGTCATAACTGACTTCGCCGTTATATTTTCTGGATTCATTTCTCACCTGGTACGCTCGGATAGCGAGATTGCCCATGAGAACCGTTTCCGTAAACGGACCCGCATAATCAAATGAAGAAGCGAGTGCCAGGTGCTCTTTGGACCCGTAACCCGCTTTACAGGCTTCTGTCCAGGATTGGTTGTGGATGAGATCCAGGTTGCCGGCCTGACTGGTGTCCAGTGTATCTGCTTGCTGGCCTCCAATATAGAGTTTTGGGTTGTCGCCGTAGGTATCCACCGTGATAATCCCTTTTTGTCCCATCATGATGGCACCTCCACTCCAATCGGGCTTGAATTTGTCCGCTATTTCGTCCGGAATGACCGGCATAATACCCCCATCTGTCCATTCAATGACGACGCCCTCCGGATTATTGGCATCCTTGGGGAAGTCAATGCTTACGCGAGAGGCTACCGGGCACCCTTCGGGCACATAATCAGGCGACCACATCCGAGAATACATGTCCGCTACACTGGCTTGTACTCCCGTCGGGTATCCTAATTTTAGGGCTTTGTAAGGGGCATCAAACAAATGACAGCCCATGTCGCCCAACGCTCCCGTGCCAAAGTCCCAAAATCCGCGCCAGTTAAAAGGATGCAGGTTGGGGGTAAACGAACGGCTGGATGCAGGCCCCAACCAGAGGTCCCAAGCCAGGTCATCAGGCTTGGAAGCAGGATCTGCTTTTGGAAAGCCTATTCCTTGTGGCCAGACCGGGCGATTGGTCCAGATATATACTTTAGTAATGGTTCCGATGCGTTTTTTGTCCACCCAGTCAATTACTTTTTGAACTCCAGGATTGGATCCTCCCTGGTTGCCCATTTGTGTGACTACCCGCTGGGAAGCGGCGGTCTCGGTAAGCAAACGTGCTTCTGCCAAGGTATGCGTGATGGGTTTTTGCACATATACATGGAGCCCTTTCATCATAGCGTTGTAGGCGATCACGGCATGGGTATGGTCGGGCGTACTGATGGTAACGGCATCCAGACCGTCTTCTTTGTCCAAAAGCTCCCTGAAGTCTGAATAAAACTTAGCATCCGGAAATCGTTTGACGGAGGTAACGGCTTGTTTGGGATCCACATCGCAAAGGGCAATCACCCTGTTTTTGCCATTGTTCCACGCGTTCCTAATGTCGCTGTTCCCTTTGCCACCGGCTCCAATAGCTGCAATGGCCAGTTGGTCAGAGGGAGCGGTGTATCCCGGACCGCCCAGGACGTGTCGAGGTACCAGGAAGAACCCCGCACCGGCTACTGTGCTTGTTTTCAGGAAATCCCTTCTGTTTTTTTTGTTTGTCATGTAAGCTTGTATTTGAAACTAAAATAGTTAAAAAAGCGAATTCATGAAATATTTTTTGCGATAGCAAGTACTTTAACCGATGAAGTTGGACTCATAAAAAGCGACAACGGTCTCATCTATCATGATATCTGCGAATCGTATGGGATGCTTGAGCAAAATGCCTTCCAAGGTTCGACAACGGCTGAGGGCTACATAGGTTTGCCCCCGTTCAAATGCCCCACCCCCCATGTCAATGATGACTCGGTCGAAGGTTTTTCCTTGGGACTTGTGAATCGTGATGGCCCAGGCCAGGCGGAGGGGATACTGGGTAAACGACCCCAAGACCTCGGTTTCGAGTTTCCCGCTGCTGAGGTCGGTCTTGTAGCGGATGATCTCCCAGTCATGCGGTTGGACTTCTATGGTTTGGGTACCTCCTTTTCGGTCACTGACCCTGACCAAGATATGCTCCTCCTGGTCTAAATCAATAACTTCCCCTATGGTGCCGTTGACGTATTTTTTTTCGGGGTCGTTTTTGAGAAACATCACCTGCGCACCGACTTTTAGTTGCAGGATTTGGTCGGTGGGATAGGACCTGGGGTCGAATTGCCCATATATGCCAGCCTGAAACAATTGGGGTTTACCGGGCAGCTCGGCGAGCTTTTTCATATTGAGGGCATCCACGCTGTAATTTCTGGCGGATAAGGTCAGATAGGGGCCCTCTGCAGGCTCGCGAACCTTGGGCAGGTGCCGCTGGTTGAGTTCCTCCAGCTCCTCCGGATCAATCCGGTTGAGCCGAATAGCGTCCAGTAATTTCAAAAAGTGGATGTTGTCCTGGCGATAGACCTTACTGAGTTCTACAAAGTCCATATCCAGCGATTGAAACGCCGCTGCCGCGAAAAAAAAAGGGTTTGGGTATCGGGCATAAAAATAGGGGCTTTCCTGGTCGGAAACCACCGGAGGTAATTGGAACAGATCCCCGAACAAGATGAGCTGCAAGCCCCCAAAAGGGCGGTTGTTTTCCCTGTTCCTGCGGAGAAACAGGTCAATATGATCGAAAATGTCCGCCCGAACCATCGAAACCTCGTCAATGATGAGCGCATCGAGGGATTTGTACAAGCGATGACTTTTCTTTTTTCGGATTTCACCGGGGTCAAAGAGCCTGGGCGGGAAGCCAAAAAAGGAGTGTATGGTCTGACCCTTTACGTTGAGCGCAGCAATGCCGGTAGGAGCCACAACAGCAACCTTTTTGGCGGTGGTTTGGCGGAACAACTGGAGTAGCGTGGATTTTCCCGTACCGGCACGTCCGGTAATGAATACATGCCGGTGCTCTTTTTCCAGACAGTCCAGAATGTACCTGAACTCCGCATTCAATTCAAGTGGCTGCAAAAAGATAGATTTAAATGAGTATAATTGTTCTGCTAAAGTTAAACTAATTTTGTTCCCTGAAAGTCAACAGGAGAATTTTATTTCCATGGGAAAAACAAAAAAAACGGAGCCTTTCAGGTTCAAACAGTTCGCAATTAACCAGGATAAATGTAACATGAAAGTCGGTACAGATGGGGTACTGCTGGGAGCCTGGGCTACTGTGGAGCTGGACGGATTGGCGCTGGATATCGGAACCGGAACAGGTCTCATTGCACTGATGTTGGCTCAACGCAATCCCGAGTTGAGGGTGCATGCCGTAGAAATAGATCCAGCGTCCTGCCATCAGGCCGCTGAGAATTTTGCAACTTGCCCCTGGTCAGATCGCCTGGATTTGTTCGATTCTTCCATCCAGGATTTTGCCGCGCAAACCAGCCAAACCTACGACTTGATCGTCAGCAATCCGCCGTTTTTTAGCGGGGGGACATTTACTTCTCCTGCCAACCGCCAATTGGTTCGACACACCGTTAAACTGCCGCACGGAGATTTGTTGAAGGCAGTTCAAAAATTGCTTTCTCCAGCCGGGAGCTTCTGCGTGGTTTTGCCGGTGATGGAAGGCCTGCGCTTTATCGAAATGGCCGGGCATTACAACTTGCACTGCGTGCGAAAGACGAATGTCCGACCCAAGCCGAACAAGCCGGTAGAGCGTTTGTTGATTCAACTGGAACGACAGCATCATCCGCTCGTAGAAGACGAACTGGTTATCCAACAAGGGGAGCCAAACGAGTGGACACCCGATTACAAAGCCCTAACGGGCGAGTTCTACCTGGATTTTTAACCTTCGCTCTTGCTAAAACCTTGCCCGGATCCCCCCCAGCGCATTGACACCAAATACGGGGTACCCCGTCCAGCGCTGGCGCCGATTGTTTGCTAAATTGTTGACATTCAAAAATAAACCTATATTTTCGGCAAATTGATATTCCGCTCCCGCAGAGATATCAAAAAGGGCATTGAGGCGCTGAGCTTGTCCCTCCGCATCTAAGTAAGGCAACCCATTTTCTGCAAAGAGGTTGGCGCGGAGCGAGAGTTTATCGTCCAACATCCGGTAAACAGCACCGACTTGTAGGGAAAAAGTGGGCAGTAACCACGCTTTTTCCTGATTTTCCGGGCGATAAACCTGTTGGTTTAGGGTGCCATGGAGGGATAAGTTGTCAAAAATTTGTCCGCTGAGCCCTACGCTGAGCTGGATGATGTTGACGTTATCGTATAGTGCCAGAAATCGGGGTATGGTATCGTGGTTGGGCTGAAAAAGCGCGAGGTCTGTCGTTGCTTTGTACCCTAACTGCGCGTGGTAATCCAGCCCGGAAAAAGCTCCTTTGGCGCCGGCATAGAAATGATAATAGCTGGTGTTTCTGAGCTCAGGGTTGGAAACCAGAAAGGGATTGTAATCACTCAGGGATCTGAAGTTGTTCTGCACGAGGTTACCTTCTGCCCCGGCAAACAAATGCACCAGATTGCCCACTAGTCCAAGGGAGGCTTCCACTGCCGGGAAAAAGAAAAATTGATCGGCGCTGGAGGCTACCCGGGCACCTAACTTTACCCTAAGGGCATCGGTATGGAGCGTATAAGAAGGACTGAAAGAAAAATTGTTCAGTTTTTGGGTAGTGGTATCGCGGAAGCGAGTCAGGTCTGCCACGAGCTGAAGTTCGAGGGGGTTCTTTTTTTGCAACCATTTTTTGGCCCGTACATCCAGGGTGAAGTTGTTTTCGCTGGAAGCGTAATTGTCCCGCATAAAATAACCATCCAGGTTGACGTCATAGTTGAGATCGCCAATGGTTTGTTCGCCATTGGACACTCCGGCATGAAGATCGAGTACGGAGAACCGTTGCCGGACGGCTTCCCGGTCAAAGGCAAGTAGGTTGGAACTATCCCGATCCTGGTTTTGATCGTGGTAACCATAAAAGTGTACCTCGTCACGGGTGTAAGTGGCGCCACCTTTCACTGCAATTCCCTGATCCAGAAACAATTTTCCATTGAGGGAACCTTGCGAGTACTGAAAACGCTGATTGGCCAACCTGCTGTCGTTGTTGGCAGCGTGATGCCGGATGGCAATTCCCACATCCGATTTGTCGGTGGTGCTGAGTTGGTAGCCCCCGTCCAAGTAGAGGGAAAGCGGATAACCAGCCCCTGCTTGCAAAAAACCGGCATATTGTTTGGCCTGTTGGTCGGTGGCATAGGCTAAAGGTTTGATGCGGGGAGCGGGATATGCGATGCTCGGCACCCGGGATTGAATCAAATAATCGAGCCGTTTGCTGCTGGAATCCAGCGGGGGGAGTTTGGGATTGAGCCGAAAGCGTTCCGAATCCGCCAAACGGGCATCAAAATTTTTGATCACATCCACCTGTTCGGTGGCGAGGTTCTGTGCGCTGAGAAAGTTACAGCAAAAAACAAAAGGAAGGAGGGCAGCGCTGAGCTTATCTATTCTCATGGATCAGGATTAAAGATTATTGTTGTTTTTTACCGGAATACGAGGTTTCTCTTCTTCCATTTCGAGCAGGGAGCTACTGTTGATGTTCAGATTGAGTCTGCTGGCCGCTTTCATTTGGTTTTCCAAGCGCAGCAGCTTCGAACGGGCTTCCGAAATAATGGCCGGATCTTCGGTGTAATTTTCCAGGAGTGCTTCGAGCGCAGCTCTGGCATTGGTTAAGTCGCCGGATTCGGCTAAAATATCCGACAACAGAATAACGCTTTTGGCTACCCAGCGAGGGTAGGCAGAACTTTCCGTATTGGAGTTGATGCAAAGGGACTTGGCCGTTTCGAGATCCCGACGCAGGTAATAGATATAGGCTTTCAGGTAACGCGCTTCAGCAGTTTGTTCGTTGTCGCTGAGTCGGATCACTTCGTTCATCAAAAATAGCGCCTCATCGTAATTCTTCTGGTCGAATGCAATTTTGCCCATGAAAAAGCTGGCGGTAGCCTTGTGGATAGGCAAAGCGTTGGGGTGCATACTCACCTTATTGGCCAGGGTAGTCACGGCTCCGGTATTGCCGCTGCGGTAGGCACTTTGCATGGCACCCAGTTGCGCATCAAAACGCTGATCTTCACTGGTTGCTGCCGTTTCGAGTTGCTGGTACAGCGAATAGGCCGTTTCAAAGTCCTCTTCGTGGTTGTAGGCAATCACCGCGGCTTTTTGCAGGGCTTTCTGGTAATACCTGCTGGCTCCTTTTTGCGATACGGCAATGTAATCGGGCAGCGCTTCGCTGTATTCTTGCATGACGGCATGACTTTCCCCCCGGAAATAGGTGGCTTCCAGGGCAAATCGGCCGTTGGGGAATTTGCGCAGGTATTCGCTGAAAGACAATACCGCTCGCTCGTAGTTGCCGTTTTCAAATTGGGTTTCTGCTACCTGGTAACTGATGGAGTCCTTGGCAAAGTTGTCCACCCGATAGCCGGGGATGGTCTCGAGGAAACTAAAATAAGCGTCGGCCTGTCCGAGATCATCTACATAGATTTCTTCCAGGGCAGCCAGCGCCAGTCCTGATTCCTCAGTATCCGGGTTGTTGGAAAAGACCTGCTTGTAATAGGTAATGGCCTTTTCCAGGTCGCCGAGGTTGTATTGAATCAAGCCCAGTTTCATAAGGGCAGGATTCATAAGATCGGTGCTGGTTCGGTAAGATTCGATTAAACGCAGCAGGGGGGGAACGGCCTTGGATAATTGCCCGATTTCCTGGTAGGTAGCACCCAGTGCAAAAAGGGCGTCGTCGGTATAAGTGGATTGCGGGAAGCTGCTGATGAGTTGCTCCAAGGCTAGAATTTTCTCGGTAACCCTGCCCCGAAGACCCTCAATCAATGCTTTTTGGAAATAGGCATACTCATAACCGGTATAGCGCCGGGCAATTGCTTCTTCGTAAAAACCTATAGATTCGTTGTATTTGTTTTGCTTAAACAGACAGTCTCCGGCGCGCAGGGTAGCATCCCCGAGCATGGTACCCGTAATTTCGGGATTGCGTAAAAAGCTGGCATTGCGTTTGATGCCATCCACGGTTTCTCTGAAATAAGTGTAGGCCGGGGAATAGTTTTCAAGCTTGAGGTAATTGTAACCTTGAAGGTAATTACCGGTAAACAGCGATGCTTCGTCCGGGAGGTTGCTGACCGTCTTAGCCAGGGTCAGAAATTCATTGGCATACCGGATACTTTTGTTGTAGTCGGCCTTCAAATGGGCAATATCGGCAAGCCAATAGGTGGCCAAGGCTTTGGTCCCCGCATCTATGGGGTATTGAAGGGACAACTCAAAGTGCTTACCCGCTTCGTCGTATTTGCTTTCCTGATACAGTTGCAGTCCCCTCAGATAGACCACCTGCTGGTAACTCCGTTGAATGGCAGGCGTTTTTACGGGTAATTGTTCAATGACTTCCATGGCCTGCTTATAATTGCGATAGCTCAGAAATATCTTGGCCATCAAGTCCTGCGCTTCACCATAATAGGGCGAAGCAGGCTGTAGTTCCTGAAGGGAGGCAATGGCTTCTGTGGGGTCGTTGAGTTCGTAGGACAGTTTTGCGTAACTAAACAGGGCATCTTCCCGGATTATCGGGTCGTAATCCAAGCGCTTGGCATAGCCAAAAGCAGAACGTGCAGAGGTCTTATCTCCGATTTTGAGGTAGCAGTCAGCCAGGTAATACATGGCAAACTGGCCCGTTGGGGTGGTAATCCCGCTGAGTTCCCTGAGGTTGCGAATGGCATCCGGATATTTTCCGGCCAGGTACTGGACGTACCCCAGTTGGTAAAATTCCTCCTCGCGCAGGGTGCCACTGAGGTTGGCATAGGTTTCGAGATAGGGAAGGGCTTGGTCGAAGGCTTTTAGTTCAAAGTAAGACTGACCCACCAATTGGTTGATTTCTTTGCTGTTTTTTAGCCCTTTTTGTTGCAATTTCGGAGTGGCATAGG
The DNA here is from genome assembly GCA_030729925.1 of Saprospiraceae bacterium. Classification (GTDB taxonomy): domain Bacteria; phylum Bacteroidota; class Bacteroidia; order Chitinophagales; family Saprospiraceae; genus JALQTV01. The sequence goes on from JANQWK010000093.1 coordinate 37,589, forward strand.
TGATCAGGTTTTGGTATTGCGCTTGCGCAAAATAAATCTGCGCCAGATAGTAAGGAACGTAAGGGCTGTATCGCGGCGAGGCTTCTACCGCTGCAAGCGCCGCAGCGGCTTCCGGATATTTGCCTTCAAAAAAATAACAGAGCCCCAGGTAGTAATTGGTGGCAGCGTAGTTGTCGTTGCGCACAGCTCGTACCTGTATCAACAAATCCCGTGCTTTGTCAAACTGCTTGCTGACAAAATAGGAATATCCCAGTCTAAACTTGAGGTTCGCCCTTTGCTCCTGACTGAGGTTGCCCTTGTCTGCTTCGGTGTAATTGGCGATCGCCTCCGTATAGTTTTTTTCTTGGAAATAGTAGTCGGCCAAGTCAATCAATGCTTCCTGTGCCAAAGGGTCGGGCTGGTTGGAGCGGATAAAGTCCTGGATGAGTTTTTCTCCTTCGGGTAGGCCCAATTGGACAGCACAGCGAGCCAAGTAAAGTTGGGCTTTTTTTCGCAGGAGGTCATTGTCCTGCTCAGGATGAAGATCCAGCATTTGATCCAGGCGGGCAAACTCCTCGCGCGCCTGCGCGATCAATCCTGCATCATAATGCGACAAACCTTTTTCAAAGAGCTGTCCGGCAGCCGTAAATACTGCCGTTTGCTGGCTGTATAGGGGAGTATGCCAGCTATAAAATAGAAAAACAAGGAGTGCAATAGGGTACTTCATGCCGGACACATTTAGAGCGTACATAATAATTGGATAAGGGTCGGATGCCATAATAAATTGCCGACCCTGTTCCAATTTATGAAAAAATTAACACAGTTACATCCCCTTAATGGTATTGATGATGATGGCGAGACTTTCTCGCAACTGTTCTTTATTGATGACCAAGGGTGGTGCAAAACGGATGATGTTCCCGTGGGTGGGCTTGGCCAGCAGGCCGTTTTCGGCCAGTTTAAGACAAATGTTCCAGGCGGTTTTGCTGTCCGGGGTGTCGTTGATGACAATGGCGTTGAGCAGACCTTTGCCCCTGACTTCCGCAACCAGCGGGCTTTTCCCGATCAGGTTGTCTCTGATCTCCTGACGGAACATTTCTCCCATAATCCGGGCATTTTCTGCAAGGTTTTCATTGACGACTACCTCCAACGCAGCTTGGGCTACTGCACAGGCCAGCGGGTTGCCTCCGAAAGTAGATCCGTGCTGGCCGGGCTTGATGCACAACATGACTTCGTCGCTGGTCAGAATGGCCGATACCGGCAGGACGCCGCCACTGAGGGCTTTGCCTAAAATAAGGATATCAGGTTTTACGTTTTCATGGTCACAACAGGTCATTTTTCCGGTACGGGCAATGCCAGTCTGGACTTCGTCCGCAATAAACAATACCCGGTGCTGGCTGCACAGCTCCCTTACTCGAGTTAGGTATCCTTCATCCGGTACGACAACACCCGCCTCGCCCTGGATAGGTTCTACCATAAACCCGGCTACGTTCGGATCCTGCAGCGCTTTTTCCAACGCAGTGATGTCGTTGTAGGGGATGATGTCATACCCCGGCATGTAGGGGCCAAATCCAACTTTACTCTCCGGATCCGTGGAGGAGGAAATAGCCGCAAGCGTTCTTCCCCAGAAATTGCCGCCGGCAAAAATGATACGGGCTTGATTTTCAGGGATCCCCTTTATTTCATAGCCCCATTTTCGACACAGCTTGATGGCAGTTTCACCACCCTCAACACCGGTATTCATGGGCAGGACGCGGTCGTACCCAAACAAGCGGGTGATGAATTGTTCGTAAGGACCAAGTTTGTCGTTGTAAAACGCCCGCGAGGTAAGGGTGAGGGTTTGGGCTTGTGAAGTGAGCGCCTGGATGATATGCGGATGGCAGTGTCCTTGGTTAACAGCCGAATAAGCAGAAAGGAAGTCGAAATATTGCTTGCCGTCCACATCCCACACATAAACGCCTTGTCCTTTGCTGAGGACAACAGGGAGGGGGTGGTAGTTGTGTGCACCGTGATCGGCTTCCAGTTGCATGAGCTGAGCGGCGCTCAGTTGGGTAATTTGTTCCATGTTGATCTCGATTTAAGCTGGGTTTAATGCTTTGGTTAGTATGATGGTTGCACCTGCAGCTTCCAGTTGGCGCAGGGTTTCAGATTGCTGTTCGGGTTGTAGCGGGAAGCAGGCGTCCCGCAGGACAATGGTTTTTAGGCCGAGTTGAAGCGCATCGAGTGCCGTATGCAGGATTTCATACTCCAGGGGCATGCCCATGAGATAGAGGCCGCTTATGGATTGGGCACTGAGGTATTCAGACAGCCCGGAAGGTTCCTGGTGCTCGCTGTTCCAGAAAGCACTGTAGCTCTCTCCAGAGGGGTCGGTGCCCTTCTGGCAGGTAAAGGTAATCCTTTCGGTGTTCAATCCCGGCGCAATTTCCGCGCCAAAACTGCCCTTTACACAGTGCATATCCCACAACAAACGAGGCTGATCCGCAATTGGTATGGTTTGCCCGGGTCTTCTCCACAAATGATTAGCGGCGAAGCTGCTGTGGTCAGCCGGATGCTGGTCCAGACATAAAACGACCTCCGAGAACAGCGGCATATAGGTATTGGCCAATGGCACAGCTCGTCCGGAATCGGGTATGGATAGGCTGCCTCCCGGCAAAAAATCTATCTGAAATCCAAGCAGCAGCAACGCTTTCATGTTTTTTTTTGCAAATATAGGCAAACGCGAGCAGGTTTTGCCGACAGGCAGGTGGCCGAAGCGATAGGAATCTTGAGAAAAAAAATATAATTTGCGCATATTATTTCACTTAAGTATTCCGATTTTGATCAGTGCCAGAAATATTCAGAAGTCTTACGGAAATTTAAAGGTGTTGAAAGGGGTAGATCTCGACATTGGAGCTGCTGAGATCGTTTCCATTGTCGGGAAGTCAGGTGCGGGAAAAAGTACACTGCTACATATCCTGGGAACCTTGGATCGCCCGGATTCGGGCTCCCTTCGCATTGGGGATGCCGAGACGAGTCAACTCAGCGGCGACAAACTGGCCGATTTCAGAAACCAGCATATCGGATTTGTGTTTCAGTTTCACCACCTGCTGCCTGAGTTTACGGCATTGGAAAATGTGTGTATTCCTGCTTGGATCCGGCAAACGCCGGAGCAGGAGGCCCGCAAACGGGCATTGGAACTGCTCGATTACCTGGGACTTTCGGAAAGGGTCAGCCACAAGCCTACCCAGCTTTCCGGCGGAGAACAGCAGCGCGTGGCCATAGCAAGGGCATTGATCAACCGACCGGCTGTGATTTTTGCGGACGAGCCCACCGGTAATCTGGATTCTGCCAGTTCTCAGGATTTGCACCAATTGCTGTTTCGCCTGCGCACCGATTTTGGACAGACTTTTGTGATCGTGACCCACAACAACGAACTGGCAGGCATGAGCGACCGTGTGCTTGTGATGAAAGATGGGATTTTGATCAACGATCAAGCAAAAAGTTATGTCCACGGGGCCTGAATGGGAAAAACCGGCGGCACGGATCAAGGTGCTGTTCAAGGATTTGCTGCAAGCCGTAGGGGCTTGGTTCGGTGATTTTTTTGATCTCCAACAGGGGGTGGATCGGGAGGGTACCCTGGTAGCGATCCGATCCAATAAAAAAATGATCGGCACCAATGCCTGGATGCTGCTTTGCTCTACCCTGATTGCCAGTCTCGGACTGGATCTGAATTCTCCCGCTGTGATTATTGGTGCAATGCTGATTTCTCCTCTGATGTCGCCTATCCTGGGTATTGGTCTGGGGGTTGGTACCAACGATCGGGAGGCACTGACGTCTTCGCTGCGCCATTTTGCGATAGCGATATTGGTTTCCCTGCTGACCAGTACTTTGTATTTTACCATAACGCCTCTGGGCGATTATACCGCCGAAATACGGGCGCGTACAGCACCCACTTTGCTGGATGGCCTGGTGGCTATTTTTGGGGGCTTGGCCGGTATGATTTCGATCAGCCGAAAGGACAAGGGCAATGCCCTTCCGGGAGTAGCTATTGCGACCGCTCTGATGCCGCCTTTGTGTGTGACAGGCTATTTTATTGCCAATGGGCGCTGGAATTTGGCGCTGAATCCTTTTTACCTGTTTTTCCTGAACTCTTTTTTTATTGCCCTTTCCGCTTATATCATCATCCGGCTGCTGGATTTCCCGATGCGCACTCCGGTTGATCCCGCAGAGGCACGCCGCTCGCGAATGATGCTGTACTTTTTTAGTCTATTGGTGATCGTGCCCAGTGGCAAGATTTTATATGATTTGTATGAAGAACGCCAGGAGGAGCTTCGGATAGAGGCTTTTATTGATGCGTTTTTTGGGGTGGACTCTCCGACGCGATGTATTGATTACGAACTTATTGAGCGGGATTCGAGCAAGCAGTTGGTGTTGGAGCTGCTCGGCGCTTCTGTGCCCCAGGATTCGATGGAGTTTTACTTTTCTGCCCTGCAAAGCTTTGATCTGCCCGGTATTTCCCTCTCCCTGATCCAGGATTCGGATGTGGAGCTGGAGAAGCTCAAAAGCCTGGAAACGGAAATTTCTTCCTTGGGCTCTCTGGCTGAGCGCCTGGTGAGCGTAAACCAGGCCAAGACTTCCCAGGATTTGAAAGTGGAACGACTACAGCGGCTGGTAGATAGCTTGATGCGGGCTCAGCTGCCTTTTGAGGATATCGTTCGGGAAACAAAAATTGTATTTCCCGAACTTAATAGTCTGGCTTTCGCAAAAGCCGAGCGTTCTGATTTCCAAGGCACCATTTCTTATATGCCGGTTTTTCTGGTAGAATGGATCCCGGGGAAAAGCAGAACCCAACGCCGAAAGGAGGAGACGATGTTGGCTGATTTTCTGAAAATACGAACAGGATTGGATTCTATTCAGCTTATTCCTTTTACCGAATCATTGAAACGTTGATGTCTAAAGAGAGCGTCGTCCGCCTGGTCCTCGGGGATCAACTCAATCCCAATCATTCCTGGTTTGCAGCGCCTTCTAACGAAGCGCATTGGTATGTGATGATGGAACAATTGTCCGAGACCAATTATGTCCGGCATCATGTTCAGAAGGTAGTGGGCTTTTTTCTGGCGATGCGCCATTTTGCGGAACACCTGCAAGCCCAGGGAAAAAATGTGCTGTACCTCCAATTGGACGACCCGCGCAACCGGCAGCAATTTGCGGATAATTTGTCCTGGATCGTGCAGGAACTGGGTGCCACAAGCTTGGAATACCAGTTGCCCGACGAGTACCGACTCGACCAGATTCTCAAGCGCCTCGCAGATCAGTTGCCCGTGCCGGTGGCGGCAGTAGATACCGAACATTTTCTCAGCGAGCGACAGACCGTTAAGGAACTTTTCAAAGGAAAAAAACAATATCTGATGGAGACTTTTTACCGCGCTATGCGGAAAAAGTATGCCATTTTGATGGAGCCTGACGGCAAAAACCCACTTTCCGGAAGGTGGAATTACGATGCGGAGAACCGCAAAAAAATGCCTGAACATGTTGCCATTCCGCCCATTTCCGAGCTGGATTCCCAACCCGTGGGGGAAATCGTAGCGATGCTGGAAAAAATGGAGGTGCAAACCATCGGGGCTATTGACCCGCAAAGGTTTATTTGGCCTGTGACTCCACAAGCGGCAGAAATAATCCTGGACGATTTCCTCCGACATCGGCTGCGCTCTTTTGGCGATTTCCAGGATGCCCTGACCAGCCGGGATCCCTTTTTGTTCCATTCCCGTTTGTCTTTTGCCCTGAATACCAAGTTGCTTCACCCCATGAAGGTCATCCAAAAAACGCTGGAAGTCTGGGACAATGGCGGCTCAGGTATTTCACTGGCTACGGTTGAAGGATTTATCCGCCAAATTCTGGGCTGGCGGGAGTTTGTTCGCGGCATTTACTGGGCAGAGATGCCGGAATACGGAACCCTCAATTTTTTTGCCCACGGGGCAGCACTTCCCGATTTCTATTGGACCGGCAACACCCGTATGGCTTGTATGAAGCAAGCCATCGGTCAAAGTCTGGATCACGCTTATGCCCACCATATCCAGCGGCTGATGGTAACCGGCAATTTTGCCCTTCTGCTGGGGGTGCATCCCGATGCTGTAGATGCCTGGTACCTGGGGATTTATATTGATGCGCTTGAATGGGTAGAAATGCCCAATACGCGTGGGATGAGTCAGTTTGCCGACGGTGGTATTGTGGGCACCAAACCCTACGTCAGCAGTGCCAATTATATCCACAAAATGGGGGATCACTGCAGTCAATGCTACTACCAACACAAAGAAAAAATTGGCCCTAAAGCCTGTCCATTTAACAGCTTATACTGGGATTTTTACCACAGACACCGCGAAAAACTCGAAAAAAACCCCAGGATAGGGATGATGTACCGGGTTTGGGACAAGATGAGTCCGGAGGACAGGGAGCAACTTCTGGCGCAGGCAGCACACATCAAGTCGAATAGCGAGTCATTGTAAAGCCTTTCTTCTAAATTTTGTCAGCTTCAATCGAATAATATTTTGAAGGTAAAAACCATTTACTATCTATCGGTGTATTATTCCAAATTTTTGTAATCAAATCCTGTAAATATGAATTCATTCAAAACACTGCGTTTGCTGGCTTTGGGCCTTGTGCTGACCTTCACGCTCAGCGCACAGGAGGCCATACAGCTGCCTGAGGGTGTCACCAAAGGAGTTTCCGCAGAGGGAATTTCTGAATACCAATTGGACAATGGACTAAAAGTCCTCTTGTTTCCGGATCCTTCCAAACCTCAAATTTTGGTTAATGTAACCTATTTGGTAGGTTCCCGGCACGAAGGTTATGGGGAAACGGGCATGGCGCACTTGCTCGAGCACCTTGTTTTTAAAGGTACGCCCCGTCACCCCAATATTCCACAGGAGTTGACGGAGCATGGCGCGCGACCCAATGGTACCACCTGGTACGATCGCACCAATTATTTCGAGACATTCTCCGCGACAGAGGAAAACCTGCGCTGGGCACTCGATATGGAAGCAGACCGCATGATCAATTCTTTCATTAAGAAGGAAGACCTGGAAAGCGAAATGACTGTGGTGCGGAATGAGTTTGAAATGGGGGAAAACAGTCCTTCGTCTATCCTCATGGAACGGGTGATGTCCACTGCGTTTTTGTGGCACAATTACGGGAAGTCAACCATCGGCGCTCGTGCAGATATCGAAAATGTTCCCATCGAGCGACTTCAGGCGTTTTACCGCAAGTATTACCAACCCGATAATGCGGTGTTGTTGGTTGCCGGAAAAATTGATGAGGCAGAAACGCTTGGTATGATCGCAGAATATTTCGGCGCTATTCCAAAACCCGACAGAATCATCTACGAAACTTATACCCGCGAACCTGTTCAGGACGGCGAGCGCAATGTAACGCTGAAGAGAGTAGGAGAGGTGCAGGTGGTTTCGGCCGGCTACCATATCGCACCGGCGGCACACCCTGATTTTCCTGCCCTGGATGTGTTGAGTGAAATCCTGACCAATACTCCTTCCGGTCGTTTGTACAAAGCACTGGTGGAAACAGAAAAAGCGACTTCTCAGTTTGGTTTTGCTTTTCCGCTAAAAGAGCCCGGCTATGCTTACTTCTCTGCCGATGTGCTTAAGGATAAGTCCGTAGAGGAGGCCAAAGCGGCCATGCTTGGGGTGTTCGACAGCCTCGCTTACCATCCGCCTACAAAAGAAGAGGTGGATCGCGCCAAGACAAAATTGTTGAAAGATTTTGAGTTGCAGTTCTCCAATACCAACACGGTAGGGCTCATCCTGAGCGAGTTTATTTCCAAAGGCGACTGGCGTTTGGCCTTTTTGTACAGAGACTACCTCGAGCAGGTTACTGTAGAGGATGTGATCCGCGTGTCCAAGTTTTATTTCAAACCAGCCAACCGAACCGTGGGTGTTTTTGTGCCGGAAGCAGCTCCAGACCGCGTTGAGGTGCCTGAAATTGCCGATATCGCAGTGCTGCTGAAAGATTTCAAAGGGAAGGAGGCTGTTGCACAGGGCGAGGCTTTTGAGCCTACTCCTGAAAATATCAATGCCCGCACCCAGCGCTTTAATGCTGATAATAAGGGACTGGAGGTTGCTTTGCTTCCCAAAGAAACCCGTGGCGATATCGTGGTGTTTAATATGGTACTCCGACTGGGCGACGAAAAGAGCCTGGAGGGCAAGTCTGCCATCGGCAGCTTGACCGCTTCCATGCTGGACAAGGGTACCGCTAATTTTACCCGCGAGCAACTCGCCGAGAAATTCGACCAGCTCAAGGCTAATGTGCGCCTGGGCGGCGATGCTACTTCTGTGAGTGTATCGGTGCAAACCGAACGGTCACGCCTGATTGAGGTGATGGATGTATTGGCAGAAGTCCTCAAACAGCCTACTTTCCCGGAAGAGGAGTTGAAAAAATTGAAGGATGCACAGCGGGCACAGCTTGAAGAGGCCAGCGCTGATCCTATGGCCCTCGCTCAGAATGAGTTTATGCAGGTGATGAGTCCTTTCCCCAAAGGACACGTGAATTACAGCGGCTCATTTGCCGAGGAGCTGGAGGAGATCAATGCGGTGACGATTGACCAGATCCGACAGTTTTATGCCGATTATTACGGTGCAAATGCCGCAACGCTTGCCGTAGTGGGTGATTTTGACGATGCAGCCGTGAAAGCAGCGATAGATAAGCACTTTGCAGAATGGAACAGCGCCAAAACCTACAAAAGAATTGAGGTTCCGTTTGTAGCGCCGACTGCGCTGAACAAAAACATCGAGACTCCCGATAAGGCCAATGCGATGTTCTTTGCAGGGATGAAGGTGCGCATGACCAACAGCGATCCGGATTATGCCGCTATGGTGATGGGCAACCTGATCCTGGGTGGCGGTTTCCTCAACTCGCGCTTGGCCACCCGCATTCGCCAGCAAGAGGGTCTGAGCTACGGCGTAGGTTCTTTCTTCAACGCCCATCCGGTAAATGAAGATGCCATGTTTGGAGCTTATGCGATCTATGCCCCGGAGAATGTCGAGAAATTGGAAAAGGCCTTCAAGGAAGAGGTGGAGCGTGCCGTGAAGGAAGGTTTTACCGCCGAAGAACTGGAAGCGGCCAAGACGGGCTGGTTGCAGCAACAACAGCTCACCCGATCTCAGGATGGCAGTCTGGCCGGAATCTGGAATGGCTACCTGTTTTTCAACCGCGATTTCACTTGGGATCAGCAATTGGAAGACAGTGTCCGCAACCTGACTGTAGAGGATGTGAACCGCGCTTTCAGCAAAAATATTGACGTGGAAAAACTGGTCATGATCAAGGCCGGTGATTTTGCTAAATTGAAGCAGACCAAGCCTTAAAATTTGGTTGATAAGTAAAAAAGGGTGGCCGGAGCATTTGCTCCGACCACCCTTTTTTTATCCCAGACTCAATCTTATGGTTTAATAGCTTTTTTAGTCTGGATCAAATCAACCGTCATTTCCTTCACCTTTTGGTTAAAGGTGGGGATTTTTTCGACTTTGATCTGTTCGAAAGTCTCTAATTGTGCGTCAATTTTCACTTCCAAGTCCTGTTGTACCTCAATGGACTGCTTGGTAGGGCGATAATTGCCTCTGCCCATCAGGGAATTCAGGTGTGCCAGTTTGTTGGTCAGTTTAATCGGGAAGTTAAGCGGATCCTGGTTGCTCTGGTTTTGCGTCTGGTACAACTCTTCTTCCACCGCAGTCATTTCTTTGATGATTTCCTCACCGAGTGCAACGATATCCTTCATCTCGGGGTCGCTCTTAGCTCTGGCGTTGAAGGCCTTAATCTGAGCGCGGATGTCCCGAATTTCGATAATGGTTTCGTGGGCCTCGGTAATTTTATCTACGACAGCTTTGGTGAAGTCAAACTGTGCCTGAAGGTCTTCCAGGCTGGACTCTGACCGCGGATCCATAACGATTTCAACGGGTTGCTCTTGGTGCTCTTCTCCTACGGTCAGGCGCACGGTAAACTTACCGGGCACGGCAAGCGGTCCGGTCAAAGAACCTGCCCATAAGATCATACCCTCGAATGCTTTCCCATCTTCGTAGCGCATATCCCACACGAAGGTATTGCCACCGGCCACGACTTCGTCCATTTTGTGGGCGCGGTCTTTGGCAGCGGTAGAAAACTCCTTGATCAAATCGCCATCGGGTTCGTAGAACGAAAGTTTAACCACTTGGTCGGCTGCAGGTTTTTCTTTGAAATAGAAATTTACCATCACACCACCGGGGTGGTTCTGTCCCACGGTCAGGAACTGGTTGCTGCTGCCGGGTCTCCATCTGCGGCCTGACCCCATGCGGTAGCTGGGCATGGGCTGGAACAAGTGATAGTCGCTGTTGGCCACTTCCTCGCTCAATTGGTGTAGGGGAGTAAGGTCGTCAATCAACCAGAAACTTCTTCCCTGGGTTGCAGCAATCAGGTTGTCGTTTTTGATGGTCAGGTCGGTAATCGGAACGATAGGCAGGTTCAACTGGAACGGTTTCCAGCTCGCACCATCGTCGAAAGAAACGTACATGCCTGTCTCTGTACCTGCATACAACAATCCTGCGCGTTTTGGATCTGCGCGCACTACCCGGGTAAAGTGTTCTTTGTCAATACCACCGGTAATCAGGGTCCATGTTTTGCCGTAATCCTTGGTTTTGTACAGATAAGGGGTATAGTCTCCCAATTTGTATCGGGTTCCTGCCACATAAGCGCCACCTTTTACAAACGGATCGGGGTCAATACTGTTGATCATCGTCCATTCCGGCATGCTCGGAGGAGTTACATTTGACCAGTTTTTGCCGCCGTCCTTGCTCACGTGGATCAAACCATCGTCCGAACCCGCCCATAGCAAGTCCTTTTCGTAGGGCGATTCACAGGCAGCAAATACCGTACAATAATATTCCACACCGGTATTGTCTTTGGTAATATCACCACCGGAAGATACCAGTTTGGCAGGATCATTGCGGGTAAGATCGGGGCTGATCAGTTCCCAGGACTCTCCGCCGTCTGTACTCACATGCAGGTGGTTGGACGCTGCATACAATTTATCGGATGCGTGAGGGGAAAAGAAGATGGGGAAGTTCCACTGGAACCGGTACTTCATCCCTTCTGCACCATAGCCCATGGGGTTGTCGGGATACACGTTGATGCCTCGGTTTTGGCTGGTGCGGTGGTTCATGCGTTCGAGCAAGCCACCATAGCTGCCACCATAAACCACGTCGTTATCGGTAGGATCTACTGCCAGGTGAGCACTTTCTCCACCTGCAGAAGGTTCCCAATGATCTTCCGTGATAGCAAACCCATCGGTTCGGTGCAATACCCGGAGGGTACTGTTGTCCTGTTGGGCGCCGTAAATCCGGTAAGGGAAATTATTGTCGGTTGTTACGCGATAAAACTGTGCGGTCGGCTGGTTGTGGTAAGTCGTCCAGTTTTCGCCGCCGTCAAAGCTCACCTGTGCACCACCGTCGTCGGCAATTACCATACGCTGGTTGTTTTCCGGTGCAATCCACAGATCGTGGTGGTCGCCATGGGGAGCATTGAAAGACTTAAAGGTCCTTCCGCCGTCGGTTGACTTGTGGTAGCTCACATTCATCACATATACCACCTCTTCATCCTGGGTATCGGCGTAAATGCGGGAATAGTACCAGGCGCGCTGGCGCAAGTTACGATCGCTATTTACTTTAGTCCAGGTATCGCCACCATCATCAGAGCGAAACACGCCACCGTTGGCATTTTCAATGATGGCAAAAACTCGGTTGGAATTGACAGGAGAAACAGTCACCCCGATAATGCCGAGCAATCCTTCAGGCATCCCTTTGTTGGCAGAAATATTCACCCAAGTGTCTCCACCGTCCGTACTTTTCCACAGGGCAGAACCTTCTCCGCCTGACTCCAGGCTGTAAGGTGTGCGGCGAACCCTCCAGGTAGAAGCATAGATCACGCGTGGATTTCCGGGATCCAAGATCAGGTCGCAACCACCGGCATCGGGGTTAACGAAGAGGATTTTCTCCCAGTTTTTGCCCCCGTCTTTGGATCGGTAAATACCGCGCTCCTCTCCGGGCTTAAACAAATCGCCCAGGACAGCAGCATATACCAAATCCGGGTTTTGTGGGTGTACGCGGATACGAGGGATATGTCGGGAGTTTTCCAGCCCGATATGTGCCCAGGTTTTTCCGGCATCTACGGATTTGTACATACCATAGCCGTAGGAAACGTTACCCCTTACGGTGACTTCTCCGCCGCCCACATAAATCACATTGGGATCCGAAACGGCGACCTCAACGGCACCAATAGACCCTCCGAAGTAGCCATCGGAAATATTGCCCCAGGTCTGTCCCCCGTCCTCTGTTTTCCAGACACCACCACCAGTGGCACCCATATAAAACAGATTGGGTTTGCCGGGAACTCCCGTTACTGCCGCAGAGCGACCTCCTCTGAAGGGGCCAATGCTGCGCCATTGCAGTGAATTGTACAACGATTCGTCATAAGTAAGGGTTTTACCCGCTTTCTGTCCTGAAAGCGGCAGAACCATACCCACGACCATCAACCATAAAAATAGTTTAAAGGTAGGTTTGATCATAATATTTTGTTTTGATTCAAAATTAAAAAATAAGACTGCATGCACAAGTTTTTAGGACATTAAATGCCGTTATAGGGGATAAAAACACAATACCCGGAGATGTTGTACCTTTGTAACTCATTCAAGCCCCCAATCATGTCAAAAAATCATTTTTTGTTGATCATCAGTGTGTTATTGTTTTTTCAGGCTTGTACATCCACTCAAAAAATCGAGAAACCCTTGGAAAGCTATTTGCCGACTGCCGCTCCGGAGTCCCCGTCTGTGCTGAATATCCCCGTAGCCATTGATCTCAGGTCGCTGGAGACTTCGCTCAACCAGAATTTTTCCGGGGTTCTATACGAAGATAACGACCTGAATGATGGGGACAACATGATGTTGCGGGCAGAACGGATAGATGCGATTAAGATAGGTTTCCGCGAAGGGTTCATCACGTATTCCCTCCCCTTGTCCATCTGGGTGCGGTACAACCTGGGCATCAGCAAGGTGGAGGCAAAGGGAAGCATTATGCTTGATTTTGAGACGACTTACGATATCAATCCCGATTGGCAGTTTCAAACCAACACCGTGCTGCTTCGCCACCAGTGGATTGTAAAACCCAGCGTCAAACTCATCGGGATACAGATTCCTGCCGGTTTTATCGCCGATATCTTGCTGAAATACAGCAAGGATAACCTGGCGGCTGCGATTGACGAACAGATTGCAGGGAGCTTTGACCTGAGGGGTACTATGGAGACCACCTGGAAGCAGATGTTTGAACCTATGCTGGTGTCAGAGACTTATCAGACCTGGTTGCAGGTGAACCCTGTGGACATTGGGATGAGTCCCCTGAAGCTCCGTGGAGATACCCTTACCGGAACCCTCATGGTAACCTCCATGCCGACGGTCATTCTGGGAGAAAAACCGGCGCTGAGCACACCCTCTCCGCTTCCGGCATTTGATTACCGCCAACCCGATACCACAACTTTTCAGCTGCACCTCAAAACAGCGGTCACCTATGCCGATGCGGAACAGTTGCTGAAGCAGGAACTGCTGGGGTCGGTGTTTTCCCAGGGAAGCAAATCGGTCACCCTGGAAGATATATCCCTTTACGGCAGAAACGACCGACTGGTGGTGGAGCTTACCCTCTCCGGCGCCTACCAGGGCGGCATTTACCTGGAGGGTACTCCCGTTTTTAACAAAGCGCGAAATACCATAGATATTGACGGACTCGAATTTACGCTCAATACCCGAAACGTCTTGTTCAAAACAGGGAGCTGGTTGCTCAAAAGTACCATCAAAAGCGAAATTCAGGAAAACCTTGACTTTTTGCTCGCCTACAATCTGAATGACATGCGCGAACAAATCCAAATCCAACTTCAAGACTACCCTGTGACCAAAGATGTCACGCTTCAGGGAAACCTGGATGCATTTGAAATTTCAGACGCCTTTCTTTCTCCTCAACAAATGGTAGTTTGGATGACCCTGAGAGGAAAGGCTCAAATTTTGGTAAAGGGACTAAACTGAAAAAGATTTTTCCCGAAGGGGAGCATCACCGTTTCACCAACGTAAGGGTTCTGGGGTTGCCATTGTCCACCATAAATATGCGCATGCTGTCCGAGGTAAGCAGACTGATGCTCACAATTTTTTCTGTGGAGGCGAGGTTGAGGGTGTCCAAAGTGTGTAGCAGATTCCCTTCCAGGAAAAAACTGCCGGCTTCTTTGTAGTTGAGGGTACTTTGATAGTTGTAAGCCATCTGCTTAGGGTCAAACCTAAAGTGGATCTCTTCCGGGTTGACCGGCAGTGGCTTGTCCTTTTCTGTGATGGCAACTGCCACCCAGTGACCGCCAAGCTCCGATGCGGTGATCGGAGCCTGACAGCCGCTAAGCAACAGACCATATAAACTGATTAGGATTCCAGATAAACTAAGGGTCTGATTCATTTTCATAACTACTTAACCTACCAAGCCGCTGATAATGGGTTGCAACAACAAAAAGGCAATTCCGCCGGCAACAAAGCCCAATGCAGCAAGCCAGGTGATTTTTTTAAGGTACCAGATAAAGTCAATTTTTTCCATACCCATGGCCGCAACTCCTGCCGCCGATCCAATAATCAACATACTTCCGCCTGTACCGGCAGCAAAAGCAATGAAATGCCAAAGTTTCGCATCCATCGGCTCGGTGTACATCCCCATGGAAGCAGCTACCAGCGGTACGTTATCAATAATTGCAGAAGTTACCCCCAGCAGCATGATGACCAAATCCTGATTTGGAATGGTGGTTTGAAGGCCTTCAGCCAAAAACCGAAGCGTTCCTACGCCATTGGCTACTAAGGTCTCCAGGGCAGCCACGGCCATCAGGATCCCCAAGAAGAACAAGATACTCGACATTTCAATTCTGGATAGAGCAACGTGCGCTGAATAGGTATGTTTGCGCTCTTCCGTAAAGTCTTCCTCCGGATGAATGTATTCCGAAACCAGCCATACCACGCCCAAACCCAGCATCATGCCTACATAAGGAGGCAGGTGGGTAATGGTTTTGAAAAAGGGTACAAAAACAATCGCGCCAAGTCCCAAGAACAACATGGTTCGGCTGCTCAACAACTTTTGTGCATCCGGATCTTCGGCGTTTTCGTCAATGTTGATGTCCCCTTTGAAAGGAGAAAGGAAGGAAGCCACAAAAAAGGGCAGGGCAAAACACACGATTGAAGGAATAACCAAGTGTTCGATCAGACCGGCGGTTGAAACCTTCTTGCCAATCCACAACATGGTCGTGGTAACATCGCCAATGGGCGACCAGGCTCCACCCGCATTCGCAGCAATAACCACCATGGCAGCATACCACAAACGCTCGTTGCGATCCGGAATGATTTTGCGCAGCAAGGTAACCAAAACGATAGTAGCGGTGAGGTTGTCAATGATCGCCGAAAGGATGAAACCCAAAATACCCACAATCCATAGGAGCTTTTTCTTGCTTCTGGTCTTTACCCAATTTTTCAAGACAGAAAAACCCCTGTGAAGGTCAATGATCTCCACAATAGTCATGGCTCCGATCAGGAAGATGAGAATTTCGGCAATTTTGCCCAGATGGTGCAGCAAAGCTCCTGTGAAACCTTCCTCGGCTTCCAGGTGATCCCCGCCTCCCATTAAAGAGAAAATATGGTTGTGAGAATCAATGATTTCTACAGATCCCTGGTAAAACCCGACAGCCAGAAGCGCCCACATGAACGCCCCCATGAGCAGGGCAGGTACGGTTTTGTCCAACTTTAGGGGATGCTCAAAAACAATGGTTAAGTAACCAAGGATAAAAGCTAAAACGATTAGTGTAAACATAAGGTTGGTTTTTCAAAAGGTTAGCTGTTCTGCGTAAAATTAAAATATTCTTGTTCTTCGCTGAATTTTTCCCAAAAAATATTTTTGCACGGTCAGAAAGTTAACACACCTCGAGGATGTAAATCGAAATTTGCCGAATATAACGTATCTTTGGGGTTTAACAAAGACCAATCCGGAAATTGATATGGTTAAAATAGGCGACGTTGCACTGGGAGAGTTTCCACTTTTGTTGGCACCCATGGAGGATGTCAGCGATCCCCCCTTCCGGGCATTGTGCAAGCAACAGGGCTGCGATATGATGTACACCGAATTTATCTCGGTCGAGGGGTTGATCCGCGATGCGGAAAAAAGTTTGCAAAAGTTAGACATCTATCCGGAGGAACGGCCCATAGGAGTGCAGATTTTTGGTGCCGAAATGGATGCTATGATGGAGGCAGCCCGGATTGTGGAGGAGGCCAAGCCGGAAGTGCTGGATATTAATTACGGCTGCCCGGTGAAAAAGGTGGTTTGTAAGATGGCAGGTGCAGGTATTCTGCAGGATATAGACCTGATGGTGAAACTCACCGAGGCGGTAGTGAAATCTACCCGTCTGCCGGTTACCGTTAAGACGCGGTTGGGTTGGGATGAAAACACGATGTTTATTGAAGAGGTGGCAGAGCGCCTGCAGGATGTGGGTATCCAGGGTTTGTCTATCCACGGCCGCACCCGCAAACAAATGTACAAAGGAGAGGCGGATTGGTCGCTCATCGCTAAGGTCAAAGAAAACCCCCGCATCCATATTCCTATTTTCGGCAACGGCGACATTGATAGCCCCGAAAAGGCAAAATTGTATAAGGAGCGATACGGGGTAGATGGCATCATGATCGGACGTGCAAGTATTGGGTATCCCTGGATTTTTAGAGAAATCAAACATTATATGGCTACGGGTGAGTTATTGTCTCCACCCGACATCCACGAGCGGGTGGCCGCAGTGCGGGAACACCTGTCCCGCTCTATTGAGTGGAAAGGGGAGAAGGTGGGCGTGGTGGAGATGCGACGCCACTATACCAATTATTTTAAGGGGTATCCTGGCATAAAACCTTTCCGCTCGGTGCTGGTGTCAGAAATGGATCCCGGGGTTTTGTTTGATACACTGGATCAGATAGAAGAGCTGTTTGCGGAAGTACTCCTGCCCTGATCCCACTGCTAAAAAAATTATTTTAATGGTCTTTTCGCTGTCTGAGGAAGAACGCTACCTTTTTAACCTTATCGGATCAGTTGCAGAGTCACTGGGATATCCAGCCTACCTGGTAGGAGGTTATGTTCGCGATCGCTTGTTGGCTCGTCCCTGTAAAGATATTGATGTGGTATGCGTGGGCAGCGGTATCCGCCTCGCAGAGGAAGTAGCCGCTCAGCTTCACCCCATACCCCGGGTTGCCGTTTTTAAACGATTCGGAACAGCCATGCTGCGCTACAAAACCTGGGAGGTGGAGTTTGTTGGCGCGAGAAAGGAGTCTTACCGCCAGGATTCCCGTAAACCCAGCGTGGAGGAGGGGTCCCTCGAGGATGACCTGCACCGCCGGGATTTCACCATCAATGCCATGGCCATCAGCTTGAACGAAAAAGATTTTGGCAGCCTCCTGGATCCGTTCAATGGCCTGAAAGACCTGGAGGACCGAATCATCCGTACCCCACTCGAGCCAGGGAAGACGTTCTCCGACGATCCCCTACGCATGCTCCGGGGAATCCGTTTTGCGACCCAACTCAATTTTTCTATCGAGGAGTTGACCTACGCAGCAATGAGTCAACACCATAAGCGGTTGCAAATTATCTCTAAAGAGCGCATCAGCATCGAGCTGAACAAAATTATCCTGGCTTCCCAGCCCTCTATAGGATTTAAGATGCTTTTCGAAACAGGCCTCCTCGGGCAGTTTTTCCCCGAGATGGTTCAACTCCACGGGGTCGAAACGATGAACGGTCGCTCCCACAAGGATAATTTTTTTCATACCCTACAAGTACTCGATAATCTTAGCAGGTACTCCGACAAACTTTGGCTGCGATGGGCCGCTATATTGCACGATATCGCCAAACCGGCAACCAAACGATTCGATGCGGAAGCCGGATGGACCTTTCATGGACATGATGCCGTTGGCGCCAATATGGTTCCCAAAATCTTCCGCCGACTTAAACTTCCCCTGGATCATCAGATGAAGTACGTGCAGAAATTAGTAGCCCTGCACCTCCGACCAATCAGTCTGACCAAGGAAAATATTACCGATTCCGCTGTTCGCCGATTGCTCTTCGATGCAGGTGAGGACCTGGATGACCTGATGCAGCTCTGTCGCGCCGATATCACTTCCAAAAATAGAGAAAAGGTGAAACGCTATCTCGAAAACTACGAGCTGGTGATGGAACGCCTCAAAGCTATAGAGGAGGAAGATCATATCCGCAATTGGCAACCTCCGGTGAGCGGAGAACTGATTATGGAGACTTTCGGCATTCCACCCTCAAAGGAAGTAGGTATGATCAAAAATGCCATCAAAGATGCTATCCTGGACGGCGATATCCCCAATACCTTCGATGCAGCGTTTCATTTCATGCTGGAGAAGGGCGCAATGATTGGATTGTCATCAAAAAATAGTCACTAAGACCCGGTTTTTATTTGTTTTGGTGATTTTGTTTCCATTTATTAAATTTTTGCTTTCATGAGTTATTCGCTTGCCCGTTGATATGGTGAGCGGCTGGGCTGCCGTTTGCCGATCTTCTTGCCTGGTGCTTGGCCTTGTTCAGGATTTTTTTTCTCAAATGCTTGATTTTGTTGGGTTTTCCTTGCACCTCTTTTTGTCTATCCTTTTTTTATTTATTGATTTTCAGAGGTTTATTTGCGTCCAAATTATCGATTTCGACGATGTAAATTTTAAGTTAAATCGAATTTTTTGTCAATCAAAACAAGCTTTTCAGCTTGCTTTGATGCAAATAATTAAGAATTTCCTATCTTAGCATATCATCAGACTAAAGTATTGACTCCCCCAGAGTAAAAAACCAAATAACGATCTGATAGTCAGTAAAATCAAGAGAGCAATCCATTTTTTAACGCTTATTCGTCAAACCGTTAGAGTGCCATTTATTTTGCCATCTCAGCAGTTGAGTTGGTTTTGTATTTTTCATAACTTAAAACTGGTTTTATGAACATCAAATTCAAGGTGCTTCTGAGTGCTTTGTTGTTAGTGTTGGGTGTGCAGGTTTCGTTTGCACAGTTCACGGCGACAGGTACAGTGAAGGACGATGCTGGTGAGCCATTAATTGGTGCCACAATTCAAGTAAAGGGTACTACCACGGGTACGGTAACGGATCTGGATGGTGGTTTTAGCGTTGAGGTACCGACGAACACGGCTACGCTGGTGGTTTCGTACACGGGTTACGAGACGCAGGAGGTTGGAATTACTTCCGCCAACAGGACGATTGACATTGTGCTGGCTACTTCGGCCGAGCAATTGGCAGAGGTAGTAGTGGTTGGTTATGGAGAGACGTCGAAGGAGGGTCTGACCGGTGCGGTGTCTTCGTTGAAGAGCGACCGTCTGGAGCAGGTTCCTTTGGCTTCGGTAGAGCAGACGCTGCAGGGTAACATTGCAGGTTTGCAGTCCAACTTGTCCAACGGTCAGCCGGGGTCTCAGGTGGAAGTCCGTATCCGCGGCCAGGGTTCTATTTCTGCATCCAGTGAGCCGCTGTATGTGGTGGACGGAGTGCCTTTGTTCAACCCGGGTGATGGGTTGACCAGCCAGTCGGAGACCGCCAACGTAATGGCGAGTATGAACCCCAATGATATTGAGTCGGTTACGGTGTTGAAAGATGCATCTGCGACGGCGATCTACGGATCACGTGCGGCCAACGGGGTTATCCTGATCACGACGAAGTCGGGTAAGGCAGGTAAGCCCCAGGTGAAGTTCAGCGCACAGGTGGGCTTCAACGACTGGGCGGTTTCAGACAGCAAAAATGTGCGTAGTTTGGATGCCCGGGAGTACGTGGATTTGTTCATGGATGGTGAGTTGAACCGCGGTACGTCTATCGCTACGGCAATCAGCCGTTTCAATAATAACTATCCGGATCCACAGACAGGTAGGCCGGCGGTGGATATTACTCCTGATGGTGCTGGTGGTTATACCGTTGGTGAGGTTAGAGTAGATACAGATTGGTTCAATGAGCTATCGCGCACAGGAATCAACCAGAGCTACGACATGAGCGTGAGCGGTGGTAATGAGACGCTGACGTATTTTGCGTCGGCTTCCTACTTTGACCAAGAGTCTCCGATCATCGGGGTTGGTTTGGATCGCTATTCTACCCGTGCCAACGTTTCTGTCCAGGCACTTCCCTGGTTGAAGTTGGTCAACAACCTGAACGTGTCGCGTACCTATCAATCAGGTCCGGATGATGATACGGCTTTCAGTAATCCGATCTATACCATGTATCTGCTTCCGGCGGTAATTCCTACAAAAGATGCGCAGGGTTTGTCCTACGATGGTCACAAAGGATTTTTTATGGGTGGTAACAACCCGGTGGGTTCTTTGAGCGGCGATGATGATTTGTACTGGATCCTGAACCGTATTGTGGATAATGTCAGCGCAGAGGTGACGTTAGCTAAGGGCTTGAAATTCAAGTCTAACTGGGCGATTGACCTCTACGGCTACAACGAGGTGTACTACCGTAATGCCCGTTATGGCGACGGTCGTAACTCCAATGGTTTTGCACAGGAGACAACCCGTAATATCACCAACTGGATGGGTTCACAGACATTGAACTATAACAAAACATTGGGAGAGGTACACAACTTTTCTGCCTTGGCAGGATACGAGGCCAACAAAGTAACGACTCGCTCTTCGTTTGTACAGGGTCAAAATTTCCCGCCAAGTC
This sequence comes from Saprospiraceae bacterium, assembly GCA_030729925.1. Classification (GTDB taxonomy): domain Bacteria; phylum Bacteroidota; class Bacteroidia; order Chitinophagales; family Saprospiraceae; genus JALQTV01. Next base: position 58,333 of record JANQWK010000093.1, read on the forward strand.
CACAGTTGCGCACCATCGAAAACGCAGCGGAGATTGTGGGTGGAACCAGCTCCTTGACCGGCTTTGCGTTTGAGTCATACTTCGGACGGATTTCGTACAACTACGATTACAAGTACTACATTTCAGCTTCATTGCGCCGCGATGGTTCTTCTCGTTTTGGTACAGAGAACCGCTTTGGTAATTTCTGGTCACTGGGTGCATCCTGGCGATTGGATCAGGAGGCCTTTATTCAGAATATCGAAGCAATTAATGAATTGAAACTGCGCTCCAGCTACGGTATCACAGGTAATGCCGAGATCGGAAACTTTGCGTGGTTGCCTTCCGTGAGCTTCGGTATTGATTATGATGGTTCACCAGGGGGTACCTTCACCAATATTGGTAATACCAATCTTACCTGGGAACAAAGTGCTGCGTTCAACGTAGGAGTGGACTTCCGAGTGTTCGACCGCGTGAGCGGTGTGGTGGAGTATTTCTGGAGAGAGTCGGACAACCTGTTGCTCAATCTTCCGGTTTCCCGAACTACAGGTTTTACCAGTGCTACCCAGAACTTCGGTGCAATGGTCAACAAGGGTATCGAACTTACCCTGGATGTAGATCTGGTAAACACCGGTGATTTCAGCTGGACAGCAGGGGGTAACATTTCGTTTATTGAGAATGAAATTACCCGCTTGGCCGAGCCATTTGTGGATGGAACAGGTAACCGTTTCCGCCGTGAGGAGGGAAGAGAGTACAATGAGTACTGGGTGTATGACTACGCCGGGGTGAATCCGGATAATGGTCTTCCCTTGTGGTACACCGACGAGACGCGCGAGGCTACAACCAGCGTGTTGGCTCAGGCACAGCGCTTCTATATCGGCAAATCAGGTACACCGGACTTCTTCGGGGGCTTCAATTCGAACTTGTCATGGAAAGGCCTGACCTTGGATGCGAATTTCTCTTTCACCTGGAACAACTACCTCTACGATGCTACAGCATGGGTAACCCAGGGTGATGGTGCTTTCACGCCGCGAAGCCAAACGAGCCGCGTACTGAACCGTTGGAGAAACCCAGGCGATATTACAGATGTTCCTAAGTTCCGCTGGGGAGGCAACTCGAACAGTAACACACAGGGACAATCGCGACATATCTACGACGGAACGTTTATCCGTTTGAGAAATGTTACCCTGGCTTACCAAATGCCATCTGCGACGGTTAAGAAATTGGGCTTGGCTTCTGCACGGGTATATGCCAGAGGGATCAATTTCTGGACTTGGACCCGCGATCCAGATTTGGGCGTGGATCCTGAGACGGCGGTCAATGGTTACCTGGGATCACCAGTACCCAATATGAAGACGCTTTCTTTTGGTATTGATGTTGGTTTTTAACTAATTAAAAGACCAAGTAGCAAGTAGTTCATTCAAAAAAAATATTATCGCAATGAAAATATTCAACAAATTAATGATTTTGGTGACGGTGTTCGGGCTAAGTGCCTGCGGGGATGATTTCCTCGACCTGTCACCAAGTAACGCGCTGCCGTTCGAGACGGCGATCCAGACGGTCAATGACCTGGATGCAGCTGTAAATGGATTGTATTCTCAAATGCAAAGCTCAGATTGGTACGGCCGCTACTTCATTCTGCTTCCGGATATCATGTCAGATGATGTGAAGCAAAACTCGAATGCCAACCGCGGTCGGGTATGGGCAGAATATACCGGAACGATCAACGATGTGCAGAATATCCCGCGCAATACCTGGACTGCCATCTATGTTGGCGTCAACCGCGCCAATTTTGTGATCAACTCAAACCTGGAGTTCCCGGCAGCGGTGCAAACCCAGGCCAACCAATTGATCGGCGAGGCTTACGCCGTTCGCGCCCTTGCTCATTTCGATTTGGTGCGTTTGTATGCCCAACATTATGGCTTCACAGCGAATGCCAGCCATCCCGGTGTTCCGGTGGTGACCGAGTTCAACCAGGATGCACAGCCTGCCCGCAATACGGTTGCAGAGGTGTATGCGCAGGTGAAGGCAGACCTTAACCAGGCGATATCCTTGATGACGCTTAACCGCGGCAAAGGAAGGTTCACCAAAAATTCCGCAAAGGCGATCTTGGCCAGGGTATCTTACTACCAGGGTGATCTTGCTGCTGCAGGTAGCCTTGCCAACGAGGTGATCACTTCAGGTGCTTATTCACTTACTGCTGGTAGCAATCTGCTGGCACAGTGGGCAGATCTGGGTGACAGCCCGGATGCCATCCTGGATGTGGTGAACAATACCTTGGATAATGTTGGTTCAGAGTCTGTTGCAGGGATGTACAACGTGTCCGGTTATGGCGATTACCTGCCTTCTATGGACCTGGTGAGCTTGTACGATGATGCAGATATCCGCAAAGGCTTGTTTGTAGAGGACAACAAACTGGGTGGGGGTGTCCTCGGTAACTTGCGCCAGGCAAAGTATTTCCATCCTCGGGGCGAGGACAATTTCCCAGTGATTCGCCTTCCAGAGATGTACCTGATCCGTGCAGAGGCGAGAGCTGTTTCTGGGGATACAGCAGGTGCTATCGAAGACTTGATGACGATCCGCCGTCGTGCTTGGGCAGCTGCTCCTGATGTGACAGCGACCGGTGCTGCTTTGGTGGAGGAGATTTTGTTGGAAAAACGCCTTGAACTGGCTTTCGAAGGACATCGTTTGTTCGAATTGACTCGCCAGAAGAAAGGTGTGGTTCGGGTGAACTGTACCGCTCCTGCGGGTTCTTGTACGATCAATTACCCCAACGATTTCTTTGTTCTTCCGATTCCAATCGAAGAAATTAACGCAAATCCAAGCATGACTCAAAACCCTGGTTATTAATAATTTAGGGACTTTAATTTAGTGTGGTTTAGATGAAAGGGGTGTCATGGTGTGCCGTGGCATCCCTTTTTTTTCACAATAATTTATTTGTAATTATTTTTTTTCAATCAATTATTTTTTTTGATTGGATTCCTATAATCTTATTTCTTACCTCCCTTCTATTATCCTACTTTCACAATTTGCGTATTCTGGCAACAAATTGATGACCCAAAATCAGGATTTCTATACTTTCGTTCATCATCAAACAACAGGTGCCCTGTTCGGGGTGCGATGCATGAGAGCAATCCGGAATATTTGATTTTGCCAAACCCCACAGATATATAACGCCTTGACATACATTTTTTTGTGCGTCTCAAAGAGTCATTTCATACAGTTGATCTGGCGTTTTTTTTCATTCATTAAAACTAGATTTATGAACATCAAATTCAAGGTGCTTCTGAGTGCTTTGTTGTTAGTGTTGGGTGTGCAGGTTTCGTTTGCACAGTTCACGGCGACAGGTACAGTGAAGGACGATGCTGGTGAGCCATTAATTGGTGCCACAATTCAAGTAAAGGGTACTACCACGGGTACGGTAACGGATCTGGATGGTGGTTTTAGCGTTGAGGTACCGACGAACACGGCTACGCTGGTGGTTTCGTACACGGGTTACGAGACGCAGGAGGTTGGAATTACTTCCGCCAACAGGACGATTGACATTGTGCTGGCTACTTCGGCCGAGCAATTGGCAGAGGTAGTAGTGGTTGGTTATGGAGAGACGTCGAAGGAGGGTCTGACCGGTGCGGTGTCTTCGTTGAAGAGCGACCGTCTGGAGCAGGTTCCTTTGGCTTCGGTAGAGCAGACGCTGCAGGGTAACATTGCAGGTTTGCAGTCCAACTTGTCCAACGGTCAGCCGGGGTCTCAGGTGGAAGTCCGTATCCGCGGCCAGGGTTCTATTTCTGCATCCAGTGAGCCGCTGTATGTGGTGGACGGAGTGCCTTTGTTCAACCCGGGTGATGGGTTGACCAGCCAGTCGGAGACCGCCAACGTAATGGCGAGTATGAACCCCAATGATATTGAGTCGGTTACGGTGTTGAAAGATGCATCTGCGACGGCGATCTACGGATCACGTGCGGCCAACGGGGTTATCCTGATCACGACGAAGTCGGGTAAGGCAGGTAAGCCCCAGGTGAAGTTCAGCGCACAGGTGGGCTTCAACGACTGGGCGGTTTCAGACAGCAAAAATGTGCGTAGTTTGGATGCCCGGGAGTACGTGGATTTGTTCATGGATGGTGAGTTGAACCGCGGTACGTCTATCGCTACGGCAATCAGCCGTTTCAATAATAACTATCCGGATCCACAGACAGGTAGGCCGGCGGTGGATATTACTCCTGATGGTGCTGGTGGTTATACCGTTGGTGAGGTTAGAGTAGATACAGATTGGTTCAATGAGCTATCGCGCACAGGAATCAACCAGAGCTACGACATGAGCGTGAGCGGTGGTAATGAGACGCTGACGTATTTTGCGTCGGCTTCCTACTTTGACCAAGAGTCTCCGATCATCGGGGTTGGTTTGGATCGCTATTCTACCCGTGCCAACGTTTCTGTCCAGGCACTTCCCTGGTTGAAGTTGGTCAACAACCTGAACGTGTCGCGTACCTATCAATCAGGTCCGGATGATGATACGGCTTTCAGTAATCCGATCTATACCATGTATCTGCTTCCGGCGGTAATTCCTACAAAAGATGCGCAGGGTTTGTCCTACGATGGTCACAAAGGATTTTTTATGGGTGGTAACAACCCGGTGGGTTCTTTGAGCGGCGATGATGATTTGTACTGGATCCTGAACCGTATTGTGGATAATGTCAGCGCAGAGGTGACGTTAGCTAAGGGCTTGAAATTCAAGTCTAACTGGGCGATTGACCTCTACGGCTACAACGAGGTGTACTACCGTAATGCCCGTTATGGCGACGGTCGTAACTCCAATGGTTTTGCACAGGAGACAACCCGTAATATCACCAACTGGATGGGTTCACAGACATTGAACTATAACAAAACATTGGGAGAGGTACACAACTTTTCTGCCTTGGCAGGATACGAGGCCAACAAAGTAACGACTCGCTCTTCGTTTGTACAGGGTCAAAATTTCCCGCCAAGTCCACAGTTGCGCACCATCGAAAACGCAGCGGAGATTGTGGGTGGAACCAGCTCCTTGACCGGCTTTGCGTTTGAGTCATACTTCGGACGGATTTCGTACAACTACGATTACAAGTACTACATTTCAGCTTCATTGCGCCGCGATGGTTCTTCTCGTTTTGGTACAGAGAACCGCTTTGGTAATTTCTGGTCACTGGGTGCATCCTGGCGATTGGATCAGGAGGCCTTTATTCAGAATATCGAAGCAATTAATGAATTGAAACTGCGCTCCAGCTACGGTATCACAGGTAATGCCGAGATCGGAAACTTTGCGTGGTTGCCTTCCGTGAGCTTCGGTATTGATTATGATGGTTCACCAGGGGGTACCTTCACCAATATTGGTAATACCAATCTTACCTGGGAACAAAGTGCTGCGTTCAACGTAGGAGTGGACTTCCGAGTGTTCGACCGCGTGAGCGGTGTGGTGGAGTATTTCTGGAGAGAGTCGGACAACCTGTTGCTCAATCTTCCGGTTTCCCGAACTACAGGTTTTACCAGTGCTACCCAGAACTTCGGTGCAATGGTCAACAAGGGTATCGAACTTACCCTGGATGTAGATCTGGTAAACACCGGTGATTTCAGCTGGACAGCAGGGGGTAACATTTCGTTTATTGAGAATGAAATTACCCGCTTGGCCGAGCCATTTGTGGATGGAACAGGTAACCGTTTCCGCCGTGAGGAGGGAAGAGAGTACAATGAGTACTGGGTGTATGACTACGCCGGGGTGAATCCGGATAATGGTCTTCCCTTGTGGTACACCGACGAGACGCGCGAGGCTACAACCAGCGTGTTGGCTCAGGCACAGCGCTTCTATATCGGCAAATCAGGTACACCGGACTTCTTCGGGGGCTTCAATTCGAACTTGTCATGGAAAGGCCTGACCTTGGATGCGAATTTCTCTTTCACCTGGAACAACTACCTCTACGATGCTACAGCATGGGTAACCCAGGGTGATGGTGCTTTCACGCCGCGAAGCCAAACGAGCCGCGTACTGAACCGTTGGAGAAACCCAGGCGATATTACAGATGTTCCTAAGTTCCGCTGGGGAGGCAACTCGAACAGTAACACACAGGGACAATCGCGACATATCTACGACGGAACGTTTATCCGTTTGAGAAATGTTACCCTGGCTTACCAAATGCCATCTGCGACGGTTAAGAAATTGGGCTTGGCTTCTGCACGGGTATATGCCAGAGGGATCAATTTCTGGACTTGGACCCGCGATCCAGATTTGGGCGTGGATCCTGAGACGGCGGTCAATGGTTACCTGGGATCACCAGTACCCAATATGAAGACGCTTTCTTTTGGTATTGATGTTGGTTTTTAACTAATTAAAAGACCAAGTAGCAAGTAGTTCATTCAAAAAAAATATTATCGCAATGAAAATATTCAACAAATTAATGATTTTGGTGACGGTGTTCGGGCTAAGTGCCTGCGGGGATGATTTCCTCGACCTGTCACCAAGTAACGCGCTGCCGTTCGAGACGGCGATCCAGACGGTCAATGACCTGGATGCAGCTGTAAATGGATTGTATTCTCAAATGCAAAGCTCAGATTGGTACGGCCGCTACTTCATTCTGCTTCCGGATATCATGTCAGATGATGTGAAGCAAAACTCGAATGCCAACCGCGGTCGGGTATGGGCAGAATATACCGGAACGATCAACGATGTGCAGAATATCCCGCGCAATACCTGGACTGCCATCTATGTTGGCGTCAACCGCGCCAATTTTGTGATCAACTCAAACCTGGAGTTCCCGGCAGCGGTGCAAACCCAGGCCAACCAATTGATCGGCGAGGCTTACGCCGTTCGCGCCCTTGCTCATTTCGATTTGGTGCGTTTGTATGCCCAACATTATGGCTTCACAGCGAATGCCAGCCATCCCGGTGTTCCGGTGGTGACCGAGTTCAACCAGGATGCACAGCCTGCCCGCAATACGGTTGCAGAGGTGTATGCGCAGGTGAAGGCAGACCTTAACCAGGCGATATCCTTGATGACGCTTAACCGCGGCAAAGGAAGGTTCACCAAAAATTCCGCAAAGGCGATCTTGGCCAGGGTATCTTACTACCAGGGTGATCTTGCTGCTGCAGGTAGCCTTGCCAACGAGGTGATCACTTCAGGTGCTTATTCACTTACTGCTGGTAGCAATCTGCTGGCACAGTGGGCAGATCTGGGTGACAGCCCGGATGCCATCCTGGATGTGGTGAACAATACCTTGGATAATGTTGGTTCAGAGTCTGTTGCAGGGATGTACAACGTGTCCGGTTATGGCGATTACCTGCCTTCTATGGACCTGGTGAGCTTGTACGATGATGCAGATATCCGCAAAGGCTTGTTTGTAGAGGACAACAAACTGGGTGGGGGTGTCCTCGGTAACTTGCGCCAGGCAAAGTATTTCCATCCTCGGGGCGAGGACAATTTCCCAGTGATTCGCCTTCCAGAGATGTACCTGATCCGTGCAGAGGCGAGAGCTGTTTCTGGGGATACAGCAGGTGCTATCGAAGACTTGATGACGATCCGCCGTCGTGCTTGGGCAGCTGCTCCTGATGTGACAGCGACCGGTGCTGCTTTGGTGGAGGAGATTTTGTTGGAAAAACGCCTTGAACTGGCTTTCGAAGGACATCGTTTGTTCGAATTGACTCGCCAGAAGAAAGGTGTGGTTCGGGTGAACTGTACCGCTCCTGCGGGTTCTTGTACGATCAATTACCCCAACGATTTCTTTATCCTTCCAATTCCTATCGAAGAAATTAACGCAAATCCAAGTATGACCCAGAATCCTGGCTATTAATTGGCATTAAGCGAATAAAAAAAGGGCTGCTGTGGATGATTTTTCCGCAGCAGCCCTCTTTTTTTACCAAAACAACCCGTAAATCAGGGCCAAAACACCCAGTACGATCAAGGATAATACATTGAATAGTCCGGAGGTGCGGAACAGTCCCCGATCCAGTGCAATGGCTTTGGGATCATCAGATTGCTGGTTGTCTTTCCAGGATAGGACGACAATGAGCAGACTGATCAACAAAAAGGTTACGCCCATCCGATCGAGAAAGGGGAAGTCGGGAAAGAGAAATTTGATGCCCGTGGAAAGCGGTATCGCCAGCAAAGTGGCCCAAAACGCCGCATTGGCAGAGGTTTTTTTCCAGAACAATCCAAATAGAAAGATGGCTACCACGCCCGGACTGATAAATCCGGTGTATTCCTGGATATATTGAAAGGCCTGGTCGAGATTGCCCAACATAGGTGCTACCAATACCCCAATAAAGAGCGCAGCAGCAGCAGATATTTTACCTACCTGCACCAACTTTTTGTCCGGGACTTCTTTGCCGACCAAGTTTTTGTAAATGTCCAAGGTGAAAATGGTAGAGGTGCTGTTGACCATGGAACTCAACGAAGATCCTACCGCTGCAATGAGCGCGGCAAAGGCAAGCCCCTTGAATCCCACCGTGACGTAATTGTTCAGTACCCAGGGATAGGCTTCGTCCGGTTTGGCCAGATCGGCTCCGAGAACATAAGCGGCGATACCCGGAACGACCACAATAATGGGCAGAAATATTTTGATGACCGCCGCAAAGGCAGTACCTAATTGTGCTTCGCGAAGACTTTTTGCCGCCAAGGCGCGCTGAATAATGTACTGGTTGTTGCCCCAATAGTACAAATTGGCAATCCACATTCCTCCTACGAGCACACTGATTCCTGGTAGGTTTTTAAATTCCGGATGGTCCTTGGAAAGGATCATGTCGAATTTTTCCGGCGCCCGTTCCATTAAGGCCTGCAATCCGCCCATGAAACTTCCTCCCAGCGCGTCCAGCACCATGACACTGGCCAGTAAGCCCCCGAAAATCAAGACAATGACCTGCACGACATCCGTCCAGGCTACTGCTTTTAAGCCTCCGAAGATGGAGAAGGTGGCTGCATAGAGTGCCAGGCCGATGACGGCATAAATCATCGGAATGTTCATGATGTTTTCCAAAGCCAAACCGCCCAGGTACAAGACAGAGGTAATGTTGACAAACACAAATAAAAGTACCCAAAACACCGCCAGCCCGGTCTTTACCCGGTGGTCAAACCGCTGCTCCAAAAACTGGGGCATGGTGTAAATGCCTTTTTCGAGGTAAATGGGAAGAAAATATTTGGCTACCAACACCAGCGTGAGGGCAGCCATGAGTTCGTAAGCGGCAATGGCCATCCCTACGACATAGCCCGATCCCGACATTCCAATGAATTGTTCGGCAGAGATGTTGGAGGCAATGAGCGAGCCGCCTACCGCCCACCAGGGCAAGGCCTTGCTGGCAAGAAAATAGTCCTGCGAGGTTTTGGCTTTCTGGTAGTTGGATATCCAGATCCCAAAGCCCATCATGAGCAGAAGATACCCGGCAAATATGCCCAGGTCGAGCGTAGAAAGGTTCATGTGCGAGAGCGTTTGATGATTAAATGTGGGAATATACCTATGTTTCATTTAGATTAAAAACTTATCTTTCTGAAAAAACGCATGAAGGCAGGCAGGGCTTTGTTGCAAATCCATATCGCAGTGTTTTTTTTCGGCATCGCCGGGCTTTTTGGTAAGTTCGTAGCCGTACCTGCTATGATGATCGTTTTGGGTAGGGCATTTTTTGCAAGCATCGCGATAGGGGTGGGATTGTTGTTGTTTCGCCAGTCGGTGAAACTGGGCAATGCCCAAAATTATGCCGCCCTGCTGGGCTTGGGTGCTATCTTGGCGCTGCATTGGTGGAGCTTTTTTTATGCGATCCAGGTGTCCACCGTGGCCGTAGGATTGGTGACTTTTTCAACCTTCCCCGTGTTTACGGCTTTGCTGGAACCCCTGTATTTCAAAGAGCCTTTTCGCACCCGGCCGCTGCTGCTGGCTGCCCTGACTTTTTTCGGGGTGGTGCTGGTGGTCCCTGAATATCGCTGGGAGAACCAAATTTTCCAGGGAGCGGTGTGGGGCGTGGTGTCGGGCTTTACTTTCAGCATTTTGTCTATCCTCAACCGAGCGTATGTGCGCCGCTATTCGAGTTTTGTGATCGCTTTTTACCAGGATCTCGGGGCTTCTCTGGTGCTTCTCCCGCTGTTGTTGTGGACGGATGTGTCGGTAAGCACTACTGATTTTTGGTTACTGGTATTGCTTGGAGTGGTTTTTACCGCACTGTCCCACGGGTTGTTTATCAATGGGCTGCGTTCCGTCAATGCCGCAAGTGCGAGCATCATCGGTAGCCTGGAGCCGGTATATGGGATCGTAGGGGCTTTGCTGCTGCTGGGAGAGGTACCCTCGATGCGGACCATCGTGGGTGGACTTATCATCTTGGGGGTTTCGGTGGTGGTTTCGGTCAAAAATTGAACAGAGTCGCAAATCTTTTCTATACTTGCAATTAAATCAGATCTATCGTTCATGGAAAACATCACTTCGCCCGCAGTTTCGGACGGGCAATTAGGTAAAATGGCAGCAGATAATATCCGTATGCTGGCTGCCGCTATGGTAGAAAAAGCGAAATCCGGGCACCCCGGCGGACCTATGGGGGGCGCCGACTTCGTGCATGTCCTATTTACAGAGTTTCTGGAGTTCGATCCCGATAACATGGAATGGCCTTTCCGCGACCGGTTTATCCTGGATCCGGGGCACATGTCGGCCATGTTGTACGCTATCCAACATTTGTTGGGTAATTACAGCAGCGAGGATATTCGCAATTTCCGACAGTGGGGCAGCCCAACGCCCGGTCACCCCGAGCTGGATCGCAAACGCGGCATCGAGAATACGTCAGGACCCCTCGGTTTGGGACATGCCTTCGGGGTGGGCGATGCGATTGCAGAGCGCTTCCTGGCGGCAAGGTTTGGAGAGGTGATTGCGAACCATACTTACATTTATATTTCGGATGGGGGCGTACAGGAGGAAATTTCTCAGGGGGTTGGCCGTATCGCCGGTTACCTCGGCCTGGGTAAGGTGGTGATGTTTTACGATTCGAACGATGTGCAGTTGTCCACCGAGGTGAGCGAAGTGACGAGCGAGGATGTGGCGAAAAAATACGAGGCCTGGGGCTGGCAGGTGCTGACGATCAACGGACACGACCACGATGCCATCCGAAGGGCTATCCGTGCCGGAAAAGAGGAGACAGACAGGCCTACCCTGATTATCGGCAAAACGATTATCGGCAAAGGCGCCGTACAGGAGGATGGAAAGTCCTATGAGGGCGAGGTGGAGACCCACGGCAAACCCCTGGGTGAGTCTAAGGCTTCTTTTGCCAAAACGATCGCCAATCTGGGTGGTGATCCGAATGATCCGTTCCATGTTTTTCCGGAGGTGCAACAGTATTATGCACAGGTGCTGGCGCAAAAAAGAGCACAGGCCGCAAGCAGACAGGCCACTATCGCGCAATGGCAAGCAGCGAATCCCGAACCGGCGTCCAAGTTGACCCGCTTCCTGGAAGGACAGTTGCCCGCGATCAATTGGGCGGGTATCCCGCAAAAAGAGGTGATCGCAACCCGAGGGGCTTCTGGTAATGTGCTGGCGCAACTGGCGCAACAGGTGGATAACATGATCGTGGCTTCAGCCGATCTTTGCGTGAGCGATAAAACCGATGCTTTCCTGAAACATACCCGCGCGTTTTCGCGTGGCGATTTCTCCGGAGCTTTTTTGCAGGCCGGAGTGTCGGAATTGACGATGGCGGCACTCTGCGTTGGTATGGCGCTGCACGGCGGCGTGATTCCCGCCTGCGCGACTTTCTTCGCGTTTTCGGATTATATGAAACCCGCTATCCGCGTGGCTGCCCTGATGGAATTGCCCTGCATTTTTATCTGGACCCACGATTCTTTCCGGGTAGGGGAGGATGGTCCTACCCACCAGCCGATCGAACAGGAGGCGCAGATTCGCTTATTGGAAAAGCTGAAAAATCATTCGGGCAAACAGAGCTTTGTGGCTTTGCGACCCGCCGATGCCCACGAGACTACCCATGCCTGGAAAATGGCACTGGAGAATACTGCTTGTCCTACCGGACTGATTTTGTCGCGCCAGGATGTTGCATGCCTGCCGGCAAAAAATCGCTTCGAGGAGGCAGAGGGACTCACAAAAGGGGCTTATGTGGTGAAAGCAACGACCGGACAACCCGATGTGCTGCTGCTGGGTAATGGCTCTGAAGTGGCTACCCTGATCGCCGGAGCAGCATTGCTGGAAGAACGCAATGGCCTGTCGGTAAAAGTAGTGTCCGCTCCTTCAGAGGGCTTGTTCCGCAGCCAACCCCGCGATTACCAGCAAGCCGTTATTCCTTCCGATGTGCCTGTTTTTGGCCTTACGGCCGGACTTCCCGTGACCCTGGAAGGCTTGGCAGGTGCGCATGGACACGTGTTTGGATTGGATCATTTTGGCTATTCCGCACCTGCTAAGGTGTTGGACGACAAACTGGGCTTCAATCCGGAACGGGTGTACCAGGAAGTGCTGAGTTTTCTCGGTAAATAAAACAGCCAAAAAGGGCACAAAGTCGAACTTTGTGCCCTTTTTGTTGCTATCAGGGTTTTACTTCCAGTCGCTTGACGTATTTGTCGTACCAGTTCAGGTAACGCTCATAACGGTCTCTTTGAAAACTGGGTCTGCTGATGCCGTGGTGCTCTCCCGGATACACCACCAACTGGGTTTCCCGCCCAAGGCGCTTCAGGGCCTGGTATAACTGCTCAGAATTATTGATCGGCACATTCCAGTCTTCCGCGCCCCCCATGACCAGGGTAGGGGTAACGATGTTTGCCACCTTGTTGAACGGCGAAATGCGTTCCCATGCATCGGCATTTTCCCAGGGCAATCCCAGTTCTTTTTCCCATTGTAATTGATAATGATCATGGCCGTAGTTGGACCGATACAGGACCTCGCTGGCTCCTGAAATGGCACCTTTGAAGCGATCGGTGCGGGTAATCACGTAATTGGTCAGGATGCCACCGTAGGACCAACCCCCAACGCCCAGCCGCTCCGGATCCGCATAGCCTTTTTCGATCGCCAAATCTACTCCCGCCATCACATCCTCGTAGTCTTTATTGCCCCAGTCTGCCCAAATGGCCTGAGAAAAAGCCTGTCCATAGCCGGAGGAGCCTCTGGGGTTGACCATAATGACCAGGTACCCTTGAGCGGCCAGCAACTGCGCGTCTTGGTTAAATCCGAGGTCATACTGCGACACCGGTCCGCCGTGAATGCGCAGCAGGGTGGGGTACCTAAAGTTGGGCTGAAAAGCAGGCGGCTTGTAAAAGAACCCCTCGATCATCGTGCCATCTTTGCTGGCAAACTGTACGTTTTCTACTTCAGCCCATCGGATTCCCTCCGTCAACGCAGCATTGACTTTGGTCAGCTGGGTATGGGCACTTCCCAGGCCGACAAACAACTCTCCCGGCAGATGCGGCTTGCTGACCAGCGTAACCCATTTTTTGCCATCGGCAGAACAGCTATATCCCCCCAGACTAAAAGCACTCTGTACCGGGCGCTCTACTTTTTTGCTGCCAAGCAGATACTGTCCCAGATGCCGCTCACCGCTATCCTCCAGGATAACATAAATACTTTGTCCATCGGCGGAAAATCGGGGTTGCGACACATTCCGATCCAAATCGGTGGTCAGCACCTGAGTGCCTGAACCATCGGCTGCTGCCATAGCCAGGTGGGTAGTGGCATACCAGATCAAATCCGGCTCTGTCACGGTCGTATAGGCAATCCACTTCCCGTCGGGACTCCAGGCAGGCTGTGCATCGGCACCGGGATTACTGGTCACCCGGATCAGGGTCTGCCCTTTATCCTCGTTATCCGCAGCCACCACCCAAATATCGGAATTGCTGTTCCCATCCGGGTTGTCGCTGCGGTTGCTCCGAAAAGCAATCAATTTGCCATCCGGGCTCCAGGTCGCCTGACTATCGTCAAAATCGCCCGAAGTAAGCTGAACCAGTACCGAGTCACCGGGTGTCTGGGCATAAATATGCGTCCTGCGCTCGTCGAGGTAGCCGATATTGTCTTGTTTGAACTGTAGCCGATTGATGACATACGGCTTCGGCTGATCCTTTTTAGCTTCGTCTTTATCCTTTACCAACAACAACAAGCGCTTACTGTCGGGGCTCCAGGCATAGCCACTCACCCCTTGCGGTACAAACGTCACCTGCTCCGCCTCCCCGCCCAGGCGATTCAGCGTCCACACCTGTGCCTTGCCTCCATCTCGCGTTGCCACAAACGACAAAAAGCGCCCATCCGGGCTCCAGGCCGGCTGCGAAGCCGAATAGCCCTTGCCGGTCATCGGAATGGGCGTACCCCCGCTGGTCGGCACCATCCATATCCGCGTCTCCGACTTATCCTTTTTCACATCCACGGCACTCACCGTATAAGCCACCCAATCGCCCTCCGGACTCACCACCGGATTGCCCACCCGCTGTAACCCAAAAATATCATCCATTCCCAGGACGCGCTCCTGTCCCTGCGCCAAACCCCAAAAAAAGACCAATCCGGCCAACAAGCTCCATTTTTGCATAACTTTTATATCTTTTTGATTAAAAAAAAGTTAGCATCAAGATAGACAAAAACGCCCAATTGGATAGCCCTGCAAGGCTCAAAAAAAATCAAAAAAATCAAAAAAAAACGGGTCAGGTATTGGGAAAATTCAGCTGAGGGTGTATATTTGTGTCCGCTTAGCAAATGAAGCAAGCGACAATTCAAAACGCGGATGTAGCTCAGTTGGTAGAGCACGACCTTGCCAAGGTCGGGGTCGCGAGTTCGAGTCTCGT
>JANQWK010000094.1:0-64503 GCA_030729925.1 Saprospiraceae bacterium
TGCACCTGATTACCCCTATTAATACCCCGACATCCAGAAAAGTAACCTCGCTTTCCGAGTTGTGCTGCGGCTTTTTTTTGCCGACAGGCGCTAACTGAGTACAGCAATTTCTCATGTGGTCAAAAACTTGGCTTAAAGGGTGCTACTGGTATTAATTTGTCTTTTACCAGATTTCAGAAAAACAACTAATTGTACATGAGAAATTGTTGATTTGATTACAGGCGTTATGCCTTGCCTTTGAGTTTCAGATAATCAACGAAGTAAATAATTTTGACGGAAAGGCTGTTGGTTTGGGGGTAATCGAAGAGCTGGGAGACATTATCGGAATAATCCAGTGCTGCGGTTTCGTCAAAATTCAGGATAGCGTCTTTCCAGATGACAAACAGGTCGCTGCCGGGGGCAAATCGCCATCGAAAGATCATATCTATATTGAATGCGTTGAAGTTGGTGTCGTGCAGGCCTGTATAAAGGGAAGGTTGTAGCGTCCCATCGGTTTGGAGGTCTTCGAAACTAAGGTAAGCGACCCGCGACCAGTTGTGGCGCATCCGGAAGGAGAGGTTGGCATTTTTGTGAAAAGCATAGTTGACCGTAGCGGTATTGCTGATGTCTCGCCGATCTCTCCTGCCAAAGATAACCCTGGTTTCGTCGGCCATTTCGAGGCGGTTGACAAATCCCACGTCCTGCTTCATAAATCCGCTGAAGAGGCTCCATTCCATGATGAGCTTGTCGCTTGCCTGGTACCTGGGGGTCAGATTAAGCCCGATGGCATGTCGCCCGTCTTCGCCGAAAAAGGAAAAATTTCCGTTGGTGCTGATCCGAAGCCGCTTGCGGTTGTCCGTGCCAATCCAAAACCCAAGGTTACTTGATGTTGGAGTTCTAAAGTACCGACCCGGGGTACGGGGCTCGAAGTAATCGTACCCCTCGAAGGGGCTGATGGACGACCAAACATTGATAGACCAAAGGTTTTTGGTTTGTGCCCAAGTCCAAAAGTCGAGCCCATAGCCGGTAAACACGCTCGGATCCTGGAGGCGCTGGTAGCCGTGTGACATGCCCACACCGCCTCTGTTGAAATGGCCAAAAGGTTCATACCGGGTATATTCCGCCCATGCAATGAAAGCAGATTCGTTATTGGCAAACAGCAAGCCCAGGTCATTGGGGTTGTAAGTAGCGCTTTCAAGGTTATGAAAGGCGCCAAATTGAAAATTGCCGCTGGATTTTCGAAATCCAAAGTTATAGGTGTGCCCAAGTTCTGTTCCGTCGGTGTGATACAACTGCGACAGGGCGGCTCGACCTTCAAAAGCGTAAGTGTTGGTTTTGTTGTTGAGGTTAAAACCCATACCGGTAACGTTGGCGTCATAGTCAGCACCTGAGCGGAAAACGGTGGTATTGATAAAGTTGACGTAGGAGTTGTTTTTCAGATTTTGATCCAATACAAAAATATTGTAGTTGGTTAGGGGGTTGGTTGCGATCCGTCGGACTGCCCCATCCGCTCCCTGAATGACCGCCTCCATGGGCGCCGCAGTGGCATTGAAAAATCCTAAACCCAGTCCGTTTTTGTCGCGTCCGGATATTTTTGTGGCATTGAACAGTCGGGTTTGCTGCGGATTATCCACAATCAGTTCTCCCTCTGACAATTGATCTGCTACTTCGTGGTACCTCAGGGGAGTACCGCCTACCCGGCGGGAATAAAACAGGTCACCTTTGTTAAATAGCTCTGTACCTTCGGTAAAAAATTGCCGATTCTCGTTGAACTGGATCTCAAAGGGGGATAAATTGAGCACCTGGTTGTCAGATTGGGCTTCGCCAAAATCAGGGATCAGGGTCATGTCCAGCGTAAACGCATCGTTAAGCCCCAGTTTGATATCCATACCGCCATTGATCGAGCGGCCGAAAGCATGTGGCTGTTCGGCGCTTTTGTCGTAATGATACTCCCCGTAAACGGCAACAAAGGGTGTGGCTTGCAGGCGGAGCGGCGGACTGATTTCGCGAATGCCCATCAGGTAACCTGCCTGATTCAAGAAACCATTGGTTTGGGGATCTACCCCGTTCCAATAACTGATTTCTCCCAGTCGCCTTATGGAACGGGCAAAATTGATGTGCCACAGTTGTTCTTCCCCTCTGGGAAAACGAATGGCCGCGTAGGGTATGCGCATCTCCAAGCTCCAGCCATCCGCCAGCATTTGTATCTCGCTTTCCCATACCGCATCCCAGTTGCGGTCTTCGCCACGTACCAGTGAATTGCCGCCGTTTTCTTCGAACAAGGGAGTGATGCGGGCGTCAATCTGGACACCGGCAGCCGTTACGAGAAAGTAGAAGCCATTGATCCCGTCGCGGTAGGGGTCCAGAAACAGACCAAACCAGTCTGTGTTACCGTCCCGATCCCGCTCCGTTATTTGCCGTAGGATACTGTCGGGGTAGCTTTCCTGCATCACCGCTCCGATATACAGCGCCGCATCGTCGTACAGGATTTTTACCTCCGTATTGCGGGTAGCAGATTTTCCCGGTTGGGGGGTGTTTTGTATAAAATTACCGGCAGGTGTTGCAGACTGCCAAACCGCTTCGTCAAGGGTACCGTCCACTTGGATAGCCAAAGGTGTTTTTAGGGCTTGGAGCTGCTTTTTGGTCAGGTCGAGGGGAGCCTGGGCAAAGGAAGGGATCAGGGGGAGCAATAATAAAGCAGTACACAGGGATGTCCAGTAACGATTCATCTTCGGGTGTTTGGTTGTTTTAATGATAAGCTTTACTCTTTTTGGCGTAAAGGGTTACTTACTTTTGTGTGATGCGCAAAAATTAGCTTAACCCCCTGCATTTTTTATTTTATTAGACGAATGGCACCTTTAAGGCGGACAGGGTTGGGATTGTTTGAAATCCCTAAAAAATAAAGCTTTCGAACAGTCGTTTTAAAGCCGAAATTTGTTGTAGCATCGGATAGGCTAAAAAGTATTGATTCGTGAAAAACCTTATTCCTGATTTTATCGAGACGAAGTACAAGGATTCCAACTGGAGCGGTAGCGTGGAGGCCTGTGTGATGTTTGTGGATATTTCAGGATTCACCCCGCTGACCGAGCGCTTGATGAAGTCAGGAAGTCACGGAGCAGAAGAACTGACAGGTATCCTGAATGATCTTTTTTCGCCCCTGGTGGCGCTGGTCTATGCTTCTGGCGGATTCATTCCTTATTTTGCCGGCGATGCCTTCACGGCCATTTTTCCCTCCGACCCGGAGGATCAGGATACCCACCTCAACTTGCTGAAGGCTGCGCTCGAGGTTCGGGATTTTTTTTCGGAAAAATTTTCCAAAAATCAGGCCTTCCCACTAAGTATCAAGATTGCCCTGTCCTGCGGGGAAGTGTCTTGGGGTATTGTGGGCAATCAGGTCAAAGGATATTACTTCAGGGGCACTCCGATTGACCAGAGCTCCCGGTGCCAGTCCAGGGCTTCGGAAAGAGAAATCATGCTGGATAGTGCGCTCGCAGAAAAACTGGCGGGGATTCCCGGACTGGGATTTCGGGATTCGGGTATGGGCTGCTTTCAACTGGAACTGATCGAAATGCCCAAGCTGCCGCCTGCAGAGCCGGTGCAGTCCTTTCAGCCCAGTGATACCATTGCAGGTATATTCTTGCCGGATGCCGTGGTAGCCTACAACCAGGAAGGCGAATTCAGACCGGTGATTACGGTGTTTATCAGCTTTAAGGGTCTGGAAGACCACGACTCGCTCAATACCTTTGCTTCTTTGGTGATGGATACTTTCTACCACTTTTCCGGTTACTTCAAGGAAATTGATTTTGGGGACAAAGGTGGCATTATGGTTGGACTGTTTGGCGCTCCGGTGATCTTTGAAAACCAGGTGATTAGGGCATTGGAGTTTGCCATGACCCTCCACGAACTGTTGCAGGATCTCCAGAAGGAGCTGTCGTTTAAATACAAGATGGGGCTTACCCTGGGAACTGCCTATACGGGTTTGATTGGCGGTGTTGAGCGCTGTCAGTATGCGGCGGTGGGCAACCGGGTGAACCTGTCTGCACGCTTGGCAAGCTATGCAGATTGGGGAGAGATATTGGTGGATGAAGAGATCCAAAAGAACAATGCCTATCGCTTTTTGCACTACGGCAATATTCAGTATAAAGGAGTGAAAGGCATGGTGCCCACTTATCGCCTGGTTGGAAAAAACTACAACAACCGTCCTGGTTATGTGGGAAAAATGATTAATCGCGACCAGGAGCTGGAGTCCCTGATGCAAGCGCTCATGCCTATCTTCGATCACAAAACAGCCGGCCTGGCATTTGTTTTTGGCGAAGCCGGTATCGGTAAAAGCCGCCTGGCGTACGAATTGCACCAGCGTATCCTGCAGGTTCAACCCCTCTCGTGGTACACTTGTCAGGCCGACCAGATCCTCAAAAAACCGTTCAATCCTTATGTGAGTTTTTTGCGGCATTTTTTTGAACAATATGCTTCCAGCCCCAAACTGACTAATTACGGCAATTTCGAAAATGCCTATCAACGCCTGCTGGAACGGGTTTCTGAAAAAAATGGAGAAGCTGCAGCTCATATCCTTAAGGAACTCCTGCGAACCAAATCCATTTTGGCCGCTCTCATCGGACTCCCATACAAACACAGCATCTGGGAACAGCTGGACGAAAAGGGGAAATACCAGAATACCCTCGCTGCTGTGGTCAATTTGTTTAAGGCAATGTCTTTGGTGCAACCCCTGGTGATTGAACTGGAAGACAGCCAGTGGCTGGATGTGAGTTCTAAAGACCTAAGTGCAGAACTCATCCGACAAATTCAAGGCTTTCCTGTTTTTATCATCGTCACCGCTCGCTATCTCGACGATGGCTCCCGACCCTTTGTAGTGGATCCTGCTTTCCTGACGGAAAAAAATATCCCTTTCCTGACCTTGGATATTCCGGTTTTGGCTCCTGAAGCCCTGCGCAGTTTTGCCAGCTCCCGATTAGGTGGTCCTGTTACAGAGGACTTTTTTAAAGTGTTGCAACGGAGTACCAATAATAATCCCTTTTATCTGGAGCAAGTGCTGGAACTGGTGAAGGACAGCGGCTTCTTAATTCTTGACCAAGGCGCCTGGACCCTTACCGATGTGAATGTCAAACTTTCCGATTCGATCCATACCATCGTCACCTCGAGGATTGACCGGTTTTCCGCGCTCACGCGGGAAGCAGTAAAAGTCGCTGCCGTGATCGGACGGGAGTTTGAGCTGCCTATTTTGGAGGAAGTACTGAAAACAAACGAGGAGTTTGTGAAACATCCCGGCAGCTTCAAAGCACTGGTGGCCGAACAGATAAAAATTGCAGAGCGCGGACTGATCTGGCGCCCAAAGAGCGAATTGCGCTACGCGTTTCGGAACTCACTGATCCAGGAGGCAGCTTACAATATGCAACTCGGCAAGCGCTTGCAGCAGCTTCACCGGGCTATCGCAACAGCCATGGAGCGCCTGTATGCAGGCTCGCTGGAGGAACGGCTGGTTGACCTGGCTTTTCATTTTGAGAAAGCAGGCGATACCGGAAAAACGAGCTTGTACCTCGAAAAAGCTGCCGAAAGGGCTTACCTGAATTACCAGCTAAAACCGGCTTTGGCCTACTACAATCGCCTGATCAGATTGAGCGGCGATACGCCCGATCAAGGGAAATTGGCTACGTATTTCCTCAAAAAGGGACAGGTGCTGGAACAAACCGGCGATTGGGAAGCTTGCAGGGAGGTGTATGAACAAGCTCTAAACCTTGCGCGCAAGGTGGATGATATCAAGCTTTTGGCAACAGCCAACAACAGTATGGGCCGACTTCTGATGCTAAAAGGCACCTATTTTGAGGCCAATGTGTACATGCAGGCTGCTGCCGGACTTTACGATTTTCAACACGATCAGGGTGGCATAGCCAGGGTGTACGGAGACTTGGGCAATTTGTATTTCCGTCAGGGAAAATACGATCAGGCACTTTCTTTTTTTGAAAAAAGCATAACACTATCCAAGAGTATCGGGCAAAAAAATCTGGATGCCCAGATTGTTTCGAATCTCGGGCTGACCCACATGAACCGCGGCAAGTACATCGAGGGCATTACCTGTATTCTCGAGCAATTGATTCTCTATGAACAGTTAAAAGAAAAAAAAGCATTGGCCGTGCTTTATACCAACTTGGCCATTATTTATTTTGAAAAAGGAGACCAGGATCTGGCTTTGGAAAGCTACCGGAAAGGACTGCAGCTGAGTGAGGAATTGGGCAATCCCTTGTTGCAAAGTATCGCTACCGGAGGTATCGGGAGCGTGTATGAAAGAAAAGGGGATTATACCAAAGCGATGGAACATTTTCAGCAGGATCTAAAGATCAGCGAAATGCTGGGCGACAAACAGGGGATAGCGATTTCTCTGGGTTTGATCGGTGAATTGCTGAGCATTATTGGGGAGTTCCACAAGGCGATCGAATACCTGCAGAAAAATCTTATGCTATGTGAGTCCCTCAATTATCAAAAGGGGATCGCCAAAGCATTAAATACGCTGGGAGATGTGTTTTTTGCCCTCCAGGCTTATGATCGGTCTATTCACTTTTACGATCGGGCTATCGAGGTAACCCGTCGAATTGACAATAAACTGGTGCTGGGCTTTAGTTTGGCCGAAAAGGGCACTGTTTTGGCCGCTACAGGCGATGTTGCCACCCTGGTCCCCGTTTGTGAAGAGGCACTTGCACTTTCAGCGCGTTTGGGCAATCCGGATCTGTCTTTTGAGGCTCGCCTTTTGAAGGCAAAAACGGAGTACCTGTTGGGGCATGCAGAAGCGGCAAAGGTGATGATGCTCGAGCTTATCGAAGAAGGCCTTCCGGCCGACAAAGAGGCCAGTGTGTATTTTGAGTTGTTTCGAATAAACCCCAACGATGACCTCTACCGGGATCACGCGCTGGAACGCTATGAGCAGTTGTATGCGGCTATTCCCCGCTTTATCTTCCGGGAAAGACTGGAGCTGTTGAAGGCCCATGTCTGATATGGCCTTTCCCGGAATGCTCAGGAGGGTCAGGATAAATATTTTCCCACAATTGGCATTCGCCGTCCCATACCAAAGGCTTTGGTGGATACCCTCAAAACGGGTGCAGTTTGGTAGCGCTTAAATTCGTTGGTATTGACCAGTCGCAGTACCCGTCTGACCAGATTTTCCTCAAAACCCATCTGAATGATCGCTCCCGGACTTTTGCGATTTTCGATATACTGGAAAAGGATCGCGTCGAGGATGGCATAGTCGGGTAAACTATCAGCATCCTTTTGGTCGGGTCTCAGTTCGGCCGAAGGAGCCTTGGTGAGGGTGTTTTCCGGAATAATTTCACGCTCTCGGTTGATCCAGCGCGCCAGTTCATATACTTCTGTTTTGTATAAATCGCCGATCACGCTCAGCCCACCGCACATATCTCCGTAAAGTGTGCCATAGCCTACCGCCATCTCGCTCTTGTTGGAGGTATTGAGGAGGATTTCGCCAAATTTGTTGGAAAAACCCATCAACAGCGTACCCCTTATCCGCGCTTGTATGTTTTCTTCTGCTATGTTAAAAGGCAAGCCCTCAAATGCAGGTGCGAGCGCCGTTTCGAAGCTATCATATACAGGTGCAATGGGTACAATTTCATGGTGGATGCCCAGGTTTTCAGACAACTGAACGGCATCTGCAACCGAGTGGTCAGACGAAAACTGAGAGGGCATTAATACGCCTCTTACATTTTCTGAACCAAGCGCGGTTACTGTAAGGGCTGCTGTGAGGGCAGAGTCAATACCGCCGGATAGACCAATGACTGCTTTTCGGAATCCAAGTTTGCCAAAGTAATCCCGCAAACCCAGCACCAGGGCATCGTGGATCAATTCCATCTTGGAAGGAGAGGCGTCATCCGTTTGGCGGGAGGCAGTCATCACCTCGTCCAGTTCGTATATCCGAAGATCTTCCTCAAAATAAGGCAGGCGGTCAAACAGTTGCCCGTTGGCACACATGACCATAGAGCCCCCGTCGAAGATCAGCTCTGTTTGGGCACCGCAATGGTTGACGTAAAACATGGGTACCCCGTAGCGGTTTACGTTGGATCTAACCACATGGGTACGGCTGACCGGATTGTTGTAATTAAACGGTGAAGCAGAAATATTGATCATGAAATCAGGTTGTTCCTGTATCAGATGATCCATTGGGCAGGTAGTATAAAGGGGGTTCTCGTTGCCAATATTCCAGATATCTTCGCATACCGTCAGCGCGATCCGCTTGCCCAGGATTTCTACCGACTCAAATTCCGTGGCCGGCTCAAAGTAGCGGTACTCGTCAAAAACATCGTAGTTGGGCAACAAGGCCTTGTGGCGGATAGCAGCAATTTTTTTGTCGGCCAGGACATACGCTGAATTGTACAAATCTTTTCCCTCAGGAACCGGATTTTTTGTGGGAGAACCCGCAATAATGACAATTCCCTCAGCCGCTTCCGCTAGCCGATGTACAGTCTCATCCGCAAGCCGGATAAAATCCTCAAACTCAAGAAAATCCCGGGGCGGGTAGCCACAAGTCGCCAGTTCTGCAAAACAGATCAGATCCGCACCCCCCGCTTTCGCCCGCGCAACAGCATCGAGCATTTTCCGAAGGTTTCCTTCAAAGTTGCCTATGTGATAGTTGAGTTGTGCCAACGCAATTTTCATCGGATAAATTTTTTCAAAACAACATTCTACTTGAAACGAGCAGCAAAAATAATTGTTTAGAGAAGTTACTTTCCCAAAGCTTGAGGTATTAATAAGGGTAATCAGGTGCAAGGCACTTTAAGGTGCCTTGCACCTGATTAGTAAATCATTGAATTTCAAAATTTTAAACCCAAAAATTTGATATCAGGAGAAAAATATTTTCAGGTCGGGCAGCTTTTGGGCAGGAACGGCATAGTCAGGTTTTAAAATTCAGGGGATTGAAGTTGGCGCCTGAACAATGGTGGTTTTTTTGTATTTTTGAAAAGATTTGTAGGAACCCAAATCCGCATAGATGAGTCAATACGTTGTATCCGCACGCAAATACAGGCCGATTCGCTTTTCCGATGTTGTTGGACAGGAACATGTGTCCAATACCCTGAAAAATGCTATTCAGACCGGTCACCTGGCTCACGCTTTTTTGTTTTGCGGTCCTCGTGGAGTGGGCAAGACGACTTGTGCGAGAATTTTGGCCAAGGTGCTTAATTGTCAGCAACCTACCGCAGATCTGGATCCCTGCGATTCCTGTTCTTCCTGCAAGGCATTCAATGAGCAGGCTTCTTTTAACATTGTTGAACTGGATGCGGCTTCCAACAATAGCGTGGAGCATATCAGGGCACTGATTGAACAGGTTCGTTTTCAGCCCCAACAGGGAAAATATAAGATTTTTATCATTGATGAGGTGCACATGCTTTCCCAGCAGGCGTTCAATGCATTTTTGAAAACCCTGGAAGAGCCGCCTCCTTATGCGATTTTTATCCTGGCAACTACGGAAAAACACAAGATCATACCCACTATCTTGTCGCGCTGCCAGATTTTTGACTTTAAACGCATTCAAATTCCTCAGATCGCAGCGCACCTGCAGTTTATCTGCGATGAGGAACATATCCAGGCCGAACCGGACGCCCTCCATATTATCGCCCAAAAGGCAGATGGCGCTCTGCGGGACGCATTGTCTATCTTCGATCGCATGGTGTCCTTTTCCGCTAATAGCATTACTTACCAGGATGTGATCGAAAACTTGAACATCCTGGATTATGATTATTTTTTCCAGGTTGTTGATGCGTTATTGGCAGAAGATGCCTCACGGGTATTGTTGATTCTGGACGATGTCCTGAAAAAGGGCTTTGATCATGATTTGTTTGTCAATGGCCTGGCGGAACACCTGCGCAACCTGCTGGTTTGCCAGGATGCAACTACCCTACAATTGCTGGAGGTGGGTGATGCGCTCAGACAGCGCTACCTGCAACAGGCTTACCTCAGTAGCCCCGGTTTTTTGGTGACCGCACTTCAAATGGCCAATGATTGCGATATTCACTATAAAACAGCCCGCAATAAACGCCTCCACGTGGAAATGGCGCTGATCAAAATGACGTATATCCAGCGCGCAGTCCGGGTGAATCCCCTGACTGAAGAAAAAAAAAACGCTGAACCTGAACCGTTGACCTCGTCTGGTTCAATACCAGCAACTATCCACACTCCTCCTGTATCACCTGCACCCAAAAAAGTAAAATCAGGAGCGATCAAGCTCGATGATGTGATGGAAGTGGTGTCCACTGAAACGACCACCGTAGTGGAGAATACGGCAATCAGCCAGGCAGAGGTTCAGGATGCTTGGGATACTTTTGCCCGACAATCCGACAAAGAGGCACTGAGGCGGGTGATGGAGGATACTCGCCTGGAGTTTGATTACCCCGAGGTGCTTGCTACAGTTTCAACCGGGATTGCGGAGAATACCCTCCGACAGGAGTTGTCTGTTATGGATTTTTTGCGGGAGCAATTACAAAATAGCCAGCTGCTGCTCCGTATCCAGGTGGAAAAAAGACCCGACGAGCAGACCCCGACAATCTCCCGACCGCTTACGGATAAAGAGGTGTTCCTGAAAATGGCAGAGGCTAATCCCGCGCTGTTTGACTTACAGAAAAAATTAGATCTCCGACCTGATCATTCCTGATACCCCCAACCATGCGCAGTTCATCATCTCCCCTTTTCCCGAATCCCGCTGTTTTTGCAGCTATGCTCCAACAACTGAATCCGGCTCAGCGCATCGCAGTGGAACATATCGAGGGGCCCGTGCTGGTGATCGCAGGTCCCGGAACGGGAAAGACGCACATGTTGGCTACCCGGATTGCCTATATCCTCGACACTACCGATGCCTATCCTTCCAATATATTATGCCTTACGTTTACAGATGCAGGCGTGCAGGCCATGCGCCAACGGCTATTGAGCATCATAGGTCCAGATGCCCACAAAGTCCATATTTTTACCTTTCACGCGTTCTGCAATAAGATCATCCGTGAAAACCTGGATATCTTCGGACAACAACATCTCGAGCGCTGCTCGCCTATCGAACAGTCTGAAATCGCACGGGAACTCCTGCAGGAATTACCCTGGGAAAATCCGCTTCGAAAAGGCCTGCTCGATGGGCGGTTTTATGAACGACACCTGCTACAGCTGTTTCGTTGGATGAAAATGGAAAACTGGACAGCAGATGATATTGCATCGGCTGTTGCAGCGTATATCGAAGGACTTCCCGACAAACCAGAGTTTGTGTATCAGGTGAGTCGGGGCAATGCCAAAAAAGGAAGCCCAAAAACCGCTAAAATAGCAGAGGAAACGAGAAAAATGGATAAACTCCTGGCCGCAGCACATTGTTTCGGGCGCTACCAGGAGCTGCTCCTGGCAAAGGGGCGCTACGATTACGAGGATATGATCCTGTGGGTACTCCGAGCTTTCGAACAGTATCCCTGGCTGCTGCAGCGATACCAGGAACAGTACCTCTACGTGCTGGCAGATGAGTACCAAGATACCAACAGCGCTCAAAACGAGCTGCTGATGCAGTTGATCAGCTACTGGGACCAACCCAATATTTTTATTGTAGGGGACGATGATCAGTCCATTTTTGAGTTCCAGGGCGCTCGACTGCAACATTTTTCAGAGTTTTATGCCCGCTATGAGCCCTGGGTAAAGGTGGTTTCCCTGACGGAAAATTATCGCTCCGCTCAGCCTATCCTGGATGTGGCTGATGTGCTTATCCGCCACAACGAGACCCGACTGGTTCGGCAATCCGGTATGGGAGCGGTGCACAAACAGCTGATCGCTAGACATCCCCTCTATGCGGGACTGTCAGAATGGCCCCGCATCCGTCGTTTTCCCAATCGCCTTCAGGAAATGGGCAGCGTGTTGGAACATATCCGACAGTTGCTCTCCTCCGGCGTGCCTGGTAAAGAGATCGCTGTCCTGTTTGCCCGGCACAAACAGTCCGAAGCCTTGATACGCCTGCTCGAAGGCGCCGGTGTTCCCTACTACACCAAAAGGCCGGTAAATATTTTCACAGAGCTTGTTTTTAAACAAACCCGCCTCCTGCTGCAGTTTTTTCAGCTGGAATGGCGACAGCCGGGAAGCGGCGCAGTGTTGCTGTATGAACTACTCCACCTGGGGTGCTGGGGCATAGATCGAAGGACGATCATGGACATCGCCGTGGCAGTTCAATCGTCCGGGAATCAGGACTGGAAAATTTTGTATGAACCTGATTTTCCCGCCAAAGCGGGACTAAAAAATCCCGATAAGGTCGCAGCCATCCTCAATTTTTTGCTGAACCACACACAAGCGCTATGCAACCGTAGCCTGCTGCATTGGTTTTCCGAAGTGCTGAACCGAAGCGGGCTGTTGGCCTGGTACCTGGAGCAGCCGGACGGCATTTGGTCAGTTCAGGTACTCAAGACCCTAACCGACTTTATCGCAGAACAGCTTCGCCTGGATGCAGCTTTGGATTTGGAGGGCCTAATGCTGCTGCTGGACAATATGGAAGAGAGTGGCATATCCCTGGAATTGGTAAAAACGATTGACCAGAACGAGGGCATACAACTTCTGACCGCTCACAGCGCGAAAGGACTGGAGTTTGCACACGTGTTCATGATAGACTGCACCAGAGATTATTGGGAGGCTGGCGCCAAAACGGGACAGTCCAAGTTCTCCTTACCGGAAACCCTTACGCTATCCGGACAGGAAGACGCCCTGGAAGCCAGACGAAGACTGTTTTATGTGGCTTGTACCCGCGCAGGCAAATCCCTGACCATTTCTTTCAGTGAAACCGACGAACAGGGAAAGCTTTTGGAACCCGCTGTTTTTGTGGACGAAATCTGTCAACTGCCAGACATTATTCCTGAAAATGGTCAGCTTTCTCCTGTGCAAATCGGAGAAATGGCCAAACTCGATTTACGGATCACGCCTTCCGATTTTGCCCAGGATCCGTACTTCGATCGCTGGCTGCAGGATTTTCGGCTCAGCCCCTCTTCGCTGCAGCAGTACCTGGAATGTCCACTCGGATTTTATTATTCGTCCGTTTTAGGTATTCCCGCCGTGCCCGGCGAAAACGGTATCTTTGGATCGGTTTGTCATGAGGTATTACAAAAGGTCTTTGAACACATGAAACGCAGCCGGGAGAAGGTTTTCCCCGATGCGGAAGCGGTATTAACGTTGTTCAGAGAACAAATGCAACGCCATCGGGCCGTTTTTTCAGCTGAAAGCTGGCAGCAATATCTTAGTCGGGGCGAAACTTTCCTCCCCGCCTACGTGCGGGAAAAAAGTCCGCACTGGATCAAAGATGTGGTGCTCGAGCGCATTATCCACACCGCAACCCGGGAAGGTGTTCCCATCGCCGGAACCCTGGACAAGATAGTATTCCCCACCCCCAATGAAGTGATTCTGGTGGACTACAAAACCGGCTTGCCGAGAAAAGAACACTGGCGCGAACCAACAACAGCCAATCCTTTCGGAGCCAACGCCTGGCGGCAAATGCTGTTCTATCAGGTACTGTACGAAGCCTGGGACCATCGCGGACACCTCGTGCGCGAAACCCAACTGGCTTATTTGCAACCCGATCCGGTCAGCGGCGAACTTGTGGACAAACAATTGTCATTCCTACCGGAAAATAAGTCCTGGATGGAACAACTGCTGCTGCAAACCTATCGGCAAATCCAACAGCGAAAGTTTGAAGGCTGTGGAAAAAAAGATTGCAAATGGTGTACGTTCACCACTCGCGTAGCCGACAACCAAACCCTGGACAATGAAGCCCGTGAATGGCTTGACGATTCCGAGTAATTTTTTGTATTCAAGATATTGATTTTTAATATTTTGTAAATCAGGTGGAAGCCACCTTAAGGTGCCTTCCACCTGATTACCCTTATTAATACCTCCACATCCAAAAACGTAACCACCTATTGCTTTTGAGCTAAGGGCATCGGGGTTTTCAAGGCTGTCCAAGGCAAATCCTTGGGTCATCTTTGGTGGGCATCAGGCCTTGTTTACAGGAAGTATTAAGGCGGTTGTATTTGGGGGTATCAAACAGTTGGGATCAAATTATAATTTGGAAACCAGCCCTGTTTTGCAATTTTAGTTGGATTTGCAAAAAAACCTTAGAATAGTTGGTCTCACATTGGGGGAGATTACCCATAACGTATTGTTTTTCAAAGAAAATAAAAACCCGAAGGCCACTAAAAAAAAATATAATTGTTTCCAAAAAAAGTTCAAAGTACCTACCTTTGCACGGATTTTAGAAACAGGTCTATTCAAAAAGTAATTGTACATGCGAAATATCCTGAGTATCCTTGCTTTAATCAGTCTGTTCTACCAGCAGTTGCCGGCACAGGAGCATCACGCAGAGGTTCATCACGAAACGGCGGAGGCCCATGGGGAGTGTTCTTGTCATCACGAGGAGGAATACAGTCCGAGTGCAGTAGCCTTCCATCACATTGCGGATGCGAACGCCTTTCACATTTTTGGTGACCTTTACGTTCCGCTTCCTTGTATTTTGTATGCGCCGGAGCAGGGATGGTCGGTGTTCATGTCGAATGCTTTTGAATTTGGCCACCATGGTGACGGTAAGAATGCGGTAGAGGGGTATGTGTTGCACGAGGGAGTAGTCATGCGTGTTGTGGATGCATCTTTCCCTCGGGAAAAGGTAGCGGTGGAGTGTTTTACGTCTCGTGAGGCGGAAGTAGATGGCAAGAAGCGGGAGATTTATCAGGTGATGTACGAGGGTAACTGTTATGATTTGGATCGAAAAACCACGCTTGACGGAGGTATGTTGGGAGGTGGCATTAGTTCGTACTACGACTTTTCCATCACCAAGAATGTGTTTACGATGTTGTTGACGGTGATCTTATTGTTGATTGTTTTTCTGGGAGTGGCCAAGGCTTATCGCACGCGCGAAGGACAGGCACCTAAGGGAATGCAGTCTTTGATGGAGCCGATTGTCGTATTTATCCGGGACGAGGTGGCCGTACCGTTTTTGGGTCACAAATACGAAAAGTACCTTCCGTTTTTGCTTACCGTATTTTTCTTTGTATTGGGATTGAACCTGATTGGCCAGATTCCGTTCTTTCCGGGAAGTGGAAACGTAACGGGTAACCTGGCGGTGACGAGTGTATTGGCGATATTTACCTTTTTTGTAACCAACCTGAGCGGTAACAAGCACTACTGGGAGCATACCTTGTGGATGCCTGGGGTACCTGCGTGGATTAAAATTATCCTGACTCCGGTGGAAATTATGGGTTTGATCATCAAGCCTACCACCTTGATGCTTCGACTTTTCGCCAACATCACAGCAGGTCACATCGTTATCATTATCTTTGTGAGTCTGATTTTTATCTTTGGTGATGTAGGACAAAGTCTGACTGGCTCGATTACCGGTATTTTCATCGCAGTACCCCTGACGATGTTCATGATGTCTATCGAGCTGTTGGTAGCTTTCATTCAGGCCTTTGTGTTCTGTATTTTGTCTGCTTCTTATATCAGTGCGGCCATTGAAGAGCCACACCATCATTAAACTGACATTCAATTTATTTTTATCATAAAATCAAACAATCATGACTGGTACACTAGCGGCAATTGGAGCTGGACTTGCAGTAATCGGAGCGGGAATCGGTATTGGAAATATCGGTACTAAAGCGATGGATGCTATTGCTCGCCAACCCGAAGTAGTAGGTGATATTCGTTCAAACATGATCTTGATGGCAGCCCTTATCGAAGGTGCAGCTCTGATCGCTATCATCCTTGCTTTCTTCGCGTAAGAAAAACGTTTGAAAGACCAGGCCGGTAAGTAACGGTTGGTTGCTTACCGGCTCTATCCTGGCCAAAAAGATTATCGAATCATCGAATAAAGAAAATAAAGACAATGGAATCTATCCTTTTTTTGGCAGACTTTTCCGTGATCAGACCCGAGCCGGGTTTGATGGTCTGGACACTCATTATTTTTGCTATCTTTTGGTTCCTGATGGCAAAGTTTGCCTTCAAGCCTATCCAGCAGGCGCTAAAAAGCAGAGAACAGGATATCCAGCAGGCACTTGACCAGGCCAAGAAAGCCCGTGAAGAGGTAGAGGGCGTGCAGGCACAAAATGAACAGATCCTGATCGAGGCGAGAGAGGAACGCTCAAAGATTTTGAAAGAGGCTAAGGATGCGAAGGACGCTATCGTCAACGAAGCGAGAGAGCAGGCAAAAGAGGAAGCGAGCCGCATTTTGGCGAGAGCCAGACAGGATATCGAAAACCAACGAATGGCTGCCGTAATTGATATGAAAAATCAAATCGGAAATTTCGCGCTGGAAATCGCTCAGAAGGTCTTGCAAAAGGAACTGGAAAATGACCAGAATCGAGAGACTTTCGTGAAAGGTCAGATCGAAAATATTAAGTTGAACTAAGTCCAGCGGCAATCAGCCCTCTCTGCTTACCGACTTTGTTGTTGAACAGTACAAAAGCGAAATAATATGTCTGTTAAAAGAATAGCTTCAAGATATGCCAAGGCTCTTATGGATCTGGCTATCGAACAAAACAAGCTGGAGGAAGTCCATAAGGATGTGCGCGCTTTTCATGAGGCCACGAAAAACAGGGATTTTTTTCTGTTGATCAAAAGCCCCATTATTCCGAAGCCCAAGAAACACAGTGTGGTTCAGGCACTTTTCGGAAAGGCTTTCCATGAGACCACGCTGGCTTTTCTGGGTATCTTGATCCGAAAAGGACGGGAAGCTTATCTGCCTGAAATTGCTATGGAGTTCTTTGAGTTGTATCGCGCTTACAGACATATTTCTGCCGTTAAAATTATTTCCGCTACACCCTTGTCGGCAGATGCCCAACAGGCACTGATCAGCAAGCTACAGGCTCACGGTGCGGTAAAGGAAAATGTGGAGCTGGAGTTGAAAGTGGATCCACAACTGATCGGTGGCTTTATTGTTGAGACAGAGGGAAGGGTAATTGATACCACCGTCCTACATAGCTTGAAGCAACTCAAGCACGAGTTTAAAGACAATTTGTATATCTCGCAGATTATTGCGAGCTAATTCGTTTTTTGCCCGCTTAAGGCCCAATTGAATAATTCTATCGTAAAACCGCAAATACCTCTATTATGGTTGATGTTAAACCTGATGAAATATCCGCGATCCTGAAACAACAGCTTTCAGGTTTCAGCTCCGCCGCAGAACTAGAAGAGTTCGGTACTGTACTCCAAGTAGGTGACGGTATCGCTCGTATCTTCGGATTGACCAAAGCCCAAGCGGGTGAGTTGGTCAAGTTTGAAACAGGCGTGGAGGCTATCGTACTTAACCTCGAGGAAGATAATGTCGGGGTGGTTTTGATGGGTGCCGGCGATGGCATCAGAGAAGGATCACGCGTACAACGTACCGGCAAAATCGCTTCCATCAATGTAGGCGATGGTTTCGTAGGTCGTGTGGTGAACACGCTCGGTATTCCTATTGATGGAAAAGGCAAAATTGAAGGAACTACCTACGAAATGCCACTCGAAAGAAAGGCACCAGGGGTTATTTTCCGCCAGCCCGTACAGGAACCCCTCCAAACAGGTATCAAAGCTATTGATGCGATGATTCCTATCGGACGCGGACAGCGCGAGCTTATTATCGGTGACCGCCAGACAGGTAAGACGGCTATCGCATTGGATACGATTATCAACCAACGCGAGTTTTACGAAAGAGGGGAACCCGTATTTTGTATTTATGTGGCTTCCGGCCAAAAGGCTTCTACCGTGGCTCAGGTGGCTCGGATCCTCGAGGAGAATGGTGCCATGGATTATACCGTGATCGTTTCTGCTTCTGCTTCTGATCCAGCTCCCCTTCAGTTTTATGCGCCTTTCGCAGGAGCTGCTATCGGTGAGTTCTTCCGCGATACAGGCAGACCAGCACTGATCATTTATGATGATTTGTCCAAACAGGCAGTTGCTTACCGCGAGGTGTCCCTGCTGTTGCGTCGCCCTCCCGGACGCGAAGCTTACCCAGGTGACGTTTTTTACCTGCACTCTCGCTTGTTGGAGCGTGCAGCTAAAGTAATCGCCAACGATGATATTGCACGTCAGATGAACGACCTGCCCGAGTCATTGGTCAATGCGAAAGATGCTAATGGCCAACCCCTTGTGAAAGGAGGCGGTTCGCTTACAGCACTTCCCATTATCGAGACGCAGGCGGGTGACGTTTCTGCATATATTCCTACCAACGTTATTTCTATTACCGACGGTCAGATATTCCTGGAAACTAACCTGTTCAACGCAGGTATCCGCCCGGCGATCAACGTAGGTATCTCGGTTTCACGGGTGGGTGGTTCCGCTCAGATCAAATCCATGAAAAAGGTATCTGGTACGCTAAAACTGGATCAGGCGGCTTTCCGAGAACTGGAAGCTTTCTCAAAGTTCGGATCAGACTTGGATGCCGCTACCCAACGGGTGTTGGATAAAGGACGCCGAAATGTGGAAATTCTGAAACAAGCACAGTTTTCTCCGGTTTCCGTAGAGAAGCAAGTGGCTATCATCTACCTGGGTACCAAAGCTTTATTGCAAAGCGTTCCGGTAGAAAAGGTGAAGGAATTCGAGGAAAACTTCCTGAATACACTCGAGGCACAGCATGCTGATATCTTGGCTAATTTCAGAAAAGGAA
The DNA here is from genome assembly GCA_030729925.1 of Saprospiraceae bacterium. Classification (GTDB taxonomy): domain Bacteria; phylum Bacteroidota; class Bacteroidia; order Chitinophagales; family Saprospiraceae; genus JALQTV01. The sequence continues at coordinate 18,623 of JANQWK010000094.1, forward strand.
AACTGGAAGATCAAGACCTGGCTAAAGTTGAACAACTGGCCAAGGACTTGACAGCCAAATACAAGAAGTAATAGTTGAGCGTATCCTTTTTTATTGATCGAAAACCTTACAGTACATGGCAGGTAATTTAAAAGAAGTCAGAGACCGGATCGCTTCCGTCAACAATACTCAGCAGATCACCAAAGCTATGAAAATGGTTTCTGCTTCCAAACTTCGCCTGGCTCAAGGGGCTATCCAACGGATGAGACCTTATGCCGACAAACTAAACGAGATGCTGCGCAATATTTTGTCCAATATGGATGGCGATAGCACAACGCAGTATGGCGAGCAAAGAGCAGCAGAGAAGGTTTGTATTGTTGTGGTTACTTCGAACAGAGGGCTTTGCGGTGCCTTCAATACGAATATTAACAAGGCAGCGGTTACTCTACTGACAGAGACCTACGCGGCACAAATGGAGGCCGGCAATGTTTCTATGCTTTTCATCGGTAAAAAAGGATACGATTTCTTCCGTAAACGCTACACGGATGTCCATTTCAATACCCAATATCTGACGCTTTTCGATAACCTGAGCTTCGATAACGTGAAGCAGGTTTCTCAAGGACTGATGGACGCCTTCCTTGCCAGGAAGTTCGATCGCGTTGAGGTAGTGTATGGCTTTTTTAAAAATGCAGCTGTCCAGTATCCCATGGTTCAGCAGTTTTTACCCGTGGAAAAGCTGGAGCCGGAGACAACAGGCGATGATCGCAAACGCAAGGTGGATTATGTGTTTGAACCCGATAAAGAGGCATTGCTGGATTACCTGGTTCCCGGTATCCTGCAAACCCAGTTCCAGAAGTATTTGCTCGATACCCACGCTTCTGAACATGGTGCCCGAATGACAGCTATGGATAAGGCTTCCGAAAATGCTAATGAGCTGCTCAAGGAGTTGAAATTGAGCTACAACAAGGCACGTCAGGAGGCTATTACCAAAGAGATTTTAGAGATTGTAGGTGGTGCTTCAGCGCTCGAACAGGGCTAAGCGTATCCGAACAAACCATACCAAACAAAAAGCTCTTTTGTGGATTTCCACAGAAGAGCTTTTTTGTTGGCCTACAGTAGCACGCGTACGCTTATTTTTGATTTTTGACGTAGTCTGACCAGTCCTTGTAACGCCGACCCGTACCCAAAATCGAATTTTGATTGTAGTGGTGACACAGCGCTGCCGCAAGCGCATCCGTAGCGTCCAAGGTGTGCTGGTCAAGCCTGAGCTGCAAAATCTGCTCCAGCATCGCCGCTACCTGCTCCTTCGTAGCATTCCCCTTTCCTGTAACGGATTGCTTGATTTTTCGAGGCGCATACTCAAATACCGATAAATCCATGGTGATGGCCGCAGCAATGGCAACGCCCTGCGCACGACCCAACTTGAGCATGGATTGAACATTCTTTCCAAAAAAAGGAGCTTCAATGGCCATGACCTCAGGTTGAAAAGAACGGATAATCCCTTGTAGGCGCTCGTGGATGTGCCGCAACTTCTGGTGATGATCCTGAAATTGTTGTAAGCGGATAACCCCCAGCTCAGGTACAGAAAGCTTACTTTTGCTTACTTCAAGTATGGCAAAACCCAGGATATTGGTACCCGGATCTACTCCAAGCAGACGGTAAGAGGCTTGTGGTTGTTTCAAGTATCCTTTTTATTTGTTTCAAATAAACACCAAATGTTGCAATTTTGCAATTTTTAAAACTATTTTTTTAAATTTTTTACTTTGTCAGGTAAGTTTTTGCTTCATGCGAGTGTCAAAGTGGTTATTCTGAGTTTGTTGTTGTACGCCCTGTACGTGCAGGTGTTTGCAACCCATTCTTTGCATACCCTGCGCCAGGCTTTTTTGCTGGAATTGAGGGATCCGGTATGGTGGTATGCAGGGCTGGCGATTGCCCTGATGCCTGTCAATTGGCTGTTGGAAACTTTCAAATGGCAGGTATTGCTAAGGCCGGAGCTGCGATTACCTTTGGGTAAGGCTTTAAAGGCTGTTTTGGGTGGCGTTGCGGTGTCTTTGTTCATGCCCAACCGGACAGGCGAATATGCGGGGCGTCTGCTACTGACGGATGCTACTCATAACTGGCGGGTGGTGCTGGCTACTTTGATGGGGAGTCTGGCACAGATTATCGTGCTTACGGGATTGGGAATTGTAGGGGCGGGTTTTTTTGTTTGGTATGTTGCAGACTGGGAACTGCCGGGAGCGGTGCAGGTGTGGGTGCTTTTGATCCTGGGGTGGCTGGGAGGAGTATGGTTGTATTTGCATAGCCGGAGTGTGGTTGCTGGATTGCGGCGACTGCCTTTGGGTAATCGCTTGGACAACTATTTGGCTCCGCTGTGGACCCATGGAAGTTGTACAACACCCCAACTGGTGTTTGCGCTATGGCTGGCTTTTCTGCGCTACGCAGTATATGCAGGGCAGTACTTGCTCTTACTTGAATTTTTTGGCATCCATCCGGGGTTCTGGCAGGGGGCAAGCGGTATAGCTACGATATTTTTATTGCAAACGGGTATCCCCCTGCCTCCCTTCGGGGCTTTGCTGGCGCGGAGCGAGATTGCCTTGTTGGTTTGGTCGGTTTTTGAGGCCAACGAAATCAGTATCCTTTCTGCCACCTTTGCGCTTTTTATAATAAATCTCGCGCTTCCAGCGTTATGGGGAGCGTTTTTTATCTTCAGAACCAACGTATTAAAGTCTATTGGCTATGAAAAAAATCAAAGTACGGAATAGTGTATTTTCTCTGGCACTTTTGTTGTGGAGCGCCTGGGGCATCCCGGATACCCTTCCCCGGACAGCGCCCTGCAGCTCGGAAAATGTAGCTTTTCAAGCTGGAGAAGAAATTGTGTATAAAATGTACTACAACTGGAACTTCGTCTGGCTGTCGGCAGGGGAGGTTGTTTTTTCCGTCAGGGATAATGGCACTACTTATCATATTTCTGCACACGGTCAGACTTACAAAAGCTACGAGTGGTTTTATAAGGTACGCGACAAATACGATACCTACATTGACAAAGAAACGCTCCTCCCTTTGGTTTCCATCCGGGATATACAGGAAGGAGGGTATCGGCTCTACGACCGGGTCGAGTTTGACCATAGCACGGGTAAGGCGGTCTCCCTTCGGGGAAAAACCAAGGAAAGCGCCAAAAAAACCGTCTATGACATAGATTCCTGTATGCACGATCTGCTTTCTATCGTGTATTTTTGTAGAAATATTCCTTTTGATCAGATCCCAAAGGATTACGAAATCCCGATTAAGATCTTTATGGACAAGGAAGTCTGGCCACTACAAGTGCATTACAGGGGAAAGGAGGCTGCAAAAAAGATCAAGGGGCAGGGCAAATTTAAGGCCATCCATTTTACTCCGGATGTGATAGAGGGGGGATATTATTTTGGCGAGGGAACCAATATGCACATCTGGGTTTCGGACGATGCCAACCGGATCCCTTTGATGATTGAGTCGCCGGTATCCGTGGGTTCTGTAAAAGCTGTGCTCAAAAGTTATAAAGGCTTGCGATACGACATGAACGCCCGTATAGATTTCGATGACGAATAAAATCCAAACCTGTGAAACGAATACTCTCTATTATTTTGCTCTTTACAGCATTGGGGCTGGGTGTTTGGCTTGGCTATTGGTTTTTTGGCCGTAAGGCAAAAGAGCAAACGGTATCCAGTGCACATATTCTGCTCGAGAAGGTGGAAAAAGTGTGCAAGTTGGTTACGGTGGAGGGAAATTTTGACGAATGGTACGATGAGTCTAATATTCGGCAGTTTTCTATGTATTTTCCATTGCCGGGTAATTTTTATTTTACGAAGAAGGCTAGTTTGCGGGTGAAGGGCAAGGTGCTGGTGGGCTATGATATGGCGAATATCCGGATAAAGGCCGATAGTCTGAACAAGACGATCACCCTGAGCAACCTGCCCAGTCCGGAGATCCTTTCGATTGACCACGACATCGAGTACCGCGACCTGGCGGAAAGTTGGTTCAATACTTTTACAACTGCGGATTACACGAATTTGAATAAAAATGCCAAAGAGGCACTTCGGGAAAAGGCAATGGAGAGCAGGTTGATGGATGAGGCGCAACTCGAGGGCAACCAGATGATTGAGGTAATCCGTTTTATGACAGAAGCCGCCGGCTGGAAATTGGTTTTGGAGCAAAATGCTGAAAATGTTTGGCTCAACTGAGCAGCTTGTTCGGTAAATTATTTATTTTAGAGCGAATCAGCATTGCGTATTTCTAAAACCAACTTATGAGCAAGCAATTCTTCGGCCATCCTATAGGGCTTTCTACCCTGTTTTTCACGGAAATGTGGGAGCGATTCAGCTATTATGGCATGCGTGCCTTGCTGATTTTATTCATGGTGGCCGCTACCGAATCCGGAGGTTTGGGTTTTTCCAGTGAAGAGGCAGCTGCTATCTATGGACTTTATACTTGTGGGGTTTATCTGCTTACCCTGCCGGGAGGTTGGCTGGCCGATCGGGTGATTGGTGCACAGAAGGCCATTTGGTATGGGGGAATTATCATTATGCTGGGGCATTTTACCCTGGCTATTCCTTCTGAAACGACTTTTTTTCTGGGTCTGGGGCTTATTGTGATTGGTACCGGTTTGCTTAAGCCAAATGTAAGTGCGATCGTGGGCGATTTGTACCCCGAGGGTGGTGCTCGCAGGGATGCCGGCTTTTCGGTGTTCTATATGGGAATTAATATCGGGGCGTTTCTGGGTCCTCTCGTGTGTAGTTACCTGGGAGAGGAGGTCAACTGGCACGCCGGTTTTGCCTTTGCAGGGGTCGGTATGTTTTTCGGCTTGGTACAGTTCCACTTCATGAAGAAAAACCTGGGTGAAGTGGGTTTGCAACCCAATATCAATATGGATAAAAATGCAAAGTTTGGATCGGGCAACAATCAGCTGGCAGCTGTCTTTGGAATAGGGGCTGTACTGTTGCTGGTCGCTTTACAATATATGGGTATCATTGATCTATATACTCCCCGTGGTCTGGCCGAGGCAACTTTTGTGATCATTGGAGTGGTAGCGGTCGGATATTTTGCTTACGTGTTATTGGCCGGAGGTTTGGATGGAGATGAAAAAAGGAAGGTGGTGGTGATTTTTGTGTTGGTGATGGCTGCTGCCATGTTTTGGGCTGGGTTCGAACAAGCGGGGTCTTCGCTGAATTTATTTGGAGAGCGCTACACCAATCGGATGGTTGGTGGCTGGGAAATCCCGGCGGGCTGGCTCCAATCGGTCAACCCGATGTTTATCATTATTTTTTCACCCATTTTTGGTGCACTTTGGGTGAAATTAGCCATGCTTCAACTCAATCCACGCACGCCGATAAAGTTTGCCCTGGGGCTTATCCTGTTGGCACTGGGCTTTTTTGTGATGGTTCAGGCGGCTGGCATTGCCGCTTCAGGTCTTCCCGCAAGCCCGTTTTTCTTGATCCTGACCTACTTCCTGCATACTTCCGGTGAACTTTGTTTGAGTCCCGTAGGATTGAGTACGACTACCAAGCTGGCACCTCGCCGCTATGTGAGTCAGATGATGGGGATGTGGTTCGTCGGAACGGCACTGGGTAATCTCGTTGCAGGATTGGTAGCCGGAGCATTTGATCCCGAAAATGTACAGCAAATGCCCGATTTGTTTATGAGTGTCGTGTTGAGCACCGGAGGAGCAGGTTTGGTTATCCTGGCACTGAGCCCCTGGATGCAACGCTGGATGGGTGAAATAAAATGACAATGCAGCAATACAAACAGACCAGCCTGATTTATTCGGCACTTTTTATCGGACAACTGCTGTTCGCAGTGCTCGTCGTCTGGATGATTACCACCGGCAAAGCGGCTAATGCAACGGAAGGTTACCGGTCTTATACCTTCGAACAACTACCTTTGATCATCGCCTTGACCGGCCTTACAGGCGCTTTCCTGATGAACAGGTTGCGCACTACTCAAGGAGCAGGTCTGGAAAACATCGGCCGAGTATTACAGCATTACCATACCACCGTGATCCTTCGTTCGGCCATTCTGGAGGGCTGTAACCTGATCGTGCTGACACTGGCATTGCTTCACGGCAATTTGTTATACCTCATTTATTTCGGACTGGGTATGGCGGGGTTTTTGTATTTCAGACCATCACCCGAAGGGTTGGCAAAGGAGTATGGTCTTACCCGGCAACAGGAGGCAGAACTGAAGCGCATAGTAGGGGAAAAATAACCACGACCGGAAATTTTAACCAGCCGGAAAAAACAGCCTTTTTGATCAAAAAAATAACCTAATTTTTTGTTTTTCAGGTGTTTGTGAATCAGGTGGAAGGCACCTTAAGGTGCCTTCCACCTGATTACCCTTATTAATCCCCCGACGACGATAAAGGTAACCTTGATCTGGCCCGTTTTGAGGAAATTTTTCGCGAAGTGGAATTCCACCTTTGGATGATTGGGCGTATGGGGGAGCGTGTGTTGGCTTTCAGGATGCTGATAACGAATTGTGGCCTTATCTGCAGCAATTTCTCATGTCGTATTTGTTGATCAAATTCGAACTATTACCGGCGGACAAAACCATATTTTCAGGGTCGTTAGAAGCAGCCGTTAGTGACATTTATGGAACAGGCTGGATAGTCGGCCAAAGCAGGTTATTTTCCACACGAGAAATTGCTGCTTTATCTGGTTCTTTTCCCACCAATAAACCTCCCCCAACTATAGCGGATCACCAGGAACAGGAGGAGAAATATAATCAACGCATATTCGAACCGGAGATAAGAAAAAACGACCAGGTGGGTCCTGTCCACCAACCACATAATAACCATCGCAGCAGCGATCATGGCAATCAGGCCGGACAGTCTGTCGAAACCCGGAATCCAGTCCAGATCAACATTTTTGCGGATGAGCAGTAGCGTGGTAGCCATGGACATCACCGGAGCCACCTGTATGTAGAGGTCTGTATCCAGGATACTCCTCCGTTCAAAAAGAAACAGATAAACACTCAGGGTAACGGCAAATATGCCGGGTATGGCTGCCAGGTAAATCAGAACGGCGTAAATGTATTTCCAGGGAGAAAGATGACCTTCCCCCCTGGAAACGCTTCCCAATATCCAGGCAGCAAGTGGCACAACCCCAAAAAAGAACAGTACCAACTGTGGGTAGTCTGCTATTCGGTTGAACAATTCCTGCAAGGTCATGGCGAAGCTATTTTAAAATGATTACAAATCCATCAGCAGGTTAATGGGATCCTCCAGCAGCTCTTTGACCCTCACAAGGAAAGTAACCGAGGTACTGCCATCAATGATCCGGTGGTCATAAGAAAGCGCCAGGTACATCATAGGGCGGATTTCTACTTTTCCATCCACCGCAACCGGTCTTTGCTGAATGGCATGCATACCCAGAATAGCAGATTGGGGCTCATTGAGAATAGGTGTGCTCAACAAAGAACCAAAAACTCCACCGTTGGTAATCGTAAACGTACCTCCGCTCATCTCATCCATAGAAAGCGTTCCCGTTCGTGCCTTTTCTGATAATTCCTTGATTTTGTATTCAATTTGAGCAAAATTCAAAGATTCAACATTGTGCACGGGAGGTACTACCAAACCATTGGGGGTAGAGATGGCGATTGAAATATCGGCGTAGTCGTGGTAGATGATCTCGTTATCGCTGAGGTACGCATTCACATCGGGCTTTTCCATAAGCGCTTTGGCGCAGGCTTTGGCAAACAAGGACATAAATCCAAGTTTGATGCCGTATTTTTTCACAAACTTGTCCTGGTATTTAGCCCGCAACTCCATCACGGCGGTCAGGTCAACCTCGTTGAAAGTCGTCAGCATGGCCGTCTCGTTTTTGGCGCTAACCAGCCTTTTGGCAATGGTCTTACGCATGCGGCTCATCTTTTTGGTGCTGGTATTGCGGCTGAAGGCCATTGATTCCGGAGCTACGAAAACCGGTTGATCCACTGTCGCTGATTTTGCCGCAGGCGCATCTGCAGGCTTTGCTGCTGCTGCTTTCAAGGCATCTTCTTTGGTTATGCGGGCATCCTTTCCGGTGCCTTGTACGCTGGAAGCCTCCAGGTTGTTTTCTTTGAGAATTTTAGCAGCAGCCGGGGAGGGATGACCGCTTGCATAGGTAGTAGTGGCCGGTGCTTCCTTAGCAGCTGCTACGGGAGCCGTCTCGGGAGTCGCCGTTGTTGTTGCCGGAGCAGTTTTGGAGGATCCTCCATCTGGTTTCACCGCAGTGGTGTCTATTTTTGCCACCAGCGCGCCAATTTCAAGGTCATCGCCCGTTGCAGCTACATGGATAAGTCTGCCTGCAGCTTCCGCGGGAAACTCGAGGGTAGCCTTGTCTGATTCAAACTCGCAAATGGGATCATCGAGCTCTACATAGTCGCCATCGGCTTTGAGCCACTGCGAGAGGGTTACTTCCGTTACGGATTCCCCAATGGTGGGAACCCTCATTTCGTATTCTGCCATACTCCTTTGGTATATAATTGGTTTTGAGTTGATGAACGTTATTCCTTACCAGGATACAAATTTAAGTAAACATAAGCATATCAAGGCTAACGTCTGTGAGGATATTTGGTTTGTTGCCGGTTTTGTATTTTATCCCTTCGGGAAAAAAACCTTAATGGAGCCAGGTCGTCTTTTACCACCTTCGTCGGAAATGTAGAGGGTTCCATTGCTGGAAAAACAAATCCCCTCGGGCTGGTGAAAGCGATGTTTGGGCAGTGGGATGCATTGGCGGATCTGCCCTTCTGCATCGAGGATCAGCAGCATGTCCGCAGCGGCTGAAAGCAGGTAATACTCGTTGGTCAGCGGATGACGGGCAATTCCGGATGGCTTAAAAAGCACATCCCTGTTGCCGGTATGCCTGCGGACATCCTCTTGGGTGACGCGCAGTACGGGTTCCGGGAGGAGTTGTTTTTCCGCAAGGGAAAATGCAAATACCATGCGATCTTCGTTATTGCCGGGATGTTCTTTGCAGGCCAGCAGCAGACGATGGCTGCTTTTGTCGTAGCCCAACCCCTCGACATCATAGCTGTCGTTGAGAAAAGTTTCGAAAGTAGCAACTTCGGTTTCGGGAAGACTGACCTGAAACAGGGTTCCGCTGCTGTTGACAATGTACGCGAAGGAGTCCACAAATTCTACACCCTCGTAATCGCCGGCTGCGCCAAAAGGCGTCGAAGACAGTACAGCACCCGTCTGTAGATCAATATGGAACAGGTGCCCCCATTCGTCCTGGATGGCCATAATATGCTGTTCATCGGCAGACAAAGACAATCCGGAAATCTCGACTAGTTCGGGCGGCAAGAGGAATACTTTGTCGGGCTGATCGAACGCATAAGGTAGTGCCATTTGGGACGGGGTATTGCAGGCAATGGACAGCATACCGACCAGACAGCATACCGGGATACCGCTAAGGCCTGTCATGGTGCTTAGGATTTGTTTGTTTTTTTGAACTTGTAGCCCACTTTTTCCGTGTTGCGGAATACAAAATACAAGCCTGTCAGCACAAAAGGAATACTCAACCATTGGCCGGTGGACAAAAGCCCCAGACTTTCTTCAAAGCCGCCCAAGCTATCCTTGAATTGTTCCCAGAGGATTCGGGAACCGAAGATGAAAATCAGAAACAGGCCAAAAATTTTACCCGGATAAAAACGGAAGTCGGTCTTCCAATACACCTGATACAAAACAGCAAAACTGATCAGGTAGGTAATAGACTCGTAAAGTTGAACCGGATGCCGGGGCACATCGTCCACCTTAAGAAACACAAATGCCCAGGCTACATCGGCAGGCTTACCTAAAATCTCGGAGTTCATCATATTGCCCATCCGTATAAACGCAGCCGCCAATGCCGTTGGCACTACTACTTTGTCTAATATCCAGAGCATAGATTGCCGGGAAACGTTGCGCGAAAACAACCACAGCGCTATCAATACTCCTATAGCTCCTCCATGACTGGCAAGGCCTCCCCTCCAAATCATGGGAATTTCGGACAGGTGCTGGGAATAATAATCCCAGTCGTAAAAAAAGACGTGCCCAAACCTGGCACCCAACACTGCACCCAGCACAATATAGATGAATGCCTTATCCAGCCATTCTTCCGGCGCATTTTCAACGGCAAACATGCGCTTGACCATAAACAGTCCGAGCAAAAATCCCGATGCGAAAAACAGACCGTACCACTTGAGTGTCAGGAAACCGATAGAAATGATATCGGGAGAGGCGTTCCAATTTATGTAAGCTAATAGGGTCTGCATATTTATATTGTTTTGGCGCACTAAACATAAATAATTTTAAGGGATAACCCAAAACAAAAGCGTCCGGAAAGCAACAATTGCTTTTCGGACGCTTTCATCAAAATGGTCTTCTTACTTAAGCCGCTGCAGTTTCAACAGATGCGAAGATACCCCAGAAAGGTAACCCCTTCTGATATTTTGTATCCAGCTTAGCAACTGCTCCTTTGGACTGACCTAACTCTTTCAAGTAATCCTTTAGGGTCGTCGCCACTTTTTCAGGAACAACCAGAAAGTTGCCGCTTGTGGTTCTGGGCAACACGTCCTGCAAGTAAGCCGGGTTAAGTGAACGAACAGCATGTATGGACAGACCGGTCGTTTCAGCAACCTCAGAAAAAGTAAGTTTGGTATATACCGTCAATACCGTCAGTTTGCCAAAGTCAATTTTATGATCCTTCGGATTCAAACCATAATCTTCAAAATAGTGACCCACATAGGCAGCTGCCACATACTTTGGCAGGTAGTTCTGTGTCTCGATAGGCAAATACTGCTTGATGGCCTCATAATCCGTACTTCCTGCCATGCGAATGGCTTTGTTGACCCTACCGGCTCCAGAATTGTATGCAGCCAATACCAACCTCCAATCGCAGTACTTTTGGTGTAGCGATGAAAGCATAGTAAGGGCAGCCTTTGTAGATTTCACCGGATCGTAACGCTCATCTACCTGCTCGTTGATGGTCAGACCAAATTCCGTAGCGGTAGCAGGCATCAGTTGCCACAAACCAGCAGCACTGGCTCCAGAAAGCGCATCGGATCTAAGCTCGGATTCGATCATTGACAAATACTTCAACTCCTGAGGTAAACCGTATTCCTCCAAGTACTTTTCGAACAAAGGAAAATACAGCTCCGTTCTGTTCAACAAAGTCTGTGTTTCGTTTTTGCCATACATCAAATACGTCTTGATGTAATCCGAAATTTTTCTCTCGTACTGGATTTCTACCGGAAGACTGAGCTGATCAAGGTTGGTACGAATACTGTTTTCATCAAAAGCAGCATCAATTTCAGCTCCAAGAAACAAATTGTAATCGGTTCTCGGCGTTGCTTCAATAGCAGCAACAGGTGTGATAGCCACAGCAAGTGTGGCAATTGTCCATGGGAATTTCATAATTTTTCATTTATGCCCCTTTGGAGGGCAGAAAAGAAATTGCACACCCTGTTTTACCAGGATATACGTGTGTGTTTGGATTATTGTTCTAATATGTTCGCTACAAAGGTATTCCATTCCTGGAAAAATTCAAAAATTATTATTGCGTAAACCATTTTTTATAACAACTAAAGGGTAACGCAAGCCGGCAAAAAAAAGTTGCCAGAAGTTAATAATTTATTATTCAGCCTGTTAACGTATTCGGCCGGAACAATATTTGGGTTGTGCTCATTTTTTTTAATTTTTTTTGATAGAATTTTGGGGTTGTGCGTAATTACATAATTTACTTTTGCCGCAGGGCAAAAAGTTAAAGGGGTCTGGTTTTCATGCTTTCGGCAAATATTTTTTCAATTTTTGTGCCAAAAGGTGTAATTTATGTGTCTGAAAAACACATCTTTATTTCTTTAATGAGTAAACAGCTGTGAGTTTAAAGCCTATGAATATTTCGATTTTAGCATTTGGGATAGCAAGGGATATTGTCGGTCAGTCGGAATTTGACTTTGAGTTGGTGGAGGGCGGAACGGTGGGAGCTTTGAAGGAGGATTTGGTTGATCGTTATCCTGATTTTGCGAAGTTAGTTTCTTTTGCGATAGCGGTGAACGGTACTTATGTGACGGACGAGCATGTGCTGGGGGTGAAGGATGAGGTAGTGATTATTCCTCCCGTGAGCGGGGGTTAAAGTTAGGGGTTAGACAAGTTTTGAGCTATGATGATAGAGATACAGTTACTGGATAGGGAGCTGGATCCGAAGTATTGCACGGAGTGTGTTTATACGCCGGAGGCTGGTGGCATTGCTGTTTTTGTAGGTACGGTTCGCAATCAGACTGCCGACAAAAGGGTGCTGCGCTTGGAGTTTGAGGCTTATGAAAAAATGGCCTTATCGGAGATGCGCAAGATTGCCGAGCGTGCTGCGGAGCAATGGCCGGTAAAGCGGATAGTGATTCACCATCGTACGGGGGTGTTGTATGCCGGAGATATTGCGGTAATTATTGCGGTGTCCACGCCACACCGAAAGGCTGCATTCGAGGCTTGCGCCTTTGCGATAGATACTTTAAAAGAGACGGTTCCCATTTGGAAAAAGGAAATCTTTGAGGATGGGGAAGTATGGGTAGCTGCCCACCCTTAGGGATTGTTGTTGAGTTGCTGCATGATTTTTTCGAAGGTTTCGGGGTCATTGACATTGCTGAGTTCATCGGGTCGGTTGATGTCTATGCGTGCAATAGGGGTATTGATGAGTACTTTTCTTGGGCAGGCGTAGCCTAAAGCCAGAAACTGCAGCAGTGCGGGATAGCTTCTGGGTTCCCAGATGGCCACCAGGGGTTCCGGAAAGGCATTGACGGGACTATTGAAAGCGGTAGCGATTTTGGAGGGATTTCTTTGTGTGACCAATTGTTGGATTCCGGTTGTACCGAGGAGCGGTAGATCGCAGGCGACTACGAGCCATGCTGCGTTTGGCTGGCTTCTGAATGCGGATGCGATGGCACCGAAGGGCCCCAGCCCGGTAAACGTATCTTCAAGAGGAGGGAAAGCTTCTTCGGACAGATCTTTGACCTGATCGGGTCTGCAGGAGATAAAGGTTTTTTCGCAGAATGGGGCGATCAGTTCTGCGACGTAGGTGCGTTGTGGTTTGCCATGGTACTCGATCAGTCCTTTATCTGTTCCCATGCGGCGACTCATGCCGCCTGCCAGCACGAGTCCGTATAGTGGGGGTATGCTTTGGCGATAGTGGTTTAGGATGATCGCAGCGATTTGATCGGGTTGGTTGAGGTGTACGATAGGAACTTCTTGGCCCTGCAGGTGATCGCGCAAAAAGGGGAAGATGGTCTGCTGTCCTTCTGTGAGCACGATAGCATCTATTTGGGTCAGGCGATCCAGTTTTCGCTTCAGCGAGTCTTCCTTTTTGGGATCCACGAGGACAATTTGTCGTTTGGCTTTAAAATGGTTGCCATTGACAAGGACGAGATCTGCCTCGTCGAACCAGTTTCGGTAAGCCAGAGTTTCGGGATCGGCTTGGAGGTCTTGGCGGAAGTAACCGATTTTGTCGGTACAAACCAGGGTAGCACCTGCGTGCAGGAATGGATCCTTCTGTTCACTCCCCTCCTGGTGGTCGGCATCAACGTAGGCCACCTGCAGATCGCTTTGCAGGTGGGTGATAAGCTGTCGGCACAGATCTTGTATTTTCCCGCAGGGGGCACCTAAAAACGCCCATTCGTGGCGATGAAAAGTACCTTTTTGGGGTTTCGTGAGGGCAGTATGTTTTTGATGTTTTTCCTGTGTCATGTCCTATCGAATTTAAAATCGCTTTTTCCACCGGTTTTGGACACCAATCGGGTTTCTTTGATCACGATGTTGTGGGAAAAGGCTTTGCACATGTCGTAGATGGTAAGGGCTGCCACGCTGGCTCCGGTGAGGGCTTCCATTTCGACTCCTGTTTTGCCGTGCAGGCTGGCGGTACACAGGATAAGCACCTCTTGGTTGTCGTTGACGGAAATATTGACTTTACAATTATCCAGTCCCAGGGGATGGCAGAGGGGGATCAGTTCGGAAGTTTTTTTTGCGCCCATGATACCGGCCAGAATGGCTGTTTGGAACACGGGACCTTTGCGGGTCTGTATGTCGTCGCCAACGAGCTGATTGATGATCTCCTCGTCGAGCACCACGATGCTTTGTGCAACGGCCACCCTGTGGGTCACCTTTTTCTCGCCCACATCTACCATTGTGGGATTATTGGAAGCATCGAGGTGGGTAAACTTTTTTTCTATCATGGTTACAAGTGCATTCTGTAAAAAAATACGGGAAAAACTTCGCCCTGTTTAAAATCGGTTTGTTCTGCGGGTAGCTGCATAAAAGCATCTGCATCTGCGAGGTTGGCCAGGTCGCCGGAGCCATGACCTTCAAAGGGCATGCCGATGAGTTGGCCTTTGTCATTGAAGTGGATGCGCACCTGGAGGAAGTAGGTCAGGTGTGGGGTAAACGAAAAATCTTTGCCGAGGATAGCGGCATGTTGGGAAAAAGGTTGGAGACCGAGTGACTGTTTGAGCCAGGGCAAAAAGTAGCGGGTAATCCCCACGAAGGAGGAAACTGGATTGCCCGGAAAGGCAAAAACGGGTTTACCGTCCGTACTGACGCCGAACCAGAAAGGTTTTCCGGGTCTTTGCATCACCCGGTGAAAGGATTTCTGCACGCCGAGTTCATCCAGTGCGGTGGGCACGTGGTCGTATTTGCCCATAGAAACCCCTCCGCTCAGGATAATCGCATCGTAATGGCTCAGGCAATGTGCCAGTTGTTCGCGGGTTTGTTGGGGATCATCGCGCAGGTGGAGTCTTTCGGCATGTATTTGCCAGCTGTCCAGTGCTGCGGCGAGCTGGTAAGCATTGGATATTCTGATTTGGTGCGGCAGGGGTTGTGCGTCCACGGGTACCAATTCATCGCCGGTTGCGATGATCACTACTTTGGGTTGGCGCAGCACGCGGACAAGGCTTTTGCCGATGGTGGCAGCCACTCCGATTTCTGCCGGAGAAAGCATTCTGGGGTGAGGGATGATCAGGTCTCCTGTTTTGCGATCATGTCCTTGTCGGTGCACATTCTGTCCGGCCTGAATTTGTTCGATTTGGAGCTGGGCGACTCCGTCCCGGATATCCAGGTCTTCATAGCGGATGACCGTATCTGTATTTTGGGGTAGAACGGCTCCGGTCATCACTTCCAGACAATCCAGGGAATTGTCCAGGCTGAGCTGAGGTTCGCCCGCTGCCTGGATGCCGGCGATGCGAAAAGTGCGGTTACCGGCCTGGAAAGCGGAAAAGGCAATGGCTATGCCATCCATAGTAACCCTATGGAAGGGCGGAAAGTCCCTGTCTGCCGTTAGGTCTTCGGCCAAGACTCTTCCCCTGGCTTGTTCCAGGGAGACAAATTCCGGGGAAAGGGGTTTTGCGGTAGCCAGCACCCTTTCTGTTGCTTGTTCAACAGTTATCATGTAATGGGGTTTATCCTCCTATGGTTGACATTGACTCTGACACGGGCAGTCCGAAATTCCGGTTGCGTTCGGCTTCGAAGCCATTTTTGGCGCGATTGCCAAGTGCTTCCAGGAAGGCGGTTTCCAGTTGTTGATCCGTAGCGCCGGCGCGCATCAGGTCTTTGATGTTAAAAACGCCATCGTCGTACAAACAGGTTTTGAGCATGCCCTGTGGGGTAATTCGGATGCGGTTGCAGGTTCCGCAGAAAGTGCGGCTATATGCTGCGATGATACCAAAGGTTCCTTTAAAACCGGGGATTTGATAGTTGTAGCTGGTAGAATGGGGTGGATCGGGCAATTTGACCAGATTGGGATAAACCTGGCTGATGTGATCCAGAATTTTTTTGTGGTTCCATTGCAGTACGCTATAATGCTGGCCTTCGCCGTTGAAAGGCATTTCTTCGATAAAGCGCACGCTGACCGGATTGTCTTTGGCGAGTTCGACCAGGGGCAGGATATCATCCGTATTTTTGCCATCCATGACCACGGTATTGATTTTGGTTTCGAAACCCATGGCGATCATGGTTTGCATAGTCTCGAAGACCTGATCGAACACATCCCTTCTGGTAATTTCAAAGAAGCGTGTTTTATCGAGGGTATCCAGGCTCAGGTTGATGCTCCGGATTCCGAGTTGGTAGAGTTCTTCGAGGTGTGGCAGGGTGGTTGTTCCGTTGGTTGTAATATTTATTTTTCGGAGTCCTTCCAGTTGGCTGATGCTGCGCAAAAAAGGCATAATATCCTTCCGGATAAAAGGTTCGCCGCCGGTGATGCGGACTTTATCTATGCCCATGGAAACGAGCAGGCGGATTGTCTTTTCCATTTCTTCATAGCTCAGCAGTTCTGCCTTGGGAACATAATTAATTCCTTCTTCGGGCATGCAGTAGAAGCAACGGAGGTTGCATCGGTCGGTGACAGCCAGTCTGACGTAATTGATAGGTCTGCCGTGGTTATCGTAGAGTATTTTTTTCATCCTGGGTTATTTGGTTTTATCGTGACGACTACGGATTTTGAAACGGGGGTTTTGCTGCCTCGGGCTACAGCATCTACCGGTACGAGCACATTTGCTTCGGGGAAATAGGTAGCGATACAGCCTTCGGGTATATCGAAAGGTACAACAATAAATTTATTGGCGCATCTCTCAGTGCCATTATATCTGCTAATGAGGTTAACGACTTGTCGGGTTGTGAATCCTGCTTTAGACATATCGTCAGGGTTCATCAGGACTACCCTCCTTTCCTGATAGATGCCGCGGTATCGGTCATCAAGGCCATAGATGGTGGTATTGAACTGGTCATGACTTCTGATGGTAATCATGAGGTATTCGTTGGGTGCCAATTGCCATCGGGTATAAGTATTTACGGTAAACAATGCTTTTCCCTCCGGGGTTGTAAAATTGCCTGATCTTGCCCCGTTGGGCAGATAAAATCCCTCGGGTATCCTGATGCGGGAATTGTATTGTTCAAAACCCGGGATTACCTGTTCTATCAGATCTCTGATCCTGTCGTAGTCGGCGATCAGGGCTTCCCAGTCGAGGTCGAGTTTGTCCTGTAGCACTGCTTTGGCCATTCCTGCGACGATGGCGGGTTCGCTGAGGAGTTGAGCCGAGCAGGGGGTCAGTATGCCCCGGGAAGCGTGTACCACGCCCATTGAATTTTCGACGCTCACAAATTGGGCTCCATTGGCTTGTAAGTCGGCGTCTGTTCGGCCGAGACAGGGCAGGATGAGCGCGTTTTTGCCGTGAATCAGGTGGCTCCTGTTGAGTTTGGTGGACACGTGGACGGTCAGGGTACAATTGCGAAGGGCTTGAGCCGTGTATTCGGTATCCGGTGTAGCGGACAGGAAGTTGCCGCCCATGGCCACGAACACGCTGGCTTTTTTGGCGTACATAGCCTGTATGGCGTCGGTCACCGCATAGCCATGTTTGGCAGGCGCTTCAAAATTAAAAACCTTGCCCAGGCGGTCGAGGAAATCCTGCGGAGGGGCTTCCCAAATGCCCATCGTTCTGTCTCCTTGAACATTGCTATGTCCTCTCACGGGACAGGTGCCTGCACCGGGTTTGCCTATGCTGCCTTTGAGGAGCAGCAGGTTGACAATTTCGCGGATATTATCTACGCCATTTTCGTGTTGGGTAAGTCCCATTGCCCAGCAGACGATAATTTTTTGGGTATCGGCGATCAGGGCTGCCGCTGCTTTGACCAGTTCATCTGCTACCCCGCAATCGTCGAGGAGGGTATTGTAATCCTGTTCGCGCAAATGCTGGAGCAGTTCTGTCGCTCCGCTGGTTTTCTTGTTGATGAAAGCATGGTCAAACACCTGACCTCCGGAGCGCTGATCGGCCTCATCCAATAACTTCATGAGGGCTTTGAGGAGCGGTACATCCCCATTAACTTTTACCTGCAAAAATAAATCGGTAAGCGCTGTTCCGCCCTTCAGGATTTTCAGGGGGTCCTGTGGGTGCACAAAACGGAGCAATCCGGGTTCGGGAAGGGGATTGATGGTAAGTATTTTTCCGCCCTTTTCCTTGCATTTTTCCAGGGCGGAGAGCATCCGTGGGTGGTTTGTTCCGGGGTTTTGGCCGATCACAATGACGAGTTCGGCTTCGTCAAAATCTTGCAGGGTAACCGATCCTTTACCGATTCCGAGGGTTTGGGTGAGTGCTACGCCGCTGGACTCGTGGCACATATTGGAGCAATCGGGGAGGTTGTTGGTGCCGAAAGCCCTTACAAAGAGCTGGTACAGAAAAGCTGCCTCGTTACTCGTTCGGCCGGAAGTATAAAAAACAGCCTCGTCGGGATGTTGGAGTGCATGGAGGTGATCGGCGATCATTTGAAAAGCCGCCTCCCAGGAAATGGGTTGGTAGTGGGTGGCATTTTCCCGAAGGACCATTGGTTCGGCCAAGCGTCCTTTTTTGCCAATTTCGAAATCGGACCATTGTTGCATATCGGCCACGCTGTGCCGGCTAAAAAAGTGTCTGTCAATAACCTTTCTGGACAGCTCTTCGGAGATAGCTTTAATACCGTTTTCGCAAAACTCACCGAGTCCCGAGCGATCATCGTCCGGATCCGGCCAGGCACATCCGGGGCAGTCTATTCCTCCCTTTTGATTCAGGCGTGACATGACCCTGAGGGCCGCTCCCGGATGGGTATAACGGCTCACGTGACCAAGCGCCTTCAGCACAGCGGGTATGCCGGCAACCTTTTTCGGGGGGGCGCCAAGTTTTAGCCCGGTAAAAAGAGCTGGTGGCTGTGCTCCTGTACGCGAAGCAGGGGTATTGTGGCTTGGTGAATCGAGCTCCTGGGTATCTTTCATACAGCTGGAATTATCCTACCATTAATAAAGCCTAACTGGTTTTAAAGTTCGAAACTAATCCTTTTTTAATTTCAAAAAATACAAAAAATCAATATATATGCTATATAAAACGATTGGAATCCGAATAAATATTAAAATTTTGAGCTCTTAGAAATCCTGCGAGTGTGATGTGGTATTCTTTTGCGAGTGCAATAGCCAGTGTGGAAGGAGCGCCAACGGCGGCGATGCAGCCTATACCGGCCATAGCCGCTTTTTGTACGAGTTCGAAGCTGATCCGTCCACTGAGCATCAGGATATGGTCATGAAGGGGGATCATTTCCTGGATTAGCGCGGCGCCCAGGGTTTTGTCCAGCGCATTGTGTCTGCCAACATCTTCTTTGAGGAGGAGGAGTTGACCAGCGGAATCGAACAAGCCTGCGGCATGGAGTCCGCCGGTATGGTGAAACATATTCTGAGCCTGGTAGAGTAGTTGGGGCAGTTTGGGCAACAGGTCGGCTGGTATTTGGGGAGTGAGCGGTTTGGGTTTGAAATGACTGACTTGTCGAATATTATCCAGGGATGACTTTCCGCACACGCCACAGGAGGAATTGGACAGAAAATTGCGGTTGAGTTGTGTGGTGTCTGGTTGGATTCCTGGTGCGAGTTCCAGCAACAAGTGGTTAGCCGGGGCATCCTGATTGGGAAACTGCCACCGGGTCACCTGGTTTGCTGTGGTAATCAAACCCTCGGTCAGCAAAAATCCCATAGCCAGTTCCACATCATCACCTGGTGTGCGCATCGTCACGGTTAGGGTCTGCCGGATGGTACCGGTTGGACCATCATAGCTCAGGCTGATTTCCAGGGGAGCTTCCACGGCTATCCAATCCTCGGTTTTTTCAAAGGTTTGGCCGTTATATTTTTCAATAGCAATACGATCAACGTGTTTTGGTTGCATGGGTTAGGGTATAATCGCTTGATTTTTGGAGTTGTCGGCTTTTGTCCGGAATTGTCCCTTATTGTCGTAAGCAGGTATTGGAATATCGGAAAAAATTCCTTACAGGTGGAAGGCACCTTAAGGTGACTTGCACCTGATTACCTTTTGTTAATCCCATTTCTCCCCTCGGAGGTAACCAAAGTTGGAGACTTTATTTTTTCAAAACTGCAATTTTACTGAGCCGGAACAAGGGGAAAGTGGCTCTGGCTCAGTAAAAAAGCGGTGGTATCAAATCAATAGCGCCAGGAAGAGAGATCGGCATTTTTGGGTGCACGCGACTTCACCTGTTCCGCCCATTTGGGGATGAACATCTGGTGATAGCGGAGTCGGGAAATGGCGTTCGGCTGTGTGGGGTCTCCGTTCCAGCAATGTTCGGCGCGATCTCCATAAGCCACTTCGCCATCGTAGTAGGGCTCAGTTGCTTCCAGGATTTCTTCAGCCAGGTAAACGGCGTTGTTGAGGTAATAATTATCCATATCGCCGCAGTAGAGATGGATCTTGCCCTTCCATTTTTCGCCCAGCGCAGGCCAATCGCGTTTGAGGATATAGGCCAGGTCGTAGTTTTCTTTCCAGTAGGCAGCCACATCGGGATTGATTTCGCCTGTTGTTTTATCCCAGATACGTTGGGGGTAGCCATCCTCACCTACCGGTGAAAAAACGGCTTCCCAGATGTCCCATTGCTGACCGGAGCGGCCTTTGGTACCCAGCGCCAGTTCGCGGTGATTCATATCCATCAGGGAAGCGGTTACATTACCCAGGTAATCGCGGTAGCCTGCTCTGAGGGTTTTTTTGAACTCGCTATCGAGGTAGTAGGCATTTTTATCTTCATACAGGTTGACGAGACAAAATGCCCTGAAATCTATGGGATCGGGGCATGCGGCAAAACAACCGTTGTATTCGTCCGGGTATTTGACTTGTACCGCCAAGGCTTCCCAACCGCCGGTAGATCCGCCGTAGGTAAACCTTGCCCAACCTTCACCGATTCCTCGGAACTGTTTTTCGATGTAGGGGATTAGTTCATAGGTGATAGCATCTCCGTAAGGGCCGAGATTTTCGGAATTAACGGCGTAGCTGTCATCGTAAAAAGGGTTGGCATGTTGGATTTCTATGGCCAGCACCCTGGGGAAATTCGGACCTGTCCAGGTTTTGTAAAAATTGTAAGCTTCCTCTTCCACGATGTGGTTGTAGCAATCCAGTTTAAACCGGCTGCTGTATTCGCAGGGCGTAGATTTGTCGGGAGGATCGGTTCTAAACCCTGCGAAATCATAGGGGAAGTGGCCGTGCATGATTGCCAGGGGATATTTTACATCTGGATGTTCGTCGAAACCTTCCGGGAGCAGGACGTGTGCGCCGAGGTACATGGGTCTGCCCCAGAATTTGGTGAGGAGTTCGCTCTGAATCTTTACATGCTTAATGTATTTGCTATCGGCAGGAGGATCTATGGGGGGGATCTCCTGATCGAGTTTGACCTGAATAGCTGATCCTGCCTTAACACTTATTTTGACGGGGGCACTGTATAAGTTGCCGGGTGCCTGGTTCCATTGCTGCCCCTCTCCCCTGTCCATAGGCATCTTGACGGTCTTTCCGTCGGCGCGGTTGAACGTTTCGTATTTGTGCAGGAGTGCCTGGACATAGTAGTCCCCTTCCGGCAAGTCGGTCAGACTTTGGATGGGATACCCAAAAGCACTCGCATCCACCGTGCGACTTTCCCCGGGAGCCCATCCTTCGACATCTACTCCAAACACCAGCTGGGTGGAGGGACCATCTGTGATTTGGAAACGCGGCTCGCTTTTGTCGTTAGACGAAAGTAGGAGCAAAAGGCGACCATCGAGTGGCGTGGAAGCAAGTTCTTCGGGAAGAACAATAGAAAAAGAAGGTGAATTATCCGGAGTGCTGGACGTGCAACCCCATAAAAAGACAGCAAGACCTGCCGTCAGAATCCATAATTGGAGGCTGAGCAATCTGAGTTTCATGTTGGTAATCGTTTTCTTTTAAAGGTACAGAAAAATTTTAACGCTTTCTTAAATTAAGCCGGATAAGTCAAATAATGGGCTTAAAAACATAAATTTACGTCCATGAAAAATACTTGGATCGTTCCCTTGCTCGTCGCTTTTTTTGCCCTTGTGCGGCTGCATGCACAAGAGCAGCCCGACCCTTTATTTGTGGCAAAAATTGCCCAACCCATCACCTTAGATGGCAACCTGGATGAACCAGCGTGGCAGAGGAGCAAGCCAGCCGATAATTTTTGGAATTATTTCCCCAATGATACCTCCAGAGCGAGTTATCAGACGGAAATTTATATGTTGTACGACGACAAGAACCTGTACATCGGCGCCAAATGTTACGCCGCAGGTCAAAATTACATCACACCTTCCCTACGCAGGGATTTTCGAGCCGGCGGAAACGATAACCTGACCTTCCTTTTTGATCCATTTACGGATCAGACCAATGCTTTCGTTTTTGGTATCAACCCTTTTGGCGTGATGCGGGAAGCGCTGGTCGCTAACGGCGGGAGGGATTTCAGGACGGACTGGGACGATTCCTGGGACAACAAATGGACCGGTACTTCCAGTATCCATGATGGTTACTGGTCCTGCGAAATTGCCATACCGTTTACCACGCTTCGATATACCGAGGGGAGCACGGAGTGGCGATTCAACAGCTATCGCTTCGATACCCAGTCCAATTCGAATTCTACCTGGGCGCGCATACCGCGCAATCAGATCATCATGGATCTCGGCTATATGGGTCGGATGATATGGGAACAACCTCTGCGCAAACCGGGAGCGAATTTTTCGCTAATTCCTTACGTGGCTGCATCGCATACCCAGGAATTTGATCCGGAGCGCATGGATCCCGTCCTACAATTAAATGCAGGTGGCGATGCCAAAATAGGGGTCACGCCCGGACTTAACCTCGATCTGACCATCAATCCCGATTTTTCGCAGGTGGAAGTTGATCAACAGGTAACCAACCTGGATCGGTTTGAGATATTTTTCCCGGAAAGAAGGCAGTTTTTCCTCGAAAATGCCGACCTCTTTTCCGGTTTTGGGACGGCTAGGGCTAATCCTTTTTTTTCCCGAAGGATAGGCATTGCTCAGGACACCTCTACAGGAAATAATATCCAGAATCCCATCTTGTTCGGCGCACGGCTGAGTGGCAAACTCGACAACTATTGGCGCCTGGGGATTTTGAACATGCAAACGGCGGCTGACGCCGAAAACGACCTTCCGAGTTTTAACTATGCTGTGGCCGCAGTGCAGCGCAGGATCGGCATGCGATCCAATGTAGGGGTTATTTTTGTCAATAAGGAGTCTTTTGGTTCCGAGGATGACAATGGCACCTACGATCCTTATAACCGGACATTCGGGTTGGACTACAACCTGGCTTCGAGCGACAATTCCTGGATAGGCAAGGCGTATCTGCACCGGTCTTTTTCTGCAACAGAAAAAGAGCAACCCTTTTCACATGGATTTCGCCTGCTGCACCAGCAAAGACCTTTTCGGGTAGAGTGGAACCACCAGTGGATAGGTGAGGGTTTTGATGCCCAAGTGGGGTTTGTACCCAGGTCCAATTTTTTCAACATCAACCCAAGTGCTAATTTGTTTTACTATCCAGAAAATGGATGGATCAATAGACACGGTCCGGGGGTGGAAGTATTGTTTTTCTGGCAGCCGGAACTCGGCAAAACGGACCATCAGTTTGCTTTTGGGTGGGAGGCTAATTTTGCCAATTCGGCGGATGGCAATATCCGGATCAACCACAACTATACTTATTTGTTTGAGCCATTTGATCCCAGTGGGATTGGCGATCAGGAACTGGCCAGTGGTACGAGTTACAGCTACATCAACGTAGAGGGGCGCTATCAGTCGGACCGACGCAAAGTGATTACCTACGAGGTCAACCCCACCTTCGGGCAGTTTTACAATGGGAACCGGTATGGATTAAGTGGGCAGGTTGCCTACCGATACCAGCCTTATGGTTCTGTGGCCATTAACTTCAACTATAACTATATAGATCTGCCCCGGCCGTTTCAAAGCAGCAGTCTCGTATTGATAGGGCCGAGGGTGGACATGACCTTTACCAAGAATATTTTTCTGACCACTTTCTTTCAATATAACAACCAAATAGATAACTTCAACATTAATGCCCGATTCCAGTGGCGATTCGCTCCGGTATCCGATTTTTTTCTGGTTTATACCGACAACTATTACGCCAGCGACTTTCAGGGGAAAAACAGGGCTATTATTGCGAAACTGACTTACTGGCTTAATTTATAGGCCGGATTTTAGCTTACTAAAAAACCAACACATCCATGAAGTTTGCGAAAGCTTTGCTCTTCCTTTGCTTTTCTCTGCTCTTTAGTTTTGTCTCCCGCAGCCAATCCCCCGAGTTCGATAAATACCGCCAAAATCCCATTTTCCTGAAAAAGACCAACCAGACCATTGTTTTGGATGGCAATGTGGACGAACCTGCCTGGTTTGAAGGCCAGGGAGCCAAAAATTATTGGGAATATCGCCCTTCAGATACCATGCAGACGGCTTACCAAACGGAGCTCTACATGACCTTTGACGAGGAATTTTTGTACATCGCGGCGATCTGTCATGCGCCGGGCAATAAATTTGTGACCCACTCTTATCGGAGAGATTACCAGTCCAGCGGCAATGACCACATTGCTTTTGTGATTGACCCATTCAACGACAACACCAATGCTTTTCTCTTTGGCATTACTCCTTACGGCGTAACCCGGGAGGGCTTGATCTCCGGTGGGGGCAGAAATTTCCAGCGGGGTTGGGATATATCCTGGGACAACAAATGGAACGGGGTCGCAAAGATCCACGACAAGTTCTGGACAGCTGAGCTGGCTATTCCGTTTACTACCCTCCGGTTTTCAGAAGGCAGCAGTGAATGGAATTTTAACTCGTACCGAATGGACACCCAGTCGAGTACCCAGTCGAGTTGGACCCGGATTCCTACCAACCAGTTGCCGCTCAACTTGGGGTATATGGGTAAGATGATCTGGGAAGAACCCCTCAAAAAACCAGGCGCCAACATGTCGCTTATTCCGTATGTCAGCGCGGGAGGACTAAAAAATCACGAAGAAGGAACGGATCAGGTCAATAATCTCGGATTCGGAGCCGATGTAAAAATTGGGGTCTCTTCAGGGCTTAACCTGGATCTTACGGTGAATCCAGATTTTTCGCAGGTGGAAGTAGATCAGCAACAGACCAACCTCGGTCGCTTCGAACTATTTTTTCCTGAAAGGAGACAATTTTTTCTCGAAAACGCCGACCTCTTTTCCGGTTTTGGGGATTCGCGGATCAATCCTTTCTTTTCCCGAAGGGTAGGTATCAAAAGTGGCGAAAGCATTCCTATCTACGGCGGAGCCAGGCTCAGTGGAAAAATCAACGACAATTGGCGGGTAGGTATTTTGAATATGCAAACAGCCGGCAAGGATGATTTTACGGACGAGGAAACCATTTATGAGCCTTCCTATAACTATATGGTGGCCGCCTTGCAGCGCAAATTGTTTGCCCAGTCGAATATTGGCGTGATCTTCGTCAACAAACAAACTTTTGAAAACCTGGAAGACTACACGGATATTTCAACCTTTAACAGGGTCCTTGGCATAGATTACAACCTGGCTTCCGGCGACAACCGCTGGACAGGTAAGGCGTTTGTGCACCGGGAGATCAAGGAACAATACGAGGAACACGACAAAATGCCCTTTGCGCACGGATTCAACTTAGGCTATCGAGTCAGGGCGTTTTCGGCCGAGTGGGAACACCAGTGGGTAAGTGCGGATTACCGCCCGGAGGTGGGTTTTGTGCCCCGGAATGATTTTTACCGGATCAATCCCCGTGCAGAATGGTTTTTCTACCCCAAAAATCCCAAAATTGTAAACCTCAACCCGGAGTTCAGCGCCAGGGTCTTCTGGAACCCCGAAGTCGGAAAAACCGACCACGAGTACCAGGCCAGTTTTTCTATCCAATACACCAATGAGAGTCGGCTGAACTTTTCTTTTAGCAATGAATACACGTATTTGTTCGAGGAATTTAATCCAACCCGCTTGGGAGACGTGTACCTGGCTGCCGAAACAGATTATACCTATTCCTCCGGGAGCATTTCCTATAACTCGGATCGCAGAAAACCCTGGCAGATTCAAATGCGGGCGGAATATGGCCAGTTTTATAATGGCACCAAGCTGACGCTGGATGGTTCCCTTTCCTTCAGAAAACAGCCCTACATCGCCATCGCAATGAATTACAACTACAACCATATCGAAATGCCGGCTCCTTTTCTGCCGACCGACCTGATCCTTTTGGGGCCAAGAATTGATCTTACCTTTACAAAGAACCTTTTCTGGACGACGTTTTTTCAGTACAACAAACAGGTGGACAACATCAACCTGAACACCCGTCTCCAATGGCGCTTTGCCCCCGTTTCAGATTTCTTCCTGGTTTATACCGATAACTATTTTGCCAATGATTTTCTCATCCGAAATAGGGCATTGGTCGCCAAATTGACCTATTGGCTGAATATTTGAGGCGGTTTTTTGGGTTTAAATATTTGATTTTCAATATTTTAAAATACAGGTGCAAGGCACCTTAAAGTGCCTTGCACCTGATATACCCTTATTAGTACCTCCACCCCCCTCAATCGTAACCACTTTCTCCGAGTTTTTTTTTCCATTTTACAGATGCTGAAAGCGGAATAAGAATCTTCGATGGATTTGCTTAACTTTCGATAGTCGAACAACAGCGAAAAGTCAGCTTATGAAAAAAGAAAATTGGGGTAGCCGTTTGGGTTTTATCTTGTCCACCGCAGGTTTTGCCATTGGTTTGGGCAACATCTGGCGCTTTCCCTATATCGTGGGTGAGCATGGCGGAGGGGCATTCATACTGTTATATCTTTTGCTTGCGGTATTTGTAGGGATTCCCTTGTTGACGGCGGAGGTGAGTCTGGGGAGGAGTTCGGGACATACCCCTATCCTTGGGATCAAAAAAATGAACAGGGGCGGTCGCTGGTGGAATCTCACGGGGTGGTTGGAGGTGCTTGCAGCTGTATTGACTTCCGGGTTCTACATCATGATTTTGTCTTGGATTCTCATGTATTTGCTGACTTTTCCCACCGGGGCTTACACGGGGCAATCGGTAGAGATGCTGAGGGGGCGTTTTGATGCCCTTTCCGGAGACCCTTTCAGGGTGTTGGGAGCCGCTTTTGTAATAGGAGTTTTAATTTTCCTGGTATTGTTTCGAGGGTTAAAAGGAGGCATAGAACTGCTATCAAAGATTTTTATGCCTGTTTTGTTCGTCATTATTATCGGCTTGGCGGTGTGGGCGCTCACCTTGCCGGGAGCGATGGAGGGTTTGCGTTGGTTTTTGGTTCCTGATTTTTCAAAACTTTCGGCGACCTCTTTGCTGGATGCCGTTGGGCAATTGTTTTTCTCGATAGGTGTGGGATTGGCTGCGGGGTTTGTGTATGGCAGTTATTTGAAACCGGGGGAAAGTGATGTGCCCGGAAGTATTGTAATGGTGGTCATCATGGACACTTTCATTGCCATTTTGGCTGGTTTGATCATATTCCCGGCGCTATTTTCTGCGGGCATGTCACCGGACGAAGGGCCTTCGCTGGTATTTATCACCATGGCGCATTTGTTTGACACCATGCCGTTAGGGCTGGTATTTGGCAGTATTTTCTTTCTATCTTTATTTATCGCGGGCTTTACCTCCATCATTGCGGTGGTAGAGGGGATCGCTGCTTCCTTGATGGATTACTTTGACTGGTCGCGGAGCAAGGGGGTGAAAATTGCCCTGGGTATAACCTTGCTGCTGGCGATCCCCAACACTTTGGCATTTAGCAGCTGGAAGGAGGTGATATGGTTGGGAAAAAATTTTTTTGAATGGATGGACTTCCTTTCGAACACCATATTCTTGCCTGTGGGGGGGCTATTGATTTGTTTGTTTACAGCTTATGTATGGACTTTTGACAGATTTAGCGAAGCTACCAATGCAGGAGCCGGTCGGATCAGGGTATCCGGCGCGTGGAAGCCATTTTTGCAGTACGTAATTCCCCTGGTGATTTTGTTTATCCTGGTGCGTGGCCTTTGGGGATGAGCAGGTGGTTAGAGCTTGTCCACCCTGCGTTTAAGATCCCGCATAAGAGAGGACTGATTTTTGGAAATAATGATCTCTATCCTTCGATTTTGGATTCGGCCTTCATCGGTTTCATTAGACGCGATGGGGGCATATTCTCCTTTGGCTCCCTGAGTAAGTTGGTTGGCCGCTACGCCGTAGTCCCGGACGAAACTCCGCACGAGGGTAGCAGCTCTTACTGCGCTGAAATCGAGACTTTCCTTTAGATTGCGGTTGCCGGTATTTTGGTTGTCGGTGTGCCCGACCACAAACATGACCTTATCGGGATATTTGTTGAGTACCGATGCAATTTTGGCAAGTACGGGCGGAGCGCTGGGTTCGAGGGTAAAAGATCCGGGTTTGAACAGCAGCGACTCCTGGATGGTCAGTAGGAGTTCGCTTTTTTCGGCGACCAGCCGGATCAGCCCCAGGCTATCTTCGGTGGCGAGGGAGTCGGCCAGCTGTGCGGCAAACTGTACCAGAGAGGCATCTGTATCTGTGATCCAGGACTTAAGGTCGTTGATAGCCGTTTCCTTTTCCCGAATCAACCTTTCCCGTTTTTCGAGTTCCTGGTTGAGGCTGGCAGATCTGTTTTGCGCCTTTTCGGTAGTAAGTTCCAGCTCGTCCTCGAGTTCGTCTATTCTCGCCAAGAGTTTATCCTGCATGGCCGTCAGCGCCTCATTGGCTCCCCGCTTTTCTGCTAAGGCAATCCTCAGGCTGTCCAAGGTATTGTAGGCGGTGGCCAAGCGACCATTTAGGGCATCAATTTCCTGGTAAAAATCTGCATTCATCGCAGCGACCTGCTCGAGATGCTTTTTGTTGCTGATGCAGGAAGTCACAAAAAGCAGGGAGACTAGTAGTAGTCTCCCTGTATGATAAAAATAATTCATAACGATACTTAATCAATAATGACTATCTCAACTTGAAGCTTACCGCTCCGAGGAGGCCAATATCGGTATAAACTGTGGCTCTATAAAATCCAGCCTGCAGTTTTTCATCTACGTCATAGGACAAAGACAGGCGCTGGTTGTCAATCAGGTCAACTTCTTTGGCATCCACGGCAATCAGATCCATGGGCTGACCATTGACGGTTACTTTTGTGGTGTATGGATTGGTCGCATTCACGGGTACGCCATTGGTATCGGTGATAGACAAATAAAGCGGTCTTACGCCCTGATACTCATTAGGTACATTCATCAACTCAAAATTGACGGTAATCTTTCGAGCCCTTCTAGACCTGGCAGTCACTTTGTCGTTTTTCTGACCTACTACCACATCAAATGCCGAAGCCTTAAAATTAGCCAGGGTAAGCTTCCGAACTTCCTGCTGAATAGCGTTATTGAGTTCGTTGAGGGCAGCAATATCCTCCTTGGCCAGGGAAAGATCCTGCTCCAAAACCCCCGTTCGGGCTCTGAGTGAATCATTTTCTACCTGCATAGCTTGAATGTTGTTTTCCAACTCTGCTTTGATAGCCATCAGGTTCTGGATCTCAGCGCGCAGACTGTTGACTTCCGCCGTTGAACTAGCCTTGGCATTGCGTATTTCTGCCGCTTTTTTGGCAATATCCGCTTTTGCCTTGACCAAAGACCCTTCCAGCGACTCGTTCTCCGCTGCCAGCGCTTCGTATTCTGCCATGAGCCTGTCCACTTCCGTTTCCAGCTCCTTTTTGATATTGCCCAGTCCGCCGATAGCTTCCGTCAATACCGCGTTTTCAGACATCAGTTGTTCCTTCTCCGTTTTTTGCTGATTGCCCCAGTAATAGGAACCCAGCAGTGCCAGCAGTAACAAGATAATCAGGACTATTAAAATCCGGTCTTTTTTCATATTTGTGAGTAGGTTTTAAATGTTATGATCGCAACGCGAATTGTTTTGGGTTTATTGTGTGCCTGTCGGCAAAAAACGTGATCTTTTTGATTTAGGAGGGAAAAAATTGTGTTTGAGCGGTTGTGGTGGCATGGAGTCGGTTGAGGGAGAACTTTTGGGGCAATGTTGACTGCTTACTGAGGTGTTCGGTGACCAATTGCCCGATTGCGGGCCCCATTTTGTAGCCGTGTCCGGAGCTTCCGGAGGCGATGAGTACGTTGTTGTAGCGAGGGTGGATATCGAGGATAAAATCGCCATCCGGGGTATTGTCGTACACGCAGACCCGGTTGTGGGCGAGGTTGCTCTGTTGGGTAAACGGCAAGCGGTGGTTGAGGTATTGCTGATTTCTTTGGACGAGTATTGGGTTGGTTGTGCGTTCGGCGTTGGCATCGGTCAGGGTGTGGGTACGTTCATCGAACGACACTTTGATTCCTGGTTCCTGGTGGGGTATGCCATAGAAGAGGGTGCCTGCAGCGTCGAAATCGAGCCAGATAGGCAGTTGTGGGGTAGCTTGTTTTGGGCTAAAAAAAGAAACTTCGTGTCGGGACAGATAGACTTTTTCGTGGAAGACATCTGGGAAGAGAAGTGGGTTCCATGCGCCTGCGGCAAAAACGTACCAATCGGCGGTCAATTTTTCTCCATTGCTGAGCAGGACTTCCTGCAGTTGGTCGTTTGAAGCGCTCCCTGGTTTTCCCGACAGGGATAGCCATTGTCCACCTGCGGCAATTACCTGTTGTTGGAGCAATCGGCAGGTATCTGCGGCTGGGATGAAGCCGGCTTTGGGTTCATAGAAAACATGCTGGATATCGTCCCAACGGAAGGCGGGATAGCTGTTTTGGGCACGGGAGAGGGTCCAGTCTTCCAGTGCGTAACCAAATTCGTGCATCTGGGCGAGGGAATGCGTGACATAGGCGGGATCGGTTTGGAAGAGCCAGAGCAGGCCGGTGTAGGTAATCAGGGGTTTGTTCCACAGGCGGGCATAGGCATCCCAATCTTTGAAGGACTGATCCACCATGTCCATGTACAGGGGGTCGCCGCCGTAAGTAGCGCGAATAATGCGGGAAAGGCCGCCTGAGCCTGACTGATCGTGTCCTGCCCCCTGTGGTTCTATGACTTGTACAGCCAATCCGGCCTCGAGCAATTTCAGGGCGATCCATCCTCCCCAGGCACTTCCTCCAAGGACAGCTACTTTGGTCGTTGACATGGCGTATTGATTTGTGGTCAGCAAAATACGACATTCAGCAGTCTTCCAGTTGATAGTTTGCGAGTGATTGCTTGGTCAGCAAGAAATTTTTTAGGGTTCTTGAAGGCTATGAGGTAAACAACCTCTTTTTTACTTCATAGGGTAAATACTGGAAGTTAGGAGGTTGAACCAGGGATAAAATGAGGTTACTTTTTTGAATGTCGGGGTATTAATAGGGGTAATCAGGTGCAAGCCACCTTAAGGTGCCTTGCACCTGATGTTTAAAATATTGATATTCAAAATTTTAAATAAATTATAAGAAAAAAAAGGAACAGAAGAGGTAGTCTATTACCAGGTTTGCCGAGAGCCGTCAATTGTTGCATCAGGAAGAATTATCGCTACAATAACACTTGTTATATTGTATATTCGTGACATCTCAAGCACTAACCATGGATCCAAAACAAGAAAAAAAATTTACGACCATACACTATCATGCTTACCTGGAGCTGGATAAAATATTGGATGCCCAACATCCGAGGAGCGAGGTAAAGGGAGAAATTCCAGCGCATGAAGAAATGCTTTTTATAGTAGTTCACCAGGTATATGAACTTTGGTTCAAGCAGATTTTGCATGAACTGTCGTCTCTGATGGAGATGTTTGAAAACGACCGGGTGGATGAGCGCAATACGGGTACGGCCGTTGCAAGGTTGGATCGCATTATTGAGATTATGGAACTGCTCATTCAGCAAATTCGGGTATTGGAGACCATGACCCCCCTCGATTTTTTAGACTTCAGGGGGTATCTGTTTCCTGCTTCGGGTTTTCAGAGTTTCCAGTTCCGGATGGTCGAAAATATGCTGGGCTTGCCTCGCGACCAGCGGATGACGTACAACCAGGCCGAGTTCGATATTGTCTTTACGGAAGCACAGAAAGAGCGACTGCGGAAAGTAGAAAACGGGGGAACGCTGTTTAACCTGGTGGAAGCCTGGTTGGAGCGGACGCCGTTTTTGGAATTCCGAAATTTTAGTTTTCTGTCGCTGTACGAGGCAGCAGTCCAGCGCATGCTGGAAAAAGAAAGAACGGCGATTTTGCAATCGGAATATCTTTTGCCGGAGTCTCGGGAAATACGCTTGCGGGTACTGGACAGCACAGCGCAGTACTATCAGAACGTTTTCGATCCAAAGCGCCACGAGGAACTGAAAGCTTCGGGTGAACTCAGACTTTCTTACAAGGCGACCTTAGCTGCTTTGTTGATCAAACTTTACCGCGATGAGCCCATCCTGCAGATGCCTTTTAACTTGCTGGGGAGGTTGACGGATCTCGACGAATTGCTTACGACCTGGCGCTACCGACATGCGCAGATGGTGCTGCGTATGCTGGGCAAAAAAGTGGGTACCGGAGGGTCTTCCGGACATGACTATCTGCAGCAAACCGCTGCAAAGCACCATATTTTCAAAGATTTGCACAATGTTTCTACCTTGCTCATTCCGCGATCCGAGCTTCCGCCTCTGCCGGAGGAGGTAAAACGGGAATTGGGCTTCTTTTTTACCCAACAAGTTTGAAAAAACAATACCCATGGCAGGCGATCTTTTTAAGATAGATATCCATACGCATATCATGCCCGGCGAAATGCCGCGCTGGTCGCAGAAGTTTGGGTACTCTGGTTTTATTCACCTGGATCACCATAAGCCTTGTTGTGCGCGCATGATGGTGGACAATAAGTTTTTCCGGGAGGTGGAGGACAATTGCTGGGCGGCAGAAACCCGCATCCGGGAGTGTGATCACTTGGGAGTCAATGTTCAGGTGCTTTCAACGATTCCGGTGCTGTTTAATTATTGGGCAAAGCCGGGGGATGCGCTGGAGGTGTCCCGGTTTCTCAACGACCATATTGCGGCTATTTGCGACCGCTATCCCGATCGTTTTGTGGGCTTGGGTACTTTGCCCATGCAGGATCCCGATCTGGCCATACGGGAGATGGAGCGATGCGTGGGCGAGCTTGGGCTGGCGGGAGTAGAGATTGGCTCTCACGTCAATTCCTGGAACCTGAACCACCCGGCCTTGTTTCCTGTTTTTGAGGCGGCTCAGCGACTCAACGCAGCAGTTTTCATTCATCCCTGGGACATGATGGGCAAGGACGACATGCCGGACTACTGGCTGCCGTGGTTGGTGGGGATGCCTGCGGAGACATCCCGTGCGATTTGTTCTATGATTTTCGGGGGTATTTTTGAGCGGCTTCCCGATCTTAGGGTAGCTTTTGCCCACGGAGGGGGCTCTTTTCCTGCGACGATCAGTCGGATAGAGCACGGTTTCAATGTTCGTCCCGACCTTTGTGCGGTTGACAATCCGGTCTCTCCGAAAAGTTATCTCGGGAAATTCTATTTGGATTCTTTGGTCATGGATCCCAAGATGCTGGATTATCTGGTGGAGTTGATCGGTGCGGATCGCATTGCATTGGGCTCAGATTATCCTTTTCCCTTGGGGGAGCACGAACCCGGCAAGCTGATTGAGAGCATGCCGTATTCGGGGGCTGTGAAGGAGCGACTGCTGTCGGGGACTGCCCTGGAATGGTTGGGGCTGGAGGCATCGAGATTTATCAAAAAATAAGGGGTATGACATACACCACCACTACAGCACAAATACAGGAAGCCAGGGAAATGGATGCCATAGACCCCCTGCGCAGCTATCGCGATCTTTTTCATCTTCCCCTTCGGGAAAATGGGCAAGCGTTTATTTATTTGAATGGCAACTCTCTGGGTTTACAACCCAAGTCGGTGAGAAAATTTGTGGAAGCGGAGCTGTTGGATTGGGAAAAATACGGGGTAGAAGGTCACTTTAAACCGGTGGATCCCTGGGTGGATTACCACGAGTTGTTGACCCGCTCGACTGCTGCGGTTGCAGGAGCCTTGCCGTCAGAGGTGGTGGTTATGAATACCCTGACGGTCAACTTGCACTTGCTGATGGTTTCCTTTTACCAACCTACTGCCGGTCGGTACAAGATCCTTATGGAGTCAGATGCTTTTCCTTCCGATCGGTATGCTATTGCTTCTCAGGTGAAGTTTCACGGCTATGATCCGGAAACAGCCGTGGTGCAGCTTCGTCCGAGGCAGGGTGAGGTGTTGATCCGCATGGAAGATCTTGAAAAAGTGCTGGAGGAAGAGGGCGAGCAAATTGCTCTTGTTTTGCTGGGAGGGGTAAACTATTACACCGGTCAGCGATTTGATATAGGTCAAATCACCCGTATGGCACACGCAAAGGGTTGCAGGGTAGGTTTTGACCTGGCGCATGCAGCGGGAAATATTGCCTTGGACCTGCATCGGGACGGGCCTGATTTTGCTGCCTGGTGTACGTACAAGTACCTCAATTCGGGGCCGGGCAATTTGGGTGCCTGTTTTATTCACGAACGGCACGCTTACAACCCTGAGTTGCCTCGGTTTGAGGGCTGGTGGGGACACAACAAGCAGACGCGGTTCAACATGAGGCAGGCGTTTGATCCAACTCCCGGAGCAGAAGGCTGGATGCTGAGCAATGTTCCCGTGCTCCCGCTGGCTGCTATGCGGGCATCGCTTGAAATTTTTGACGAAGTGGGAATGCCTGCACTGGTGGAAAAATCGAAAAAACTAACCGGTTATTTGGAAAGTTTGTTGAAGGGACTAGAAAACGAGCGGATCCGAATTATTACCCCTGCGCATCCGGATGAGCGGGGCTGTCAGTTGTCTATTCAGATCCAAAACGGGGACAAAAGTATTTTCCGGAGTATCCGGGAAAAAGGGGTGATTGCAGACTGGCGGGAGCCCGATGTGGTGCGGGTGGCTCCGGTGCCCTTGTACAATACCTTTGAAGAGGTTTGTCGTTTTGTAGGCATTTTGGCAATGGCCATTGAAGAAACAAAATAAGCATATATGGCAACTGGAAAAGTGACGGTAATCGGAGCGGGCTTGTGTGGCAGTTTGCTGGCAATCCGCCTGGCTCAAAGGGGATATCAGGTGGAAATTTTTGAACAGCGACCCGATTTCAGGACGGTAACAACCTATGCTGGTCGGTCTATCAACCTGGCACTGTCCGACCGGGGCTGGGAAGGCTTGAAAAAAGTAGGACTGGATGCGGTTATTGCACCGCTGTGTATCCCGATGCACGGTCGGATGATACACGCGGAGCAGGGTGGGCAGCATTACGCTGCGTATAGTGGTCGGCCGGGTGAGTATATCAACTCGGTATCCCGGCAGCAGTTGAACATCGAAATGATCAAAAAAGCAGCCGGGATGCCTGGGGTGGATGTTCACTTTCAGACCCGCTGTGTGGAGGTAGATTTGCAGCAGGGGCGTGCGGTTTTTGAGCATTTGGTTTCGGGGGAGCGCTTGGAAGCAAGTGGTGATGTTGTGATCGGAACCGACGGTGCCGGCTCTGTGCTTCGCAAAAGCATGGTTGCGCAGTCGGCCGAGTTGGGATTTAACTTTTCCCAGGAATTTTTATCCCACGGCTACAAAGAACTGACCATTCCTCCGGATGCAAGTGGTGGTTTTCGGATAGACAAACACGCGTTGCATATTTGGCCGCGCGGCGGATTTATGCTCATTGCGCTACCCAATCTCGACGGTAGTTTCACCGTCACCCTGTTTTTGCCCTTCGAAGGATCCAAGAGTTTTCAGGCACTCGATACCCCCGAAAAAATTATGGCTTTTTTCCGTGAGGAATTTCCGGACGTGATCCCCCACATGCCGGATCTGCTCGAAGACTTTGCCAACAATCCGGCGAGTATGCTGGGAACGGTCAAGTGCTTTCCCTGGCAAGCCTTCGGCAAAACCCTATTGATGGGCGATGCAGCTCATGCGATTGTACCCTTTTACGGACAGGGTATGAATGCGAGTTTTGAGGATGTCGTTGTGCTGGATCAGATGCTGGATCAGTATGGAGATAATTGGGAGGCGGTGTTTAACCACTTCCAAGAGCATCGCAAACCCGACGCAGACGCTATTGCCGATCTCGCATTGGATAACTTTGAAGAAATGAAAGCCCATACAGCCAATCCGCTGTTCAACCTCAAACACAAGCTCGAGCTTCAAATGGAACAACAGATCCCCGAGTTTTCTTCCAAGTATTCCATGGTAACTTTTCGGGAAGATTTGCGGTATTCCGAAGCGATCAGCAGAGGCCGAAAACAAGATGCCGTCCTCATGCAATTGTGTGCAGGTGTGACAGACCCCGGAGCTGTGGACATCCTGCAATTTTTTCGCGACTTCAAGGAAAGTATGCTGAAATAGTGGTATTTTTTGATTCAATATTTTGAAAATCAATGCTTTATAGCTCAGGTGCAAGGCACCTTAAAGTGCCTTGCACCTGATTACCCTTATTAATTCCACTACTCCCCCCAAACGTAACCACTTTCACCGGGTTTTTTTCGGAGACCTAAAAAGGGGTATTCAACTTGCCTATAGGGTCGGCTAAGGAGATGGTGCATTTTCCTGTGTGGGTCTTTCATTTTGTCGAAGAGACAGGCAGACGATGCTTTTGAAATTGAAAACTTTGCAATAAATTAGACTTGGTTTGCAAAAAAGCAATATCGCTATGAGTAACCATAAATTCGAACTTGATCACCTGGACTTTGCGGTGCTTGCGCGTCTCCAGGAGGATGGACGCAAATCGTTTACGGATATTGCTGAGGAGCTCGGCGTTGCCGTGGGCACTATTCGCAACCGATACCACAAGTTGGTTCAGGAGAATATCTTACATATTATTGGCTGGACAGATCCGGTGCAGGCAGGATATCATGCCTATGCGAGAGTGAATATCGCGGTCAGGCCCTCAGAACGGATTCGCATGGTGGCAGATGCAGTACTCAAAATCCCGGAAGTGACTTTCCTGGCGGTCACGTCGGGCAACTACGACCTGGAGGTGAACCTGCTTTGTAAGGATAACCTGGCACTGCTCGATATCATGAGTTCTCAAATACATACGATTGAAGGGGTCTATGAAACCAATACCACCGTATATTTTGAAGTGCTCAAATGGGCTTCCCATGATGTGAGTAATGCCCTTAGGGAAAAAGCACAGGAAGTTATTAAACAGGAAATTAAGTTCAAGTCATGATACATATTTCAGCAAACCGACTCTGGTCACGACTCATGGATATGGCAGCGGTAGGGGCTACTGTCCAAGGAGGGGTATGCCGACTGGCCCTCAGTGATACGGATAAAAAAGGAAGAGATTTGTTTGTCAATTGGTGCCGGGAAGCCGGGTGCTCGATCCGAATTGATGCCATGGGAAATATTTTTGCCAGAATGGCAGGCCAGAACCCTCATCACCCGCCCATACTGATTGGAAGCCATCTGGATAGCCAACCCACAGGGGGGAAATTTGATGGGGTATATGGTGTACTTGCCGGTCTGGAAGTGATTGAAACGCTTCGGGATCAGCAAATTGTCCCCGAAATTCCCATCGAAATTGTTTCCTGGACAAATGAAGAAGGTGCCCGCTTTGCTCCGGCTATGATCGGCTCAGGGGTACATGTCGGTGTTTTTGACCTGGATTATGCTTACAGCAGGACAGATAAGTCAGGGCTTACCCTGGGAGCCGAACTCCAAAAAATTGGCTATCGCGGTTCAAAGATGTTTTCCGGGGAAAACTATTCCGCAGCTTTTGAGTTGCATATCGAACAGGGGCCTATCCTGGAAAAAGAACAAAAAACGATTGGCATCGTTAGCGGCATTCAGGGGATCCGATGGTATGACCTGATCGTAAAGGGTAAAGAAACGCATGCCGGCCCCACACCTATGGAATACCGAGCCGATCCGGTGAAGGATGCGATTCCGCTGCTTCAATATATCTACTCGTTGGCGGATACTTATGGCCCCCTGGCAAAAGTTACGGTAGGCTATCTCGATGCATCACCCGGGGTGAAAAATACCGTGCCGGGACAATTGACGATCTCCCTCGATATCCGCCACCCGGATGCTTCGGTCCTCGAAGCTGTTGATGCAGACCTGAAGCGCGCCACGGAAAATTTTTTTGCCGACAGGCCAACCACTGCTACCCTCCAGGAGATCTGGTATTCTCCGCCGGTAAGTTTTCACCCTCGATGCGTGGAAGCGGTGCGACAGGCCACCAACGACCTGGGACTGACCAGCATGGAAATGTTTAGCGGTGCAGGACACGATTCTGCTTACATCGCCCGAATAGCCCCCACGGCTATGATTTTTGTGCCTTGTAAGGACGGACTCAGTCATAACGAAGCAGAATATGCAGCACCCGAACACGTTGCTGCAGGCTGCGATGTCCTCTTACACGCCGTTTTGCGCATGATTCCATCCTTAACCTGAACCATCTGAAAATATGACAACTTATCCCGCACACGATACTTCCCTGCTTGCTCCCGTATGGACACACCTGACTCCACACCAAATCGTCCGGGCAGCAGGTATTTACCTCTATGACAACCTGGGTAACCGCTATACGGATTTTACCTCCGGCATCGGCGTAACGAGCACCGGCCATTGCCACCCCAATGTGGTAGCGGCCATCAAAGAACAGGCAGAACAGCTGATTTTCGGTCAAATGAACTGCGTGATCCCCGCAAAAACGGTTGAACTGGCGGAAAAACTCAATGCCCTGACTCCCCCTGCGATCAACCGCTTTTTTTTCTCCAACAGTGGCGCAGAAGCGACAGAGGCTTGTGTAAAACTGGCCAGAGCAGCTACCGGAAGGACCAATATTATTGTGTTCCAGGGAAGCTTTCACGGAAGAACCCATTTGGCTATGGCCATGACGACCTCCCGTACCGTTTACAGACACCGCTATCAACCCCTCCCTGCCGGTGTTTTCGTGGCTCCCTTTCCGTACAGCTATTTTTATGGATGGTCGGATGAAACGACGACAGATTTTTGCCTGAAACAACTCGATGTGCTGCTGCAGGGCCAAACAGCTCCGGACGAAACAGCCGCGATCATCATTGAACCGATTTTGGGCGAAGGGGGATATGTACCCGCACCAACAGGCTTTCTGCAAGCCCTCCGAACCATTTGCGACAAACACGGCATCCTCCTCATTTTGGATGAAGTACAAAGCGGTTTTGGCCGTACCGGCAAATTCTTTTGCTATGAGTACGCCGGGATTACGCCCGATATTATCGTGATGGCAAAGGGATTGGGAAGCGGACTACCCATATCTGCCATCGCTTCCAGGGCAGATCTGATGGACAAATGGACGCCAGGTACGCACGGGGGAACCTATGGCGGGGGAAGCGCAATTGCCAGTGCGGCTGCTTGTGCTACCATTGATACGATTCAACAGGAAAATTTGACCGAAAATGCCTCGATGCGGGGGCAACAGTTGCAGGAAGGACTGCAACAACTGCAACAGCAATATCCGGTGATGGGCGATATTCGGGGAAAAGGACTGATGACGGCTGTGGAATTTACTACCCCTTCGGGAAAACCAGATGCGGTTACTACCAATAAAGTATTGCAAGACTGTCTGAGCGATCATTTATTGCTCTTAAGTTGCGGAACCTACAAAAATGTCATCCGGTGGATACCCCCACTGGTGGTGTCGGAAACTGAAATAAGCGCCGCCCTTCGCATTTTTGAAAAAGCACTAGCCACAAATCAAAAACCTAATCCATGAAAAATTTTCTTTTGGCAATATGGGTACTGCTACTCAGTTGCCTGGCTTTCCAAAGGTCGTTTGCCCAGGATACTTCGCCCAAAAGTGTATTGTTTGTTGGAAATAGTTATACCTACTTTTGGAATTTGCCGCAACAGGTAGCCCTGCTGGCTGAGGCGGGAAAAGTCGAACTGAAAACGCGGCAATCTACAGTAGGCGGGATCAATCTCGGAACCCACTGGCGGGGAGAGCGCGGTCTCGAGTCGCGGGCACTGATTGCAAGCGGTCAGTTCGACGCGGTAGTCATCCAGGATCTCAGTACCAGGCCCGTGGAAGACCCCGACAGTACCTTGCATTTTGGTCGCTTATTCGGCGAGCTGATTCGCGAAAACGGGGCAAGGCCATACGTATATCTTACCTGGGCAAGGGCGTATAATCCCCTGATGCAGGAAAAACTTACCCAAACCTATACCCAGCTTGCAAAGGAAATCGGGGGTACCCTCGTTCCCGTTGGGCCGGCTTGGGAACTCGCCAGAGCGCTAAGGCCTGACTTGCCCCTATACGATCCGGACGGAAGCCATCCCTCTGCATTGGGCACCTATCTCACGGCCTGTGTTTTTTATGGTGTGTTGACCGGTAAATCGCCCGTTGGTTTGCCCAATCGGCTTCTTACACAAGACAAAGACGGCGAAAAACTCTACCTTAACATTAGTTCTCCTGAGGATGCTTTGTTTTTGCAGCAAATTGCTGAAAAAACGATCCTCAAATTTGACCAATAAACCCCAAACAAAACAACGATTATGGAAAATCTGTCAGGTAAAGTTGCCCTCATTACGGGGGGTAGCAAAGGAATTGGATACGGAATTGCGGCATCACTTTTGCAGGAAGGCATGAAAGTTGCCATTACCGGTAGAGATTATCCATCGGTAGCCAAGGCAGCGGAAAGTTTGTCTGCCAAAGGAGCGACGGACGTCCTTGCTATCGAAGCAGATGTGAGAAATTACCAGGCGCAGGAAAAAAGTGTGGCTCAGGTCATTGAAAAATGGGGCAGGCTCGATGTTTTGGTGGCTAACGCAGGAGTAGGACACTTTGCTTCTATCGAGGAGCTCAGTCCCGAAAAATGGAATGAAGTGATTGACATTAACCTTACCGGCGTTTTTTACAGCGTCAAAGCTGCGCTTGCCGCTTTGGCCGCTACCAAAGGATATATCATCACCATTGCCAGCCTCGCAGGAACCAATTTTTTTGCCAAAGGCTCTGCCTACAATGCCAGTAAATTTGGACTGGTAGGGCTGTCCCAAGCCATGATGCTGGATTTGAGAAACAGCGATATCAAGGTCACGACCATTATGCCGGGATCGGTTACTTCTCATTTCAACGAACACACTCCCAATCCTGAAGATGCCTGGAAAATTCAGCCGGAGGATATCGGTCAGCTGGTGGTGGATCTGCTCGAGATGCACCCCAGAACCCTGCCCAGTAAAATCGAGGTAAGGCCTACAAAACCAGGAAAATAGCATTGGCTAACTCAATATTTAACCATAAACAACGTATGATCAAAATGAAAACCAAACTTACTACAGGACTTGTAATACTGCTCTTCTGGTGCTTATTGCCAGGTTCGTTGATTCACGCACAGTCCAGACACGATATGGCCTACGATACGGCTATGATCGGCGGACTTCAATACCGCAATGTAGGGCCCTTCCGTGGAGGTAGATCTACTGCGGTAGCCGGCTACAACGATGATCCCTTTACTTTTTTGATGGGTACCACAGGGGGAGGTATCTGGAAAACCACCGATGCAGGTAACACGTGGAACAATATTTCCGATGCTTACTTTGGTGGGTCTATTGGAGCAGTTGCTGTTGCTGAATCTGATCCCAGTGTTATTTACGTGGGTACGGGGTCTGCCTGTATTCGCGGTAATACTTCTGCCGGACACGGCTTGTACAAATCCGATGACGGTGGCAAAACATGGAATTTTATCGGACTCCCCGATGCCGGTCAGGTAGGAAAAATTATTGTTCATCCTAAAAATGCCGACCTGGTGTACGTTGCCGCTCTGGGACATGCTTTTGGCTCGAATGAGGAGCGCGGCGTGTTTCGGTCTAAGGACGGGGGCAAAAACTGGGAGCATGTACTTGCACTAAGCGATACCACAGGGGCGGTTTCCCTGACTATTAACCCGCACAACCCCAGAGAAATTTATGCCGGTATGTGGCGAGCGGAACGCAAACCCTGGACTTTGATCAGTGGGGGCAATCAAAGTGGCGTATATAAAACTACAGACGGAGGGGATACCTGGAAAAAATTGGGCGGCGGCTTACCAACAGGTCTTGTGGGCAAAGTAGCCGTAACCGTTTCACCGGCCAACCCCGATCGCGTATGGGCCATCCTGGAAGCAGAACCTGACGGCGGCGTATATCGTTCCGATGACGGTGGCCATACCTGGATGCGAACCAACTCCGAAAATAAACTGCGCCAACGGGCCTGGTACTATACCCACATCATGGCAGATCCACAGGATCCAAATACCGTTTATGCGCTCAATACCGGTCTTTACCGCTCCGTTGACGGCGGAAAAACCTTTGAAAATATTGAAGTTCCACATGGTGACGTGCACGACCTGTGGATCAGCCCCTCCAATCCTGAAGTGATGGTAGTAGCTGACGATGGCGGTGCTCAGGTCTCCCTCAACGGGGGCAAAACATGGTCGTCTTACCTCAACCAACCTACTGCAGAATTGTATGCCGTAACGGTGGACAACGGCTTTCCTTATCGCTTGTACGGCGCTCAGCAGGACAACACGACTATAACTGTTCCTTCCTGGTCTTCTAATAATATATTACACCCCAAGCAGTTGTGGTATTCTGTCGGTGGATGTGAAACAGGGCCGGTGGCTTTACATCCGGACAATCCAAGCGTTATTTATGCGGGTTGTTATGGCGGGGTAATGGACAGATATGATTTGGAGAAAGACCAGGTGACCAATATCATGGCCTATCCTCAGCTACAACTCGGAGAGGCAGCTAAAAATCTAAAGTATCGGTTTCAGTGGGTGTCGCCCATGGCGGTTTCGTTGCACGATGGCAATGAAATCTACCATGGCTCGCAGCACGTCATGCAATCTAAGGATGCCGGTAAGACTTGGAGAGAGATGAGTCCTGACCTGACCACCAATACGCCAGAGCACCTGGAATATTCTGGTGGACCGATCAACCACGATATTACCGGAGTGGAAATTTATAATACCGTATTTGAAATTGCAGTATCTCCGCAGACCAAAGGAGAAGTGTGGGCTGGAACCGATGACGGTCGTCTTCACCTTACCCGCGATGATGGCAGCAACTGGACTGAAATTACTCCTCCGGGATTGCCTAAATACGCGACCATTGACCGGATTGACCTTTCTGTGCACCAGCCAGGGCGCGCCCTCGTAGCTGCCCAGAAATACCGGTTTGACGACTTTGCACCCTACATTTTCGTGACCAACGATTACGGCAAAACCTGGAAGAAAATTACTACGGGTATCCCTGGTAATTACCCCGTAAGATCGGTGTGTGAAGACCCGGAAAAGAAAGGTTTGCTTTTTGCCGGTACGGAATTTGGAGTCTTTGTCTCTTTCAATGATGGAGCCGAGTGGCAGTCTTTGCAGCTCAACCTCCCCATTACTCCGGTAACCGATCTCCGGGTAAACCAGCAGGATCTGGTGCTCTCTACCCAGGGGCGTTCTTTCTGGATTCTGGACGATATTACGCCGCTTCACCAAATCACACCTGAAGTTGCCAAAGCTAACCTTCACCTGTTTAAGCCACGGGTAGCTTACAGGGTCAATGCCGCTGGCTCTGGCGGAATGGCAGGTAACGAAGTTCCGGAAAGAAAACCGCAGGGAGCTACCATCTATTTCAAATCAAGCCAGGAAGCCAGCGCAGAACTGACCATGTCCATCGTGGACAAAGAGGGCAGAATTGTCAAAAGGTATTCCAGCGATGCTAAAAATGCCAAAAAATACAAAACCCCCGTTTTGCCCAAGGATGCAGGTATGCATCGGGTCAATTGGGATCTGACCTACGAAGGACCTACCTTTGTCGAAGGAACCGTTATCTGGGGATATTCAGGAGGGGTAAAGGCGCCTCCGGGAACCTATGAAGTGCGTCTGACCTATAACGGTGAAACCAAAACCCAGCAAATTGAACTGAAAGGTGATCCAAGGCTTCCGGAAATTCCACTGGAAGATTACGAAGAACAACTCAGAGTGGGTCTCGAAATCAGAGATGCTATCAATGAGGTCCACCAAGTAATCGGCGAAATCCAGGATATCAAAAAACAGGTTACCTGGATCAGCGAACAAACCGATGACGGGGAGTTGACCGAATTGG
Source organism: Saprospiraceae bacterium (assembly GCA_030729925.1). GTDB lineage: Bacteria > Bacteroidota > Bacteroidia > Chitinophagales > Saprospiraceae > JALQTV01. The sequence continues at coordinate 62,497 of JANQWK010000094.1, forward strand.
CCAAGTACATCCGCGAAAAACTGAGCGGCTACGAAGATATGATGATGCAAACCAAAAACCAGAGCGGCCAGGATCCTATCCGTTTTGCACCGCGACTGGATAACCAGTTGGTGGAGCTGTACAACTACGTGACCGGAGTGGATGGGTACATTTCCGGTGGTCCCGAAGGCCGACCCAAAGAGGCCGCCTACGAACGGAAAGAAGATGTGGAAGGAGAATGGAAAGACCTGAAAGGTGAGGTACAGGAAGCTATTATCGAAACCATTGATTCCTTCAACGAATTGGTGAAAAAGAAAAACCTTCCGGCTATCAACAGACGTAAGCCATAAGCGATCCGTTTTCGTGCTTAAAGGTGCCCTGTTCGGTCTTATCGGACAGGGCACTTTTTTTTAGCCGGATTGGAGTCTGCTTCAAAATTTTAAAAAATTAGGTAATAGGCTTTTAAATTTCCTGGAAAAGTGAAAAGCTGCTAATAATCAGTATATTAAATATATATTTTTTTGTTTTTCATATTCCCTAATTTAGGGAATAGGCGAAGAACAGAACTGCTAGGTTGGGCTATACAACCTGGGTAATCCAGCAATTTTGTAGGATGGTTTTTTGATGGAGATTTTTGATTGAGATTTGATGGGAATTTAATTAAGGTTTTGATTAATAGTGTTTTGTGAATCAGGTGCAAGCCACCTTAAGGTGACTTGCACCTAGATTACCCTTATTAATACCCCGACATCTGAAAAAGTAACCTCCCTTTACGGCAAATTGAGTGCCTAAGTACTAAATAGATATCCCTGAAAGTATGATAACTTCTGATTTACCGCTACACGAAAAATGGAACCTGGATATGAAAAACAGTTCAAATGCCTGCAAGTATCCTAATCACAAGATCAAGTAACTATCCGAGGCTTTACATTGGTGTTGCCTGAAACGGAGGTCATCCTAAACTTGAGCTGCTTCCCCTCCTGCAACAAGTGTTTTCCGAAAAATGAAAAAAAGGTGGTTCAAAGGTGGTTACGTTTGGTGGGGGAAAGGTATTAATAACCGATAATCAGGTGGAAGGCACCTTAAGGTGGCTTCCACCTGATTCATAAAACATTATTTTTCAACAATTTAAACACGAAAAAATGAAATACCAATCCAACCAAATCTACCACATGTACAACCAGGGCAACAATCGGCAACCGATCTTTTTTGAAGATGCCAACTATCATTATTTTCTCCAGAAGGTTAAAAAATACCTCCTTCCCGTAGCGGACATTTTGTGTTATTGCCTGATGCCCAATCATTTTCACTTCTTGCTGGTTCCCAATGAAGAAGCGATTACTCCGGGCAAACTGATCAAGCCCAGACAAATGGTACTAGAATTACAAGGTACAGAAGCACTTCCTTTTGTCCTTTACGAGCGACAGCAAAAAATCAGTCAGGCAGTTGGGGAACTCCTGAGTAGTTATACCAAAGCCATCAACAAGCGATACGAAAGAAGTGGCTCGCTGTTCAGGAGCAAGACAAAAATAAAAGACGGCGCTATTGAGGATGTTGTAGCACTCAATGGTCCTTACAGGGAGCTCTTTTTTAGAGCCGATAACGATTATGCCCGACAATGTTTTGAATACATTCACGCCAATCCGGTGAAAGCCAATCTGGTCGCCTCACCTGTCGAATGGCCGTATTCTTCTGCCAAAGACTTTGCGCACAAAAGGCCCGGCTATATCTGCAACCAAAAACTTGCCCGGAAACTTTTGGAGCTATCCTGAGCTTCTTTTAAGGCATGGTAAACAAAGCGGCATACAGTTCTATCCCGAACCACAAATTGCCTATGCGCAGATTTTCATCGGGCGCATGCTGGTTGTTGTCAAAGTTGGCAATGGGAATGATCAGCAAAGGAACTTCCGAGTTGCGGGTGAAATGAAAAACGGGTAGCGATGCTCCATAGGTGGGAACTAAGACAGGCCCACGGTCATCTATGCGCTTGATCGCAGCAATGATGGTTTCGCTAATGGGCAAATCAAT
>JANQWK010000094.1:64603-72902 GCA_030729925.1 Saprospiraceae bacterium
AAAGGATGCGTTAATTTTGCTAAATGATGACTTGCCTATTGTCTAATGTAAATCTTTTTTCCCACAAACGATGCCTACTCCCAACATTATCCAACACTTATCCCAGGATCCCATGCTTGCCCGGATTATTCCCGACATCGAGCTACCAACCATCAACCCCAATCCGGATGTTTTTAACGCCCTGGTGAAGTCGGTGGTGTCTCAACAGCTATCCACCAAAGCTGCAGCTACCATTTATCAGCGGTTCCTGCTTTTATTCGAACAGGGACATGCTACTCCTCAAGAGATCCTGGCACTGGATCCGGAAGTTCTGCGTGCTACCGGGTTCTCCCGGCAAAAGTCATCCTATGTCGCGGAGATAGCCCGCTTTTTTTCCGAAGGAGCAACAGCATACGACTGGCACAGTATGCCGGATCAGGACATTGTCCATGAACTGACTCAAATCAAGGGAATAGGGGTGTGGACTGTACAGATGATCCTGATCTTTCACCTGGGGCGACCCGATGTGTTTCCAATAGATGATCTTGGTATTCAACAAAGTATGGCAACGCTGTACCAGCTTCCAACCGACAAACGCGATCTGAAGGCACAAATGCAAATCCGCGCAGCTCAGTGGCAACCCTGGCGATCGTATGCCAGCCGGTACCTGTGGAAGTGGCGAGACAACCTTAGTACGGTTTCTAAATAATTCCTTACCTTTGAATGGTGTTTCAACTCGCCCCGAGTTAAAGGCGGTCCGGAAGTCCCGGAATATAAAATCATCTTGCCCTTTCTCGCTGACCAATCCTTTATTTCATGACGAAATAACCCCAGACCTATGTCACATACCTACGAGCAGCTTTACCTCCAAGCCAAAAGATTTGCACTGGAAGATCGGGCGCAGTTTGTCAACCGACATATCGGTGAGTCTGCTGTCCCACATAACCAACAGTTGTTGCGCGAGGCGATCCTGCGTTGCACCCGAGATCCCGAAACGGGTGAATTGTTGTCCATTCAAGTTTTTGAAAAGCGCATCTTTGATCTTTTTAGCATCGTTTTTACCGGCCACCCGGTGTGGAACATGACTCCGGCAGAGTATGAGGCTTTTTCCCGCAGGGTTAATGCTCCTTTAGAGGATGATGCCGGCCTGTCGGCCAAAAAAATGCTGGAACAGGCAGCTCATGAGCGCTTTGTTCATCCCGATCTGGATCGCGAAAATGAGGATACTTATCAGGCACTTTTCTATGCCAACCAGGCATTGCGACTGGCAGAGGAGGTCGCCATAGAGGTCGGACAGGAAGTGTATCCGGAATCTTGGACCCAAATAAATTATACCGTAGGACTCCTGTACAAATGGACGCTGCACGACTGGGATGGCCGCGAGGATATCAACTGGAACCTGCCCTTTGCCGATAAAATGCGCTTGCAGTTCGAGAAGTTTCGGCACGAAACGATCCCCGATTTTCTGGAACTGAAGGCTTTACTCTCCAATCCCGCAGCACTGGAACAGGTGGATGCCATCGTCCACAAACTGGATTTTTCAGCGGCTGTGATGGAAAAACACTACGCATTTTATAAACATTACAACGTAGATCTCGATGAAGGCTTGGTCGCACTCCAACAGGACGAAATGGAACTTCTGGCTACAAAAAAAGACCGCATCACCCACCCCAGGGAACTAGTTGCAGCCCTAAACGAAATCCTTGAAAGTACAGCCGCTTCCAATACTGTGTTGCAAAAAAAAGTGGTTCAGCTCCGCACTGCTATCAATGGACGGGGGCTTAGCCTGAGCCGAACCCATTCCCGAATCAATTCTACCAATATTGAAAGCACCCATACCAAAGACCTCCCCGATCATGAAGAAACCAAGGATGAGATAGATCAGGGCGTAATACCGAATGGCGTGGAAATTCCCGATGAAGATAAACCTACCCTGGACGAACGCTATCTGCCCAAGCTCAATCATCAAATCAAAATTATCAAACAGGCGCCGCACCGCGACTTTAGTTTGCTCGACCTGGCACTGTCCCAGCATAGCGTGGGCAAACAAATTTTGGTTTCCAAAATGACCGGCGAATTGATCAACGAACAAGAACAGTCCGTTCACCTGATTGCCGACCACCGGGCAGCTTTCCACAGCGTTGGGCTGCTGAGCTTTATCTACAAATATGGAGCAGAGAAATTCGCTTTTCCCGTAGGGCTATGGGAAGAAGAAATTGGACTAAAAAACGATAACCTCATCATCTACAACCTGCTGACGAATGTCCATTTTCAGTCCTTTGTGCAGGAAAACTTCGGCAACAGTACTTTTCCCTACCACAGGGTGATGCAACAAGGCGGTTTCTCCGATCTCATGCGCCAATACGGACTCTTTGCTTCTGCGTTTACGGGCCGAACCGGCGAGCGCTTTCTCAATGCCGTGGCCAATGTTTTTGATGGCACCGTGGGGTATGTGTATTTTCCGACAGGAGGAAATAAAGATATGAGGGGCTACCACCTGGGAAGCTACAAGCGTTCGCTTGAAAAAAGGGTGAATGGGCATTCTCTCGCCAGAGCGCAAAAAAAAGGATTGGGATGGGCTTATTCCCCCCAGCTTTCCTTCCAGGGACAGGATGCTTTCCTCTTGTTTAGTTCTGTAAAAAACGCCTTTGCCATCCTGACGCAATCCATTGACCACGTAACCCGCGATCACAGCGCATACCTGCACGACCCGTGGTTTAGAAAGCACAAGGATACGATGGCGCTGACGGAGTCCGTCAAAAATGCAAGCAAAGCCTTCAATGCCAATCCCGACTGGATTGATCTGCTGTTTGTGTTTAAAAATCTCAATGCCCGAACGGGGTCCCGGCCTCCCAAGCGAAAAAGCAACAACAAAAGACTCCGAGCCATAGGCCAGGCCAATATTATGGAAACCCTGGAGTTTCCGGCTCCCATTGTGGTGGGCTTCAACAAAGCAGCCAACGACAATCCGAGAATTTTTGAGAAGCGCATGCAAGAGTCCCCGCATTTTGTCGAGGCGTTTATTGAAGTCATGGATATCGCGCTCGATATGTTTGATCCCAGTATCGGACATCGCTACCTCGAGCTGCTCAACCCCAACTACTGGGAAGCCAAGTCTGGTGCCCACCCCGAAAAACGAGAGGTTTATCGCCGAATCGCCGACACCCTCACCAAACACGGCAATTATTACCGCTTCAAACCGATCGGCAACCTTATTTCGAGAGAATACGAAGATGCCAAAGCCCTGCGCAGGCGCTTCGATGACCTGATCCCTCCCTTTGCCCATAGCGCCTACCAACCCTGCTCCGAACGCAGAGCCTGGAAAAACCGGATTCATGAAACCCGACTGGCTTTGATGGAATCCCTCTGGGAAAAAATGTTTTCTATCAAGAAGTTTGGCAGAAAAGAGGTATCCGTTGAAGAGGCTTACGCCAAAATTGTGCGCTTCGAACAGGAAGGAATAGATATCATTGATGGCCAGTTTCGCGTCTCTGCCCGCCAGGTTCGACCCATTGACGAGCGCTACCGCAGGTTTGCACAAAATGGCGAAGACATTCAGTACCTGGGCTATGCCGATATCCAGGAAACCATCGAAAGCGCCCGACAAGACCTTCAAAAAATTAAAGACCTTTCCGTAATCCTCATGCATTTGAATTACGGAACCGGATGATGCTGGATCTTTCCTGACAACTATAGCTCATTCTCTTATCACATCGTAAAATCTGCAAAAATAGCTCCGGAAAATTCTTCAACCCGCTTGTTTTGACCAAAAAATCCCTTGACCTTTGTAGCTATAAAAAATATTTATAATTATGAAAGTAATGGAAAAACAAAAAAGAAGCTTTTGGGCTACTTTGGCCTTCCTATTGGTTTTGCCTTTTGGGATTTGGTCTTGCGGAAACAACGCTCCTGCTGAGGAGACTGAAGGCGAAGCCACCGAAATGACCGAGCCTGCAGCTGAACAACCAGCAGTGGATACTACTGCTCAGGATACCACCCAGCAATCTGAACATCCAGCAGGTTCTGAACACCCGGCTGGTTCTGAGCATCCTAAGTAATTGTTCAGGGTACAGCAAAAAAAAGCAGCCGTCAATACATTTGGCGGCTGCTTTTTTTTTGGATATCCGTAAAGCTATTATTTCGTAGATGCTTGTCTTTCAAACGAAAAGCTTGTTTTGGCAATAGCCATAGAATCGCCTTCTACTTCCATTACAGGATAAACGAAAAACGGAATGGGACCGGATGTCGGTTCGGGGTTGAAAGTAATGTTGCGCCCTTTGCTCAGCTCGATTCGGTTAGCTGGGTGGTGTCCAAAGTAGTAGGTCGCTAAATTTGAATATTTGTTTGCTTCGCTGATATCAACCGGCCACCATTGGCCTTCGGCATAAAATTCGGCCCAGCAATGATAGCCGTCTATCCCACCCTCATTGCGTTCTGAAGGAATGGCAGCTCCTACTGCGAAGCGCGCCGGTATGCCCGCTGATCGAGCCAGGGAGATAAACAGGGAATGGAATTCTGTACAATTGCCGGATTTGGCGTCGCAGGCAAAGTTGGCATCGGCAGTGCCGTAGGTGCCTTGCTTGGCGTAGCGAACGTTATCCACGACGTAATCATAAAGTGCCCGAGCCTGCATAAGCGGCGTGGTAGCCTCCCGTTCAGTAATTATCTGTTGGGCAAGGGTATCAAACCGACCTCCTACCGGCAGCAGTGGCGCTTCGCTAATATACAAATACAGATCGGAGTCATCTTCGAGGTAAGTTCCTTTTTCCAGGCGGGTCACGCGGTAGTCGAGCTTTAAAGTTTGCCCGGTTTCAGCAGGCTGGAGTTCCACAAACAAGGCCAGGTTGTCGTATTGTTCATCCCGAACCTGTTGGTAAGTCCCGGGTACATCCATATTCAGGAGTTCTACCTCTTGAAATCGGTCGCTTTGCGCTATTGGCAGCCAGATTCGGGTAGTAGCGTTAAGTTTGGGCACCTCGACCTTATACTGAAAAGTGAAGACATCCTTTCCCTGCAACACCCCGAGCAGGTCGCTGGATGCCTGGTCAACCGGAACCGTATGCCAGGTATTATCTTCATCGCGCTTCCAAGTATAAAAAGGCTTCCCATTGCGTTTGTGAATATCGGTTCGCGTAACCTTCATATTACCCACCTCGCCTTCCATAAAAAAATCCACATCATACACATCTCCATCGGCGGTAGCCAGATCCACGCAGGCAAAAAATTCGTGGGGTCCCAGCACGGAAAGGAACTCGGTGTGCACGCGTACCAGCTTCAGGTTGAGATCGAGTGAGTCATTGGCCACGTGAAAATATCCCTGCTCCGCTTCCGTTTTTTGGGCGATATAGGCGCGAATGCCCTGCTCTACGTCAGCAATATCAGGTATTTCCGTTCCGGTTTCCTTCAAATCGGGGGATGTCTGCTGACAGCTACTCAGTATGGAAGTTGTCAGTAAAACACCTATCAGGTAAAACAACAGATTCCTCATGGTTTTTTTTGTAAAAATGGGATAAGTCTGCCAACAAAACAAATGCATTTGAAACCTTACCTGTAGCCTGTTTAAGCGAATCAGGCCAGCTCTGTCAAGTGAGTTTGATAAAGTTGTCTTCTATTTTTACATTAAAATTGATTTCTGCTTTCAATGCTCTGAACACTTTGATAATGGTGTCAATTGTCGCACTGTTTGCGCTACTTTCAAGTTTTGAAATTTGAGCTTTTTGAACTCCTACAAGTCGTCCAAGTTGTTCTTGTGTCAAGTTTCTTTCCTGCCTTGCAGCTTTTATCATCTTTCCTAAAACGTCCATACGAAGTTCATATTCGTAATCGTCACGCTCTTGTGTTCCAACTTTTCCGATATACTTGTCTTTCATCTCGGCAAGTGAATATGTCTTTAATTCTTTAGTTGCCATATGATTACTTTCTTTGTTTGTTACTAAAATATTTGTCTCTCAGTCTTACTGCCTTGTCAATTTCGTTTGCCGGAACTTTGTCGACTTTTTTTATGAAGCCGTGGGTCGCTATTACCAAAGTTTTTTTGTTATCTGTCTTATCCCAAAATGCAAGAAGTCTGATTTGAAGTCCTGCAAATTTTGTCCGAAATTCCCAAATATCGTTCTGAAGTTTCTTCAAAAGTTTAGGATCATTGGTTTGTTCGGCAAGGTCAATAGTGTACAAGATTTTCTTAATTGTCTTGGCGTCCAGTGTTGAAATAAACTCGTGCGCTTCTTCTAAAAATTTCGTCTCAAAAAATCTCATTCCATGTTGTGTTGTTTAACAATATAAAGATAATGAAAGTTTCTAAAAATGGAAACAATGTTTTTCGTGTTTGTTATCAGGGAAGCTTACAAACCCTTTTGGGGACTTGGACCAGGTGTAGTTGGTAAGGGGGGATTCGAATTATCGAAGAATCAACAAATCTTTTAAGGAGATGGCAAGAATGCGGTCGTCCATACTTTCTACCGGATGCTTGGTGATGAGAATACCAAATGGCGCTCGGTTGATGGAATTGGAAATAAACCACTGTAAACCTTTGTAGTGTTCCTCCCGGATGGTATTGCGGTACTTCACTTCAATGGGTATTCGTTGATCTCCAATGGTGATTACGAAATCAATCTCCGGATCTTTGTTTTTAGCGGGCAGATGAGATAAATCAAGTCCACCGATGCTTGAAAATAAAGCACCTACGATACTTTCCGCCAAAAAACCGGCAATAGTGGCTATATCTTGGTTGTATTCCTCGTTTTGGAAGTCCATGGGGATATTTTCCTGCAGCCAGCTTGCTCGCAGGCCATGATCGGCCAGGCATATTTTTGGATCATTCTTCTTCTTTTTCAGTCTGATTTCTAAGGGCTGTACCAACCGTATCAATAAGGTATCACTTAAAAACTTAAGGTAAGTCCTTACGCGCTGTACCCCAATATTGGCATTTAACACGGTCTGTATCTCTTGGGTAAGCTTTGCAATGGAGGGGGTCTGCCCAGCATATCGGCAACATAGCCTAAACAGCTCTTCCAATAATTGCGGGTCTCTTTTACGTCCTTTTTCCCCCAGCCTCAAATCATGCTGGATGACCCGTTTGATGACGGTCTCATTCAGTTGGTCTGCTACGAGCTCCCACGGTGCATTGGCCCTAAGGTGGGCTATGGGGTAAGCACCCCGATCTGAAAAGGCTTTAAAAGCTACTTGAAGGAATGCTTGGTGAGCTGCGGCATATTGTTTTAGCCCCTGCCAAAAGTCTTTTTGCTTCATCTGGGAAATACCGTTATCGGGTAAATAAGGCTCAGGGGTATCCAGCTGTCTGATCTTCCCAATCTCTGTAATACTCAATGTGCCTACCTCTATAGTGTTGATTCTCCCTGCCAAGCTATCTCTTCCCTGCTCTATCCGTAAAGCCGAACTTCCGGTTACCACAGAAACAGCGGTATTGTGGTCCACCAAAAACTTCAACTGCGTGCTCCAATCATCGAGGTTCTGGATTTCATCAAAGAACAAATAGCATATTTTGCGCTGTGAAGCGATATTGTTGAGGGTGTCGTTTAGTATATTTTGTTCATACCAGGCTACCAAACGCAGTACAGGATCCTTTCCTATTCTAAATGAGGCGATGTCATCAAACTGGATGCGAATAATATGTTTGGGCTCAATTCCTTTTTCCAAAAGATCGGAAATTACATGCATGCAGGCTGTGGTTTTACCAATTTGCCGTGAGCCTCTGACTACCGTAATGGGTGCAAGTTTGTACTCAAACCGTCTTTCGATTTGTTCAACCAAATGCCGCCTGGTTTCCGGTAGCTGTTCCATGGCGTTGCCTTTCCACCAGGGATTCATTTGATAAAGTGCATCAATCGTGCTGATGTCTATTCCTTGTAATTTCCGTTTGCTCATCAGTCAAATAAATTGGTTTGTGGTGTTTTGTCCTTCGTATCCCCCCTATCAACTACCCTCAAGCCATCTCGTTTTTGGCTAAAAGTTGGTTGTTCGATATGGGGTTGGTAGGGGGGTAAGATGCGTGGACTTCATTCAATAGCCGTTAATTTTTAGATAAAAGTGATTTCAGTTCATTTTCCTTTGCCTTTAATTTCAAGTTCAGCTCAACTTTATTTTTGAACTGCTTACTGCCCGCAATACCTGATTTGAGTCTTGCAATTTCTTTTTCTAAAGCTGAGCTGGCCTGATTCGTTTGGACAGGTTTTTCTGAATTCCTAAGATAATGCAATTATTGATAACATCGTTCAAGGTATCCACAACCCAGGAGGCGTCCATCGTGTTCGAAAAACTTCACCCCACTATATACCTGCTGTGTTTTTGTGGTCGGGCATTT
>JANQWK010000095.1 GCA_030729925.1 Saprospiraceae bacterium
CAACACCGGAAAAAATATTTTAGTTTTTAACTTGTTATTTTAACCAATTGGTTAACAAAAAAATCTTATCTGAGATGATGCTGTCAACAGAAATACAACATTAACATAGGGTTGTAGCCTTGCATCTACCAAGGAGGCGGTAACGCCCCTCTCTGCTTCGGATAGCCACCCCAAAAATATCGTTTTGTCCGCCTGAAATATTTCGAATTTGATCAACTAATGTTACAGCAGAAATTGCTGAGGCGCCTTACATTTTTTACAACACAATCAATTACAAATATTTAAACAAAAAAATACTCTTTCCCCCGCTTTTAGCCCAATCCAGTTGGTGCTGTAAAAATAATTAGGGGAAAAATAGCCGTTGAAGGTGGAAAATCCTGAATGCCCTTATATTTGTGGGAGGATAACACGGAGTGATGTTGCATCTACACAAGTAACTTGTCTATGACACAAAAAAGGCTTCCGCTGGATCAACAGCATTTGCTGGGGGAACCGGCACAGGAAAAGGAGATGACATTTCTGGAGCACCTGGAAGAACTGCGCTGGCATATCATCCGTGCGATGATTGCCATTTTGGTAGTCACCATTGTATTGTTTATATTTCAATCTTGGTTATTTGACGTTATCATTTTTGGCCCTACACATAAGGACTTCATCTCTTATCGGGCGATATGTGACCTTTCCCAATCTTTGGGTTGGGGGGACAACCTGTGTTTTAGTCCACCTGAATTCCGGAAACAGGCCATAGGTTTTGGCGAAGCCTTCATTACCAGCATCAAGGTATGCTTTGTTGGGGGCTTCATCCTCGCGTTCCCGTTGGTATTCCGAGAAATCTGGGGATTTGTCAAACCGGGTTTGTATCCTAACGAGCGCAACGCGACGCGGGGAGTGGTATTCATTTGTTCTGCCTTATTTTTGTTGGGGGTAGCCTTTGGCTATTTCATCATTGCTCCGTTTGCCATCAACTTTTTGGTTGGTTATACCATTCCGGGGGTAGAAAACACGCCCACGCTCAACTCCTTCATCAACTACATGCTGATGTTCACGCTTCCTGCGGGGTTGATCTTTGAATTGCCAATTGTCGTATATTTCCTTGCCAAAATTGGATTGATCACTGCTGCCACCATGCGCACCTACCGCAGGCACTCGATCATAGGTATTCTTGTACTAGCAGCCTTGGTCACTCCGCCTGACGTTGTCACACAATTTTTAATTGGCATACCTTTATATGTATTGTATGAGCTGAGCATATTTGTAGCAGTAAGGGTAGAAAAAAAGGCTTCGGCCGAAGAAGCAAACAACTAACATGACCATGCCTGTACGTATATCTTCGAATGCCACTTTGTTTTTTACCCTTTTTGTGCCCACCTTTTGGATGGCATTTTTTGGTATCTTTTCGATTACCGTGTTTGTATCGAACCTGGAGTATTATGGCAGTATTCCGGGGGTGTATATGCGTTGGGGTACCTTTTTATTTTACGCGCTGGGAGCCTTATTGTTGTATTTCACCCTGATGCAGCTCAAGCGGGTAGAGATCAGTAGCGAACATTTGTACCTTACCAATTACTTTAAGCACAGGAGGTATATTTTGGCGGACATAGCGCAGATCCGGACCCGGGACTTTGGCCTATTCAAACTGGGCACCATAGACCTCAAGGCGCCGGGCAGTTTTGGCCGCCGCATACGGTTTCTGGTCAGTCACAAATACTTTGACAGTTTCTGGCAGTCGCATCCTGAATTGGCCGAAAAGCTCTTGTCCGGAGGTTTCCAAAGCCGGTAGTCGGCCTTATCTGGCCTGCAGGGTCAAAACCGGGCAGATCATCTCTTCCAGGGATATTCCGCCGTGTTGGAAAGTATTGCGGTAGTAGGTATTGTAGTAATTGTAATTATTGGGATACAAGAAATACACATCCTCTTTAGCGAAAATGAAGGTAGAGCTCACGTTGGGTCTGGGCAGACCTGCCTTAGCGGGATCCTTCACCTCCAAAACATCTTTCCGCTCGTATTGTAGATTTTTCCCAACTTTATATCGGAGATTGGTGGTAGTTTCCCGATCGCCCACCACTTTTGAAGGACTTCCCACGCGGATCGTCCCGTGATCTGTCGTAATAAAAAGCTTTGCCCGTTTTTCTGCTGCCCGTTGCAAAGCTGCCCAAAGCGGTGAATTTTCGAACCAGGAGCGGGTCAGGGAGCGATAAGCCTTTTCATCGCCGGCCAGCTCTTTCAGTACCTCCATTTCGGTACGTGCATGGGACAGCATATCAATAAAATTATACACAATAACGGTCAGATCGTTTTGCAGATAATTCAGGATATTATCGTTCATCGCCTTAGCATGCAGCGCATTGGTCACTTTGATGTACTCCATTTTCATCGGCCGGCGAATCACGCGTTTCAGTTGCTCGGTCAGCAAATCTGCCTCATGTAAGTTCTTCCCGCCCTCTTCCATATCATTTTTCCACCAGGCGGAATAATGCTTTTCGATATCTGCCGGCATCATCCCTGAAAAAATAGCATTTCGGCTATACTGGGTTGACGTAGGCAGGATGCTATAGAAGTAATCCTCTTTTTCCACTTTGTAGTATTCGCTCAGAATAGGTTCGATCACCTTCCACTGATCGTAGCGCAGGTTATCCAGCAGCAACAAGATAGCCGGTTCTTTTTCATTGAGCTGGGGAAAAATTTTGCTGCGCAGCAGGTTGTGGGAAAGTACCGGTCCTGTCTCCGCTTTCACCCAATCGAGGTAATGCTGACTGATGTACTTAGAAAAGGTAGCATTGGCCTCTTTTTTTTGCATGGCGAGGATTTCCCCCATTTCGGAAGAATTGGAATCGTCAATTTTGAGCTCCCAGCTGATAATTTTGCGGTACACCTCCACCCATTGTTCGTAGTTCAGGGCGCTATTGATCTCCATAAAAATATGACGAAACTCCTGTTGGTAGTCGGAAGACGTTTTTTCCCTTACCAGTCGCTTATTGTCAATAATTTTCTTCAGGGAAAGCAGAATCTGGTTGGGATTCACCGGTTTGATCAGGTAATCGGCAATTTGAGAACCAATCGCCTCTTCCATCACATCTTCGGCCTCATTTTTGGTAATCATCACCACGGGCAGGTGGGGTTGTATCTGCTTGATTCGGGACAGCGTTTCCAGGCCGGAAATTCCGGGCATACTCTCATCGAGGAAAACGACATCAATATCTTTGTTCGACTCGCACTCCTCCAAGGCATCATGACCATTGGTCACCGTCAAAATATTGTAGCCTTTGTTTTTCAAAAACATGAGCTGAGGCTTCAGCAAATCTATCTCATCATCGGCCCAAAGAATAGTAATCGTTTCCATATCTCGGATTTAAGTAAACAACGTTTAAATTAAAATATGCCCCTATTTATTGCCCGGGAGTCGCAATTAATCGCAACCGCAAATTTGGCTAAACCCCTTTGCGGGAAAGTAAGCATTTTTTTCTGTTATTTTGCAGCAACAAAACACGCAAGCCCATGTCAGGTTCCAGCAGTCGGCAAAAAATCATGAATGATCCGGTTTATGGTTTTGTCAGTATCCCCTCCGGAACCTTGTTTCAGCTGATCGAACATCCCTATTTTCAGCGCCTGCGCCGCATCAAACAGGTAAGTCTCACCCACCTGGTATATCCGGGTGCCCTGCATACGCGTTTTCACCATGCCATTGGTGCCCTACACCTCATGAAACAAGCCATTGAAGTGCTGCGTTCCAAGGGAATTTCCATTACGGACGAAGAAGCACTGGGGGTATCGGCAGCCATTTTGCTCCACGACATTGGCCACGGTCCTTTTTCGCATACGCTGGAAAACACCCTCATTCAGGCTCCGCATGAAGCCCTGTCCCTGTTGTTTATGGAGCAGCTCAACAAGACCTTTGAAGGGCAACTGGAGCTGGCAATGGACATCTTTCAGGATCGGTATGAACGTCGGTTTTTCCACCAGCTCGTATCCGGTCAGCTCGATATGGACCGCATGGACTACCTCAACCGCGACAGCTATTTTACCGGAGTCTATGAAGGCGTCATCGGGTACGACCGCATTATACAGATGCTTTCGGTGGTGGACGACCAGTTGGTTGTCGAAGAAAAAGGCATTTACTCTATCGAAAAGTTCCTCATGGCCCGCAGGCTCATGTATTGGCAGGTCTATCTGCACAAAACCGTGCTCGCGGCAGAGCAAATGCTGATCATGACCCTTAGGCGTGCCAGGGAGCTTACCCTGTCGGGAAAAATGAGCCGCGAATTGCCTTCCGAGCTCAACTTTTTCCTGCATGAGCATGTTACCCTCGACGATTTTATGAGTCATAGTCGGGAGCTGCTTGATCGTTTTGCCAGACTGGACGACTACGATATCATGAGTGCCTTAAAATTGTGGGCATACGAACCCGATCACACACTGTCTTATCTTGCCAGTGGATTGCTCGACCGCAAGTTGCTGCGGGTAGAACTCCGTGCCCAACCTTTTGATGTTGGCTATATTCAGGACATCCGGGATCAATTGGTGCACAACTACGGTTTTGATGCGGCAACGGTGCATCAATTGATCGTCACAGGCAGGGAAACCAACACTGCCTATTCGGTGGCTAAGGACGAGATCAATATTCTGTATAAAGATGGCCGGGTACTGCCCATGTCGGCTGCTACAGACTACGGATTAGACGCTCAGATCACCACGAAACACTACCTTTGCTACCCCAAGACTGGTCTGTAAGGCTGGACAACCCTAAAATTAACATACCCAGATGCAAAAAGAGAAACTCCTCTTGCTTATTCTCGCCGTAGTACAATTCTCCCATATCGTTGACTTTATCATCATCATGCCCTTAGGAGCCCAGCTCATGAGCATCTTTGATATCAGTCCCCAGCAATTCAGTTTCATTGTATCTATCTATGCCATTGCCGCTTTCCTGTCCGGATTGCTGGGAGCATCTTTTATTGATCGCTTCGACCGCAAACACGTCTTGTTTGTCGCCTTCATCGGCTTTACCCTGGGCACCCTGCTGTGTTCTGCCACTTCCTCCTATATCCCTTTCCTGATAGCACGTGCCCTTACCGGAGCATTCGGGGGGATCTTGTCTGCAATGGTATTGGCCGTCATTGGTGATGCCATTCCGCTTGAAAGGCGGGGTTGGGCCATGGGGATTGTCATGACGGCCTTCTCTGTCGCATCCGTAGTTGGAGTCCCCATTGCGGTCTATCTGGCTGCCACCTTCTCCTGGAAAACCCCTTTTCTGGTGATTGGTATCCTTGCAGGAATGATTGCCATAGCGGTACCTTTTGTATTTCCCAGCATGAAAATACACTTGCAAAACGGCCCGGTCAATAAAAGCCCGGTGGTTGTTTTCCGGCAGATTTTTACCGACCGCAACCAAGTCAATGCCTTGCTCTTCTCGCTCATTCTCATGCTGGGTCACTTTACCATCGTTCCCTTCATTGCGCCTTACATGCAGATGAATGTCGGCTTTTCGGACAATCAGGTCACGTATATCTACCTTGTAGGGGGCGGACTCACGGTCTTTTTTCTGCCATTTTTTGGCAAACTCTCCGACCGGATCGGGCACTATACCGTTTTTGGCATCTCCAGCGCCTTTGCCCTGTTTTCGATTTTTGCCATTACCAACCTCCCTCACGTGCCACTCGTTTGGGCACTCTGTGCGACCTCCTCTTTTTTTGTCGTCGCCAGCGGCCGTAATGTACCTGCTACCACCCTCGTCACCTCTGTCGTCAAACCCGAAAGCCGGGGAAGCTTCATGAGTGTGCGCGCCTCCGTCAACGAAATGGCACTCGCCCTTTCGTCGCTGATCGCAGGAATGATCATCCACAAAAATGCCGACGGAAGCCTCATTCACTACAATATCGTAGGCTATTTTGCCATCGCCATGAGCCTTGTAGCCATTTGGTTGGGAAAACAACTCAAACCTATGTCTTAAAGCTTTCTTTGTGTATATTCGCCGCTCAAATCACCCACAATGGACAGCCCCTGTAAGGTCTTTATGGTTACCCTTCAGCTGCAGCCTGCCCCCATCGAGCAGTTTGTTCAACTGTTGCCCTACCAGCAAACCGTCATCCAGCGTTTTACCGCAGAGGGCAAACTCCTCCACTACGCCCTCTCCCTCGACTCCCACGCCATCTGGATGGTATTCCACGCCGAAGACCCCCGGGAAATTCCCCACTGGATCACTTCTTTTCCCATTTGCAGAGCCTGCCAATGGCAAATACACCCCCTCCAAAATTTTAACATCCCCCAAAAAAAACTCAGCAGCTCTCTAAATTAGTAGCTAATCGAACCCATAACCTATATGGACTTTTGAACCAGTAGTGCAATTCGGTTACTTTTTTGGATGTCGAGGTATTAATAAGGGTAATCTAGGTGCAAGTCACCTTAAGGTGCCTTGCACCTGTGTTTTAAAACACTGAAAATCAAAATATTAACAATCCTACTAATAATTTTTTCGCCCCCCAAATGCCAATTACCGGTACCAGGTGGCAGGAACCGAAAAACATTAAACTATCCTATTGAACGTATAAATACGAATTGAAAGTAATTATACGCAACTTGAAATTTGGGTAGATTCTACCTTCCTCGAACAGAGAATTGGTTGTAATTTTAGAAATCAAACTAAGTAGCAAATTCGCTCTCTTTTTACTTTCAAGTGCCCGGCTCACATCTTATCTGGCCGGGCCATTCTTTTCCCCGAATATTTTGTTTCCTAAAACCATTTCTGTTTTTTTTACCCAATAAGCATTATTTATAAATAATTTATTTGTTGGTTTATTTATTGTTTCTTAACTTAAGCCAACATAAAGATGATCTCAATATTTTCCTTTTGGCAAAGGATAATATTGAGATCCTTACTGGAAATAAACCAATTCCTTTGGAGACAAATACTATCTTATTGCTTGTTTTGGTTAGTTCACTGGCTACGGGTCTGGTCAGTGCCACCTTTTGTCTTTGGGTAGGTGCCCGCCAAAGAAAAGCCAGTCACAGGGAGTTGTACCGGCAGCGGGAATTGTTGGGGCTTTTGTTAGATGCGCAGGAGGCGGAACGCAACCGATTGGGGGAGGATTTGCACGACGAACTGGGGCCCATGCTCACGGCACTCCGGTGGAAAACCACTCATCTGAGTCTCCCGGATAATGCAAATAGTAGTGCGGACATTCGTTCATTTCATGATATGATTGACCTGAGCATTGAAAAAATCAGACAGGTTGCCCGAAATTTGGTTTCACCGGTACTCCTGGAAGAGGGGTTGCTGATTATGCTCAGACAGGCGGTGCTGCAGCTCAGCAAAAATACCGCTCTTCATGTCCGGGTGCAAAGTAACACCGACAGGATTGAATTGGACAAAACGCGCTCGCTCCACGTTTTTCGCAGTGTCCTGGAACTGCTCAACAATGCTATGCGACATGGAGATGCTACCGAATTGCTCATTGATATCCGCCAACAAAAAGACTATTACATCTTTACCGTAAGCGACAACGGGAAGGGAATGCCGGATCAGATTCAGGAAAACCGATCAGGGCTGGGGCTAACCAATGTCAACGCAAGGGCTTCCTATATCGGTGGCCATTTTTTTATCCACAGCCAACCCGGTGGAGGCACCAAGGCGGTACTGGAAGTACCGATCCGGCTAAAACGTTCAGAACATGCATGAAATGTCCATAGCGATTGTTGATGATCATCAGCTCATCCGGAGAGGCTTGCGAGAGTTGATTGAGTCCATGAGTACCCACAAAATTGTTATAGAGGCTGCCGATGGTTCGGAGTTGATCCGCAAAATGGCCGGCCAAAACCCGGATCTGGTATTGCTGGATATCAAGATGAAGGGGATGAACGGCGTGGAGACCCTGGATTTTCTTAAAAAGTATCACCCGGAGGTAAAAGTCATTATTCTCACCATGATGGAAGAAGAGCACTTCATTGTGGATATGATCCGAAAGGGCGTTAATGCTTACCTGATCAAAAATACGCCCCCGGAGGAATTGATGGCTGCCTTGCAAGGGGTTCAAACCGAAGGCAACTACTTCAACGATACCGTCACCCGGGCGCTCGTCAATACCCTCAGCGTGCCCAAACCCCTTGTACCTGATGTCAACGGCCATACCCGCCCGCTGGACGAACGAGATGTCCAACTGCTCCGATACCTCAGCAACGGGCATAACAATCAGGAAATTTCTTTGCTGATGCACCTTTCCAGACGTACCATAGAGGGTCGCCGACAAAAATTGCTCGAAAAAACCGGCACCCGAAATACCGCACAATTGATCGCCTTTGCTTTCAGAAATAAAATCCTTCCGCTGGAATAACGAGCCATTCCAAAGAATTTGATAATTTTGAGACTTTCACCATTATACCTACACACGAAACAGTGTTATCTTTATTCCGAACCAGACAAACCTTATTCAATTTCTTTTTGCTGTTCTACGCAGCCGCGCTCCACTTGCGCACCTTTTTCCTGCCTGCTTCCGAGCCTTTGCGGGTGCAAGGTCTGTTTTCCTATCCGCTAGCCACAATGCTGGCTGAACAACCCACACTTAGTTTTGTCCTGCAGATTCTCCTGCTGTTTGCAGCAGGGGTGCTGGCAAACGACTTGGTCAATAAAAACCGCATCACTGGAACCTATAACCTGTTTCCAGGAGCATTTTTGATCTTAGTGGCCAGCTTTCTGCCCGAATTTATTCAGTTTAGTGGCATCCATTTTGTCCTGATATTGCTACTCCTGACCATTCGCCAGGTGTTTGGTATGTACCGGGTGGGCAAGGTTTCCGATTATGTGGTCAATATCGGCTTATTTATTGGAGTGGCCAGTCTGTTCTATGCCTCTGCAGCTGTTTTCCTGGTCTGGGCATTGTTCGGTATCAACAGCATGCGCTCCCTTTACCCCAAAGACGTCGCCGCACTGCTGACAGGCTTCCTGCTGCCTTACTTGTTTGTTGGAACCTGGTATTTTTGGAATGACAATTTTGATGTTTTCGTGGCGCAACAACTCGAAGCAGCACTGGGGTTTTCCGGGTGGCTGGAAGCAATTTACCCGACCTTAAAAATCGGCTGGTTTGCTTTTTTGATACTGGTATCGCTGATCAGCTACCCTTATTTTTCCCAACGGAAAACGCATGCCAAAGGCAAAAAAATTGACCTGCTCTACGGTTTGATGCCGGTTACAGGAGTTGCTGTTTTTGTCCAAGCTGAACCCGGACTTAGCCACCTGCTCCTGCTCAGCATCCCCATTGGTGTCATACTGGCCTTTATTTTTGGCAGCATCAAACCTCGATGGGGAGAATTTTTCCACCTGCTGCTGTTAGTGATTGGATTTTTACTGCAATACAGGCTATTTTTATTTCCGGCATAAATCTCTGTGACCCTCCGTATCATTACGGCCATTTTCCTTACTTTTACCACAAAAATATTAAGCATGAAATTTGGTGTTGTTGTTTTCCCGGGTTCCAATTGCGATGATGATATGGTACACGTACTGGGCGAGGTCATGGGGCAGGAGGTCAAAAAAATCTGGCACAAAGAAACGTCCCTCGATGACTTCGAAACCACCGACTGCATTGTGCTGCCCGGTGGATTTTCCTATGGTGATTATCTTCGGGCAGGAGCCATTGCAAGGTTTTCGCCCATCATGCAGGCTGTGATCGAGTTTGCCAACAGAGGCGGATTGGTCTGGGGAATCTGCAACGGCTTCCAGATTCTTTGCGAAGCGGGTCTCCTGCCCGGCGTATTGCTCCGCAATGCCAACCAACAGTTTATCTGCAAAAATGTCCACCTCAAAGCCATGAGCAGTCATTCTCCTGTAACCAAGCTCATCCCCGGCAATCAAGTACTGAAGATCCCCATTGCCCATGCAGAAGGAAGGTATTTTGCCTCTGATGAAGTTTTGGAATCACTTCAGGCCAACGATCAGATTTTATTCAAATACTGTACTCCGGAGGGAGAGATCAACGCTGCCGCCAATCCCAACGGCGCCCTGCACAACATCGCAGGTATCTGCAATGCAGGGAGAAATGTGGTGGGCATGATGCCGCACCCCGAACGTGCTTCCGAATCCGTTCTGGGCAACACAGATGGCAGGATACTGTTTGAATCACTGCTCAATGCCCAAGTGATGGCGGGTGCCTGAGCAGCTATAGGTTGCAACTAATGTCCCGATAATCATGAAATATACATTCCTTACGATCGCCTTTTTTTCCCTGTTCCTTTCCTTACAGGCACAACCCGACCCCGTGTCCTGGGAGTTTGAGGTAAACAAGGAAGGCTCAGAGGCGTTTTCCTTTTTGCTGAAAGCCAAGCTACAGCCCGGTTGGTATATTTATTCGCAACACCTGGATCCCGATGCAGGCCCGGTGCCCACCAGTGTGCATTTTCAGCCTTCCGAAAATATGGTCATCGAAGGACATGTTCTCGAATCCGGTGATAAAAAGACCGGCTACGACGAACTTTTCGGCACGAATATTACCAAATTCAGCGGCGAGGTGGTTTTTTCTCAGTCGGTCAGACTGCTCAGCAGTAAAGGTTCGCTCAGCGGCTATATCGAATACATGACCTGCAACGACGAACAGTGTCTGCCGCCCCGACAGGTGCCCTTTGATGCCGTTTTTCAAAACTGATGCTCAACCCAAAGCCCCGAATAGTTGTATTAGTATCGTTGCTTTGTAGTGCCCTGTTGAAAATAGTAATTACATCATGAAGTACTTCCTACCCCTTCTTCTTGCCTTGGGTCTGCTCACTACCCAGGCATACGCCCAAATATTTACCCCGGTACAATGGTCCCATACTTACCAGGATCTGGGCAACAATGAGTATCTGCTGGTTTTTAAGGCCACCATAGACGAAGGCTGGGTGGTTTATTCCCAGTACCTGCCCAGCGATGAAGGTCCTATTCCCACCAGTTTTGTGTATGAAGAGGGTTCGCATTTTTCCCTGATCGGCCCTAATGAGGAATCGGGCAACAAAAAGGAGAGCTACGACAAGTTTTTCGATATGTCCCTGATCAAGTTTTCCGGAGAAGGCATTTTTTCCCAGAAGGTGAAAGTCACCGATCCGACCCAGCCGATCAAGGGCTATGTAGAATATATGACCTGCAACGACGAACGTTGCCTGCCCCCTACCGAAGAGGCTTTTGAGATTGTTATCACAGCTGCTGAAGGTCAGCCTGACGGCAAAACAAGTACTGGGTCAGCAGCCCTTCCCGAAGGCATACTCGATCCCGTGCAATGGGCGCTCGAAGCCAATCAGACCGAAGCAGGACAATATACTTTGCGCTTTACGGCTAATATCGAAGTGGGCTGGACGATATACTCGCAGTTTACCGATGAAAACGGTCCGGTGCCCACCAGCTTTGATTATCAGCTTCCCGAAGGGATACAGCTTTCCGGAGGGACGGTCGAGTTGAGCAAAACCAAATCAGGTCCCGATCCCATTTTCGACAATGCCAATGTGATCAAGTTTGTCGAAAATCCCGTGTACTTCGAACAGAAAGTGCAGGTGATGGCCAAAAACGCTGTGCTGGAAGGCTTCCTGGTTTTTATGACCTGCGACGATGAACGCTGTCTTCCGCCCAAAGAAGTTCCCTTCCGAGTAAGTTTCGATCCGCTGATAGCGACCATCGGAGAAGATGCCGTTTCGGATTTGCTCGTCGTCCCCGGGGAAAATGACGCAGCCGCGACCCGGCTTTTTAGTCTGGATCCGGCCAATGTACAGGCGCCTCTCCAAAACTGCGGTCCACAAACTGCCGAGATCAAAAGTGCGGGTATCTGGTCTATCTTCTTCCTCGGATTCATCGGGGGACTGATCGCCCTGCTCACCCCCTGCGTATTTCCCATGATCCCCCTTACGGTAAGTTTTTTCACCAAAAGTAGCAAGACCAAAAAGAAGGGGTTACAAAATGCTTTTGCCTACGGCGCTTTCATTTTTCTGATCTACGCCCTGCTCAGCATACCGTTCCACCTGATGGACTCCATCAATCCGGACATCCTGAACGACATTTCCACCAATGTGTGGCTGAACCTCTCCTTTTTTGTGATTTTTGTTTTCTTCGCGTTTTCCTTTTTTGGATACTACGAATTGACCCTCCCCAGCAGCTGGGCCAATAAGGCCAGCAATGCCGAAGGCGTCGGAGGTTTGTTGGGCATATTTTTCATGGCCTTGACCCTGGCGTTGGTATCTTTCTCCTGTACCGGCCCCATCCTCGGTTCCCTGCTTGCGGGTGCCCTGTCCTCGGACGGAGGAGCCTGGCAACTCACTGCGGGCATGTCCGGTTTTGGCTTTGCCCTGGCACTCCCCTTTGCGCTCTTTGCTGCATTTCCGGGCTGGCTCAACACCTTGCCCAAATCGGGAGGCTGGCTCAATACTGTAAAGGTGGTGCTTGGTTTTGCGGAGCTGGCGTTAGCGTTGAAGTTTTTGTCCAATGCCGACCTTGTCAAGCACTGGGGACTGCTCAAAATTGAGCCTTTCCTCATCCTTTGGATCCTGATCAGCCTTGGACTCGCCGCCTATCTGTTTGGATGGATCAAATTTCCACACGACAGTCGGAAGGAGGCGCGCAACCTGGTCAAGTCAAGCCTGGGCGTACTTTCCCTTGCTTTTGCCCTATACCTGCTGACCGGTTTCAGAACCGATGAACAAGCGGGTTCTTACACGCCCCTCAAATTGCTCAGCGGTCTGGCTCCCCCGGTGTGCTACAGCATCTGGCAACCCTGTGATTGCCCGCAGAGCCTGAGCTGCTACAAAGACTTCGATGCGGGTATGGCCGCAGCTAAAGCCAGCGGAAAGCCCGTATTGATAGACTTCACCGGGCATGCCTGTGTCAATTGCCGAAAAATGGAGGAACATGTGTGGCCGGAAAGAGAAGTATATGGACTGCTCAAGGAGGAGTATATCCTGATTTCCCTATATGTAGATGAGAAGATTGATCTGCCGGAAGAGGAGCAAATTGTGGTGGAAACGGTTGGCGGTCAAACCAGAAAGTTGCGGAACGTAGGGCACAAGTGGTCGCATTTCCAAACCACTTACTTCAATACCAATTCCCAACCTTATTACGTATTGCTATCGCCCGAGGGTCAATTGCTCAACCAACCGGTAGGCTATACCCCCGATCCCGAAACTTTTGCGGCCTTCCTGCAATGCGGGTTGGATGCACACAACAAGCAGTAAAAACAAGCGGAATGAGGTGCTTATTCAAGTACGATAAGCACCTCATTCTTACTGACAGCACTCCCCGTTTTTACCTCAATACCTTTCACCACACCATCACCGGGCGCCTTCAGCACATTTTCCATTTTCATGGCCTCCAGGATGAGGAGTTTGTCGCCCTCCCGAATCTCCTGCCCCGGCTGTACAAACACTTCCAGTACCGTACCAGGCATAGGCGCACGTAGCTCCTTGGCCTTGTGAACCACCTGGGTAGAAAAACCCAACTCCTGGATCAACCGATCCAATGGGGTAGCAATACTCACCTGAAAAGGCTGTCCACTTACGACTACCTGCAGCGTGCGGGCGGCAGGATCGAAATGCGTCACCTGAATGTTCCAGGAAGACATCCCGTCTCGCAAATGAAAATGATGCTCGTCTATAGCGATCCAGTCCGGGTTAAAAGTATTGGCGTCGAAAGTAAACTCCTGATGGCCTTGGACTTTTACCACATACCGCTCGGTGGATTGATCTGGCATAACGATGGGGATATTAATGTTTTTTGACTGCAAGGATACCGTACTTTCCGATGACCATCATGAAGCGGGTCTCGAAAATGGTATGTACCAAATATACCACAAAAAAAGGGAAGAGGAAATGTGGTCCGGAAGGTTCGGCTGTTTTGTGGTAAAAAAAAGCCAGTACCACCGCCGTCACCATTTTAATCAAGGTAAACATCAACGACACCCTTACGAAGGCTTGCTTGCTCTTATCGTTCAGGGCCATCCAGCCCGTAAAAAACATCATAAGGCTCAACAGGGTAAAGACCGTCAAGGTCAACCACCCGAAATCGCGATAAGGGCGCAGCTCGGGAGCGCTGCCCAAGAGCAGCAGCAGCAGTACGGTTCCAACTGTAACCCCCAGCAGTTGCAGGAAAAAATCAATGGGGCGCATAAGCAGTCATCAGGGACGTTTGTTGGGAGACAAAAAATCTTTAAGCGCGACATACAAGCCGGCTATCACGCCCAGCAGTGCCAGCAGCAGGGTGAAATAGGGCTTTTCCAGGTTTAACTTCCCATCTATGTACTTCCCTATCATCGTTCCCAAAAAAATGGCTGCAGCCAGCTGGAAAGCCATCCCTGAGTACTTCAGATAATTCACCCCTTGCGACTTATCTGCCGGGGACTTCCCGGGTTGATCAGGATCCCGATTTGCCAACTTTATCTTGTTCTTTTTTAGCCTCCTTGGAGCTCTCCTGAGCTGGCTTGGGCGCAGCACCTCCTTTGGACATCACGCAGGACACATTGAACTGGGCACCTGCCTGCACCAGCAGCTTGCTCGTTGTCACTTCACCCTCGATCACGGCAGTCTCCCTCACATTCAGCAAATCCTTTACGGTGATCGTGCCTTCAAACCTGCCTTCAATCACGGCATTTTCGCAGGTAATTTCACCTTTCACCGCTCCGGAAGGACCAATAATCACCTTTGCATCACAGAAAAGTTTTCCCGTAATGGTGCCATCTACCCGAATATCCGTGTTGGCTTCTATCGTACCCTCCAGCGCAGTACCCTGGACTAAACTATTGATTCCCAAGGAACCTGAAGAAGGTCTGCCCGAAGAATTTTTTGACTCGTCCGCTTTTTTGTTACTAAACATACAATGCTCTTTTCTGTTATTTACGCTACGCTTGCATCGAAGTTTGCAAGTTACTCACTTTTTTCAAAAAGCCACCCCGCTGTGTTAAAAATTCGGGCAATACAAGTTTCTGCGTTCCGGCCCCAGGATTTTGTAAACCAGTGCAAACTCAAAGCCGCCGTTCGAGTTGCTGGCTGCGCTCAAGGGGGAAATGTTGATATCGTAGCTAAAACCCAGACTAAAATTGTCGTAATCGAAGCGGGTGGACAGGATCGCTGCATCGCTCAGGATGCCCGCATCGGTGTCGTTGGCAATGCGTGCCCAGGCGCCAATCTGGAAAGCCTGGTACTGTCCTCTGCTTTGCCCCATAAGGAATTTGAAGCTTGTCCCTGCATTCAATTGAAAGGAAGGTCCCTGATTCATCACAATCACGCCGGGTACCAGTCCGAAGCGGTCGCCCACCATAAACTCTCCACCTGCATGGACGGTCAGCCTGCTGTAGAGCAGGTCCTCATCTGTGCTGTCGAACGACTGATTGGCCCGATTTAAGTGGTGGAAAGCTGCCCCCATATAAAAATTGTTGTTGGCATCCAGTACAGAAAACCAAAGGATACCCGCTGCCAAGTCGGCAAACGTGAAGTTATCTCGATCGAAGCCCGTTTCGCCGGAATCAATATTGGGATCGAAGCCACCCTCTCCATCGTGCTGGGAACCCCAGCGCAACTTGAGAAAATCTATACTGCGCTGTGCAAAACCACCCTCTGCCCCTACGGCCAGGTAATGTCCGTTGTTGCGGCCACCGCCCATCTTTTTGCTGTAAGACAGTGCCATTTTTCCCGTCAGGGTCTGAAAATTCGCTTCACCTGCCCGGTCGCCCCAAAAAACACCCCCCACGCCGAGATAATCGTAACGTCCTACTGCCACGCGCTGGTCATAAGAGACCGAATACGTATTAAAGGCATTGGAACGCAACACGCTTGCCCATTGGTTTCGGTAATTGGCCACCAGGCGTATATTGGCGTTCATCACTCCCGTCATCGCAGGGTTGAGATTGAGCGGAGAGAGGTAAAACTGAGAGAAATGGATGTCCTGCGCGTGCAAAGCCGGCAGCAGTCCCGTCATACATAGCGCTAAAAGCAGCGTGTGGATTCTTTTCATAATCAATATTTATCGTGCAAAACGCTTGGCAATATACGAATTCATCAAATTATCTGCACCAGAGCAAGGTGATCTAAACGGGTTTAGAACGAAAGCCATTTGTATTTATTTCGGAAGCACCTCAGGAATATTTTCCCGTCAGGGCATCCAGAACGCGCCAAACTGCTCAACCAGTAAATTGTCGTAAGCATCTGCGCGCTCAAACAAATACTCAAACATCCGGGTACCGGTCGCTACGTTCAGGTAACGGTCGTAAATCAGCAGGGAAAGGATGATGTCCTGGTTGCGAATGCTGAGATTGAGGCTCTCCAGTCGGTGGTTTTCCCGAAGGAGATATTCATAAATCGGCTTAATATTTTGTCGGGGCAGCTGACACAAATAAGCGTCGCAGGTCAGCAGTCCCGTTTCTTCGTGGTAAGAAATATTAATTTTGGCACTGCCGTGAAAAATTTCCCAGTGGTTAGGGCCGCTTCGTGCCAGTCTGACTTCATGCCCGAGGGTCTGCAGCATGTCTTCCACCGTTCTGGCCACCCCGATGGGTTCAAATGCGGGTGCATCTGAGGGCAGGACTATCCCGGCGCCGCAGTGTGGACAGTAGTCTTGGTCTATGGTATCTTCAAATACCAGGTTCCCGCAAGCCTCGCAGCGAGCGGCTATTTTGCCGTGGCGAGACTGGTATTCTTCCAGACTGGCCCACAAATACCGGACAGGGAGCGAAAAACCAATATTTTGACCATTTTTGATCATAAAGGTGTTGACCCCGGCTATTTGTCCCTGCTCATTAACCAAAGGCCCTCCGCTGTTGCCCGGGTTGAGGGCTGCATCGTGCTGGATGTAGAACACGCCGCCTCGATCGTAAGACATATTGGAAACGATGCCGCGGGTAGTGGTAAGCTTGAGCCCAAAGGGATGTCCAATTGCGATCACGACATCTCCAATCGAAAGGGCATCCGGGTCGGCAAGTGGAACTTCGGGAAGCTCGGGCACCTCGTCCACCAGCAGAAAAGCCAGATCGTGGCGAAGATCGGTATAGACGACCTTGGCCAGCTGCTTGGACAGCTGTTCGCCCTGTACGACGACCTCCTGATTGTCCCGGATTACGTGTTCGTTGGTGACGATCAGTCCATACTGCCTCAGGTAAAAGCCCGTTCCTCCCGTACTGTAGGGCGTAGCGATCTGTATGACGATGCTGTTGAAAAGATCAATAAGCTGTTTCATGCCACAAAAATACGCGCTTCCGGCATGGCAAAAAAGTGCCCTGGAAAATACTTTGTGCGGATGGTCAAAATAGCACTACCAAGTCAGCCCGGGATAGGCCCGTTGCAGGAACTGCATATCGGAAAGCAGGTGTCCGAGATGTTCGGTATGGCGACCTTGTTTGCCTCCCGTTTGCATAAAGTCCGTATCGGGCAAGCTAAGCGTAGCCGTATCGAATATATCCCGCACCTTGCGCAAATAGAGGTTCTCGAGCTGTTTCAAATCAGGAGCCAGGTCGCGGGCAGCCAATTCCAGATCCAGTTCATCGGGGGTATATAACTCCCCCGTGTAAATCCAAAGCTCATCCACCGCCGTTTGCAGCTTTTCGTGGCTCACGGCTGTGCCATCGCCGAGGCGGATCATCCACTCCGAACTAAATCGCAGGTGGTAGGTCACCTCCTTGAGCGATTTTTTCGCGATAGCGGAAAGCTGTGCATCTGAATGATCCTGAAGCTGTTCTAACAGAAAAAAATGGTAGGTATCGAAAAAAAACTGCCGGGCAATGGTATAGGCAAAATCCACGTTGGGGTGTTCTACCAGCAGGCAATTGCGAAAGTCCCGCACATCGCGGAGAAAAGCCAGATCGTCCTCTGTGCGCCCCTTTCCTTCGAGGATAGCGGCGTACTGGAGCAGGGAGCGGGTCTGACCGAAAAGATCCAGAGCGATATTGGTCAGGGCGATATCCTGTTCCAGCACCGGACCATGTCCGCACCATGCCGACAGGCGCTGTCCCAGAATCAGGCTGTTGTCGCCCAATCGGAGCAAGTAAGCAAACAGCAGATCTTTGTCGCTCATATCAAATATGCTTAACTTCATCCGGCAAATCGTAAAAAGTGGGGTGGCGGTACACCTTATCATTCGCTGGATCAAACAGTGCTTCGGTTTGGTTAGGACTGGAGGCTGTTATATTGCTGGATTCCACCACCCATATACTGATACCCTCATTGCGACGGGTATAAACATCGCGTGCATTTTCTATGGCCATCTCTGCATCGGCGGCATGCAGACTACCTACATGTTTATGGCTGAGTCCGTTTTTGGACCGGATAAAAACTTCCCAAAGTGGCCAATCTTTTTTCATGTATCGCAAATTTAGTTTAGGCAACCTTAGTGGCGGCTGCGTTGCGTGCTTTTCGTTTTTCGGCGTAAGCCAAAGCGGCTTCCCGCACCCAGGCTCCCTCCTCATGTGCTTTCACCCGTGCCCGGATGCGCTCGCGGTTGCAGGGACCATTGCCGTTCACCACCTGCCAGAACTCGTCCCAGTTGATGGGGCCGAAATCGTAATGTCCACGGGATTCATTCCATTGGAGATCCGGATCCGGTATGGTAATACCCAAGAATTCGGCTTGGGGAACCGTTGCATCCACGAACTGCTGTCTGATTTCGTCGTTGGTCTTTCGTTTGATGCGCCAGCGCATAGACTGCTCGGTATGCTGGGAATCCTTATCACTGGGGCCGAACATCATCAAGGAAGGCCACCACCAGCGGTTAAGAGCATCCTGTGCCATTGCCTTTTGGGCTTCCGAGCCCCTGCAGAGGGTCAGCAAAATTTCGTATCCTTGTCGTTGGTGAAAACTCTCCTCTTTGCAAATCCGCACCATGGCGCGCGCGTAGGGGCCATAGGAAGTCCGCGTCAGCATCACCTGATTCATGATTGCAGCGCCATCCACCAGCCATCCGATTGCGCCAATATCGGCCCAACTCAGGGTAGGATAATTAAAAATGCTCGAATATTTAGCTTTTCCGGTATGCAACTCGTCAATGAGCGTCTCTCGGTCAACCCCAAGCGTTTCGGCCGCACTGTACAGGTACAAGCCATGTCCGGCCTCATCCTGAACCTTAGCCAGCAACGCCACTTTGCGGCGAAGCGAAGGTGCACGACTGATCCAGTTGCCCTCCGGCAACATCCCCACGATCTCGGAATGCGCGTGCTGGGCGATTTGACGGATCAGGGTTTTCCGATAAGCATCCGGCATCCAGTCCTTCGGCTCAATCTTCTCATCGGCATCTATGCGAGCCTGAAAAATCTCCTGCAGATCGTGCAATTTTTCCATAACTCCTGTGATTTTATACAAAAATACATTTTTTTCAAAGAACGAACAAATGTTCGTTTGATTTATTTCACCAAACCTCTCACGAGGAAGCCTGCCAATTCCTGTTTGACGGAATCGGTGGCCATGGGTTTATCGGGTTTCACCCAATCGTAGAGCCAGCGCATGGCGGAAAGGAGGGTATAAAGGAGGGTTTGGGGATCGGCGGCTTGGATTTCGCCGGCCTGGATACCCTCTTGAATGATCTTCAGAAAACCTTTTTCATAATCTTTGCGGAGTTGCACAAAATCGCTCAGCCAGGGTTCGCTGAGGTGTCGCCACTCGTCGTTGAAAGCTGTCACGGAAGTAAGCTCTTCGGTAGCCATGGTGAGGTGGAGTTCGATCAGGGCTTTGACCTTTTCGAGATGAGAAAGGTCGCTTTCCGAAACGGTTTTGAGATGGGTCAGGAACTTGTGGGCGTTTTCGAAGCAAATATCGCGGAGCAGATCTTCCTTGGAGCCGATATGGTTGTAGAGGCTGGACGCTTTGAGGTCAACGGCCTCGGCCAGGTGTCGCATAGAAGTGGCCGGATAGCCTTTATCGCGAAACAAGCGGGCGGCTGCCTCGTAAATTTGCTGCTTTTTGGTTTTTATCGCTGTCATAGGCCGGAATGGTATCAGTCGAAATCAATTTTCAGGGTTGTCGTTAGCGGGTAGGACTGGCAGGTCAGAATATAGCCCTGTGCCAGTTGGTCCTCTTCCAGCGCGTAATTGAGTGCCATTTCCACCTTCCCTTCGGACAATCTGGCCATGCAGGTACAGCACACGCCCCCTTTGCAGGCGTAGGGCAGATCTGCCCCCGAGCGCTGTGCCGCGTCCAGCAGGGTTTCGGACCTCGAGTCCATCGAAAAATGGAAAATATTACCGTCCTGGGTAATCTCCACTTCCACCGCAAACGGCTTGCCCGTTTTTACCCCGGCGGCTTTCGGAACCGGTAAGCCCTCGGAAGAAAAGCGCTCCACATGGATGCGGCTCGTTTCCACCCCGTGGCCGCTCAGACTATCCCGCACGGCCTCCAGCATATCGTTGGGGCCGCAAATATAAAAATGATCTATTGCTGCCACATCCAGCACCTTTTCCAGCAGGGCATCGCATTTTTCCTTGCTGATCCGCCCAAAAAACAGATCGCTGCCGGGAAACTCCCTGCTCAGCACATGGTGGATGGCCAATCTGCCAAGATACCTGTTTTTAAGCGCCTCGAGTTCCTCGAGAAAAATAATACTATCCGAACGACTATTCCCGTAAACCAGGGTAAACCGGCGCTCCGGCGCACTTGCCAGACCGGCCTTGAGCATAGCCAAAATGGGCGTGATACCACTGCCTGCGGCAAAAAAAACATCATGACCCCGAGCCTCATCCGCCTTCCACACAAAATGTCCCATAGGCGGCATCACATCCAGCATGGCCCCCGGAGCCAATTGCCGATTGACAAAGGTAGAAAAACGTCCCTCGGGCACCTGTTTGACCGCTACCCGCAACTCCCCCTCTGCCGGAGCCGCACAAATCGAATACGAGCGTCGCAGCTCCTCCCCTCCTATCCATTGCCGGAAAGTAAGATATTGTCCCGGCAAAAACGCAAATGACGCCCGCAACTCCTCCGGTACTTCCAACAACACCGAAACACAATCCGGAGTCTCTCGCCGCAAATCTGCAACCCTAAGTGAATGAAATGTTCGCATGCCTTAAAATCATTAGCTTAACAATACGAATGAACGTTCGTTTGCAAAGATAATTATTTTTTGGAAGATAGTAGATATGGGCAAAAAAAGGTCTGAGTGGGTATGGCTTAAACACGGCAAGGAGAGTAACCTTTAGCAGGTGCTCTCCTTGCGGAAAAAAGGACGACTGCGTGGTTTTACGACAGTGCGGCCAAGTGCTTCGCCAATTTACCTTTCAGGTTATTGGCTTTATTCTTATGCCACTGATTTTTCTTGGCAAGTTTGTCAATCATACTGACTACCTTAGGCATGAAACCTTCGGCTTCTGCCTTATCCGTCATATCCCGGAACTTCTTGATAGCGGTTCGGGCTGATTTTTTGTAGTACCTGTTGTGCAGACGTTTCTCTTCGTCCTGTCTGATTCTCTTTTTGGATGACTTATGATGTGCCATTGGTAAAGCTTGATTTATTCTAATTTGGAGCGCAAAGATATTTTATCCCTGGCAAACAAACAAAGTTTTTCAGGGTTTTTTACTCAGGAATCTTTTTGAAGGCATCCCTGGGCGTATATTTGGAGATTAGGGAGCTTGGGGTATAAATTCGGGGTTAAAAAATTTGCTTTTTCTGATAAACAGGAAGTTATTTGCATGCTAAAATCAGGAACGATCACCATATTATCCATTTTATCCACATAACAGGAGCCTTTTATGAGCAATTTTTCATTTATTGCCAATGCCCATCCTGCCTATATAGAGTCGCTGTACGAACAATATCTGCAGGATCCCGGGCAGGTGGAAGACAGTTGGCGGGCTTTTTTCCAGGGGTTTGAGTTTTCCCGTTTACACGAAAACGGGTCTGCCGCGGGTGTATCGGATAAGGCCGCTACGCTAAAAGAGATTCAGGTGTTGAGTTTGATCAAGGCTTACCGCAACCGGGGTCACCTGGTATCGAAGACCAATCCGATCCGGGAGCGAAAAAACAGGCATCCCAACTTGAATCTGGCGGATTTCCACTTGGGAGAAGCCGATATGGATCAGGTATTTGTGGCGGGTGAGGAGCTGGGGTTGAAGCAAGCTACGCTACGACAGATTCTCGACCATTTGCAGCGCATTTATTGCGGCAGTATAGGTTTTGAGTACCACCATATCAACAGTAGGGAGAAGCGGCGCTGGTTGCGCACGCGGATCGAGGCAGGCCAATTCGGTTCGGGGTTTGTTTTTCCCATGGAAAAAAAGCGTCGGATCCTGCAAAAGCTCAATGGGGCGGTGGTATTTGAGAAGTTTTTGCACACCAAATACGTGGGTCAGAAGCGGTTTTCCCTGGAAGGGGGCGAAACGGCCATTGTAGCGCTGGATGGCGTGATCAATGCGGGAGCGGAGCTTGGGGTAAAAGAATTTGTGATCGGGATGGCCCACCGGGGGCGGCTCAACGTACTGGCCAATATTATGGGCAAGACCTACGAGCATATTTTCAATGAATTTGAGGGTACGGCTATTCCGGATTTGAGTTTTGGGGATGGCGACGTGAAATACCACCTGGGATATTCCTCACAGGTGCGGACGACGGGGGACAAGGAGGTGCATCTCAAGCTGGTGCCCAATCCTTCGCACCTCGAGGCAGTGAATCCGGTTGTGGAAGGTTTTTCGAGGGCAAAAGCCGACCTCATGTACCAAAGCAACTACGATCAGATCCTACCGATTCTGATCCACGGGGATGCGGCATTGGCAGGACAAGGCATTGTATATGAGACGGTTCAGATGAGTGGTCTGAAGGGATACTACACCGGCGGAACGATTCACCTGGTGATCAACAACCAAATTGGTTTTACTACCGATTTTGACGATGCCCGCACGGGTATTTATTCTACCGGAGTAGCCGGAGTGGTGGATGCACCGGTATTCCACGTCAATGGCGATGACCCGGAGGCGGTGTTATACGTCGTAGAAATGGCCATGGCCTATCGGCAGGAATTCAATTCTGATGTGTTTATTGATATGGTGTGCTACCGCAGACACGGGCACAACGAGGGCGATGACCCCAAGTTTACCCAGCCCCAGATGTACGAAATTATCAGCGAGCACCCCAATCCGAGGGAAATCTACAACCGACAGCTCGTGGAGCGCGGAGACGTGGAAAAAGAGTTGGCCGAGGAGATGGAGTCGGCGTTTTGGCAAGATCTACAGGCGAGACTGGACGAAATCAAGCAAAAACCGCTGCCTTATACCTATCAGCCTCCGGAAGAAGACTGGAGAACGTTGAAATTTACCACCGATCCGGCAGATTTTGAGGAATCACCCGAAACGGGTATTCCGGCGGAAGATACTGCTGGTATTTTGAACCATCTGATGACCATCCCGGAAGGGTTCACGCCGCTTTCCAAAATCAGCAGGCTGATGAAGGGGATGAACAAACTGCTCGACGAGCAGCAGCTCGACTGGGCGCTCGGAGAGCTCCTTGCCTACGGCAGTATTTTGCTCGAGGGCAACGATGTGCGGATGAGCGGTCAGGATGTGAAGCGCGGTACCTTCTCTCACCGCCACGCGGTGTTGCGCGATGCCGCTACTTTTAGCGAGTGGAACCGATTGGATGGTATGCGACCGGATCAGGGAAAATTTATGATCTATAATTCCCTGCTGTCTGAATTTGGCGTAATGGGCTTTGAATACGGTTACTCCATTGCTTCCCCCAATACCCTGGTGCTTTGGGAAGGACAGTTTGGTGACTTCTACAACGGTGCGCAGACCATCGTGGATCAGTTTATCGTGTCGTCCGAGAGCAAATGGCGCCGCATGAGTGGACTGGTACTGCTCCTGCCTCACGGCTACGAAGGCCAAGGGCCCGAACACTCCAGTGCGCGGCTCGAACGCTTCCTGCAAAATTGCGCCGAGTTCAACATGACCGTAGCCAATGTCACCACACCAGCCAACTTTTTCCACATCATCAGAAGACAACTGGTGCGGCCTTTCCGCAAACCACTTGTCGTGATGTCGCCCAAGTCGCTACTCCGACACCCGGAAGTGGTCTCCAAAATCACCGACTTCCACACCGGCACTCGATTCCAGGAAGTCTATGACGATGCCCGTTGCGCAGACGCCTCGAAAGTCAAACGGGTGGTCCTCTGCACCGGAAAAATCTACTACGACCTCCTGGAGCGACAAAAAGCCGATAACAGACAAGATGTGGCGCTCGTTCGCGTCGAACAGCTCTACCCCTTGCCCGCCAAACAGCTGAAGGCCGTTTTCGCCAAATACAGCAAGGCGGAATATTATTGGGTACAGGAAGAGCCGTCCAATATGGGGGCCTGGCAGTACATGAACAACATCTTCCGCTCCGAAGAAATCGGAATGTCGGACGAACTTCACCTAATTGCCAGAAAATCAAGTGCCTCTCCCGCTACCGGCTTCAAAACCGTTCACGACGCCCAGCAAAAGGAAATCGTGCAAAAAGCTTTCGATTGTTAGTTTTTTGAAAAATACTTCGCCTTTTTGGTTACCTCCGGAGGGGTAGAAAGTATTAACAAGGGTAAATAACGTGCAAGGCACCTTAAGGTGCCTTGCACCTGTTCCCTAATCAGCTGAATAACAAAAACTTAACGTTGGAAAAAACATTTTTTCAGCAGTTTCTCATGTGGCATTTGTTGATCAAATTCGAAATATTGTGGGCGGAGAAACCTATATTTTGGGGGTAACCACCCGAAGCAGTGAGGGGCTTCACCACCTCACTGGCATATTGCGCCCTTTCAGGGCTTGTGGTGACTCGCTTATACGATGGGCGATGCCCATCGCTGACATATTATGCCCCTTCAGGGCTGTTAAATTCTTTGTAACTGTTCATCATATTATTTGTGCGTAAACACTACTGATGAAATTACCGGTCTGGTTAGGCAGGATTGTTTTTTAGAATAATATCTTCATAATCAATATATTAATGCAGGGGCGTATTGCATACGTCCTAAGCGGAAGCCCCGAAGGGGTGCCATATGTTAGCGATGGGCATCGCCCATCGAAAAGGGAG
>JANQWK010000096.1 GCA_030729925.1 Saprospiraceae bacterium
TATTTTGTCAAGCTTTTTTGAATCTTTTTTTGAAAAAAAATTCAGAGCCTTTCAAAATATGCTGTAAATCACTCAATTAAGATTTTCGATTTTTGATCCACTCATACAAGGTAACTGTTCCAAACAACAACAGGAAAGAATAACCAAAATCATCTAGCGGAATTGAGCCTAATCGCTTCCCCAGATTCTCTGCATTGTTATACAAAACAATGGGATATTCCGTAAACCCTCCTGTCAAAACTCCATTTACCAGCACAAACGGAACACAACTTACAAAATAAGCCATGTAAAATCTGCTTCTTACGTGGGGTCCTCTTTTAGACGCCCAAAAATTGAGATGCAAAGATAATAACCAAACCAACAAAAGGAAAGTAATTGCAGAATAAATTTTTTCTCTATACACTATTGCGAGCACCAGAGCCACTAAAAGTAGTCCTAAGGTGATCCAGCGTTCACTGTTAATCAATGGGTTCCATGGAACGTAATAGTTCAGGCACTCGTAAATAAAAATGCACGCAAATGGTACGGTGAAGAAAAAAAGCCATTCTTCCACCGGCAACCCCCATAGAAAAGCCCCCGAAAGGTAGCGTTCGTTAAAGCCCCATACCCCTGCATGGGTAAAGTAAACATCCCATACTATAAAGAGTGTGCCCACTACAGCAATTGCGGGAAAGAGCGCCCACCAAGATCTGAAGTAATGTACCCTGCGGTCAAAACTCAGCGCAAACACAGGAAAGAAGGTGACTATATGCAAGTATAGATAAGCATACTGCGTTTCGAAGAACGGAAAGTTTCCAAGTTTCGGTACTTCCCTTTGAAGCTCCCCTGTATCCACATGCGTGAAGAGCAGGGGCAAAAAGCCTGCAGCAAAACCTAAAAACGCCCACACCAGTCGGCTTTTTGTCGGGGTTTTTGTCATCACTACAGCAGATTCAGACTGTTTCGCAAAGCGCTGCTGAAAAGTAACATGATTTTTTTGCGATCATTCACGCGAATGCGCTCATGTTTGACCTGCTGCGCAGGGTAAGTGCTGATTTTTTGGAAGAGGTTGATATAGTAAACATAAGCCAGATATACCCCAAACCGCGCTTCCTTGGGTAACTGAAGAATTCCCTCATACCCCCTGTCAAAGTCGTATTTGATGTCCAGCTCAATTTCTTTCTTTTCATCGTTGGTGAACTGTGTGAAGTCAACCCCCGGAAAATAAACCCTTCCCCGCTCCACAAAATCACTCTTCATGTCCCGAAGGAAATTGATTTTTTGAAAGGCTGCTCCGAGATGTTGCGCAGGAACACGCAATTGCTCATACTGGGCATCGTTCCCCTCACAGAATACACGCAAACACATCAAACCAACCACTTCCGCAGAACCATAAATGTATTCCTTGTACAAACTATCCTCATAGCGCTCGAAATACAGATCCATCTCCATGCTTTTCAGAAACGCATCTATCAACTCCCGTTCAATGCCGTATTGATTGACAACCTGCTGAAAGCTGTGCAATACCGGATTCAAACTGATACGCTGCTCAATAGCCTCGTAGGTGTCTCGCCGGAATTTATCCAATAAATCCCCTTTATTGTGGTCGTGAAAAGTGTCAACAATTTCATCTGCAAAACGCACAAACCCATAAATGGCGTAAATCGGCGGCCTTAGTCTGGGATGAAACACCCGGATACCCAGAGAAAACGAGGTACTGAACCGATTGGTTATGATCTTGCTGCAGTCCAGACAAGTGCTATCATACAATTCCATCATGAGCGTACATATTTTATAAACAGTAACAATTAGGGGAATAGTTTCGAAATCTCTGCAGCTACTACCTGACCAGAAATGAGCGAAGGCGGAACCCCAGGTCCTGGAGTTGTCAATTGCCCCGTGTAAAACAAATTACTCACCCGCTTGCTACGCATCTTCGGCTTTAAAAAGGCCGTTTGCAATAGTGTATTGGCCAAACCATAGGCGTTGCCCTTAAATGCATGGTAGTCTTCCTTGAAATCTTTCAAGGCAAACCCCCGCTTGTACACTACATGTGGCTTGATAACCTGACCCGTAAGTTTTTCCAACCTCCCCATCATGATGTCGTAATACTTCTCCCGCATCGCTTCCGTGTCCTCCAAATCAGGAGCAATAGGCATCAGCAAGAACAAATTCTCACAGTGCTCAGGCGCAACAGAAGCATCCGTTACCGACGGAGCACATACATAAAACAAAGGATCTTTAGGCCACTGAGGATCATCGTAAATTTCTACTGCGTGAGCCTCAAAGTCTGCATCAAAGAATAGGTTATGATGATGCAAACCAGGAATTTTTTTGTCAATCCCCAGATAAAACAACAGAGACGATGGTGCCATCACCCGCTTGTCCCAATACCGCTCGTCATACATCCGGTATGCCTGCGGCAAAAGATGCTGCTCCACATGATGATAGTCGGCACTCCCCACCACAACGTCCGCCTCAAATACCTTATCTCCACACCTTACCCCTGTAGCCTTGCCTTGCTCAACAAGAATTTCACTCACCGGGTGATGGTACAAAAATTTAACGCCTTGCTCCTCCGCCAACTTAACCATGCCCTCCACAATCTTATACATTCCTCCCAATGGATACCAGGTACCCAACGATAAGTCCGCATGATTCATCAGACTATACAAAGCCGGCGTGTTGTCAGGGGTAGCCCCCAAAAACAAAACCGGAAATTCAAGTAATTGTACCAACTGCGGATCCTTGAACAACTTACGCACGTACTTACCCATGGAACGGAACATCTGTAGCCTGAAAAGACTCATCAGAATCCGGATATCTGCAAATTCCATAATTGAATGAGCAGGCTTGTGCACAAACTCCGACATGCCCACTTCATATTTGTAAGCCGCCTCCTTTAGGAAAAATTTCAGCTTCTCTGCACTCCCAGGCTCGCGCTCCTCAAACAGCGCATACAGATCGTCAATGCTGGCAGGTACCTGCATGGGATCACCCGGTCCAAAACGTATGGTGTAAGAAGGATCCAGCCTCACCAACTCATAATAATCAGATGGCCGCTTACCAAAGCGGCCAAAGTAATCTTCGAATACATCAGGCATCCAATACCAGCTGGGACCCATGTCAAATACAAATCCTTCCGCCTCGAATACCCGCGCTCGCCCCCCGGGACCCTCATTTTTTTCTACAACTGTCACCTCAAAACCTTTGGAAGCCAGACTAGTCGCAGCAGCAATGCCTGAAAATCCCGAACCTATTACAATTACCTTTTTTGAACTCACTATACGCATTTTTGATAATACGGATAGGAAACAGATCTTCCAAAGGAATGTTTAAATTCAGGTGTGAATTGCCAGACTAGTTTCACTAAAAAGGCCAACGCGATATCCCTCCCTTGAGATCATATACGTGCTGAAATCCCATGGAAGCCATTCGCTGACCAGCCTGACCACTGCGATTGCCTGAGTGACAGTAGATAAAAATGGGTTTGTCGCGCGGCAATTTGCTAATCGCATCGTTGAAAGAACGTTCATAAAAGTCAATATTCTTAGCTCCTTCCATATGCCGTGCATTAAACTCCTGCGGCGTGCGAATGTCCACCAAAATAGCATCCGGCATTTCCTCCAACCGAGCCTTAAACGTAGCCGCATCAATGATCCCGCTCGCAGGATACTTTGAGTTGCTCGTAACAGCCTGATTAGGCTTTCCAGCAGAACCGGAGTCCTGGCTACAAGCCGGAAAAACAAAGAGAAACGAAATAAAAATAAATGCAACCGTTCTTGCCATGTGTAAAGATTTTTTGAACAATTAACAGGATAATTAAACTAATTACTGATTTTTTGAATTAGAATAGGGCTTTGAAAACTTTCTTTTCAACCGAACTTATCTTACAATACGTGAATCCATCCAACACGATTACCGATATTTATCAGGCTAATGCCACCATTCAAGCTATAGGCCAAATCATAGCCGTTCCCGGCAAAAAAGTCAAAATCAACGGCGTCATTGGATCCCAGCTCGCTTTCCTCCTGGCCAGCTTGTTTAAAAATAAACCCGCCTTTTTCCTGATTCTTGCCAATGACAAGGAGGAGGCAGCCTACATCCAAAATGATCTCGAAGCTATACTCTCCGCCAATAAAGTCTTCCTGCTGCCCGATTCGTTTAAAAGCCCAAGAGCGTTCCAAAGGCTAGATACTTCCAATGTCCAACAGCGCACAGAGATCATCAATCAACTGGATGCGATCAAAACCGGAGCAATTATCGTTACCTACCCCGAAGCATTATTCGAAAAGGTAGTGGATCCGAAGCAACTCTCCGCTCATAAACTTTCGTTCCAAAAAGGAGATCTCATAGATTTAAACGAAACACTACAAAGTCTTCAACAGTTTTATTTCAAACGGGAAGAGTTTGTGTACGAACCAGGACAATACGCCGTGCGCGGAGGTATCCTCGATATTTTTTCTTTCGGCAATGAATACCCCTACCGCATCGAGATGTTTGACGAGGAAATCGAAAGTATCCGAAATTTCAACCCCCTCGACCAACGTTCTATGCGCGAATTGTCACGCATAAGCATTGTGCCCAATATGGCATCTGGTCAAAATGCCGTGGAAAAGCGCAATTTGCTCAGCGTTTTACCACCGGAAACGATCCTCGTGTTGAAGGATACGGATAACCTGCTGGACAAACTTCAGCTCTGCTTCGATCAGGCTCACGATTTTGCCGATAGTATTTCGTCTTTAGATGAGTACGAAATTAAACAGATCCTTAAAGATCGCTCATTTTTGCTCCCCAGAGAGCTGATGGAAGCCTTACCGGCTTTTCCCTTGATTTGTCCCAATGACCAAAAGCAGCCCTTCGACTTCGATCAGATTTTTTCCCTTGGGGCAAAACCGCAACCCAATTTTAATAAAAATTTCAAGTTACTAATCGAGGATATTCATAACCATGCCAAACAAGGCATCACGACTTACTTGTTTACCGACAATACGAAGCAAATCGAACGCTTCTACAATATTTTTGAAGATCTGGGAGAGGAGGTGGTGTTCCAACCCGTTAATCATGCTATCGCAGAGGGATTTATAGATCCGGAACAAGGTATTGCCTGCTATACCGACCACCAGGTGTTCAACAGGTTTCATCGCTATAAGATCAAATCGGGTTTCAGTAAAGATAAAGCGCTCAATATCCGACTGATCCGGGAATTACAACCCGGAGATTTTGTCACCCACATTGATCACGGTATAGGAAAGTATTCCGGACTCGAAACCATCAACATCAATGGACAATTGCAGGAGTCGGTTCGATTGATTTACAAAAACAACGATATTCTCTATGTGAGCATCAATTCCCTCCACAAGATTTCAAAGTTTGTCGGAAAGGATGCTACGCCCCCCGTACTGAACAAGCTCGGTTCAGATACCTGGAAAAATCTGAAACAAAAAACGAAACGAAAGTTAAAGGATATTGCCGGAGAGTTAATCAAACTGTATGCCTTGCGAAAGTCGTCCACCGGATTTTCCTTCCAGCCCGATGGCTACCTCCAAAACGAGTTGGAGGCTTCTTTCCTTTATGAAGATACTCCCGACCAACTAAAGGCAACCAATGATGTAAAAGAGGATATGCAAAAACCTTATCCCATGGACAGACTCGTCTGTGGAGATGTAGGTTTCGGGAAAACGGAAGTGGCAATTCGCGCAGCTTTCAAAGCGGTAGTCACAGGCAAACAAGTCGCCGTTTTGGTGCCCACGACCATCCTTGCACTCCAACATTTTAAGACTTTCTCCGGACGATTGTCCGATTTCGGCGTTACTGTGGATTTCCTCAACCGCTTTAAAAGTGCCGTAGAGAAAAAAGAAGTTTTCCAAAAGCTAAAGGATGGGGCTATAGATATCGTGATCGGTACACATAGCCTGCTGAATAAGGAAGTCGGTTTTAAAGATCTGGGATTGCTGGTTATTGACGAGGAACAAAAGTTTGGCGTCAGCGCAAAGGAAAAGTTACGCGGTCTGAAAGTGAATGTGGATACCCTAACCCTTACCGCTACCCCCATACCCCGAACCTTGCAGTTTTCCCTCATGGCAGCACGGGATCTTTCCATCATCAGAACTCCTCCACCCAACCGACAACCCATCCATACCGAAACGAGAATTTTCAATGAGGATTTGGTCAAAGAGGCCATTTACTATGAAGTAAATCGCGGAGGACAGGTCTTTTTCGTCCACAATAGGGTAAAGACACTCCCCGATCTGGCCGCCATGATCCAAAAACTTTGCCCCGATGTGCATGTAGCAAAGGCACACGGCCAAATGGATCCCAAAGCACTGGAGGAAACCCTGCTCGATTTTATTGAAAAAAAATACGATGTCCTGGTTTCTACCAATATTATCGAAACCGGACTCGATATCCCCAATGCCAATACCATTATCATCAATAATGCACACGAATTTGGCTTGAGCGATCTCCATCAGCTCAGAGGAAGGGTCGGACGATCCAATAAAAAGGCCTTCTGCTATTTGTTTAGCCCACCATTTTCAACCTTGACCCAGGAAGCCCGAAAAAGATTGCAAACGCTGGAGGAGTTTTCCGAGTTGGGAAGCGGTTTCAATATAGCGATGAGAGACCTGGATATCCGGGGTGCCGGTAATTTACTGGGTGCCGAGCAAAGCGGTTTTATCGCAGATATAGGATACGAAACCTACCAGAAAATACTGGAAGAAGCCGTACGTGAACTCAAAGAAACAGACTTCAAGGATGTTTTCAAAGAGGAGTTGGCCAACAATTATCAATATGTGCAGGAGGTACAAATAGATACTGATGTGGAAATGCGTATCCCCGATACCTATGTGAGCAGTATTCCGGAGCGACTAAACTTATATACCCAGCTAGACCTAATTGAATCCGATGAAGACCTCGAAAAGTTTGCCGAAATGCTAAAAGACCGTTTCGGACCCGTACCCAATGAGGTTTTCCAGCTGTTCGATGGACTGCGCCTCCGATGGATCTGCCGAAGTCTGGGCATAGAGCGACTTATCTTAAAAAATAACCAACTCAAAGCGTTCTATGTTCTCAACGCACAGTCCGATTATTACTCAACACCAATTTTCCGAAATATCGCCAACTATATTAATCAGGAAGGCTACTCCAAACTGGGGCTTAAGTTTTCACCACACCCCCGCTATTGTATCATGGTATGCGAAAAAGGTAATGTGAATGACCTCCACCAGGCAAGGGTGATCCTTCAAGAACTACTCGAACACACCAATAATATAGTGCCAGCAAAGTAATGTAACCCTTTTTGGCTTTATCTTCGAAAAGCAGACAGGTGCGTGGAAATACTGAAGTGATGGTTCCCCCCGGCCAAGTGATAGACTCCCCGGCCATAGTCTATCCTGAAACGCCTTACTTTTAGACCAAAGCCAAAAGAAAAACCGGACAAACTGCCGTAGTTGTTGATGGCCAACTCCCTTCTCATCAG
Source organism: Saprospiraceae bacterium (assembly GCA_030729925.1). Classification (GTDB taxonomy): domain Bacteria; phylum Bacteroidota; class Bacteroidia; order Chitinophagales; family Saprospiraceae; genus JALQTV01. Next base: position 7,460 of record JANQWK010000096.1, read on the forward strand.
ATGATTGTACCCTACCCGAAGGATAAAATTCTGCTGCTTGCCCAAAAGTAACTCCGTGTTAAAAACAAAATGCCTGAAAAAATTATCCAGCCATATACTTGTAGCTGTCCTTTCTTGAGTACTGCCGTCCAATAAGGTAATTCCCCTATCCCCATAAGGATCATCGTACAAAATATTCCAACGATCCAAGTACCTATAAATTAAAGAAAAACGCAAGGGCAGATATTTGAGCTGCTTAGATACGCCCACCTGAATCTCAAATGGTAAGGCCGATTTTTCCCCCAATTCATCATAAGCTGTCAATTGCAATCCCATATTCTTGAATAACACCGTCACAGCAACATTCGAACTGGTATCTGAATATAACATCCCAGCGTCAAAGGCAAGCCCCATAGAACCATAAGAAGCCAACTGCGACTGGATCCACTTTGCATTCACCCCTACCCGCAAACGACCCTCTATTTCACGGGAGACCCCCAGAACCACAGCATATTCATTAGCCTTAAACGAACCCAAGGTGCTGAAATATTCGTCTGTCCATTCAAATTCACCATAATTGGCATATAATATGCCAAAATGCGTACTCAAGGCTGGCTTCTTCCAATGATGCGCATACGACGCATAACCCGATTGCATACCCGATACCTGAAAATTATGGTTAAAGGACAAAAATTGATGACTTTCATCCCGTAAAGTAGCAGGATTGGCAAAGGCCAGACTGGCATCACCATCACTCACCGCTATCAAATGACCTCCCAATGCAGTAATCCGGGGAGAAGCAGGAAGGTGCAAAAACTGAAATACACCGGGGCTGACCGCTTGGGCAGCTACTCCGGCCGGTACCAACAACGCCATAGCACAACCGGCGATCCATGTATTAATTGTGGCGTTAACGTACCTATTCCAATTGCCAGATTGTCTTACAAATGCCCTCATTACAATCCATTTTTCTTGTCAGCACACCTGCTTCGTCATACAAGTACAACACCCCATGCTCCCTGTCGCCATTCAAATAATTCCCCTTGGCCTTCAAATTCCCATTTTCATGGTACTCCGTAAATGGGCCATTCTCCTCGTTGCCAGAAAAAGTTACCTCCTCCATCAATTGACCACTCTTATAATACTTTTCCCATACCCCCCACATTACATTGTCCACATACTCCCCCTGAAGCTGCAAAGCCCCATTATCGTAAAAGGCTTTGAACGTACCATGAAAGTCACCACTTCGATAAGATTCTATGATCAAGGTGTCTCCGCTAACCTGGTATAAAACTCTAGACCCATGTAGCGTATCATCCACATAGTATGCTTCTTCCTCCAAAATGCCGTCCGGATTGTACTTGCGGTATAGCCCGGTTTTCTTTTGGGTAACTTTATCTAAAAAATAAACCTCCCGCACACCCTGTTCGTTCGTGTAATCAACTCCCCGACCATTTGATCCATTTTCGCAACCCAATAGCCACACAAACAAAAATACCGGAAGGAATTTATTCATAGCGCAAATTTATACCCCCCTTAGGAACCGTGCATAATGTCGCGTCCGATACTCGCATAATAAAAACCTTTGTCCTGCATCAAGTCCAGATCAAACAGGTTTCTGCCATCAAAAATCACCGGAGCACGAAGGTGCTTTTTCATAAGACCAAAATCAGGCGACCTGAATACCGACCACTCTGTCACAATAGCCAGTGCATCAGCACCCATAATCGCATCATAAGCATCCGCTGCCAAATGAATTCGATCTCCAAACAAACCTCGAATGTTTTCCATTGCCTCAGGGTCAAAAGCCTTCACAGTCGCCCCTGCCTCCAATAATTTATGAATAATATACACAGCAGGAGCCTCCCGTATGTCGTCTGTGTTCGGCTTAAAAGCCAGCCCCCATATCGCAATCACCTTACCGGAAAGATTGCCCCCGAAATACTGAATCACCTTTTCCGCCAAAACCAACCGCTGAACGTCATTGACCAACATGACGGCGTTCAGAATCTTAAACTCATAGTCAAACTGATTGGCGGTATGCGACAGCGCTTGTACATCCTTCGGAAAACAACTTCCCCCATAACCCACACCAGGAAACAAAAACCGCTTCCCAATACGCGTATCACTCCCCATACCAATACGCACCTTGTCCACATTCGCTCCTACCCGCTCACACAAATTGGCCATCTCATTCATAAAAGAAATTCGCGTGGCCAGGTAGGCATTAGCAGCATACTTGGTCATCTCGGCCGACCTTTCATCCATGAAAATAACCGGATTGCCCTGACGGACAAAAGGCTCGTACAACTGACGCATCACTTTTGCCGCACGCTCAGAACTGGTACCCACAACAACCCGATCCGGTTTCAAAAAGTCCTCCACTGCAACTCCCTCCCGCAAAAATTCCGGATTGGAGACTACATCAAACAAGGACTCATCGAGATGCGCTGCAAGAATACCATGAACTTTTTCCGCAGTACCTACCGGAACAGTACTTTTATCCACAATCACTTTGTACTCGGTAATCATCTTGCCAAGCTCGGCTGCAACATTCAGAATGTAAGAAAGATCCGCAGAGCCATCCTCACCAGGCGGCGTGGGCAAAGCAAGGAAAATAATAGTGGACTGCTCAACCGCTTCAGCCAGGCTGGTCGTAAAACTCAGTCGCCCCTGCCGGGTATTCCGCTCAAACAATACCTCTAACCCAGGCTCATAAATAGGGACAATTCCCGCCTTCAATTTTTCGACTTTCTCCTCATTGACATCCACACAGATCACTCGGTTTCCCGTCTCTGCAAAACAAGTTCCGGTTACCAATCCTACATAACCGGTACCAACAACTGCAATATTCATAAAATCTGGTTTTTCCTGGTTGAACAGGATGAATAACAAAAACAAACCTGCAATGTAACTGACTAAGGCGAACTTTAGTTTAAACCTGTTGCGCCCGACCGCAAGTTACAAAATTCTATTTCCTGCTCAATCTATACGAACCAATTAAACCCAAAAGTATATAATCCTAATCTTTCTTCTCCTCAAGATAGTTTTCCAACCACCTGGCACATTCATTGAAATGACCGAAACACATAGACTCCGGCACCAGGTTGGGAATAATCCTGATGCGCCTCAACATATCCAGAGGCTGTTCATCAAGGTGAGAAAAAGCAACCCTGATACCTCGGTTATGCAGTTCGAGTATCGCCTCTTCCATAGCATATAAACCTGACTGATCAATATAAGGCACTTTTTCCATCCGGAAAATGACTACCTGAACCATCGGCAGCGCCTTCATCATGTCCTGAAAACGAGAAGCAAACCCGAAAAACAAAGGCCCATCCAGGTGCTTGATATAAACCTTGTCGCCTAGTCGGGAAATGATGTTCTTCTCGTCTTTCCACATCACATCCTGGGAAAAATCACGCAAAGAAGCTGAATGTGTTTTGTGCTCAATCACATCCGATATTTTCTTCATAAAAAACAAAGAAGACAAAATCATACCGATGGCAACTGCAATCAACAAATCCACAAATACGGTTAAGAAAAAAACGATCAACATGACATATACATCCGATTTTGGTACCGAACGAATATGCCGCAGTCCTTTATAATCAATGATCCCTATCCCTACCGTAATCAAAATTCCAGCAAGGACAGCATTGGGCACGTGCCCAACCAAAGTACCCAAGCCCAGCAACACCGCAAGTAAAAACAGGCCGGCAAATACCCCCGATAACTTCGTTTTTCCACCGGAATTAGCATTAATCACCGTCCGCATAGTAGCACCCGCACCTGGCAGTCCCCCTATCAAGGCAGCCCCCATGTTTCCAATCCCTTGTCCAATCAATTCTTGGTCGCTGTCGTGCTTGGTTTTGGTAATATTATCCGCTACCACAGCCGTCAACAGGGAGTCTATAGCCCCCAACGCAGCCAGCGTAAGCGCGTACTCCATCACGATAGCTATGTGGTCAAAGTCGCTGAAAACCTTGATAAAACCCAGTTGCAGTTCAGGTAAACCAGTAGGAATGGAGCCCTTGGAATTTATCCGAAACAGGGCATCAGGAGGAAGAATAAATCCAGCTATCACGGACACCACAACCAAAGCCACCAAAGCCGCAGGAATTTTTTTCGTAAGACGGGGCAACCCGTAAATGATTCCTGTAGTAAGCAAAGCCGCGCCCACCGAGTACATGTTGATAATTTCAGGAATTTTGTGAATGGTCCGGATCGTCCCCAAAGGACCACCTGCCGGAGCGCTAACCCCAAAAAATGGAAAAACCTGAGTAATCACAATAATCACCCCAATGCCACTCATAAACCCCGAAACCACCGGATAAGGAATATACTTGATGTACTTACCCAAGCGGAAAACGCCAAGTAAGGCCTCAAAAAGACCCGCCATAAAAAAAGTAGCAATAATAATTGGAAATGCCAGGTCTAAAGAACCCGAATAAGCCATTGCATCAGCAATGACCAATGCTGAGACCACCGTCATTGGAGCAGTTGGACCACTGATCTGGGTCGGCGTTCCGCCAAAAAATGCAGCCAACACACCCAGGACTATTGCACCGTACAAACCTGCAACTGCGCCAAGATCTGTTTGTTCGCCAAACGCCAATGCCAAAGGCAATGCCACGATACCTGCCGTGAGGCCGCCCAGGAAATCCCCCTTCAAATTGGAGAAATCCAGTTGAAATACCTTTTTCATCAAAAAGATCTTTAGATTCAAATAGGAAAATGTACAAGGGCAGACAAATGTCCTTTACCCAATATTTTTTGATTTACCTTAATTACCTTGTCTGCCCCCACTTTCCGAATCAGATCTCGTACATGCTGCTCACGCCAAAATTTTCTTTAACAGCCTTCTTTAGCTGCTGTCGCGCAAAATGGATCCGACTCTTTACCGTCCCCAAGGGAACCCCAAGCATCTCCGAAATTTCGTCGTACTTGTACCCTTGAAACCTCAACCAAAAGGGCATCCTGAAAATCTCATCCAACTCACCTACCAATGCCTCCAACTCCTCAATCGTAATCGTCGAAAGCCCTTCGTTCTCTACCGTAACATCGCCAGAGTTGATGTAAAACCCAGAATCGGTCTGATCATTGATACAAGCCTTTCGCTTTTTGCTGCGATAGTTGTTGATGAAGGTGTTCTTCATTATTGTGATCAACCAAGCCTTTAAATTGGTATCCGGTCTATACAAATACCTATACTTAAAAGCTTTATAGGCTGTATCCTGAAACAAATCATTAGCCTCCTCCCTGTCTTTAGTCAGGTTTACGGCGAACGCTACTAATATACTCTCAATTTTCGAGAATTGTTGGCTAAACTCCCTTGGACACATTTTTTCCATGATGAAAGATTTTATAACCAATTATGATAGCATTACTATTAACAATGCAATTATAACCATAATTTATGATACATACACTATCTTTTAGACAAAAAAAAAGTTGAGACAAAGCGTCTCAACCTTTTGGCAATTAATGTAGTGTAGTCGAAAATTTTTGGAGTGTCCTACAGTGTCCTGAAAAGTCAGAAAGTGGTGTGGAAAAAGTTGCCGGATATTCCTAAAAAGGTGGAAGGCACCTTAAGGAGCCTTCCACCTATCCGGTAATTAATACGTTTAGCTACCCCGGAGGTAACCATATTTGGGACCTTATTTTTATCACTTGCTGCCCAATAAATCCAAGCTCTGCTTTACAAACCCTGCCAGTTGCTCACCCTTCAGAAGGTTTTGGTTGAGCAAAGCCAGTTGGTAAACATAAGTCGCCATAGCTTCTTGGCCTTCGCCTCCCTGAATGAGTTGTTGTGCAATGAGGGGGTGATTCGAATTGATCACGACATTGAGGTGATCCCCAAACAAGTCGTTACCGCCTGCGCCCTGTAGCATTTGCATCTCTTTCCAACGACGCATAAACTCGGGTCGAACAATAACTACCGGGGGCTGATTAGCCCCCAAAGGCTTAGTAACTACCTGGTGCCCGGGATTGTTAACCACCTTCGTAAAAAGTTCTTTGACTTGATTATTTTCTTCTTCTGAAAGTACCGATTCCTGTGTATTTTCCTTTTGTACCAAATTATCAACTGTATCTGAGTCCACCCGTACAAAAGTAAGGTCGCCCATCTGGTGTTCCAGGTGCTGCATGAAATGGTTGTCCAACACATTATCCATCAACAGCACATCGTACCCCATCTCCTTGCAAGATGCGATATAAGCATGGTGTCCTTCCTTGTCGTTAGTGTACAACAGCACGATCTTGTCATGTTTATCGGTCTGCTGTACCTTTACCTTTTCCTTATACTCCTCAATGGTAAAAAATTCATCTCCGATATTTTGCAGTAAAGCAAACTTAACTGCACGGTCGTAAAACTTTTCTTCTGAGATCATCCCATACTTGACAAAAGCCCCTAAGTCTTCCCATTGTTTGTGAAACTGCTCCCGGTCTTTTTTGAACAGATCATGGATGCTGTCTGCCACCTTTCTGGTAATGTATCCGGTTATCTTCCTCACATTTGCATCTCCCTGCAGATAGCTCCTGGAGACATTCAGAGGGATATCCGGTGAGTCAATCACTCCATGCAAAAGAGTTAGAAATTCAGGTACTATGTCCTTGATATTGTCCGTAACATAAACCTGATTGCTGTAAAGCTGGATCTTATTTTTTTGTACCTCAAAGCTGTTTTTTATCCTTGGAAAATACAAGATCCCGGTAAGGTTAAAAGGATCGTCTATTTTAAGGTGGATCCAAAACATTGGAGGAGTGCTGAAGGGATACAACTCGTTGTAAAAAGATTTGTAATCCTCATCAGTAAGTTCTGCTGGCTTTTTCTTCCAGATAGGATGCGGATTGTTAATGATCCGATCTACCTCTATCGTTTCAGGTTCCTTATCGCCACCCTCAGGTTCTCCAACCGTTTCTGTAGTTTTGCCAAATTTAATGGGAACAGGAAGAAACTTACAATATTTGTTGAGCAATTCCTCAATCCTCGCGTTCTCTAGGTATTCCGTGGCGTCCTCAGCTATGTGCAGCACAATATCCGTACCTCTGTCCTGCTTATCTGCTGTGGCCAACGCATAAGAGGGATCACCCTCGCATGACCAATTGACCGCTCCGGCACCATCCTGCCAGGATTTCGTAACTACCTCCACTTTGCTGGCCACCATAAAAGCCGAATAAAATCCAAGCCCAAAGTGTCCAATGATACCCGCCTCATCCTTGTATTTGTCCAAAAACTCCTGGGCACTGGAAAAGGCTACCTGGTTAAGGTACTTTTTCACTTCCTCCTCCGTCATCCCAATGCCCCTATCCCTGATCGTAAGGGTTTTAGCCTCCCTGTCAAGCAAAATTTCGATACTCGTATCGTCCAGATCTCCCTTAAATATTCCCTTATTCGCCAGCGTTTTTAGCTTCGTAGTGGCATCTACGGCATTCGAAACCAACTCCCTAAGGAAGATTTCCTGCTCAGAATACAAAAACTTCTTGATGATGGGAAAGATGTTCTCCGTTTGTACCGATATTTTTCCTTTTTCCATGCTTTTTGGTTTTTTCTTTTTCACCCAGGGTGTCAAAGAATATGCCACAAGCAAACAACTGTCATTTTGACAGTACAAAAATATCACTACTGGAACTTTGAAACAGCAGCAAAGTTGGGTTACTTTTTTGGCTGTCGAGGTATTAATAAGGGTAACCAGGTGCAAGGCATCTTAAGGTGCCTTGCACCTGGTTTTTAACTGATTGAATATCTACACCTTAGGCGCTTTTTCGGTATAAATTTTTTCCTAAAACGGCCTATTAACGATACCAAATGGCAAGACTGGCGGGTTTAGCTACACCCAATTTTATTAACCCGAGTTTGATGTCGTCCCCCTTCAAAAGAGGCTTCCAAGAAAGCGGACACAATGGCAAGTGCCACCGACTCCTCTATAAATCGCACTGGCAGTGCGAGTACATTGGCATCATTGTGTTGTCGTGCCAAGGTCGCTATTTCGGGAATCCAGCACAAAGCCCCTCTAATATCTTGGTGCTTATTGACGGTCATTGCAACCCCATTACCACTTCCGCACAACACGATACCCAAGTCAACCTTACCAGCGGCTACGTCTTCTGCCACACGGTGAGCAAAATCCGGATAATCCACCGAGTCTGCGCTAAATGCTCCGTGATCCACAACCTCGATACCCTGTTCTTGCAAATAAGCGATAATGGGCAGGCGATAAGGAAAGCCTGCATGGTCGCACCCTATAGCAATTTTATTTACTCCCACTGATGATCAATTTTGTCCTTGTCTCATTTTATTCTCCAAGTCCTGGATGCGATAACTACCAAACAACTCCTCCAATTTCTGCACAAAAGCTTCATCTCCCGCTTGACGGGCATTATTGATGATGCTTTCCATAGTCTGGTAACTTAACGCATAATCCGTATCGAAACTACTCTGAATAACATACGGATCAACGCTGTTGTAAAACTCCAGTTTATCTATCAACTCCGCTGCCAGAATCTCCATATGCGGCTTGGCTTTTGCATACTCGCCAGCCTGCAAATAAACCGCCAGCATATACATGGTTCGATAGTCATAAGAAAAGTTCATCGCAGGAAAAGCTTCAAAATAGCGATCTACCAGCGCCATCGCTTTGTCCTTCTTACTTTCATTCAAGGCTTGCATAGCGGCACGTCTCACGCCCAATTGCATACTCTGCACACTGGGTTGGTAGCTTCTGTCCACAAACAACTCGTATTGATCGAAATTACCAAACTTGAATTTATTCATGAAATTGTCGTAGAAAGTCTCCACATCTACACGACCACTTCCAACGACACCATAGCTTCCGTCACTCTGACTCTTGATCGGTACAACCTTCAGCGCTAAACCCTCCAGCTCCATATAGTCGTTCAACCCCTGGAATTTATCCGGCCTACAGGTAACTGCAAAATATACAGGACGCTCGAAAATGTTGTTCGCCAAGATATCCAAGATAGCAACATCGTCCTTAGTTAGATATCCATCCGATAAAGTCACAGGGATCTGATCCACTAAGAGACCGGCATCCTCGGCATCCACAATTCCATTCGCAATCGCCTTTTCACGATCTACCGGAATAAAAGTATTGCGCACAGGATATAGCCCTGTAATGAGATTACCATTAGTAGATCGCATCGGATTGTCCTGACCAATGAATTCCACCACACGCTTCAGATCCATCACAGGATCAGCAGCTGCCCCATTCGTATCAAAATAGAACACCTGGTTTCTGTTCCTTCCCCGGTAAGCTGCCTCCGAAATGGACATTTTTACCGGAGGTGAGTCATTGACCTTTCTTCTTAACTGATCAATGTACCAGTCCACTGCAATCAAACTCAAATTGATGACGCGAACGTCCTTTCGAATACCCTCAACCTCCTGCGCATACCACAAAGGATAAGTGTCGTTGTCGCCATACGTAAATATGATAGCATTGGGCGCACAGGAATTCAAGAAATTGGAAGCGTAATCACGCGATGCTTTAATCTCGCGACGACTGTGGTCGTCAAAATTTTCAAATCCCATCAAAAGTGGCGCAACCATGACTACAGCAATAGCTACCAGAGATGCAGGTCGCCCCCCAATACTCAAACGATCCCGAAGCAGGCTGAAAAGCGCTACGACGCCAAGACCAATCCAGATCGCATACGTAAAGAACGATCCCGCTAATACATAATCCCGCTCGCGAGGCTCATTGGGAGGCTGGTTAGAATACACAATGATCCCAATACCCGTAATAATAAACATGGCAAGCAGGGCAAGGAAGTCCTGGCTCCGTTTTTTGTAGTGGAAAAATAGCCCCATCAAGCCAAACAAGAACGGCAACATAAAATAGGTATTCCTACCCTTGTCATTTCTTAAAGTATCCGGCAAATTCCGATGGCTGTACAAGCGCAAATTGTCAATAAAGGGAATACCGGAAATCCAATGCCCGCCAGACTTATCCCAGGGTTTGAATCCCTGCTCCCCATTCTGCCTGCCGGAAAAATTCCACATGAAATATCGCCAGTACATCCACCCAATCTGATATTGTACAAAAAAGTTGATATTGTCCACAAAGTTAGGACGACCAGCCGGCAAAGGCTGCTGCGGATTCAATCCCAACCACTCCTTATATATACCCGTTCTGCTGGGCGAGTTATCCCCCATTCGGGGAAAAAGTACTTCCGCACTAGGCTCATAAGCCAGTTCATAACGCTCATCCACAACTTCATACCGGTCACCTACCCGGCCATACCGATCTCCAAGTTTGTTGGTACGCACTGCCTGTGAATTAAATTGAGGTCCCTTCAACAAAGGCCTTTCCCCGTATTGTTCCCGGTTGAGATACGGAATCAAACGCATCGCATCACTGGGAGCATTCATATTGACAGGTGTGTTAGCATTGGCACGAATGACGACCACCCCTATGGTAGAAAAGGCAATCACTACCAGAGCAGCTCCAACAAAAAGCTGCTGCAATAAAACCTGACCATTTTTGTGCGCATAGTAAATTCCACCAGACAGCGCCCCAACAATCAGCAAAATCGTTGGAACCAAACCACTGTTAAATGGAAGTCCTATCCCATTGACCATAATCAACTCAAAAAACGACCACAACTTAGGAATACCTATAATGACTACCAACTGGACGAACAACAATATCCCTACTCCCACAGCAGAAGCAAGGACGATACCTTTGAAGGTATGTTGCTTAAATTTTTTGAAATAGTAAAAAATAGCCAACGCAGGAAAAGTCAATAAGCTCAACAAGTGAACCCCCATGGAGAGTCCTGCCGAATATAACGTAAACAAAATCCATTTGTCATGCTCAGTGCTATCAGGCAAGCTGTACCACTTTACCATAGACCACAAAGTCATCGCTGTGAAGAAAGTAGATAGCGCATATACTTCCCCCTCTACCGCCGAAAACCAGATTGAAGTGCTAAAGGCAGTACTCAAACCCGCTACCAAACCCGCTCCTGCCAATACCAAATCCTCATTGTTAGTCGGAGTACCATCTTTCCCCACCAACGCAAGCTTACCCAGCATGCTGGTTGTCCAACTCACAAATAAAGCAGCAAATGCCGTTGCCAATGCAGACATAAGATTAACCGCAAAAGCAATATGCTCCGGATTGTCAGAAAAAATATCTGCTACAATGGTAAAGAGACGACCTATCAACAAAAAAAGTGGTGCCCCTGGCGGGTGAACTACCTGCAGTTTGTATGCTCCCAAAATAAATTCTCCGCAGTCCCACAAACTACCCGTGCGTTCAACAGAAAAGAAATACACAATCGCGGCAATACCAAATGCCAACCAGCCGGCAATGGTGTGAATTCGGTTTGTTGATCCCATGAAATGCTTTATTTTAAAAAAAACCAAATAGAGGAGCTAGCTCCTGAATTAGTCCTACTTTGAACCAAGATTGATTATCTTCAAGTATATTTGCAGCACAAATCTAATAAATTTTATCCGGTGGTTTTATAAAATCAAAAATTGCTCCAAGCCAAATCGTACAATTCAACCAGGGTATTTCACAATTGTGCCTGCCAGATTCATTAACCATAAACCAACGTTACGCTTTATGTTCAAACTCATCCTGACTTCGCTCATCATCTATACCTTGTATAAGTTTTTTATCAAACCCCAACTCGCAGTTCCTCCTCATCGTCCAGAAAACCAGCACAATAATCCTACCCATTCCAAAACAACCCAACCGTCCAGCGACGGAGAGTATATTGAATACGAAGAATTAGATTAACACAACCCCTACATGACAGATACCCCTTTCCTCCATACACAGGGCAATATTGGCGACCTTGTACTTTACAAAAACAACCAACTGATTGCTTTCAATAAACCCGGTGGCTTACCCTCGCAGGATGACCTTACGAAAGAAAAGTCTATGCTCAACCTGGCAGAGATCTATTGTAAAGCTCCTGTCTATATCCTCAACCGAATAGACAGACCCACCAGCGGCGTGATTTTGTTTGCTAAGACCAAACAGGCTCAAGTTAATATGAACGAACAACTCCGCTCGGGAGCTATAGAAAAGTCATACCTCGCCGTAGTGGATAAGGATATTCTGCCCCTTCAGCAGGTCCTTACTCATACCCTGTTTAAGGATAGCAAACGCAAACAGGCGGTCGTGGTACCCCCCGAGCACCCCAAGGGAAAAGTGGCAACGCTGTCCTACGAAGTCGTCGAAACCATAGATCGGTACGCACTGCTACTAATTTCCACAAGTACCGGTAGGTTTCACCAAATCCGGGCACAGCTCGCCCAAATTGGGTTTCCAATTAAAGGAGATGTTAAGTACGGTTCCCGTAGGGCCAATAAAGAGAAGTTTATTCACCTGCACGCCTGGAAGATGTCTTTCGTCCACCCGGTAAGCCATGAAAGTGTTATGCTGCAAGCACCGGTTCCCAATGAGCCTGTCTGGCAAGCTTTTCAATACCCCCAAAGCCATTAAGGTCATGGAAGATCTGTTGCGTTATTTTCCAAAGCTCAACGATACACAAATCAGACAGTTCGGCATGCTCCTGCCATTCTATCAGGAGTGGAATGCTAAAATTAATGTCGTTTCCAGAAAAGATATCGAAAACCTGATGCTGCACCATGTGCTGCATTCCCTTACCATAGCTCGCTTTATTCAGTTTACTCCCAACTCCAGTATCCTGGATCTGGGAACGGGAGGAGGGTTTCCAGGTATCCCCCTTGCTATATTTTTTCCTCAGGTTAATTTTACCCTGATTGATGGTACCCGAAAGAAAATTTTTGTGGTCGAACAGGCCTGCGAAGCACTTGGCCTCCAAAATGTGACCCCAAAGGCCGTGCGCGCAGAAGAGCTTAAAGGTTCTTTCGATTTTGTGGTCTCCAGAGCCGTGACCGCCCTCGATCAGTTGCTCGTGTGGACCAGACCGCTCATCCGCAACAAACAGCAAAATGCTATTCCCAACGGATTGATTACCCTTAAAGGCGGGATGGTGAAACAAGAACTGAAAACGGTTCCCAAGGGAACCTATTTTGAAATCACACCGGTATCATCCTATTTTTCTGATCCGTACTTTGAGGAAAAGTTCCTCATTTATCTGCAGATTTGACCATTAACCGGACAAGTTGGAAAGGAGACTTTTTGCCTTCCAGGCTTTTTTCCTATTTTTGAGATTGTATTTTTTCACCGCCAAATCCCACAAAATATGTCTTTTGAAGTAACCGGAACGCTCCATAAAAAATTTGATACCGAAAATAAGACAGGTTCCTTCCAGGCCCGTGAGTTCGTTATCGAAATTCAAAGCGGTAATTATCCCCAGATGGTTAAGTTCCAACTGGTTCAGGACAAATGCGAGCTGCTGGATAAGTTTGAAGAAGGCGACCAACTTAAGGTCTATTTCGACCTGCGCGGACGTGAATGGAACGGCAAGTATTTTACCAACCTCAACGCCTGGCGCGTAGATAAAATGAATGCCGAGGAGTCTGTAACTTCGACTTCAACTAATGCTATGCCTGCACAGCCGGCACCTTTCCCTACTGTAAAAGATGAACCTACTGCTATGCCCGGGTTTGAAGATGACCTGCCCTTCTAAGGAGCTTTATGCCAATGCCTGGCGGATCTGCACAGATTAGCCAGGCATCAAATCCAAAATTTGACGGGCATGATCCTTAGTCTTCACCTTTTCGATGATGTGAAGTATTTTACCCTCCTCGTCTAAAATAAAAGTACTTCGGTTTACCCCTTCGAAAAGTTTGCCGTAAAGCGCTTTCGGTCCCCAGACGCCATAAGCCCTCAATATTTCCTTACTTTCATCCGCAATCAGCGGAAAAGGAAGTTGGTACTTTTGGATAAACCCCTGATGCTTTTTTTCTCCGTCAGGGCTAACCCCCAGCAATTCAAATCCTCTCGCGCTAAGTTCTTCGTAACCATCGCGCAGACTGCAAACTTCAGCCGTACAGCCGGGTGTGTTATCCTTTGGGTAAAAGAATAAAATTAGTTTTTTTCCCCGGTAGTCTTCCAAACTTACCTGCTTTCCGTCCTGTATCCTACCCTCAAAAGCAGGTGCTTGATCGCCTGGCTGTAATTTACTCATCTGTTCTGCTGTTTTACTGATTCAATAACTGAAAGCTTTTTCAAACACCTGTTCGTTACCCATTGCATCTGTAACGACTAAACGAAATTCATGCACTCCCCTCTCCAGCGAACGATCCAATACATGAGTCAACAATTGATTTTTGGCATCGTACTCCATTAAGATCCACTCGCCATCTATACTCCCCGAATATTCCAGACCCCGCTGAAGACCACCACTGACAACGTTATCTCTGATCATAAACCGCAAAGACTGCCCCGGTACATGTCTGGAAGCAAAATTGAGCGGTCGTATGCTTGGAGGGGTTTGATCTATCATAATGACAAAATCACCGAAAGACCTAAGCCTGGCTTTCAGATATCCTGACTCCCAGGTTCCCCCATAGTTAATGACCACGTTGTTGAGGTCGCAGCGGCCAATAAATGCTTTTTCCCGAAGGGCATCCGGTAAACCCTCAGGCCGAATCGCCATATCAAAGTATCCATGTACGGGCGTCAATGCAGGACGCAGTTGGTGTACACGAGAATAATTACCAGCCGAACTATCGGCAAAAGAACCATAATCCAATAACAAATCAGCGTAAAAAGTCCCTCCGGGAAAATATAGGTTCATGTCCGCTTCCTGAATCTTGCTTTCCGCCTCATGCGGTAACACGTAGTTATACACCACAGGCTTGCGCTCCGGGATGTCACCCCGCTTCACCCAAAAAGATACCTCACTCGTATTGCCCGCAAGGTCACCCGCAACCAAACGAATATGCCTGGCCTTATACCGACTGAGCTGAACAACCCCCGTATCGTCATCCCCATGCTGGTAAATATCTAATTCATTACCTGGAACGACATAGCATTTATTGATGTAGTTCCTGCGCTGCACCTGCTCTTCATAATCCAAATGCGCATTGATATACCTGGTTTGCTGTTTTTCAATACGATCCATCCGGAATGCATACTTCTTCTCTCCATCTGCATACATATCCAGACTGTAGATCCCATTCAGGTTGTGAGAACCATCCATGCGGTCAAAGGCCTTAAGGCCAAAACCAACCCGCCAGGCTCCTACCACAAGCGTGTCCTGAAGCACTCGCGCCCCACTAGGGGTACTCGTCAATCCAATGGTCTCGTCTGCCAGCGTTTCCAAGCCAGGCCCAAGGTGATACACCTTCAACTGGCGAATCAAGGGTGCGATATTGTCTTCGTATGGAACTCCCATCAACAAAGGATTGAGCGCATGCCCCGTCTCCGTATCCCAAATCTCAAAATGCAAATGAGGCCCCTGCGTGCTGCCAGTCATGCCGATATACCCAATCAACTCCCCTTTCCGCACAGGAAATAATTCTCCCTCAAGCGCCAGATCTACTTCAAAAACTTTGCGATCCGACTGAACTTTCCGTACATACGTGTTTACATCGGGCTTAAATCCTTGTAAATGAGCATACAAAGACGTAAACCCATTAAAATGCCGGACAAATAGAACCTTCCCGTATCCATTTCCAGATACCCCAATACGGGATATATAACCATCGGCTGCAGCGACAACAGGAGTTCCAACTTCACCTTTAATGTCAATTCCCTCGTGAAAGTGATTGGGTCGCAGCTCCCCGAAAGAGCCGGAAAGCCTAACAACCTCATTGAGCGGAGAAGAAAAATCGGTAGATAGTAAAGGTACAGGGTCGTTGAACGACCAACTCACAAAAATCAACATGAGTCCTGCCACCAGCCTGTAAGACATAGATCTGCTCATTCAATTTACCTTTTTAAACGCCAGTCCCTGCCTGGAACAATACAGGGTTCATTGGTCTTCAACAAAGAAAGGAAAGCATTTCGGGAAATACTCCGGGCTCCCATACTGCCGAGATGAACGGTTTCCTGCTGACAGTCAATCAGCACACAACCCGCAGCCTGTAAGTCCCGAACCAAAGTGATGAACCCGAACTTTGAAGCATTGGAAACCTTTGCAAACATGGATTCACCAAAAAATATTTTTCCCAGATAAACCCCATACAAACCACCCACTAATTCATCATCCTCCCAAACCTCCACAGAGTGTGCAATGCCCAGCTCATGCAACC
Source organism: Saprospiraceae bacterium (assembly GCA_030729925.1). Lineage (GTDB taxonomy): Bacteria > Bacteroidota > Bacteroidia > Chitinophagales > Saprospiraceae > JALQTV01. Next base: position 23,607 of record JANQWK010000096.1, read on the forward strand.
CACAATATGCTTCCAGCATCTCTTCACTAATCCAGGTTCCTCCACCCCTGCTCGAATAGTCAGATTGCTGACAACTCGTAATAACCGCCTTGAAGTCTGTATCGTAAGTAACCCTGAATTTCTGTTGGTTGAAATAAGGACGCATACTTCGCGACACCTTCAGCTCATCCGGATATAACACGAACCTGGGGTCGGGACACCACCACAAAATTTCATCGCCAGGATTGTACCACGGGAAAATGCCCTTTGTATAAGCCTCCAGCAACCGTTCTACAGACAGGTCACCTCCCACTGCCAAGATACCATCCTTATTTGACAAAGATGGATCCGGAAAATGTTTGTCCAAAGGACTAAGCCAAAATACGGGCATAATAAACCAATGAATTGCTATGTTCCCATCTCAATGACCGCAGACAATCCCCGCTCAACCAAAGCATCCTTTTTGGGCTTTAACACCTCAAAAGGAGCCGTCTTGACCGTTGCCTTACCCTTGAAATGGATGAGCAGAGACAGCTGCTCTGCCTGTACCTCAGAATGGTTCAGTACCTCCATGAAGCACTGAACCACCCAATCAAATGTATTGACATCATCATTATACACCACCAGCTGCGCTGGAGTATCCACAGCATCTTCCAGCACTTCTTCCGCTACCAATACCTCCTCTTCAAAAGGGTTGAATGCAAAGTGCAGCAAAGACATGGATTTACGCATCATCAAAAATTATTCAGCCTCAGTTTAATTCAAACCGGCAAGCGCTTCTTTGATCGCTGAAAAACTTGGCAAATCACCGGCTGATTCCAATACTTCCGCATACTGAATATGCCCCGTACCATCCACCACAAAAGCAGCTCTTTTAGACACACCATGCATACCAAAAACAAACTCTTCGTACAACGCCCCGTAAGCAGCCGATATCTCCTTGTTGAAATCAGACAACAATCTGAAATTCAAAGCCTGGTCTTCTTTGAACCTGGCAAGGGTAAAGATAGAGTCAACCGAAATTGCCAATACTTCAGCATTCAAATGATTGTAATCAGCAATTCCATCCCTTACCGAACATAGCTCCGTTGTACAAACCCCCGTAAAAGCCTGAGGGAAAAACAACAAAACTACGTTTTTACCCGCGAAATTATCCAGGGCAATTTCTTCCTTCTCAGAACTATACAGCTTGAATCCAGGTGCTTTATCTCCAATATTCAGACCCATGACACTTCTTTTAAAGATATATTAAAATTATAAAATATGATCAATACTTTACCGGGCAGCTCGACTACTCCTCCGTATTTTCAGTAGAAGCCATAATTTCCTCCGCTTCTGCTTGCTTATCGAAAGGCCGACTGCCGATCAGTTTCACAAGATCTGATTTTAGCAACACCTCCTTATCGAGCAAAGTCTTTGCGACAGTCTCCAGTTGATCTTTGTTCGATGCAAGTAGTGCCTTTGCTCTCTCATACTGTATATCAATTAGCAAGCGAACCTCCTCGTCAATCAGATAAGCTGTGTTGTCGGAATAAGGCTTTTGAAACTGATAAGTGCCCTGGGGGTCATAGAAAGATACCTGACCAACCTTTGGGTTCATACCGTATATAGATACAATCGCATAAGCCACTTTGGTCACTTTTTCCAAATCGCTGATCGCACCTGTAGAAATTTTACCAAAAATCAGATCCTCCGCTGCCCTTCCACCCAGGGTCATACAAATTTCGTCAAGCAATTGCTCTGTTCTGTACAAGTACTGATCTTTAGGCAAATATTGTGCAAAACCCAGTGCTGCCACCCCACGAGGAACGATCGTCACTTTGATCAATGGATGCGCATGCTCGAGGTACCACCCGCAAATGGCATGACCCGCTTCGTGAAAAGCAATGATTTCCTTTTCTTCCGGAGAAATCAACTTATTCTTTTTCTCCAGACCCCCGATCACCCTATCCAGGGCAAAATTGAAGTCATCCATATCCACCGCCTTCTTGTTCCTTCTCGCAGCAACCAACGCAGCCTCGTTACAGATGTTGGCGATATCTGCTCCTGCAAAACCGGGTGTCATCTCAGCCAGCTGGAAAGCATTGACCCCCTCTGAAGTTTTAATATTTTTCAAGTGGACACTAAAAATAGCCTCACGACCTTTCAGATCGGGACGGTCAATCGAAATCTGACGGTCAAAACGACCGGGTCTGAGCAAAGCCGAATCCAGCACATCAGGCCTGTTCGTAGCCGCCATCAGAATTACCCCTTTGTCGGTACTAAATCCATCCATTTCGACCAGCAACTGGTTCAACGTATTCTCCCGCTCATCGTTGCCTCCGGTAAAGTTAGACTTTCCCCTCGCCCTGCCAATCGCATCAATTTCATCAATAAAAACGATGCAAGGAGCTTTCTCGCGAGCCTGTTTGAACAAATCCCTTACCCGAGAAGCACCCACTCCTACAAACATTTCCACAAAATCCGAACCGGAAATAGAGAAGAAAGGAACGCCCGCCTCTCCTGCTACTGCCTTCGCCAATAATGTTTTTCCCGTACCAGGAGGACCTACCAGCAACACCCCTTTCGGAATCTTTCCCCCCAAAGCAGTATATTTTTTGGGATTCTTCAGAAAATCTACTACCTCCATTACCTCCTCCTTGGCCTCATCCAACCCTGCAACATCCTGGAATGTAATGTTCACTTTAGAATTCTGGTCGAAAAGGGTAGCCTTAGACTTTCCAATATTGAAAATCTGCGCACCAGCCCCTCCGGCTCCACCTCCCACGCGCCTCATGATAAAGAGCCAAAGTGCCACTATAATCACAAAAGGCAACAACCAAGCAATCAGCTGGGGTAACCAGTTGGCCTGAGTTTCGTTCTTCGGGTAGATCCGGTTGTCCCTGTCTATACCAGCCCGATCCTGAATCTCTTTGAGAAAATCGCTGAAAGAATCGTAAGAACCTATCTCGAGGTAGTAATGATAGCGACTTCCACCAACATTGCTCTTCGCCGCATCCTCGTACTTCGCTTCTGAAAGGCGATCCTCCTTAATATACACATGCGCATACCGCTCATTCAACACGACCAGCTTCTCTACATCTCCGGATATGATCATATCCTCGAGCCTGTTCATGCTGAGCTGCTCCTTTTGGCCTTTTGAAACCTCGTAGATGTTCCATGCAAGCAGCAAAAGCGCAATGATGCCATAAATCCAGAACGAATTAGACCGGGGAGACCTCGGCCTACTATCATCCGCATTATTTTTGTTGTTTTCCATTAATTGTTCCCTTTGGTTAAAATTTTTGACAACGATTACCCCAAAACAGGCAAGTCAATCAGTCAAGATCAATAAACACAGTTTTAGCCGTTTCGTTGAATGAAATTCAAACAAATACGCTGACTACAAAGTCTCATAGGTAGTGGATATCGCATCCCCCCAAAGTTGCTCCAATTCATAAAATTCACGCGCCTCCCGATGAAACACATGCACCACCGTAAAAAAGTAATCCAAACAAATCCACTGAGCTGCTTTTTCCCCCTCAATATGATTAGGAAACACCTCCAGCTCACGCTTTAAACGCTGATGGACATTGTCAGAAATAGCCTTTACCTGTGTTGTCGAATCTCCCTCACAAATGATAAAAAAATCCGCTGGCGCGTCTTCTATTTTTCTGAGATCAAGTTTGACGATGTTCTTACCTTTAATGTCCTGTATAGCATCAATAATAAAGTCGTTAATGACCTCTATTGTCAGTACAGGTTGCTCGAAATTTACTTCTTTATTCAAATTAGTGAAGAGTTAGTTGATTTTATATGCAAAAAAATTCAAATTTCAGTGAATATATCCGTATTACGCACACCGAAAGCATTTTCTTAGGGAAAGAAGTCCATTTTTACAAAAATGCCCCTTCCACTAACGCCATTGCTGCTGAACTGTTGTCAAATTCCAGGCCAATTGAAGGAACTGCCATTTTGACATTCAACCAAACTGCGGGCAAAGGGCAAAGAGGTAATTCCTGGGTTGCAGAACCGGATAAAAACATAGCGATAAGCTACCTCTTTTTTCCCATTTTGCTTCCGGTGAGCAAGCAATTTTTGTTGACCCAAGCCATAGCTTTGGGCGTTTGCGATTTTGTCAGGCTACACATAGACAACGTTCCGGTCAGTATCAAGTGGCCCAACGATATTTATGTTCGCGCAAAGAAAGTCGCCGGAATTCTCATCGAAAATACCATTTCCAACGGTGAAATCAAAAATAGCATTATCGGAATTGGAATTAATGTAAATCAGTCAATTTTTGATGACAAATTGCCAAATCCAACTTCTTTTACACTTGAAACGGGAAAAGAGTTCAATTTGCACCAACTTGCAGCACAGCTCTCTGTTTGTTTGGAACCCTACCTACTGGCCTTAAAAACTGAAAAGACGACTAGCCTGGAGAAAGCGTACCTGGACAGTTTATACCTGTATCGCAAACCCGCTTTTTTTCGCGACAGCGCGGGCAACCTGTTTCAAGGTACCATTTCAGGTGTTGCCCCTGGCGGAAAACTCATCGTCCAAATCCAATCTGAAGATTATTTGTTCGATATCAAGGAAATTTCTTTTGTCTGACTGCCTTAACCTTTGTCAACTGTATGAAAGCTAGCATTATTACCATCGGCGATGAAATTCTCATCGGCCAAATCGTTGATACCAATTCTTCCTGGATTGCCCAGCAACTCAACCTGGCAGGCATCTGGGTTCACCAAATGCTTTCCGTCGGAGACGAGGAGGCAGCTATCCAACAAGCGCTCCGCGATGGACTCGCCGATGCAGACTTGCTTGTGTTCACAGGTGGGCTAGGGCCAACCAAAGACGATATTACTGCTCGTACGTTCGCCGATTTTTTTGAGTGTCCCTTAGTGTTCGATGCCGCTACTTATGATCATATTTGCCGGTTTTTTGAAAGACTCGGCCGAACAGCAGGGGAAGCGCACCGCCGACAGTGCTTCCTACCCGAAAAAGCGATATTGCTCCCCAACAGCATGGGAACAGCCCCGGGAATGTGGTTCGATCACCAAGGCAAGGTAGTTGTCTCCCTCCCAGGAGTACCTTACGAAATGAAATCCCTGATGGAAAAAGAGGTACTGCCCCGCCTTCGGCAAAAATTTAACATACAGGCCGTCGTACATCGCACTATTCTCACCGCTGGAGAGGGCGAATCGCGCATCGCCGAACGCCTCGAAGTTTTCGAAAACGAATTACCCCCTTTCGTCAAACTCGCTTATCTGCCCAATCTCGGACAAGTAAGATTAAGACTAAGCGCAAAAGGTAACGATCTCCAACTCGTCCAACAGGTTGTTCAAGATAAAACCCAGGAGCTGATCAATATTATCCCAGACCTGGTGTTCGGTTTTGATCAGGAGACCCTCGAAACTGTACTCGGACAACTGCTACTCGATAACAACCTCAGCCTGGTGACCGCAGAGAGCTGCACCGGCGGTCGCATCAGTCATACCCTCACTTCCGTACCAGGGTCTTCCGCCTATTTCAAAGGAGCTTTAGTGGCTTATTCCAATGAGCTGAAAGTTAACCACCTCGGAGTTTCAGCGCAAACCCTGGCACAACACGGAGCCGTGAGCGAAGCTACTGTTGTCGAAATGGTAAAGGGCGCGCTCCATGCCTACCAGTCAGACCTCGCCATCGCCGTATCAGGGATTGCAGGCCCGGGCGGCGGAACTCCGGAAAAACCTGTAGGTACGATTTGGGTAGCTGTTGGAAATCAACATTATGTGGCTACTCAAAAACTTCAATTAGGTAAAGATCGCATGCTTAATATCAAGTTTACCACTACTTTCGCACTCAATATGGCACGCCAGTTTGTGGTTAAACACTATCCCGCATCACAGCCTTGACCCAAAGATTGGTTTGATTTCCCGATTTAATTGAACTAAATTTGCGAAGCAATTTGTAGCCCTGACCAAAGTACAACCAAAAAACAATTACGACAATGGCAAAATTTGAATTACTCCTGCCCAAAATGGGCGAAAGTATCATGGAAGCCACCATTCTGAATTGGGTGAAGAACGTAGGTGATACTATAGAAGCAGAAGAAACCATCGCAGAAATTGCTACCGACAAAGTGGATTCTGAAGTACCCTCACCCGTTGGCGGAACAATTACCAAGATCTTCTTCAAAGAAAATGATACCGTTCCCATCGGAGAAGTAATTGCCTGGATTGAAACAGGTGCTGCAGTAACTACTGACGATACTCCTTCCGCAGCCGCGGAGTCCACCGAAACTGCTTCATCCGAAGATCATGTTCCAGTTCGCGAAAGGGCTGCCGAACCGACACCCTCTTTCGAAAATAGCAACAGGTTTTATTCTCCCCTGGTGAAAAATATCGCCAAAAAAGAACAGATCTCTATTCAGGAACTGGACATGATTCCAGGGACAGGTATGCAGGAGCGCGTCACCAAAAAGGATATTCTCAATTACCTGAAAGATAGAGCCACTGCTCCCTCTTCACAAACACAAACACCAGCTCCGGCACAACAACAAAAACCGGCTGCAGCAGCGGTTGTACACAACGGCAATCACGATATCATCGAAATGGATCGCATGCGAAAACTGATCGCAGATCACATGGTGATGTCCAAACATACTTCTCCACACGTGACTTCCTTCGTCGAAGTGGATGTTACCAATCTTGTTGAATGGAGAAATAAGGTAAAAGACCAGTTCAAGGCAAAGTTCAACCAAAGCATCACCTTTACGCCTATCTTTATGGAGGCCACCGCAAAGGCGATCTTGGACTTTCCCATGATCAATATTTCGGTTCAAGGTGATAAAATATTGAAAAAACACGCGATCAATATAGGTATGGCAACAGCCCTGCCCAGCGGCAATCTGATCGTGCCCGTAATTAAAAATGCCGACCAACTTAACTTGATCGGACTTACCAAAGCCGTGAACGACCTGGCCGATCGCGCCAGAACCAACAAACTGAAACCTGAAGAGATTCAGGATGGTACATTCACTATTACCAATGTGGGTACCTTCGGGAATGTCATGGGCACTCCCATTATCAACCAGCCACAAGTGGCCATCATGGCTGTAGGTGCAATCCGAAAAAAACCGGCAGTGGTAGAGACTCCCTATGGCGATCTTATTGCAGTGCGTCAACTGATGTTCCTTTCCCTGTCCTACGACCACCGCGTGGTAGATGGATTCCTGGGCGGATCGTTCCTGAGACGGGTAGCCGATTATCTCGAAGCTTTTGATCCCAATAGAGCGTTCTAAGGGTCAAAAAAGCCTAAAGGCCATATTGTAGGCAGGCTACATACAAAAAACAGGATCACTTCGTTATCATAAGTGTTGTAAAAAGACTTTGACTAACATTCTTTTGGGCGCAATGAGACATATCCTGATATTTGTTGTATGCTGCTTTTGGGGGCTTCCCCTTGTCGTTAGCCAATCTGACGGCTTTGACAAAAACCCCGATATCCGGATGTACTTTCGCTTTGAAAAGTACCAGGATGCCATTAGTCTGATCAATTCCAATAAAAAATACGCCCAGAACGAAGAAAACATGCTGCTGGCAGCCATAGGTTACTATCACCTCAACCAGCTCGAAAAGTCTGAGGTACTGCTCCGCGCCCTACTGGACAAACAAAAAAATCCCTATCCTGAAATATGGCTTTTCCTGGGGAAAATTAATCACCACAAACACCAGTTTGGCGAAGCTTCTGATTATTACCGGCAGTACCTGCGCAACCTGGGTAACAATATTTTTGAACGATCCTATACCTGGAACCTGATCCGGATGTGCGCCAATGGTCTTCAGCTACAATACCGCGAATCAGCCGTGTTTGTAGAGAATGTTGGCCGAGATATCAATACACCCGACGATGAGTTTACTCCTAAACCCAGCCCAAATTTTGGAGACCGATTGTATTTTTCTTCTATCAGACCAGGCAATATGGGGGGAGCTAAAAATCAATACGGTATTACCGACCAGGTACTCGGATTCTATAAAAGTGATATGTTTTCAGCGGTCAATAAAAACGGTCTATGGACCGCAGCAACACCGATGCACTACTTGCTGAATAGCCCCAACCACGATATTTTACTGGGCTTTGATCCGGACGGACAAAAAATGTATTATTTCCAAGGTGCTTCCATGACACAGGGGGTGCTCATGGAAAATATTTTCCGACAGGAAGAGACACAAAATTACAACTCCTTCCCCAGTACCGTTCCACTGGATTTGGCCAATGGCGATGACACGCCCCATTTTGTCAGTGACGATCTGGTCTTTTTTGCCAGCAAACGCGATGGCGGATATGGCGGTTATGACTTGTATAAAATGGAGCGCATCAACGGAGCTTGGCAGGCACCCGTCAACCTTGGCTCCAAAATCAATACCCCCGCCGATGAACGATCTCCCTTCCTCGCAAGAGACGGCATCACCCTGTACTTTTCGTCCAACGACAGCGGTAGAAGTATAGGCGGCCTGGATATTTTTAAAGCTACTTTTGTATCGGCTTATGAGACCTGGACGGATCCGGAAAACCTCGGTCTGCCTATCAACTCAGCCGGAGATGAAGATCATTTTTACCTCAACCCGGATGGGTTCAGTGCATTTTTTAGTTCGTCCCGAAAAGATGGCTACGGACAACGAGACATCTATATCGCGTACTTCGATAATTTTTTGCCGGAGATGGAATATACAGCTCCTGTTGCCGTTACTACCCCTACTCCTAATGACTCCAAACCTGTTCTAACCACTCCGGAGCACCCCTTTTCCTGGGATATCGGTCATGCAAATACCCTCCCAGAGCAGGATCTTACTTTTTGGCAAACCAATTTGCTCGCCTATCCGGATGTGCATCTGCTCATCTCAATTGGCTTTCCTTATCCCTTTCAGGGAAAAACCCTGGAAGATTTTCTTGCCCTTGGAGAAAAAGTCAAGCAGCGTTTTGCCCAATTGGGTGTCTCGTCAAAACGATTACATCTCCGATACCTGCCACAGCTTCAAAGTCCTGCTTACGCCCAAAAGGGTGCAGCCACGTTGGCCTTTTCTTTTTTTCAACCCAGCCCCGGGCTAAATTTACCCGAGCTTTTCAGAGATCCAAAATCCGAGTCACCCACAGCACCCATTAATTTCCCTTTTATGTATAAGGTGCAAATTGCCTCTTCCAAATCGGGTAATATCCTGAACATCATGCAACCCCATCTCGACGAGCAAACGATGATAGAAAAAACCGATGCTGGTTTTTTGCGCTTGACAATCGGAGCTTTTGATCGGTTTGCCGATGCCAATGCCTACAAAAAGACATTGGCCGGCAAAGGCTTAAGAGACGCTTATATCGTACCATTTGTATTTCGAGTCAGGGCCGAAAAGTCTAGTATTGAGCTATTTTCACAACAATTTCCTGACTTTTTGCATTTCCTTGATACTTTTTAAGTTTACCATCCATCATCCTAAACCTCGGGAGTTATGAAATTCATTAGCTGGATTGTTCTTGCTACGCTGTCCTTTGGAATATCTGCTTGTGGCGAAGTGAATTTTCCTACCAAGGGATATGCCAAACAGTTTGATACCCTTCCACTGGAAAAAATAGTTTTACCCGAAGGGTTTAGCATTGATATTTTTGCTACTAATGTTGAAAATGCCCGATCCATGGCCCTGTCACCTAAAGGAACGCTCTTCGTGGGGACTCGCGGACAGGGAGACGTATATGCGATCGTTGATAAAAACCAGGATTACAAAGCCGATAAAGTCTATACGATTGCTACAGGGCTAAAGATGCCCAACGGCGTAGCATTCCGGGATGGGGATTTGTACGTGGCGGAAGTCAACCGGATTCTCAAATACGAAAATATTGAAAAGCGATTGGACAACCCACCTGCACCTATCGTGCTCAACGATACCTATCCTTCGGAGACCCACCACGGATGGAAATACATCGCTTTCGGTCCCGATGGAAAATTGTATGTACCCGTAGGTGCTCCCTGCAATATTTGTGAGTCGGAGGACGACATTTTTAATACCATCACCCGCATCAACCCCGATGGTAGCGGAAGAGAAATTGTACAACGAGGCATCCGTAATACAGTAGGGTTTACCTGGCACCCCGAAACAGGAGAGCTGTGGTTTACAGACAATGGCCGCGACTGGTTGGGCGATGATTCACCAGCTTGCGAACTCAACCATGCCCCCAAAGATGGGATGCACTTCGGATATCCTTATTGCCACCAGGGAGATTTACCCGATCCAAAATTTGGAGAAAAGTATCCTTGCAGCGACTTCACCCCACCTGTCCAGCAACTGGGGCCACACAGTGCTCCCCTCGGACTAGAGTTCTATACCGGCAACCAATTTCCCGATACCTACAAACACCAAGTCATCATCGCCGAGCATGGCTCCTGGAACAGAAGTACGAAAATCGGATACCAATTGTCGCTGGTAACCTTGGAAGGTAGCAAGGCCACCGGCTATCAGCCATTTGCCAAAGGCTGGCTCGACGAAACACAGGATGAGCCCTGGGGAAGACCTGTTGACATAGAACAACTGCCGGATGGTTCTATCCTGGTATCAGACGACTTTGCAAATGCCATCTATAGAATTTCTTATCAGGCACCCAAATAAATCAAAGCGCTTCTACCGTTTGCAGGACATACTCAATCATCATCATCATATTGCGCTTATCTTTTCCAGGGGCATGCAAAAACCCATCAATAAAAATCAGGGAATTGTCCTTGGGGTTATGCACCAAATAAGACACAAAAGGTCCGCCCATATAATCGTTCTCTATTTCCCAAATTCCACGTGCCTCTACAGCATATAGCTTGTTCAAGTTTTTTACCTCAAAGAACATGGGCAGATCCACATCGTTAATTTTCATATAGGTATCTTCCAATTCGGAAGACACATACCGGCCTACGCTGTCGCGAATGGCTTTAATGCTCTCCTTCGTCAACTGTTTTGGATCTGAATAGGCAAGCCGTTTCATCAGGATATTACTACTCGACTCCTCTGTTTCTCTGCGCATCCAAATGATATCGTCATTTTCCAGGGCAAGGCTATAGTCCTTGGGCACCCTTAGCTTCACCCCCAACTTGTTCCGAACTAAGGAATTGAGTGAACCATTCTCTCCACCGATATAAACGGTAGCATCCACCCTGTCCTGGTCTGATTTTTGAATCCGGTTGACAATCACGTCGAAATTATCTTTCAAGGCCTGGATAAGTTCGTCCTCACTAAAACCAAACTGATAGACCGTCATCTGGCCTCTTGCCCATTTATCTTTACCTACTTTGGGAATGCGCTTACCCGACTCCTTGGCCTCCTGTATAGCAGCTTCTCCAACGTCCTCTTTAATCATGCGTGCCGTCGGAGAATCCTCATCGTTCATATTACCGACGAAGATATAGTTCCGAAGCTCCCGCCGGGTTGGTTCCTTTGCCAAGTCCTCCGGCGTAAAATGTACCAAATCTAACATAGGCTCGGGCTGCGGAAGGATCAGATAAGCCGAAGAATAATAAAATTGAAGGGTATCTCCTACTGCACCTTCCCATACGTCATCATCTGCCACTACCACTACCTGACCGATGTTTCCGAATGCGGTAGGAATAGACTGAAGTGATGAAGGCCCGCTGCTATTGGTGCAAGAAGAAAACAACAAAGCATACATTACCGTCCATGCTGCATAGATAACAAACCCTTTATGATTCATATTTTAGCTGTATAGTTTTCAACAAAAAACAATCCGATAAAGCAGTAGATGCAAATTCTATATTTTTTGGTGTACGCAAAAACGGCCTAATGCCTGTTTTTTCAGGGATTAAGCCGTTCACGTGACCTTTTCAGACAAACTACCGCGCGTGAGTGCTACAGCAGGTTCTCAATAATATTTTCTTCAGTAATCCCTTCAGCTTCTGCTTTATAGTTACGCACCACTCTGTGCCGGAGCACATACCTCGCTATAGCCTTCACATCCTCTATGTCTGGAGAGTACTTTCCTGAAACTGCCGCGTGGCATTTCGCACCCAGGACCAGGTACTGCGACGCCCTTGGACCCGCTCCCCAAGAAATATAGTTATTGACCGCGGAAGTAGCTCTTGCCGTATTGGGGCGTGTTTTGGCTACCAGCGACACTGCATACTCCAGAACATTATCCGCGATGGGGATTTTTCTGATTAGTTCCTGAAAAAATAAAATTTGCGCAGCACTTACCTTGTGTTGCAAATCGTATTTGCGATTGCTCGTTGTACCCTTGACCACTTCCAATTCCTCCTCGTAGCTAGGATAATCCAAAGGAATATTGAACATAAAGCGATCCAGCTGAGCCTCTGGAAGTGGATAAGTTCCCTCTTGTTCGATTGGGTTTTGCGTAGCCAGCACAAAGAAAGGCTTAGGTAGCAGATGTCGTTGGCCGGAAACCGTAACCGAGCGCTCCTGCATCGCCTCCAGCAAAGCCGCCTGGGTCTTGGGAGGAGTACGATTGATTTCGTCCGCCAACACGATATTCGAAAAAAGAGGCCCTCTATTAAACTTAAACAGCCTGTCTTCCCCCAAAATTTCAGACCCGGTAATATCGGAGGGCATCAAATCAGGCGTAAACTGGATGCGTTTGAAGTCCAAGTCAAGCACCTCTGCTATGGTACTCACCAGCAAGGTTTTTGCCAATCCTGGCACCCCTACGAGTAAGCTATGTCCATTGCTAAACAGCGAGATGATGACTGTCTTGACGACTTCATCCTGACCAACAATTACCTTAGCAATTTCCGCTTTTAGCGCCTTATAGGATTCAGCCAAGGCATCTATGGCCTCCACATCGGATTTGTACGTTATCCCTGACATTCAGATTATTTTTTTGTAACGAGGACTACAATAGAACGGCGAAATTATAGTCTTTGTTTAATATTTTGTTCCGCCCCGTAAATTAATAACATTTCGCAAACAAGTGTAGCTTGTGCCGCAACAATGGCGTAATTATTGTCTGGAAAAGCGCAGGAGGTCAGCAGTAGGTTTATATCCTGACAATTTATCCTTACATTTAGCGGCTGGAATCGAGCTTCCGGAAAGACCAAACCGCTTCAATCTTAACTCATGATCCATGTGGAAAAGGATAGCCGATAACTGGCTTTATATCTTGATGCTGGCCTTGTTGGTTCCTGCTTCTATCATCAATTTGGGAGTATTGACCTTCATTGACGACGAAGCGATCCGGGCATTGGTTGCATTGGAAATGGATTTGTCCGGCAACTGGATTACCCCTACGCTTCACGGAGCGTACTACTACAATAAACCCCCGTTGTTCAACTGGCTGCTCGCCTTATTTTTTCCGTTACTGGATTACACGGAATTCACTTCGCGCTTCGTCAATGTACTCTGTCTTTGGGGTTTCACAATTACCATCTTCGGATTGCTCCGCAAAGAAACGGGCAAACCCCAGGCGCTGCTGATCGCTCTGGCTACATTTACCTGCGGACGTATTCTATTTTGGGACGCTATGCTTGGGTTGATAGACATTTGCTTTTCCTGGGTTGTGTTTACCAACTTTTACCTCATATTTTTTTATGCCCGTCGGGAAAAATACTGGATGCTATTTTTGCTTTCCTACGCCCTGACAGCGGTTGCTTTTTTGCTCAAGGGATTACCCGCTGTTGTATTCCAGGGAATCACCTTATTGAGCTACCTGTTGTATCAGCGCCAGTGGAGGCAGCTTTTTTCAGCTGCGCACGTCATGGGAGGGCTACTATTTTTGTTGCTGATCGGAATCTATTATTTCGCGTATAACCAGATCAATCCTCTCGAAACGGTCTTCAAAACGCTTTTTACCGAATCCACCAAGCGCACGGTAGTCAGGTTTGGCATGGGGGAAACCATCAGGCATTTCTTTACTTTTCCCTTTGAGATGCTGTACCATTTCGTTCCCTGGTCCTTATTCAGTTTTTTCTTATGGCGAAAAGACGTGCTTGCCCTGATCCGGCGCCAACCATTGGTGCTCTATTTCAGCCTTATTTTTTTGGCGAACATACTCATTTACTGGACTTCCCCGGAGGTTTACCCCCGTTACCTGATCATGTTGGTTCCCGTTTACTTCACTGTTTTATTTTACTTTGAGGGCATCCACCGGGAAAACAACACCCGATTATACCGGATCTTCGTGCAGGCGTTTGGCGTGATCTTATTCCTGCTTGCGCTTGTCTTCCTGGTTCCGCTGTTCCTTGAACGAACCCGGCAAACGGACTATTTGGTGATCAAGTCAGCAGGATTAACGGTAGCGCTGGTGGGCACTTGGTTGGGATACCGAAAACCGGGTCAAACATCCCCCTGGCTATACCTTGTGTTGTTTTTGCTGATCTTCCGAATTGGCTTCAACTGGTTTGTCCTCCCGGATCGCAACGCCAATGACTTTGGGGATCTTTGCAGAAGTTCCTCTCTGGAAGTAGGTCAGCGGTACAGGGATAAACCGCTGTTTGTCTTTAAAGAAACAGCCATGCAGCCTACCAACTCCTATTACCTTACCCGTGGCAGGATGGCAATTATCCCCATAAAAACCGATCAATTTTCCCCGGATGAATTGTATATTATTGATCCCTTGTTGTACCCTGACCTCGACTACGAAAAAGTTGCGGAAATAAAAGTCCGGCATGGAAAACTGACCTATGACGTTGGCTATCTGAAATAAAACATCAATTTTTCAATACGCATTTTATGGCATACAAGCTCTCTGTGGTTATTTCGGTCTATAATGAAGAAGACAACATCCGCCCCTTGGTGGAAAAAATCTCTCATGCCTTGCAGGGATACGACTATGAGATCATTTATGTAGATGATGGATCAACCGATAAAACGGTTGAAGTACTGCGTTCCATCGGGCATCCCCATCTACGAACCGTAGTTTTCCGTAAGAATTATGGCCAAAGTTTGGCGCTGATGGCGGGAATTGACTACGCGAGTGGTGAATACATTGTAACCATGGACGGGGATCTTCAAAACGACCCAGAAGACATCCCCATGATGCTCAAAGTAGCGGAAGAAGGGGGTTTTGATATGGTTGCCGGCAATCGTGCCAATCGGAAAGACGGCTTCATCCTCAGAAAAATTCCAAGCTATATCGCCAACTATATCATCCGCACTTCTTCCGGGGTGCACTTAAAGGATTATGGCTGCGCTTTAAAATTATTCAAAGCCGATCTGGCCAAAGACCTGGGGCTGTATGGAGAGCTGCACCGATTTATTCCTGTATTGGCACAGCTGGAAGGTGCACGCATTACTCAGGTGGACGTTCGCCACCATGCCCGCAAGTTTGGCACTTCCAAGTATGGACTGGGCAGGACAGTAAAAGTCGTCAGCGACCTATTGCTAATGCTCTTTTTCAAAAAGTACTTGCAAAAGCCCATGCACCTTTTTGGCAATGCGGGGCTACTGCTGCTGGGTATAGGCGTACTCATCAATCTTTATCTGGGCTTTTTAAAAATACTGGGGCACGACATCTGGGGAAAACCTTTGTTGATCCTGGGGCTTTTGCTCGTCATTGCGGGCATTCAATTCATTACCATTGGTATAGTGGTTGAAATACAGATGAGAACGTACTTTGAATCGCAGCAAAAGCGACCATACAAGGTTAGAAATGTTTTTGAGCACAAACCCTGATAAAATTTTTTCATGGCAAAGGTGATCACTTTCAAAAAAGGGCTGTTGAGCGTGTTATTTTGGTCTATTATCTCAGCAGCATTTATTGGTCCGGGTACGGTTACCACTGCGGCAAGTGCGGGAGCAGGATTTAAGTTTGCCCTACTCTGGGCGCTTGTTTTTTCCACCTTAGCGACTATTGTGCTGCAGGAAGCAGCTGCCCGGGTAACCATTGCCTCCGGAAAAAATTTGGGAGAAATCATTGCGATTAGATACCACGAGGGGAATACTGCTATTCGAATCAGGTTATTTTTATTTTTTGCGCTTGCCTTTGGCTGTGCGGCATACCAGGCGGGCAATATCCTGGGATCCATATCTGGGTTGCTGTTATTTATGGAGATTCCACGATGGATACTGACGATTGTGGTGGCGGGGATCGCGGGGATGCTGTTGTGGATAGGTAATTTCCGCACGATTGCCAGCATTCTTGGAGGGATAGTGGCGGTCATGGGCATTGCATTTATTTATAGTGCCTGGCATACGGATCTCAGTCAACTCACCTGGAGGCACCTATTGTTTCCAAGCATTCCCGACGGTGGCTTGGTATTAGTCTTAGGGCTAATCGGCACAACGATCGTCCCCTACAACTTATTTCTGGCATCGGGAATCAGTCAGGGGCAAAGTATCGCAGAAATGCGATGGGGAATTAGTCTGGCCGTATTGATTGGGGGTATCATATCCATTGCCATCCTGCTGGTAGGCACACAAATTTCAGGCACTTTCAGTTTTGAAGCACTCGCTGCAGCCATGTCAAACGGATCTGGCAGCAAAGCTGCGGGTATTCTTTTTGGAGTAGGTTTATTTGCAGCGGGTTTAAGTTCTTCCATCACCTCTCCCCTGGCAGCGGCAGTCACTGCTCAGAGCCTTTTTTCCGGCAGGAGCACCCGGGAATGGGGATCAAAATCTCGAAACTTCAGACTGGTCTGGGGTATTATCCTGGGCATAGGTTTAATTTTTGGACTGCTCGATTTCAGACCAATCCCTGTTATCATTCTGGCCCAAGCGCTCAATGGGCTGCTACTCCCCATTATTGCTGTATTCCTGATTCTAACCGTAAACGACCCCCGACTACTTCCTGTCTCGTACCGAAACACATCGCTGTCGAATCTACTGATGCTAAGCATTGTCGGGATAACCTGTTACCTGGGTTTCAATAACCTATGGAAAGCACTTGGGAACATCGTGAACTTAAGTGCTTTCAATACAACCCAATCCACCATCCTCCTGATGAGCCTCGATGCGATCATCCTTTTAGCCGTAGCCAGAAGCATTTTTTTAAAAAATAAAGCCTGAGCAAATTTGCCCAGGCTTTATTTTATATCTTATTATACTGAAAATCAAGATATTGACTCGAGCAAAAGTTTTGCATGCTCTGCATATACCCCACCCTTTAACTTAGACTCGATAGAAGCGAAAGCCTGGATGGTCTCATCAATATCTGCTTTAGTATGTACAGCGGTAGGGATCAATCGGAGCAAGATCATTCCTTTCGGGATAACCGGATACACTACTACCGAGCAGAAGATATTAAAATGATCACGCAAGTCCTGAACCATGGCAGCTGCTTCGAGTGCATCGCCCTTCAGGAACACCGGGGTAACGCAAGAGTTGGTGTTTCCAATATCAAAACCGTGTTCCTTCAGACCATCCTGAAGCATTTTGACATTCTCCCAAAGCTTATCTTTCAACGAAGGATTGGTGCGAAGTAAATCCAGCCGTTTCAGGTTACCGATCACGATAGGCATAGGTAGGGACTTCGCAAAAATCTGGGATCGCAGGTTATAACGAAGGAACTTAACCGCCTTTGCTTCACCGGCCACAAAAGCACCAATACTAGCCATGGACTTAGCGAAAGTACTGAAATAAAGATCAATATCATCCTGAATACCTTGTTCTTCACCTGCTCCGGCACCTGTTTTACCCAATGTACCAAAACCGTGAGCATCATCTACCAGCAATCGGAAATTATACTGTTGTTTGTAGGCAGCAATTTCCTTCAAAATTCCCTGTTCGCCCCGCATCCCAAACACACCTTCGGTGATCACCAGGACACCTCCCTTAGACTCTTTTGCCAGGACTTCTGCCTTGGCGATTTGCTTGGCAAAGCTATTAATATCATTGTGCTCAAAAGGCAAACGCTTCCCAAGGTGCATGCGGATACCATCATAAATACAAGCGTGGCAATCTTTATCATAAACCACCACATCATGTCTTTCCAGTAGTGCATCCACGATAGACATAATTCCCTGGTAACCGTAATTGAGGAGCAACCCGGCCTCTTTGTTTACGAAAGTCGCCAATTCATTCTCAAGTTGTTCGTGGTATTTGGTTTCCCCGGACATCAATCGCGCTCCCATTGGGTAGGCAAGACCCCATTCTGCTGCCGCATCGGCATCGGCCTTTCTTACTTCGGGGTGGTTAGCAAGTCCGAGGTAATTATTGATACTCCAGACAATGCGCTCCCTGCCCATAAAATTCATTCTGCTCGAAATCTCTCCCTCTAATTTGGGAAACATAAAATAATTTGGTGTAAGGTCGGAGTATTTACCCAATGGCCCTAGATCCCTTTCGAATTTGTCAAACAAGTCCATATCCTTTCTTCGTTTAAAGTGATAATGAATAAAGCAAGGGGGTTAAGAAAAAAATAATTACAAATGTATTACCATATTTTCACCAATGCATCATTAAGCATCCATTTGCTCCAATTTTTGTTGTAGGTATGAATCCTTGTGGTAGGATGGCCATCTTTTCCTTCCAGGCCATAGCCCCTGTTTGCCCACTCAAAAATGCTGCCATAGAGGTTATGGACATTGGTAAATCCTTTATTTTTTAGTTGTTCTCCTATCTTTTCACTACGATAGCCAATAGAACAATACACTACTACTGTTGCGTCTGAGGGCACATTACGGAGAGCATCCAAATCAACTGACTGGTAGCCCAAGTATCGTGCACCCGGAATATGGCTTACCTCGTATTCCTCTTTTTCGCGCGCGTCAAAGATATAAACTTCATCCTGAATATTGTTCAATTCCTCGACATCCATGACAGGTATGCTTAGGCTTACCATCTGCAATACTTTCTGGTGAAACGAAGGATCCTCGCAGCGAACATGATCCGGAAGAACTTTTGGAGACTGACCCCAGGAACTACAGGAAAAAGGAGACAGGAGGATGCTTATCAAAAAAGTGAAGCGTTTCAATATGGACATACAACCATTTTTAATTGTCCCAAATTCAGATCATTTTTTTTGGCCCCAAACCTACCCCATCTTTGATGATCCGAAGCTTCCCTACATGGGGAACCAGTACCTCATCCAACCAGACAGCCACCTCCGCCGCAATCGCATCCGGATAGAGCAAATGAATATTGGGCCCTGCATCCAGGGTAAAATAAACAGGTAAACCCGTTCTTTCCCGGTAAGCCTGTACCTGCTGGATAATCGCCAAAGAGGCCGGCTCCATCAAAATGAATGGAGGTTGAGAAGTCATCATCAAAGCATGTAAGCTCAAAGCCTCTGCTTCTGCAATTTTTCCAAAGCCATCAACATCTCCTGATTCCAGACAAGCAAGAAGCTGGCTAAAATGCTCCCGAGCCTCGGCATAGCGGTTTTCCGCGTAGCGGTTACCATCCATAAGACCATGTCCTACAGAACTCGAAACCTTCTTTTCACCCTTGCTCACAATCAGAATATCATCATGAAAAGTATAGAAAACCGGATCAATCCGATCAGAGGCTAAAGGTAAAGCAAACAAATCCGAAGACCCAGACACTTCGCTCTGGTCGCCCCAGACCACCAGCCCGGGAAAAACAGAACGACAAGCACTCCCTGAACCCAGTCGTGCTACATAAGAAGCCTTCCGAAGAAAAGTACTTTCATCTGCTAAGGTGCCAAACAACTCTTGCTCAAGCGTACACAACCCCATAGCCAAAGCACTCATACCGGATGCCGAAGATGCAATCCCAGAAGAATGCGGAAAAGTATTCGACGTGCGAACCTCCAGATCCAGCTCTCCCAAAAAAGGGAAGATATCCAATAGTCCAAGGAAAAACTTTTCAACCCTACCCCCAAAATTCAAATTGAGCTCATCCTCAAAATAAAGCTTTAGATTAATCTGCCCAGACCCCTTACCCTCCTCTTTAGGCGAATAAACTATCCAGGTTCTTGTCACTGAATTACTCAGCGTAAAACTTAACGAAGGATTTTTGGGCAGCTGTTGACCGTATTTACCCCAGTACTTGATAATCGCAATATTTGAAGGACTTTCCCAGCCAATACGGCCAGAAGTACTTCCCTTTGCATGTGCCAGGACTAAACCTGCATTTCGGTAATCCAACTCCATACTTTTTTAATGCTTAAACCCAAAAACGATCTGATTGTTCCACGTGGAACACTATCAGATCGTTTTCTCCAACAAGAGTTTTTTCAGGTATTCCAAATCAGGATCAATATGAAAATGTTTGTCTGTCGCAATTTTCATCGTCCCAGCTTGTGCCGGTACTTGAAGTTCCTCTCCGATTAATGGTTCAATAATTTCCCGAAACTTGAAAGGATGTGCAGTTGCCAAAACGATGCCATGAGCATCGCTCCTATCCGGGTTATTTGCTTTCCATGCTTCAAGCGCAAACACCCCTACCGCTGTATGTGGATCCAGCAAGTAATGGTATTTTCGAAAAACATCCTGGATGCAATCCAAAGTATCCTCATCGGAAACAGCCAGACTACCGATAGCAGCGCGGATATTGTTCCACGTGGAACGTTCTGTTGTGTTTTCCTGATATAGGGATTCGATGCGTTCAAAGTTGGAAGGGTTACCTACATCCATAGCATTTGAGACGGTTGCTATGGTAGTTTGTGCCTTAAAATGTCCGCTGGCTAAGAAAGCGGGAAAAACATCATTGGCATTTGTTGCTGCGATAAAGTGGTCAACGGGTAAGCCCATTTTTTGGGCATACAGGCCTGCTGTAAGGTTACCGAAATTACCCGAGGGGACAGAAAAAACGAGTTTTGGCTTGTCCGCAACTCCCTTTGTTTCCGATATCCACTGTTTGTAGGCCTCGAAGTAGTAAAAAATCTGGGCTAGCAAGCGGGAGATATTGATAGAGTTAGCGGAAGTAAAGCGAATATTTCGGTTGATCTGATGATCTGCAAAAGCGGCTTTGACTAATCGTTGACAATCGTCAAAATCTCCGGCTACTTTTACGGCATGGATATTATCGCCCCAGCCGGCGATTTGCAGCTCCTGAAAGGGACTAACTTTGCCCTCCGGGTATAGGACAAAAACCCGAATACCGGGAAGTCCGTGGAAGCCTGCAGCTACTGCGGCTCCGGTATCTCCTGAGGTTGCTACCAGGATGGTTAGTTCTTGCTGACTGGACTGGTTGAAATATGCCATCAGCTGTGCCATGAACCTTGCACCAAAATCTTTGAAGGCCAGAGAAGGTCCGTGAAAAAGCTCGAGGATGGATACGGAGTTATTCAAGCGATGTACAGGTGCTGGAAAGTTAATCGCAGCATGGATCATACTTTGCAGATCTTCCCTGGGTATAGCACCATCTAACAATTGAGCAGCAACCGAAAAAGCAATTTCAGGAAATGCCATATTCGGTAGTTTTTCCTCAAAGAATGCAGGATCGAAGGATGGGATATTTTCGGGGACAAACAAGCCGCCATCAGGAGCCAGCCCGCGCATAACTGCTTGTTCAAAACTTACACCTTCCTGCATACGATGCACATCTCGTGTGCTGTACAAACGCATCATGGATTAAAATTTTATAGCTCCCTCCTGATTGACACCGGAGATGAAGACCTGGCAATTAATATTATTTCGAGTAAAAATCCTTTCAGCGGCCTTTCCGATTTCCTCTGCCACCAGGGAGTTATCGCAAAGTGCAAAAATAGAAGGGCCGGCACCTGAAATGCTGCAGCCCAGAGCACCGAGCGATACTGCCATAGCTTTCACTTCATCGAAGCATGGGATCAGTACAGCACGTTGGGGCTCGATAATAACATCTTTCAAGGAACGCCGAATCAATTCAAAATCGGATTGAAACAAGCCCACGATCAGTCCTCCCAAGTTACCTGTCTGCTCGATATGTTTGCTCAAAGCAACCTGATCCGACAAAATCTTTCTGGCGTCTTTAGTGAGCACCTCTACCTCGGGATAAATCACCGTTGCCACCAATCCTTTAGGTGCGGGCAACCTGTGCACATCCAGTTCCTGATTATTTCGGATCAAAATAAAACCTCCCAACAAAGAAGGAGCAACATTATCTGCGTGGTAAGCCCCATCCGCCATAGACTCGCCTTTCATCGCAAAAGGCAATAAGTCGCGCTTTTCCAGGGGTCTGTTGAGCAATTCATTTACAGCCATCACTCCGGCCACTGCGCTTGCTGCGCTCGACCCTAGTCCGCTGCCAAAGGGCATTTTCTTATGGATTTCCAATTCGATTCCTACCTTAGTTTCTCCAAGGTGATCCAACAATGCCATAGCTGCCACACCGGCAGTATTTTTTTCAGGCTCATAGGGAAGTCTCCCCCCCGCGCCTGTAATCTTTGTGATCCGCACTCCTTTTTCAGAAGAAAGTCTGGCAACAATTTCGTCGCCTGGTTTTTCCAGTGCAAACCCTAGAATATCGAAACCACAGCCCACGTTAGAAACGGTAGCCGGAGCGAACACTTTAATTCCTGGATTCATGCCAAAAGTTTATGATAAGTACCTGCCAATTTTAATAATTTCTGCAAAAACACCAGCGGCTGTTACCTCTGCGCCCGCTCCCGGACCCCGAATAATCAGGGGCCTTTCCTTATACCGACTGGTTGTAATAATCACCATATTATCGCTTCCATCCAGGTGATAGAAAGGACTATCCTGGTGTACAGCAGTAAGCTCCAGTTTTGCTTGTCCATTTTCCAAAACTCCGATCATGCGTAAGCGCTGCCCTTGTTGCGCGGCTCGGGTTACTGTCTCATTAAAATAAGTTTCATGCTGGGTCAGTTCGTGGAAAAACTGATCCACTCCGGAAGCATCCAGGCAAGACTGAGGGAGGAATCCCCCTACTGACACATCTGTCGTCTCTAGCGGCCAGCCAATTTCCCTACCCAGAATCACCAACTTTCTACGCACATCCTGCCCAAGTAAGTCTTCGCGTGGATCCGGCTCTGTAAACCCTTTTTCTCTCGCTTCCCGGACAACCGATGCGAAAGTCTTTTCAGGTGAAAAATTGTTGAAAATATAAGAAAGCGAACCGGAAAATACTCCCTCTATCTTCAAGATATGGTCGCCACTCTCGATCAGGTCGTTCAAGGTAGAGATCAAGGGCAAACCTGCACCAACATTGGTCTCAAACAAAAACTGAACACCCTTTTGCTGCGCCAATTGTTTAAGCCGGCGGTACGTTTCATAAGTCGAAGAAGTCGCAATTTTGTTGGGAGTCGAAATTGAAATACTGGCATTCAAAACGCTTTCATACAAATTCGCCACTTCCCGACTCGCCGTATTATCCACAAATATCGTATTCGATAAATTCAAAGTATCCATGCGGCTTACCAGCCCTTTCAGGTCAGCAGGCATACCCTCTTTGTCCAATCTGGCTTCCCAACTATCCAAATCAATGCCTGATTCATCAAAAAGCATTTTTCTTGAATTGGAAATACATATTATTTTGATATCCAATCTATTGTGATCCAAATGCCAGGCAGCTTGTTTTCTAATTTGTTCGATTAGGGTCTTTCCGATCAGCCCTAAGCCTACGATAAAAAGGTGGAGTTCGTTGTTGCGGGACAAGAAAAAACTTTCGTGTAGGGCGTTCAAGGCCTTAGACTCATCGGCTGTATTAACCACGACGGAGATATTCAATTCGGAAGAACCTTGAGCGATTGCCACCACATTGACCCCATTTTTACCCAGGCTTTGGAACAGCCTTCCTGCGATACCTGGCTGGAAGCGCATTCGCTCGCCGATGATAGCAATAACTGAAAGGTTAGGCTCCACCTTAAGCGGATCTATCAATCCGCTGTTCATTTCATACTCAAAGGCGCTTTCGATGGCCTCGCGTGCTATTTTTTCCTTTCCCGGATCAACGGCAAGACTGATAGAGTGTTCGGAAGAACCTTGCGTGATGAGGATAACATTGACCTTATTTTCTGCGAGCGCCGAAAACAGTCGCCCTGAAATTCCGGGAACGCCTACCATTCCGCTGCCTTCTACGGTCAGCAAACTAATTGACCCGATAGAAGAAATCCCTTTAACCGGTCCCGCCTGCTGGTGAACCGGATCTGCCGAAACCCGAGTTCCCGGATGCTCGGGATTAAAGGTATTTTTAATTAAAATTGGAATATGCTTTTTGAGTACAGGCTGTATGGTTGGCGGGTAGATCACCTTTGCACCGAAATGGGACATCTCCATCGCCTCTTTGTAAGACATCTCATCAATGCTCAAAGCTCTTTTTACCTTACGCGGATCGGCGGTCAGCACCCCATCTACATCTGTCCATATTTCCAGCACTTCGGCATCCAGTGCTGCTGCAAACAATGCCCCTGAATAATCTGACCCTCCCCGACCAAGCGTCGTAGTCAGACCGCCTTGGTCAGCTCCGATAAAACCTGTAACAATCTGAATAGCACTTTTTCCTGAAAAATGCGCCTTAATCCGTTCGGTAGTGAGCTCCATATCCACTTTGGCATTACCAAACTGTTTGTCGGTAACAATTACCTTTCGCGCATCCAGGTACTCGGCCGTAATTCCTTTATAGTTAAGTACTTGCGAAATAATATATGCAGAATTGCGCTCCCCGAAGCTCAACACATAGTCTCTGGTTCGCGGAGAAACCTCGCGAACCAGGAAAATACCGAACAACAAATTGTACAGCACCTCATGATTCTCCATCAGGAAAGCCCGAACGCTTGCCCTTGCCTCTCCATCCAGAAGGTCATCTGCCACTTGCAGGTGTCTGGAACTAAACTCTTCAAAATGATTCTTGTAAGCAAGGTCGCCCTTTGCTGCAAGTCGGCTCATTTTGATCAATTCATCCGTGATACCTTTGAAAGCTGAAAACACAACTGCAAAAGAAGCTCCTGCATCATACTCTTTTTGCAGAATGCTTACCACCTGACTGATACAAGACGCATCTGCAACCGATGAGCCTCCAAACTTCAAAACTTTCATACCTCAAAAAATTTAATAGTTGCTTCCAAATCATGGAAGCACAAAATTAGAAATATTCGCTCGTCTTGGTTGTAATTGGTTAGTCTGGATAAACAGAAAATTGCTAAAGGAGGGGTAAGCGCTTTTTAGGTTCTTGACAACAATCGAAGGGACGCATTCTCTTTTTCGCGCATCAATGCTGCCTCTTCCGGAGTTTTATCTCCAAACCCCAGCAGGTGTAGTACCCCGTGGATCATTACTCTGGACAGCTCCTCTTCGAAAGCAACCAAAAAAGCTGCTGCATTTTCCCTCACCCGATCCACACTGATGAAAAGATCGCCGGAAAGGGGCTCTGTTAAAGGGTCGGAATAAGGAAAAGTAATTATATCAGTATAAGTATCATGTCCAAGATAATCCACATTCATCTGATACAGGTAATCGTCGCTGCAAAAGATGATATTCAGGAGTTGCAATGACGCCTGGTGGTTTTCAACAATTTCGGCAATCCAGCTGATGTATTTTTCCTCGGACGCGGGCTCCAAAAAAAAATCAGTGGACTCGCTGTGAAAAAAAATTCCCTCTTCCTCCTCCTCTTCTGAATAGAAGTCCTCGTCCAGGTCTGCTGTACTCATAACTTAAAAAGCATTTCTACGGTACTTCCGTTATTGTGAAAACGCATGGTATCTGAGAGTTTTTGCATCAGGAAAACACCTCGCCCGCCGGTTTTGTAAAGGTTTTCGCCCCTGGTGGGGTCTGGCAGCGAATTGGGGTCAAAACCGGGACCCTCATCAGAAACCCGGATAATGAAATTGTTACCGGACTTTTCGAGTTGAATTTTGACCGATTTAGACACATCGCTGTTGTTGCCATGAACGATAGCATTCGTAACTGCTTCGGTCAGGGAAACCAGCATATTGCCAAAGACATCTTCACTTACCTGGTAATCTCGGGACACTTCTGAGAGCATAGATTCCAAGTTAGCGATGCTGCAGGGTCGGGATGCGAGTGTAAACATAATTAAAAGTTGCGTATCCATGATTTGAAAACATCCTGTTACAAAAAGCTTGCCATATGTTCATGGATGCATTCGAATGGGGATCAGGCAATTTTAGCGATAAAAATGCAATAAATCCATACTGAAGTTAAATTATTCAAAAATTTAATTGCCAGGCTTATCCTTCAGGTTTTGAAAGTAAGATTCCACCAAAAATTTATAATAGGGTTTTAGAGAAGGAGAAACCGTTTTGTACAGGTCAATTTCGGAAGACCTTTTTTTCAGGTACTCCTCCATGGACGGGGGTCTTTTCCGTTCTACATTTTTAGCGACTTCCGACTTGCGTTTTTCGTCATATTCCCGTTGGCGTTCGGCCTTTTCATATTCGAGCAACCGGGTTTGAATATCTTGTTGGCGTTCCAGGGTTTGGTTATTGAGACGTTTATTAACCAGATCAGTTTCTGTCTCGTCCATCAAGTCAATCATTTCCTGAAGTTCTTTATCCCCTTTGCCTTGTTCTCTCAGCTTTTGTTGTTTTTCGCGCATTGCTTTTCGGAGGGCAGCCTGTCGGGCGGCCATGCGGGCATACTCTTCGCTTTTAGCCTGTTCGCCATTCTCGAGTGCCTCTTTCATGCGTTTCAGCTGATCATTCAATTGTTGTTGACCTTTGGACATTTGGTCGCTGGGCGTATTTTGATCTTGGGGTTTATTCCCATCCTGGGGTTCGTCTTCTGAGGGCTTACCGGAAGACCGCATAGAAGACATCTGTTGTTGCATTTGATTCAGCACTTCGCTCAGCATCAGCGCCAAGTCGTTGATATTGGTCATAGTAAGCTGTTGCAGTCGTCCTGCCTGAACCTTCTTCCGCTCTTCCAGCTCATCTATACTCTGTTGGAGACCGCGATTGATATCCGTCACTTTGCCGGTGACGAAAGATTCTATTTGGAACACCCTTTTGCTCAAAGCCTGGAGACTGTCCTCCACCAATTTGAAATCATCTTTCAACTTAAACTGATCCTGTACCAGGCTGGTATAAGCGGGAGTATTGATATTGGTTTCATCAAGTGCCGTAATCAGGTCCTCCTGGTCGAAAGACAAGCCCACCAAATTTTCCAGCAATTGTCGCAGGGATGCCATATCCAGCTGGAGCTGTTCCATTTCGCCTGCCTGCATATTAGACTGCATGGACGCTGCCATTTCCTTCATCCCTTTAGCGGCATTTTTTTGAGACTTAGCCGCCTTATCATTCTGCTCCTTTTGCAACTCCTGTTCACTCAGATCCAGATCCTGTTTGATATCCTCCATTTGCTGTTCATAATCCTCCATTTTCTTAGGATTCTCCAGGCCATTATTTTTTTCCTGGATATCTTTCATTTCCTGTTGGAGTTTTTCGAATTGTTCGTTGATCTCCTCTTGTTTTTGCTGGAGCTCATCCTGGCTTTGGGCGTTTTCGGGATCCTTCGCGGATTGTTCTGTTTCCTTTTGCAAATCCTCCTGTTGTTTGGACAATTCATCCAAATCGCTGAGCATTTCCTTCATTTCCTGTTCCAACTCCAGTTGTTTGAACAGTTCCAGCATCCTATCCAATTCTTTTTCCATTTCGGAATCATTCATCTGCATCTCGTCCATCATCTCCAGCGCCTGATCCTTTTCCAGCTGCTGCATCAGTTCCTCTATCTGTTCCATCAGTTGCTGCATCTCTTCGCTCATCAGTTCTTCAAATAGTTCCTGCAGCTGTTCTTGTTTTTCCAGCAGCGCTTCATCCATTTCATTGAACTCCTGTTGGTTTTCCAGATTTTCCTCAAAAGCCTCCTTCGCCTCTTCAACTTTTTGCTGTACCTCTTTTTGTCGTTCGAGCAGATCTTCCAATGATTTTTTATCCTGCCAATTCAGATTTTTCTGTTGGAGCAACTTTTCTCTCATCTTTTTGAGATCCTCCTGTATTTTGGCTGCCTCTTTCAGGGCATCTTCCAGTTCGCTCTTGATCAAGTCTTCATTTTCCTCTGCCTGAGCCTTATACGCTTCCACGCTTGGTTTGGCGTAGCGCATGGGGTTCGTTCTGGAAGACTTGCTCCCATTGATCTGATCGTTGTCAAAAACTTCGAAATAATAGCTGACCTCATCTCCGGGTCGAAGATCCAGGTCGGTCAGATCAAAAGCATATTCATACTGAACCGCCTTGGCGGAGGGATTATCCAATTTGATAGAAACGGGAAGACTTGTCTCTCCAGAAGCCCGCTGCAATTGATAATTAAACGAAAGGCTGAGCAGTCCATAGTCATCACTGGCCTCACCGGCAAAATAAAGCAAGGTAGCCAGGGTACTATCGGCAAAAACATTGACGCTGATATCGGGATATTGATCGGGGATCACCGTAATGCTATAAGAAATAGAGTCTCCCGTAGGAAGTTCCTCATTGCGCACAAAAATCTGGTATTGTTCATCCTTGGAAGCTTTTCGCTTCAAGCTGTAACTATCTTTCGAGAAGCGGGTAGCCTCTTCATAAGTATCTGTTGCCGAAAATTTCACCTGAATCGTACCGGTATGTTCGGCATTGAATACCCAGTTGATCTGGGTTCCTTCGGGGACAATCAGATCGCCTGTATTTGTTCGGGTTTCGTCGGTTCTGCCCACGTAGCTTGGATAATCGAGGTTCACCTCAAAACCCAGGATATTGGGTTTTTCCAAGACTTTCAGTTCCAGTTTTTCCGAAGACACCCCGCTTGCAGACAAGCGGAAAACCGTATTTTCCTTAACATTGCTAAAGCGATAAGAAAACTCATCTGGTGCAACTTGGGAAAGTCGGTACTGGTAATCTCCGAACTCAATAAACGCCTCATTGGGAAGTTCCCGGCCAGTGATTTTTACCGCAAGGTCGAAGTCGCCATACTGAACTACCTCCAGGGCGGATGCATCTACCACAAAAGTGAAGGGGGCGGGTTTAACAAACTCCTTACTATTATTGATCAAGCGATTGGTGCTATCTGTGATCACTCCGGGAGCTGCAATCAAAATAAACAGCAGCACCAGAAGAGGAGGAAGTGCGTAGCGCAGGTATTTTCGGTTCTTGGACAAATCTATCGCCTTAACAAAAGGAACAAGCTTAATCGCTGCTGATTTTTGCTCGATACTGGCCAACAACAAAGAATTATCTTCTGCCTGCTGCAGATATTGGTTCAGTTGGAGTGTATTCAGCAATTTATCGCTCACATCGCTAAAGTGCTGGCCTATCAACTCCGCTGCTTTTTCGCGGGAAATGGTTTTGCCTAGGCGAAAATAACGGATCAGGGGCATAGCCACCCAATAGGTTCCCGAAGCTACGCTGGTCAAAATAAAGGAGTAGAATAGGAGTTTTCGCGTACCTGTTCCAAAGTAGTAATAATGCTCTAGCAAGTTCATGGCCAGGAAGAGGATACCGGTGAGGCCGACGAAGTACAAACTTCCCTTCAGGAGTTGGTTGATATAGTACTTTCGGACAAACTGATCCAGCTTTTCAATGAGCAGATCAAAATTACTTGTTGCAGCCATGTTGATTCGGGTTCTTTGTAGTAAAGCACAACAATCCGGTGCTATCGCTTGACAGCCGGATCTTCATACAACTTGAAAGATATTCAAAAAAAGGCAATGCGGCATATAAAACCATGCAAGTGCCGGATTTTAACACGATCCGGCACCTGATGGTTTTCCCTTGGGCTAGGGTTTTTCAATCAGTTGGAACTGATTGATATAAATTGTCTTGAGCTGTTCATTGCTTTCGGCATCGGTCACTGCCTTCATTTGGTCGGAGATGGTCTGCACAGCATCCTGAAAAGCTTGTTGTGCCGTGGGGTCAGACTTCAGTTTTGCTGATTTTTCCTGATAGTGATTGCGCAGGTCGTTTAGCATCTTCATGGCAGATAATTTTCGCCAGGGCGACTGTGCATCGGACAATCCGATTTGCTGTACCGTAGCACTCAGCTCCATTACTTGGGACAGCTCTGCATCCTTTACCAATTCGAAGAAATTCGTAAAAAACGCAAGTGCTGCATAGCCGTCCACCTGGGCATTGCCCATATTTTTCATAAAAAACGGCAAGTACTTGAGGTCTCCGGTTTCGCCGTACAAGCCCGAAATAGCCTCCAGGATAACGGCGCTCTTTTCATTTTCCAGGACTGAAGTATAGGCCAGTGCCCGATCTCTGTCCAATTCCATCAACACCTCTAATGCAGCTGAAACCACGGTGTAGGAAGGATCTTTTCCAATCAGCTCGGCAGCCAGTTCGACGACTCCTTCATCTTGCACATCTTTAAGCAGACCGAGCGCAACTGCGCGGATATCCGAATGGGGATCCTTGGTTGCCATTTGGCGGATCTGATTAACCACAGTTTCCGGCAACTCGGAACCCAGGTTGGTAGCTCCGATAGCGCGAATCACCCAAAAATCGTCTGTCAGGGCATCTCTGAATACTTGTAGCGCTGATGCAGACTCATTTTCCCGAAGGTAGGACAAAGCCTCGAAGCGATCCATGAAGTTGTCGCTATGATAGAACTGAAAAAGGTACTCCTCTTCGCCCTTATTATCGTTAGTCTCGGCAAGGAGTACTTTATCTGCATCGAAATTCACCAATCGGGGTGCCTTTTCCGCTGGAAAGCGGAACTCCTGTACGCGTTCCCTAACCCTGATCTCGTGGGTCACTTTCGTTTCCTCATCCAGATAGACATCAACCGACACCGGAAGTTCGAAAATCGCCGGCGCAAAATCAGGGTCCTGTTGTTGTGTTACCCGAACGATAGCCTCTTTGGCGGTTGCATCATAGTCGTAAGCAATATCCAGAACCGGGTGTCCGGAAGCAAAATACCACTGGTTAAAAAACCAATTCAGATCCTCTCCGGTCACCTTTTCGAAAGCCAAACGCAGGTTATGCGCTTCTACTGCCTGGAAAGCATTTTCGGTAAGATACAGGTTAAGAGCTTCCCAGAAGGCTTCATCGCCCACATAATTGCGAAGCATGTGCAGCACTGATCCACCCTTATTGTAGCTATGTGCATCGAACATCTCCTCTTTATTCTCATGACCGAAATGGATCAGGGGGTGAGCATTACTTCCCTGGGCGGAACTCAAGTAGCCCGACCACTCATTTATCAAGTGATAATCTGCTTCATCCTTGCCATAGCGAAACTCCAGCCACAAGTACTCGCTGTAATTCGCAAACCCCTCGTTCATGGTCAGGTTGGCCCAGCTTTCGCAAGTCACATAATCGCCGAACCAATGGTGAAACATCTCATGAGCAACAATCTTTTCATTCTGGAGATCATCTATCAATTCTCTTGCGGATTTCTGCACAAACTCCCCGTAAATCACGGCACTCGTGTTTTCCATTGCCCCGGACACATAATCTCGCACAACCACCTGAGAAAACTTCGGCCAAGGATAATCCACCTGTAGCCTATCTGAGAAAAAAGAAAGCATTTCGGGGGTATTCGAAAAAATAGCCCGTGCATCCGCCTCATATTCGGGCTCTACATAATAATCCACCGGAATACCTTGCCAATCATCCTTAACCACAGCATATTCTCCTACCGCAATCATAAACAAATAAGGAGCGTGGGGCAAATCCATTTTCCAATAATCGGTGCGGGTGCCATCCGCATTCTTTTCCGAGCTGACCAGCAATCCGTTAGAAAGCGTCACAAAGCGATCCTCAACCGTAAGGATCATCTCCTGGGTTGTCCGCTCATTGGGTTTGTCCACGGTAGGGAACCACTTGGAATTCCACTCGGTCTCTCCCTGTGTCCAGATTTGCTGAGGCTTATTGGGTTCTTCACCTCTCGGATTAATAAAGAAAAGCCCCTGATCTGAAGTAATGGCCGCACTTCCCCCTGACTTAGCCGGAAAAGCCGTATAATCTATCAAAACCTGGAAAGTATCTGCCCGGGTATAAGTTTTGTCGAGGGTAATCGAAATATAGGAACCATCATAAGCAAAATCGGGGGTAACCTGTCCATTGTTCAGGGTAATCGAATTGACTTCGAAGCCTTTAGCATCCAAGATCAATTTATCGGAAGCATAGAAGAGCGGGGTGAAAGTCAGCTCAGCCTTTCCCAAAACCGCCTCCCGTTCCCAATCGAAACGAAGATCAAGTCTCGTATGTAAAAGGTCGTGTACCCGTTTATAACTGGAATTATACGTAGGCAAGGAATAAGCAACTTCGGGTTCCTCCTCATCTATTCGGGGCGCGGCAATCACCATCGTATCCAGTTCGCGGAACTCGGTGAACGTCGTTTCGTTGTCCTGTTGTGCAGGAGAAACAGAACCAGCCTGTTGGGGAGACTTACAAGCGGAAAGTGCAAGCAAAACTGCGAGCATTGGGGAAATCAATCGCATAAGTTGATAATTGACAAAAAGAAAAAAACGCATGCTATAAAAATCAGGCTTCCTGCTCATTCACACTACACACTTCCCCGAGGAAAGCATGCAGATGTTCGTTGAATGCTGCGGGTTTCTCCATCATGGGAGCATGGCCGCACTGATCAATAAAAACTAATTTGGAAGATTCAATCAGCTCGTGGAACTTTTCCCCCACGAAAGCAGGCGTAATCTGATCCTGGGCACCCCAAATCAATAATGTCGGTGCCTTTATCTGGTGAAGTTTATCGCCCAAGTTGTGCCGCACAGCGGACTTTGCTGTAGCGATAACCCGGATAGCTTTATTGCGATCATTCACCGTATCATATACCTCATCTACCAATGCCTTATCTGCCACTTCCGGATCATAGAACGTTTCCTGGGTCTTTTTTCTGATGTACTCATAGTCTCCTCTTTTCGGAAAAGACGTACCCATTGCACTTTCGAACAACCCTGAGCTCCCCGTAAGAATAATGGACTTAATGCGCTCCGGACAAGCCAGGGCATACAACAGGGCAACGTGGCCACCGAGAGAATTACCCAGGACGTGAACCTGTGAAAATCCCTTAAACTCCACGAAATCTTCGACATAGGAAACCAATCCAGACAAAGAAACATGCCTGATCGGAAGTTCAAAAATGGGAAGTATAGGTACCACCACATTGTACTTTCCTCCAAACTCGTTGATGATGCCCTCGAAGTTACTTAGTGCGCCGAACAATCCGTGTAGAAGAAGCAAATGCTCCGTACCCCCCTTAGACTCAAGGTATTTGAATTTACCCTCGACAATAATTTCCTGATTCATTAAAATGATTACTTTTATGCGTCTGATTCAATTGTAGGAGATTAAAGCAGGGCAATACCCTCGCTATGAGCTGCAAAATTATACTTTTTAAAGGTAATACTAAATTTTGGCATAACTTAACTAAAATCAAAGCTAGGGAAGGTCTTTAACGCGAACAAGCACGTTGTGGGAAGGATAAGTTTGAAAATCCTACGAAAATCACATCAAATCCTGTGCAAATTATAAAATTTTAACCTCTTTTTTTACCTTTGAAGCGGTTACATTCACTACCCAGACATAACCTGAGGAAGTTAAGAAAAAAATTTGTTAATTAAACTTAAATTGAACATGCGCCAAGTACTGAAACTAATGGTCGTTCTCCTTGTTTTCGGCTCCCTATCGTCTTGCGTTTCTAAAAAGAAACACGACGAATTGGTAGCATCTAAAGAAGCTACAGACCAGGCTTTAGCTGAAACCCAATCCAATCTGAAAAATCTTCAGGAAGAAAAAGACGCACTGGCTGCACAGATGGCAGCAGAAACTAAGCGTTTGAATAGTGAGCTTGACGGTTTGAAGTCTGAGCTTAACTCTACTAAAGGCCAGGTTTCTCAAATGCAGCAAAAACTATCCATGACTGAGGCCGAGTTGGCTGCTATCAAGGGTGAAATCACTGGAATCTTTGAAGCTTATTCAGGAAGTGGTCTGACTGTTGAAGAAAAAGACGGTAGCATCTATGTGATGACCAGCGAAAAGCTCAACTACAGAAGTGGTTCTGCAAGAGTAAACAGCGACCAACGCAAAGCGATCAAAGCACTTGCTGAGACGCTTAAAAGCAATCCAGAGCTGACTATTCTTGTAGAAGGTCACACCGACGATGATAAAATGGTAGCAGGTGCTGCTTTTGCAGACAACTGGGAATTGAGCACAGAGCGCGCCCTTACCGTAATCCGCGAGTTGGTAAAAGCGGGTGTAAATCCTGCACAGCTTGCAGCTGCCGGCAGAAGCGACAACGAGCCTGTAGGTGACAACGAGACCAAAGACGGAAAAGCGATGAACAGAAGAACTGTTATCAAAGCTGATCCAAACATGAAAGGTCTTTTCGAGAAGGCAATGAAGAAAAACTAATCATATTGTTACCAAACATTTGATGGTTATCCTGAAAAGCCGGTGGGTGTCAAACCAACCGGCTTTTTTTAATTGAGTAAGCCATGACAAACAACCAGTCGTTTCACAGTGAACAAGCGCCTGCTCCGGTAGGCAAATACCCACACGCCAGGAAAGTGGGGAATCTATTATTTTTGTCTGGTATTGGGCCGCGCAATCCTGTGGACAATTCCATTCCCGGACTCACGCTAAGTCCCAGTGGACACTATACCACTTTTGATTTTGAAGCACAGTGCCACAGTGTCTTTCAAAATGTAAAGCACGTACTGGAGAGCTGCGGGGCGCGATGGGAAGACCTGGTGGACATCACGGTTTTTCTCACCAACATGGAGCGGGACTTCCCCGTATATAACCGCATATACGGAGAATACTTTGCAGGAGAATCGGCTCCCTGTCGAACCACACTCGGGATCAATTCGCTCCCTACCCCTATTGCCATAGAACTGAAATGCATTGCCGCGGTACCAAACTGAAGGAAGGTCAGTTCATTTTGAAAGCAGGAATCAAGTTGAAAGCAGGAATCTGTACACTGAAGTTCTTCTGCTGCTGCAAATCTCGCATTTCGTAATAGCCCTGCATGGATCCGATTTCTGAATGGATCTGGCTCCATGAAGTGTATTGGTACCTCGATCCAGGAGGGAGGATGGGCTGCTGTCCAATCACGCCTTCGCCACTCACTTCCTGTCTGTCGCCCGTAGAATCAAAAATCAGCCAGTGGCGGTTCAACAGCTGAACGGGTACGGGAGACTGATTTTCGATAAATACCTTATAGCTAAAAACATACTTCATCAGTAAAGGCACAGAGTACTTAGGTTGATAAAAAGCCCTCACACTGATCCGGATCCCATTGGTAATTTTAGTTTCCATCGCTATATCCTAGAAAGCGGTTTACAATTTTTTCTATCCTCAAAAGGCTCAGCTCCAGCTGATCATTGACCAGCGTTTCATCGAATTCATGCTGGAAAGACATCTCAAAACTAGCCTTTTCAATACGTTTTCGCAAGCTCTCTTCATCTTCTGTAGCACGCTGCTTCAAGCGTTCGATGAGTATATCGAGCGAGGGAGGCATCACAAAAACAGCAAGTGCATCCTGAGCAAACTGTTGCTTTAGCGACAAAGCTCCCTTAACATCAATATCAAAAATAATATGCTGCCCTGCAGTACGAAGTCGTTCGACCTCCGACCGAAGCGTCCCGTAATACTGCTTGGAATACACCTCCTCCCATTCCACAAATTTATCTTCGCGGATATATGATTGGAAGGTTTCCGTTGACAAAAAATAATAATCCTTTCCATCGGTCTCACCTGAACGCATCTTTCTGTTGGTAGCAGAAACCGAAAAAGACAGGCGCGGGATCACCTGAAGCAGATGCTTCACAAGCGTCGTTTTTCCCGCACCCGAAGGTGCAGTAAGAATAATCAACTTTCCGACCATAACCTCGTATAATTCGCATTAGGCAGAATTGGCAACCAATTCCTTAATTTTTTCCAATTCATCTTTCATTTCCACCACAATCTTCTGAATATCTGAAGAATAAGCCTTTGCACCAAGGGTATTGATCTCTCTGCCCATTTCCTGGCTGATGAAACTCAATTTGCGTCCTTTGGTTTCCCCTTTTTGAGCCAGCTCCTCCAAAAAGTATTTGCAGTGCTGAGCCAGTCTTACCTTTTCTTCTGTAATGTCAATTTTCTCTATGTAGTAGATGATCTCCTGCTCAAACCTGTTCTCATCAATTTTGTCCTTACCTACCTGCTCTTCCAGCCGCTGGTACAACCGAGTCTTCAAATGCTGAATCCTTTCCTTCTCAAAAGGATCCACCTGATCAAGCAAATCCAGAATTCGACGCGACTTACCCGCCAGTTCGGACTCCATCACACTGCCTTCTGTAAGCCGAAAAGCATCGAAATCCTCCAAAGCCTTCCCTAACGTCTGCAAAACCATTTCCCACTCGGTCTCATCCACAGACTCGTTGGAAGATACCACCACATTGGGGATTCGGAGAATAGCCTGGGTGAGATCCCCTTCGCCAATCCCCAATTCCGCCTGTAACTTTTTCAAAGCAAGTCCGTATTTGCGGAAAAGCGCCTCGTTCAGCCCGAAAGCATCCTCGCCTTCCATGGAGTGAATCTCCAACACCAAATCTATCTTCCCCCGCACGATCTTCTCCGCTAAAATCCGCCGAAACTCGGTCTCCTTCTGACGGTAGTTTTGGGGAACTTTCAAACGCACATCGGTGAATTTACTATTGAGTGACTTGATCTCAACGGTAATGGTTTTGTTGTGCAATGGCAGCACTGCCCTGCCAAAGCCAGTCATGGATAACAGCATACAGCTTGTTTTATTCTATTTTGAAGCGCTCGAAAAGAAAAGGCAATTTACTACCTTCCCCATACTTTACCCGCGCCAAAGATAATTATTGCAGACCAAAGACAATCCGGTAATTTTTTTTTGCCCTTCGGGAAAAACCCTTTTTACCCTATTTTCAAATTTTTACACCGAAGAATCGTTTTTTCACAGTCTAAAATTTGGGGTTATAGGGCTATTCTCCATATCCAAAGTTCGTGAATCGCGTGCTAAGAAATTGAAAATTAAGTTAAAAAAACAAAATAAAGTCTGTTTACTTTCAATTAATAGATAAAATTGCGAAATTTGCCACTCGTTTCCAGGAACTGAACTTTTTTTTACAACTAATTCTAAACCAATAATTAACAATGAGAAAAGCTGATTTAGTTGCAGCAATATCGGAAAAAACAGGCGTTCCAAAGGTGGATGTGTTGGTAACCCTTGAAACCTTTTTCAAGGAGGTGAAGCACTCTCTGGCTGAAGGCGAGAACGTCTATATCAGAGGGTT
Source organism: Saprospiraceae bacterium (assembly GCA_030729925.1). GTDB lineage: Bacteria > Bacteroidota > Bacteroidia > Chitinophagales > Saprospiraceae > JALQTV01. Next base: position 60,578 of record JANQWK010000096.1, read on the forward strand.
CGGAAGCTTCATTGTGAAAAGGCGGGCAAAGAAGATTGGTCGGCATATCAAGAAAAACGTTGCTATTGAGATTCCAGAGCATTTCATTCCGGCATTCAAACCTGCAAAGGTTTTCGTGGAGCAGGTAAAGAGCAATGTAACGGAATTGCCCGAAGACGAATCGGACGACAATTAATTTGGAAGGCCTACTTCTAGTGTGAGGTTGGCATTTGTTGCGTGTAACAAGATATAGGGCATAATGACCAGAGGACAGCTTGCGTCAATTTTATCTTCGTTTGCTTTGGTGCTAATTTTGTACTTTGGGTGTGAGCGCAGATCTCCCGAGTTCAGAGGAATTGAAGAAAGCAGATCGCTCAACCTTGAGTTGATCGCTATCGAAAATTTACTGCAGGAAGCAAAGCCTGCCCTTGAACCCTCGGATCTCGCCCAGCTTACCAATTACGAAATGCTCCTGCACGATTCGTCTGAGGACAGCACTAAGGTCGAAGCGATGAAAAAGTTATCCGGTAAGTGGTATGAGCTCGGACATCCTGCAATAGCAGGTCATTATGCTTTTGAAATTGCTTTGCTAGACCCAAATGAGGGCAGTTGGTCTATTGCGGGTACTACCTATTCGATTTGTATTCAACGCGCACAGACCCAAGAGTTAAAGGACTATTGCACCACTAAAGCAGTAAGTGCTTTTGAAAATGCTATCTCCGTCAACCCGGATAATGTTGACCACAAAATCAATCTTGCATTGGCTTACGTGGAAAATCCTTCCACGAACAATCCTATGCAAGGTATCCAGATGTTGCTTACCTTGCAGGAAACTTATCCTGAAAATGTAGGCGTACTGACTAACTTAGCCAGGCTGGCTATAAGAACAGGTCAGTTCGACAGAGCATTTGAAAGGTTAACCGCAGCTTTACAGATGGAGCCAGACAATGTGCTGGCCAATTGCCTGATGGCAAGTACACTGGAAAGTCTGAACCGAAGTGAGGAAGCTGTGGTTTACACACAGAAGTGTAACCGATAGATTTCAAATTCAACTATTTGTTTTTTTTATAAAAATATAAAATTTTTTAGTATGCCTTGCGGAAAAAAAAGAAAAAGACATAAGATTGCCACGCACAAAAGAAAGAAGCGTCTGCGTAAAAATCGTCATAAGAAGAAGAATAGATAGATAATATCAGGCAAGCAGGTATGTTTTGAGCCCAGTCATGGAAAACAGCAGTTATCGCGAATCCGTTTTTCCGAAATTTTCGGCTATACCCTCCAAACATCCCTTAAGAAGAACAAGTCTGTGCAGGTAAAACACTTTGTACAGCGCCAAAAGATTGTCATAAGTAACCATACCCAATATGGAGTATCTGAATCCAATGGGTACGCTTAGCCCTAAGGTCAGTGTTCTAACTGAGTGAATCAGTAAGCGCTGACCTTTAGGCAGCTATACACTCGCGTTCTTTTTCCATTGCTTCGTGCGTTGTGATATACGCCTGCTTGCCTGTATAAACGTTTGCCTGTGGAAAAGGACTTAATTATTAATGCTTCTCCTACGCAAGTTGAAATTGCTTTGCTGGAGGATGGCAAGCTCGTGGAGTTACACAATCAGAAGACCAACAATAATTTTTCTGTAGGAGATATTTTTGTGGGTACTATCCGGCGCTTAATGCCGGGTCTTAATGCAGCTTTTGTGGACATTGGCCATAAAAAAGATGCATTTCTTCATTATACAGATCTCGGTCCCAAGCTGGCTTCTTTGTTGAAATATACACAAGATGCGATAGCCGGCAAGCAGACCACCCACCTATTGGATGGTTTTTCTATCCAACCGGAAATCATCAAAACGGGAAAAATTGATCAGGTGCTGCAAAAAAAGCAGCCCATCTTGATTCAAATTTTGAAAGAACCTATTTCTACAAAGGGTCCGCGTTTGAGTTGCGAATTGACGATCCCCGGCAGGTATCTTGTGCTGACACCTTTCAATAGTGTGGTTGCTGTTTCCAAGAAAATTGCCAATGCGGAGGAGCGAAAGCGACTTCAATTGTTGGTAGAGAGCATTCGGCCCAAAAATTTTGGGGTTATTGTTCGCACCGCTGCGGAAGGGAAAAAGGTGGCAGATTTGCATGAGGAGCTGACCATGATGATGCAAAAATGGGAAACGATTTTCCAGCAGCTCAACAAGGCCAAACCTCCGGTGAAGTTATTGTCGGAGCTGGATAAAACGTCCAGTATTCTTCGCGATATCCTCAGTGATAGTTTTAGCAGGATTGTCGTCAACGACAAAAACCTGTATCAAAACATTAAAGGCTATCTGAGTTCTATTGCTCCCGATCAGGTCAAGATTTTAAGTTTGCACAAGCCGCAAAAACCCATATTCGAGGTATTTGGTGTAAGTAAGCAGATTAAGTCCACCTTTGGCAAAACAGCGACCATGGCAAGTGGGGCTTATCTGGTTATAGAGTCCACAGAGGCCATGCACGTGATTGATGTCAACAGTGGCCACAAAATGGCGGGCAGCAAAAACCAGGAGGAAGCGGTACTGAAGGTTAACCTGGAAGCGGCAGAAGAGATTGCGCGGCAATTGCGCTTAAGAGATATTGGTGGGATCATCATCATTGATTTCATTGATATGAAAAACAATGACCACCGAAAAGTACTGATCCAGCAGATGAAAGAGTTCATGCAAAAGGATCGGGCGCAGCATACGATACTTCCGTTGAGTAAGTTTGGATTGATGCAGATAACCCGTCAGCGGGTAAGGCCTGAGGTGCGGATTAATACAGCAGAGGTGTGTCCTACCTGTGAAGGCTCCGGAAAAATCAATCCAACGGTATTGCTTACAGATGATATTGAAAGAGACCTCGTTTTTATCCTTCAGTCCAGGCCCAAGTCAAAAATCAAAATCACTGTACATCCATTTGTTGAAGCTTATCTGAAAAAAGGGCTCCCCAGTCAGCAACACAGATGGTGGTTAAAACACCAAAAGTGGATTGGGATTAAGTCCGCAGCAGATTTGCCGGTCAACAAGTATATTTTTTACGATGAAAACGATGACGAGATCAGACTCAACTGATCTTCAGGAGTTTCGGGTAACTGCCGGTCATGGATTCCCGTCATAGGACATCCACAATCCAATGACCGGCAGCTCTCCAGGCTCAGCATAGCAAGTAATAGAATCATATTCAATACTGTTCTTTTTTTTGCATTCATATTGCTATGTCTGTTTTGTCTGTTACCAAAAATCCCACCATCCTCGTCGCGGTATTAAACTGGGGGCTGGGTCACGCCATCCGCTGCATTCCCATCATTCGGAGCCTATCGGCGCATGGATGCAATATTGTACTGGCCTCTGACGGAGTTGCGTTGTCGGTATTTCGACAAAACTTCCCCGAGTTCCCTGCGCTCGAGCTTCCCTCCTACAACATCCGCTATCCTTTTGCGAGCATGTACTTCAATATGGCTGTCCAAGGGCCTAAGATAGGAAAAACCATCTGTGCTGAATATCAATGGGTGCAAAAAACAATCAGCGCGTATGGCATAAACGGCATCCTCTCTGATGCGCGCTTTGGATGTTTTTCCCCACATATTCCTGGTATTTTTATCACCCATCAGGTGCAGCTTCCCATTCCGGATCCATTTTTCCGGTATATGGGTAACGCTGCGCAAAAAAAATTATTCCGCCAGTATAGTGAACTTTGGATCCCCGACTTTCCTGATCCAGGTGGCCTTGCGGGGAAACTCTCGGAGGCTAAGGGCATACCTAATGCCCGATACATTGGAATTCTGAGTGACCAAAAAATCATTCCTGTCGGAAAAAAAACGGACATTGACGTGCTGGCCGTTTTGTCGGGTCCTGAGCCGCAGCGAAGCAGGTTTGAGCAACGCATTATTCAACAGGTCAGTAGTGCGGATGTCAGCGTTACCTTAGTTCGGGGTGTTCCGGGCGCTATTCCCTCCGGAATCGCCTCATCGGGAAATCTGGAGGTATTGCCTTTTCTCGAAAGAGCCGAACTATACCAGTATATGAGCAGAAGTAATATCCTATTATCCAGATCGGGATACACCACCCTTATGGATCTGGCTTCTTGGGGAAAAAGAGCCATTTTGGTACCTACACCCGGGCAGACCGAGCAAACCTACCTTGCGCAACTGCACCACGACCGAGGACATTTTTTTGCGACAGCGCAAAAGCAATTTCAGATTTCGGAAGCAGTTCGGCAAGTGCAACAATCTTTTGCCGGGATACCGGCGCACTCCTACAAGCCTGAATACAGCGAACTGTTGTTGGAGCAAGCGGTACAAGCATTCCTCAACAGGCTGTAATTACTTTCGGTTAAACGCATTCATGGCTTGTTCCAGGCCGAGAGTACAAAAAGTTTTGATCGCTTCTACGGACTTATCCATCAAGGGCCCCAGTTCCTGATGTTCTTCGGCCGACCACTTACCCAGTACAAAATCAACCTGTTTGCCCTTTGAAAAACTACTTCCTATGCCGAAGCGCAGGCGGGCGTATTCATTGTTGCCGAGCATCGCATCAATATCCTTGAGTCCATTATGGCCCCCATCGCTTGATTTTCCGCGCAAGCGGATCTTTCCAAAATCCAGGTTTAGGTCATCCAGTACCACGAGCAGATGCTCCTGGGGGATCTTTGCCTTTTGCAACCAGTACCTCACTGCCTTACCGCTTCGATTCATATAAGTAGAAGGTTTAAGCAATATAAGCGTTCGGCCTTTAAACTTCAGCTCTGCGATATCACCGTGGGTATCTTGAGAAAAGCGCTGATCGGTGGTTTCACAAAGTCTGTCCAAGATATCGAAGCCGATATTATGTCGGGTTCCTGCATAATCTGAGCCGATATTTCCCAGGCCTGCGATTAAGTACTTCATAATGGATGCGATCTAAATATCAAACAGCTATCTGATAATCCCTCAACACCTCATTCAGGGACACTTTTTTATCTGTCGAAGCAGTCCGTTTGCCGATAATCAGTGCGCAAGCCACCTGATAATCGCCGGCGGGAAAAGACTTGGTATAAGTTCCGGGAATCACCACCGAGCCTGCGGGTACCACTCCTTTATGGATAACAGGTTCAGCACCAGTAACATCAATGATGTGGGTAGATCGAGTCAGCACCACATTTGCCCCTAATACAGCCTCTCGTTCCACGCGTACGCCCTCAACCACAATACATCGCGAACCGATAAAGCAATCATCTTCGATAATTGTCGGACTAGCTTGGGGTGGTTCCAGCACACCTCCGATACCCACTCCCCCGCTCAGGTGAACATTTCTGCCGATTTGTGCGCAGGAGCCCACTGTAGCCCAAGTATCAATCATAGTACCGGATCCAACCCAGGCACCGATATTCACATAACTCGGCATTTGGATCACCCCTTTTTCCAGGAAAGCCCCATAGCGGGTCACTGCATTGGGCACTACGCGAACGCCCAGAGACGCATAATTCGTTTTCAGGGGGATTTTATCATGAAACTCAAAAGGTCCCACTTCAATAGTCTGCATGGCCTGAATAGGAAAATAAAGCAAAACGGCTTTCTTCAACCACTCGTTCACTTGCCAGGATCCATCCAAACCAAGCTGGGCGATGCGTTGTTGTCCTTTATCCAGGGTTTCCACCACATCGCGGATAGCCTGTTGGATCTGTGGATCCTGTAGCAGGGATCGGTCATCCCATGCTGCTTCAATCAATTGCTGTAAAGCTTCCATAATTTGTCATTGTGCCCACAAAAGTAGCAACTCGGTTGTAAAAAATTCAATAATTCAGGCGCACCAATTTGAGGCGATTACGACGCTCGCTGGGGATCAGCAACTCGTTGCCATTGATCTGCACGGCATCCTGAAAGCGCAATTTCAGCTCCAGTCCGCTCGTACTCAGCACACTATTTCTATCAAAAGCCCCGGTACCGCCCAGGACGTATTCGCTCACGGTATTCTCGTTTTTGACTTCATCATTAAAAATGAAGCGCAATTTGCTGGGAGTTTTGAACAAGAAAAACGAAGAAAAGATGCCCCCATCATCTTGGGAAAACTGTTTTTTCGGCAACACGGTAGCCCAGTGTTCCTGGCCTGTAGGGTGTATGGAAATCACGAACAACTCGTCGTAGTAATAATCAATCACAAAACGGGCATCGTAATAAATGCGGCTGGCACCAGCTGACCGGCGTTCCAGGAGTTTGGTTTTTTCGGCCACCATCAGGATACCGCTATCTGTTCGCAGGATAATATCTTTGATTTCGGCATTCTCTATCCCTTTTCCGACACTTTTTTCGCCTTCCAGGCTACTCACGAAAGTATCGTTGAGCAAGCCAAAATGCAGTTGTCGGTTTGCGGGGTCGCTGGATGGGATATTCAGATAAAAAGTACCTATGGCGCGGGTGGGGTTTTTGTCGTAAAACAAACCACCGCCAACCAGGCAGTTATTGAGGTTATCGTATCGGAAAAAAACATCGAAAGTCAATCGGCCCATCATATTGACCACAGCAGTAACGATGCGATCTGTTTGCCAGTTGTACTGAAAAACCTCATAGTGGTGTTTATTGCGGCGAGACTTAAAATTATCTCTCATCACCACCAGGTAGCCGTTGCCTGCATTATCAATAGTTGCCTGTACAAAATCCCGGTAATAATCAAAATCGGCCGGTTCTATCACCTTATCCCAGAGGAACTTCATGTCATTCACATCGAAGGCAATAGCTCGGAAAATTCGTTGGCGATCGAAGAAAAAGAACAAAAACTTGGATCGGTCTTCTGACCTGACCCATTTGACATCCGGGGTATAAAACAGGTATCCCAGATCGCGGATCACGGTAGAATCTCTCAGATTTGCCCCTCCATCGTACTTATGGGCCTTGAGTACCGTATTGGACTTATCGCGAAAGCGGTAGAAAACGTAAAAGGCATCATTATATCCTTCCACGTGAAGCACTTTGGGGAGGCGTTTGTCGAGTTCAATCTCTTTTGTCCAGCCTTCTTCCAACCTATTATTAAAACCCTGTACCTCGAACTCTGTCGTACGATCGCGAAACAGGAGGTAATTTTCCCGCATTTTCCCGATCAGGTAATAGGCCGCCTCATTTTTCAGTTGAATATCATTTGATACGGATATAGATTGGGCGAACCCGTGAACCAGAAACAGGATCAGGGGGATCAGGAGAAAATACTTTTTCATAGTTGACATCAAATTTGAAAGCAAGATATTGGATGTACGACTGACAATCAACACTAGAAGCTTTAATAAAAATAAGACAATATTGTTGAACGAGGGGTAGAATAAGGTGTCTAGCTGTGGAATTATGGAGATTTGCGCAGAAAACACTAATTTGCCTGATGAATAAAGTCTGGCATGAGTAAGAGAAACAAGTTACAAAAATTTGCTGAAATTCTAAGCTTCCCGAACGTACTCGAGAACATAGACCCAGCCGTTCCGGTACTCACCCGGAACCAATCTGAGCAGGTCATGTTGAATGGGCGTTGGAATCAGGATCAATTTCCGGCCAACCACCCCATTACGCTGGAATTGGCCTGTGGTCGTGGAGAATACACTTTGGGGATGGCTGAAATGTATCCGGAAAGGAACTTCATTGGCGTTGACGTTAAGGGAGCAAGGATATGGCGGGGTGCTAAAAACGCCCTGGACAAGCAACTATCCAACGCTGCTTTTTTGCGCACGCGCATAGAGCAGATCCAGTTGTTTTTTGCGCCTGGCGAAATCAGTGAGATATGGATTACCTTTCCCGACCCTTTTCTCAAGAACACCAAGACTAACCGGCGTTTAACCTCCCATCGGTTTTTGTCGGCTTACCGGCAACTGTTGAAAGAAGGCGGATTAATGCATTTGAAGACCGACTCGGACGAGCTCTATCAATTTTCGCTGGAAAGTCTGGCGGCATACCCTGGCGTTGAGCTGTTGTACCACAACCCTGACATTTACGCCGAACCTTTAGTATTGCCTGAACTCGCGATCAAGACGTACTACGAGCGGATGCATTTGGCGGAAGAAAAAACCATAAAGTACATTCAGTGGAGCTTATCCTAAAAAAAGGGGCTGCCTAAAAAGACAGCCCCTTTTTTTTGAGCAAAGAAGTAGGAAAAAGAATTAGCTCATTCCCAATTTTGCCTTTACCTGGCTGCTAAAATCCTGGCTTGGTTCGAAGTACAGCAGCACCTGTTTGTCGAAAATAAACTGCAGGCCATTCTCCTTAGCCACATCTTGGATAGCCTGATTAACGCGATCCATGATAGGTTGCAAAAGCTCATTTCTTTTTGTCTGGATTTGGTTGACCATATCTTGTTCGAACTGCTGCAACTCAGTCTGTCGTACTTGAAGTTTTTGGCCTTCCTCTTCCTGCTGTTTTGGAGAAAGTTCTCCCCTTTCGATCCGTTGTTGAACGGCGACATAATCTTGTTGTAGCTGTTCCAGCATACCCTGCCCTTTTTTCTGCAACTGTTTTTGCAAGGCCTCCAGATTAGCATCTGCCTGTTTTACTTCTGCCATGGCTTCCAGGATCCCTGCAGAATCAACGAAGCCGAATTTTTGCGCCTGGGTGCTAACGGTCAGCAGAAGACCTGCGATCAGCAGCAGGCTGATTTTCAACTTGCTCATTTGTATATTTTTTTGAATCAAGAATAAAAGCGCGTGCAAAGTTAAAGGATTTTATTGATTTGCCATTACTTTAATCGGTTGAGGATATCATCTGTTTTATCGTAGAGGGGGTTGGCAAAAATGATCCCCAGGTCACCTCCCTTATCGAAGATAAAATCATAGCCTCGTTCGCTGGCGTAGGTTTCTACGATTTCGTATAGTCTATCCTGAATAGGTTTGACCAATTCCTGTCTTTTCTTGAAAAGTTCCCCTTCCGGGCCGAATCGGACGCGTTGCAAGTCTCGGACTTGTTTTTCCTTATCCATAATTTCGTCTTCGCGTTGTTTTCGGGCATCATCGCTTAGGAGGACTTGTTCTGCCTGGTATTTGTTGTAGAGACCTTTGATCTGATCGTATTCCTGGGCGATTTCCTGTCGCCAGGCATCTGCGAGTCGGTCTATTTCTGTCTGGGCGGTTTCGTATTCCGGCATATTTTCGAGTACCTTATTGATATCCACCACGGCGAACTTTTGTGCTATCGCTGTATTTTGGAAACTGGCAAAAAGGAGTACGAGCATAAGATACCGGGAAAACGTTACTACTTGGGATATTGCTTTCATGGTAAGCTGACTGATTTAGTGAAGAAAGATGTTGCAAATTACAAAGACCTTGCCGTGAATTTCAATAATTCGAATTTTCTACTATCCATTTAACGAAGAAAGGCGTGGAACTGTACCGATAGGTCTGTTGATTAACTAATGTTTAACGGAATCAGGAACGCATCCAAACATCGCGTTGAGGGAAAGGAATGGAGATATTATTTTTTCTGAACACATCGTCAATACTAAACCGGAGGTCGCTTTTAACATTTTCGATAATCATGAACCGGGTTGACCAGAAGTGGAGTTCAAAATCCAGGGAAGAATCTCCAAAATTGGTAAAGCGGACAAAAGGCTCGGGAGTAGGCAAAATATCTGGATTTTCCTTAGCGACGCTGAGCAGGAGGTTTTTCACCAAGGTCGTATCTGTTCCGTAGGCAACACCCACCGCTACGGAGAATCTCGCTTTATCATCGCTGTGGTTCCAGTTGACCACCTGTTCCCCTACCAACTTGGAATTAGGTACAATCACGCTAATATCATCGCGTGTTTCCAGCACGGAAGTGCGGATTCCAATTTTCTTCACCACGCCAACCAGGCTTCCCAATTGAACAAAATCGCCCACTTCCACGGTTCGATCAAACAGCAGGATAATACCCGAAATCAGGTCATTGAAAGTCTGTTGTAAGCCAAGACCAATACCCACCAGCAGGGCTGCCGAACCAGCCAATAGTACGGTGGGCTGAATACCGACACTCTCCAGGGCAAGTAATCCCGCCACGATGTAGATAAAGTACTTCAGCAGTTGGTTGATAGCAAACTGAGACCCGTAGTCTATATTTTGGCGTTTGAAATAATTGCCCAGCACGACCTGGGTAAGAAACCAGATAGCCAAGCGGGCAGCGAGAAAGATCAGTGCGATCTCCAGGATATCTGAAATTCTGAAATCCAGACTTTTGTCTTTGACCTGATAGCTAAAGAGGGGTTCATTAACCCCCATTGCCTGGATCACAAAAATTACGGCCAGCGTATAAACGATAAACTGGAAAGTATGTTCTCCTTTTGTCGTACCTACAGGCTTTTGGCGGGTTATCCCCTTTCGAAGGTCGGAAGGCACCTGCATGTAGTATTGTCGGAAAAACACGCGTGAAAACAGCCAGTCCAGCAGTTGAGCGAGCTGGAATGCAAAGAGGCTTCCTGCGACGATCAGCACATCAATATTCAAGTCATTATTGCTGTACAAAGAAACATTCACGCCCAGGCTGGCAATACTCAGCAGCAACAACAAAAAAACGTAGGTCAATCGCGTCATCCGCATAATCCTGGACGACACGCTGCGCTCCAATTCCTGAGACTTCAGGTACCGTTTCAGCATTTTTTCCAGGATCACAAAGTATCCTGCAAACCAGGCGCCCAAGACCAAGGCGAACAACAGGATATTACCCAGTGTAATATCAACACCTACAACCGAAAAAAGCACAAAGTTGATAAATGGGTTATCCTCCATAATCACGAATTTTAAGCGGGCTTGAAATGACAATCAGCTCAACCAGACCCTTGTTGAAAAATACCTATTTTTTTTAAGGTCTAAAACCGGGTTAAAGCAGCCCCCTTTTCTTTACTTTTGAAAACATTTGCAAAAATACGGGAAAATCGATGATCAAGTCAATCGCTCAAATCATATCCTTTATATTCCACCCTTTACTGACCATAACCTACATGCTGGTCATTTTGCTCCTCATCAACCCCTACCTGTTTGGAGTCAGCAGTATAGGAGATGAGATCAGCAAATTGATTTTGCTAAGAACATTTATCACCACCTTCATCATCCCCTTGATTGGGATTTTGATTTTGAAGCCTTTGGGCTGGGTAAAAACATTTGCTTTTGAACAAAAAGAAGAGCGCATCGCCCCTTACATCCTCACAGGATTGTTTTATGCGTGGGTAGCCGTGAACACCTACAACGACGCTGATACCCCCAAATTTTTTGCCGCCTTTTCCATTGGGGCTGCCATAGCCCTTTTCATGGCCTTTTTTGTAAACGTATTTTCAAGGATCAGCGCACACGCTGTGGGTATGGGCAGCTTACTTGGAATGGTAATGATCAGTCTTTTCTTATTTGGACACCACAACATGCATTACTTTTCCGAAATTTTGGGAGAAATTGAAATCAAGGTCGTGGACATGCTCATCATCATTCTGGTTGCCTCTGGTCTAGTTGGGAGCAGTAGGCTTTTATTGTCCCCCAGAGCGCCGGTAGATCTCTACGGCGGCTATCTAATTGGATTTTGCAGTCAACTTTTAGCATTCAGGATTGTTCTGTTTAACTAATATACCTTAAAAAAATATTTGGCTAAGACTGGCAATCTACCATTTATTGCCTAACTTCAGTAACCATAAGTTAGCTGCTGTTCCGGATGAAACATTGGATCGTCATTATAGGCTTGTTCTGTTCCTTTCCCTTAGCTGCACAAAGCAGTGATGAGCCTGACTATTTCATTTTCAGCATCTATTTTGGCGGGGGGCGTTACCACATAGACGATCAGCAGTCTGACAAGCTACTTACCTGGCTCAACGGCATTTCCGATCTCGATATGTATCAAATCAGCATCCATAGTCATACCGATGACATAGGAAGCAAAGAATACAATGCCTTCTTATCCTACATGCGTGGTCAAGCAGCACTCCAACAATTAGTCACCTATGGTATTCCTTCTGAGCGTATCTCTATCGAAGACTTTGGGGAATTTAATCCCGTCTATGACAACAGTACCTGGGAAGGGAGGCTCAAAAACCGCAGGGTAGATATTATCATCAGGCCTCTGCCCCTTTAACAAAGGAGAGAAAGCGGGATTTTTTTATCTAATTAACTAAAAATCAATTTTTTATTAATCAGGTGCAAGGCACCTTAAGGTGCCTTGCACCTGATTACCCTTATTAATACCTTTTCCAGCTCCGA
>JANQWK010000097.1:0-48327 GCA_030729925.1 Saprospiraceae bacterium
CTACAATTTGTTAAACAATTTAGGTTATAAAATATGGATACAAAAATTAGCCGAAACTACTGAAGCCCTGTGAGTTACACAGAGCATCTAAATTAAAATCAACAAAAACTATCTATATACAAACTTCCAGACGCGGATGCGCCGGATTCATCAGAGACAATCCGAAGGTGTGTATTCATGAGAATCATAGAAACAATTAGGTCGTGTGTCGTCAATCAAACGGGCAGCAAAATACCTGTAAATTGTTATCAAAACCCTTCTCCCCCAAAATTTAACTAAAAATAAAACTAATATCCAAACTGATCTTTAGTAGGCATGGAAAGTAAATGAATCATTTTAATATGAATGGCCTCTGCATCTTTGGTGTGACCTGTCAGGGCAAAAGCGTCATTAGCACCACTAAGTGCCTGAATTTGAAATATTTCATCCATACCCTTGATGTTGGAGTCCAAAATTAGGTAGGGCTTGTCTGCCCGGTATTCAAACTTCCAGCTGCCTACTCCAATTTCTTCATTCCAGCGCCCCATGCTGAAAGTGCCATCCGGATTAAACTGAAACCACCGACCGATATTCTGGAAGCGCACGTCAATGACATCTTTGATAACATAAAACTCGAACACCCAATAATCGCGCATCAGCGCTGCGGTGTATTCGTTCTGGACAACCGGTAACGCAGGCGCATAATCATCGTTCCTATCTTTCAAAGGAGGCATGTAATCTATATTCTCCCGAATGACCTCATTGACGTCCTTGGGCGCTTCTGCTTTTGCCGCACTATCAGCAGCTTCTTCTCCGGCACAAGCCACCAAAAAGAAACCCGTAACAACAGTAAACAGTCCTACGACAAACTTCATCTTCGTGTCTTTATGAGTTAACGATTTACAGTTAGGGTGGATAAACCATCTACAGTAACAACTTGGTTGTTTACCCTGCATGTCATGGGTTCGGCCGATAAATTGTGAAGGGTCGTACCTGCACCATCAATGGTTACCCGCAGTACACGTCCCCTAAAACGGGTTACAAAACTAAATCCTTCCCATTTGGAAGGAATAAAAGGCGCAAAACTCAACTGCCCGTCCACGACCTTCATCCCTGCAAACCCCTTTACCACCGACATCCAGGTTCCTGCCATGCTGGTAATATGCAATCCATCTTCGGTGTCATTGTTGTAGTCATCCAAATCCAGCCTGGCCGTGCGCAAGTACATTTCATAAGCTTTTTCTTCTTTGCCCAGGCGCGCTGCCAAAATAGCATGTACACAAGGAGAAAGAGAGGACTCATGAACCGTTTTGGGTTCATAGAAATCAAAGTTGCGACGGATGGCATCCAAGTCAAACTGATCCTCAAAGAAATACAGCCCTTGCAGCACATCCGCTTGTTTGATGAAACAAGAGCGCAAAATCCTGTCCCAAGACCAATTCTGGTTCAACGGACGATCCTTGGCATCCAACTGATCCACATTCATAAGTTGTTTGTCGAGGAAACCATCCTGCTGCAAAAATATACCAAGCTGCTCGTGTTCCGGCAAGTACATTTTCTGAATAATATCCTCCCAATGTGCCTGCTCTGCATTCCCCTCCAGGCCTGTTTTTTGAAGGATCCCCCCAGAGGCCGCTGGATCATTGCGTTCTACCTGGGCCAACACCTCTAAGGTATATTGCAAGCACCAGCGGGCTATAAAATTGGTGTACCAGTTATTGTTGACGTTGTTTTCGTACTCATTCGGGCCGGTCACGCCATGCATGACGTACTTTTGCCGCCACTCCGACCAGTGTACCCGCTGTGCCCAAAATCGGGAAATCGCGATCAATACCTCCAGACCATATTCAGCCAGGTACTGCTCATCACCGGTATATTTTACATAATCATAAATAGCATACGCAATCGCACCATTGCGGTGAATTTCCTCGAAGGTGATTTCCCATTCGTTGTGGCACTCTTCTCCGTTCATCGTCACCATAGGGTACAAAGCCGCTCCTCCGGAAAATCCGAGTTTCCCGGCGTTTTCAATCGCCCGATCCAGGTGGTTATAGCGGTAAACCAACAGGTTGCGAGCCACCTGTTGATCTGCACTCGACAGGTAAAAAGGCAAACAATAAGCCTCGGTGTCCCAGTACGTGCTGCCACCGTATTTTTCCCCGGTAAAACCTTTAGGTCCAATATTCAAACGTGCATCCTGACCCGTGTAGGTCTGGTACAACTGGAAAATATTAAAGCGAATGGCCTGTTGTGCCGCAACATCGCCATGAATCTGGATGTCCGCACCTTCCCAAGTCTTTGCCCAGGCAGCAGCATGATCAGCAAGCAGACGGTCGAACCCAGCACCGGCTGCAGCTCGCACCTTCTCCTGACAGCCCTCTGCCAAAACTTCCGGCTCATGGTTGAGCGACGACAACACCGCCGCATACTTATACACAGTCAAAGTGTGTCCTCCTTTTACTTTCTGTTTGATGCGCAGCCCGGCATAATCTTCCCGTTCCTTTTTAGCGCTCTTCACCTCCAGCTCCTCCCCATTTTTTTCCAACTGCACCTTCATGGCCGTGCCCACCTGAAAACCCGTTTTTTTGGTTTCTGCCAACACCCAGGCCAGTGTTCTTTTTGCCTTGGCAGCCTTGGGAATCCAGAATTTTTCATCGTAGTTCGAGTCCTGATTCACAATACCCGCATCCACATACGCCTCGATACTCACTTCCACAGCGTCTTCCAGCGGCGTAACCCGGTATCGGATCGCACCGATCTCAGGGTCTGCCAAAGAGCAAAAGCGAGTAGCCTCCACCCGAATCCTGGAGCCATCAGCCAAACGAGCTGTAAATGTCCGCTGCAGATACCCTTCCTTCATGTTCAATTCCCTGCGAAAATCCTCTACCTCACAGGTCGCCAGATCCAGGACAACTCCGTTGATCTCCACATCCAATCCGTTCCAGGAAGGAGCATTCAACACCTTTGCAAAATACTCGGGATAACCATTTTTCCACCAACCCACCTTCGTCTTGTCGGGGTAGTAAATTCCCGCTACATAACTTCCCTGAAGGGTATGGCCGCTAAAACCCTCTTCAAAATTGGCTCGCTGCCCCATCATTCCATTCCCGATGCTGAAAATACTCTCGGAAATCTGACTGTATTCGGCGTGAAAGCCCTCCTCAATTATTGACCATTCGTCGTGGACAAGATATGATTTCATAGATGGGTTATGGTTTGTATCAATTGGGTAAAATCTAAATTTTCAAATCCTGAAATTACAACATGCGCCAGGGGCAACTGTTCTGCCTGACCTACGCCTACGGCAAAAAATCCACCCGCCAAAGCAGCTTCAATGCCTTTATCTGCATCTTCGAAAACGACACATTCCCGGGGAGACGCATCAAGCGCTGCTGCGCCCAGCAGGAAAACCTCCGGATCCGGTTTGCTGCGGCTCGTTTTGTTGCCATCAATGATCACATCAAAATATTCCAGCAGCCCAACGCGTTCCAGAATAGCAGGTGCATTTTTGCTGGCGGAGCCCAGCGCAATTTTTAGCCCCGTATTCCGACAGTAATTTAAAAACGATAAAACCCCAGGCAGTATTTCATCAGCCGTCATCCGATCAATGTATTCCAAATACCACTCGTTTTTTCGCGCAGCCCACAGGTCTTTTTCTGCTTCAGTAAGCTGCACGCCCCCCTTTTCGAGGATGAGGTTGAGCGATTCTATCCGGCTTACCCCCTTGAGTTTTTCATTGAAAGCCTCATCAAAATCAAAACCCAAGGCATTGGCCAGTTTTTTCCAGGCCACAAAGTGGTATTTTGCCGTGTCCACGATCACTCCGTCCAAATCAAAAATACAAGCTTTGATCATATTTCACTTTATTATACGGGTATGCAAAGGTAAAAAGTTTAAGGCTTTAGCTGAAAAAAAACTAAGATTGTGTAATATAAACACTTTCCCGGTTGATTTTTTTCCGAAGGAAGGGTTAAACCTTTCGGTAAAAAATGCATCCCAATTACGTTTTCACGGCCAATAAAACCTCCCTCCATGGAAGAACCTACGACGCAAACTACCGGTCTGGACAAATACACTGGCGAATGGTCCCTCACAGATGCCGCGCATTTGCTGAGGCGTACTACTTTTGGCCCTACCCTCGCGGAGATCAAAATGGGTCACGCAATGGGTCTGGATGCCCTTGTACAGCGCTTAATACAGCCCTCTCCCATGCCCAATCCGCCGCTCAATGCCAATTTTGCAGACGATCCCAATGTGCCAATTGGCAGCACCTGGGTAACAGCTCCTTATGTTGCAGGTGAAAATCTGGAACGCTACCGCAATCAAAGTCTGGCTGCCTGGACGCTGCAACAGCAATTGCAGGAACAGTTTTCCCTGCGGGAAAAAATGACCTTGTTTTGGTACAATCATTTTGCGGTTCATAATATCAACGATCCCAAATACCTTTATAAGCATGTGACTTTGCTGCGCGAAAATGCGCTGGGCAACTTCAAACAGTTGGTCAAGGAAGTGACCCTGGATCCGGCCATGCTGCGGTTTCTGAACGGCAACCAAAATACGCGCCAAGCGCCTAATGAAAATTTTGCCCGCGAACTACTGGAACTCTATACGATCGGAAAAGGCCCGCAAGTGGCTCAGGGAGATTACAGCAACTATACCGAGGAGGATGTGATCGCCATTGCAAAAGTCCTGACCGGCTGGCGCGATATCGGTTACCGCACCTTGAACCCCAGTGTTCAGTTGCACGCCATTTTCGTAGCCAATCGCCATGATACTTCAACCAAACAACTTTCCCACCGATTCGGTCAGGCAGTTATTCCCAACATGGGCGAACGGGAGTACAGCTACCTGATTGACCTGATCTTCCAGCAGCAAGAAGTAGCGCGGTTTATTTGCCGCAAATTGTACCGCTGGTTTGTGTATTATGTGATTGATGAAAGCGTAGAAAATGCCATCATTGAACCACTGGCCGATTTGCTGATCCGGCAAAATTTTGAATTGCAGGAAGTGGTAAGGACCTTGATCTCGAGTGAACATTTTTTCGACCGACTCAATCGGGGGCCTATGATCAAGCATCCCCTGGATTTTATGATCGGTCTGCTCCGACAGTTTGAAGTACCACAGGCACCCAATCCCGGCCCCAACCAAACAGTCTTTTTCCAATTGTACAATATTGCGTCCAGCATGGACATGAATTACTACAATCCGCCCAGCGTTTCCGGCTGGAAGGCCTGGCATCAAGAGCCCGGCTATTACCGGTTTTGGATCAATGGTACCACCCTGCCCATCAGGGAGAATTTTTCCGATGCCCTGGCTGGTCCCGGATTGCGCTTCGCCGGCCACCTGCTGCGCATCAATGCACTGGCTTTTTTGGACAAACTCGACGAGCCTGCCGATGTGAATGCCCTCATCGAGTCCTGTATCGTAGCTTTATTGCCTCAGGATCTGACAGCCGACCAGAAAGCTGCCTTGAAGGATCTCTTGGTGGGGGGATTGCCCGATTTTGTTTGGAACAATGAGTATGTGGCCTACAAAACAGAACCCGGCAATACCAATGCCGCCGCCCTTGTGGAAGGGAAGTTCAGAAATTTTATCAAAACCATGCTATCCATGGCAGAATACTATTTAAGCTAATCCCATGAAAAGAAGACAGTTTATCCGATCTACCGGCACCGTACTGAGCCTGCCGATCTTACTCAAGGGCATGCCGGTATCGGCCATGGACAAAACCAGCATTTTTGAGTTTACCGATCCCGATAACGACCGCATCCTGGTACTCATCCAGCTCAATGGGGGTACAGATGGGTTGAATATGATTTTGCCCAGAGATCAATACGACAACCTGGCACAGGTGCGGGGCAATATCCTGATGCCGGAGTCCCGCATTGGGGTGCTTACCGATGTTACAGGCATCCACCCGGCCATGGAAAAAACGCGGGTACTGTATGAGGAAGGCAAACTCGGCGTCATTCAGAGCGTGGGCTACCCCAACCAGGATAGGTCACATTTCCGTTCCATGGATATCTGGCAATCTGCTTCTCCTGCTACCGAATTTTGGCATACCGGCTGGCTGGGAAGACATTTTGGTGCGAATTACCCCGATTTTCCTCAAAACTATCCCAATAGCGCCCATCCCCATCCTTTTGCCGTTTCGCTGGGCAGGGTTGTTTCGGAAACCTGCGAAGGCCCAAATGGCAATTTTAGCATTACCCTGGATGATCCTTTTAAATTGATCGAACTGTTTGAAGGGATGGACGAATCTGCTCCCGATACCCCTTATGGAGAGGAATTGGCTTTTTTGCGGATCAGCAAAGCCCAGACCAACGCCTATTCGGAAAGCATTGTGGCAGCAGCAGGGAAAGGTACCAATACGGTTACCTATCCGGATAATACTTTTGCGCGACAGCTGTCCAATATTGCGCTGCTCATCAGCGGCGGACTTTCTACCAAGGTATATGTCGTAAGTCTGGGGGGATTCGATACGCATGCCAATCAGGTGGAGGAAGCTGATAAAACCACCGGAGAACATGCCGCGTTGCTACAGACCCTCTCCGATGGAATGGCCGCCTTCCAACAAGATTTGTTCCAACTCGGCCTCGAAGAGCGGGTATTGGGGATGACCTTCTCTGAGTTTGGCCGACGCATCCGATCCAATGAAAGCATGGGAACGGATCACGGTACCGCTGTTCCGCTCCTGCTTTTTGGGTCTTGCGTGAATAATCAAATCCTCGGACAAAATCCGGATATTGATCCGGAGGTAGATGTTCGAGAGGGTCTTCCCATGCAATACGACTTTCGGGATGTGTACGGCACCGTACTCAAGGATTGGTTTGGGGTGGAAGAGGCTGCCATCCGACAGTTGATTCATCCGGATTTTCAGCCTTTGCCGATCCTGAAAGTTTGTAACCTGACCACTTCTACCGGAAATTACCCCCTGGAGCCGTCCACCATTCAGGCAACGCTTTACCCCAATCCCTGCCAGCAATGGTTGTATCTGGATGTAGCGCTACCCGATGCGATGCAAATCCGGGTGACCCTGCTCGATGCAATGGGAGGACAGCTTGCTGTCGTGAGCAGTAGGAGTTTGTCGGCCGGGATGCATCAATTCCCAATCGAAATGCGCAGCTTTCCGGCGGGAACCTATTTTGTTCGCATCCAGCATGGGCAACATGTAACCACGAGGAGGATCGTCAAGGTAAGGACATAGTCCTCAGAAATTGCATCACATCCACGCCGTCGGGATAATCGTGCAAGCCGGGTTGCTGGGTAGTCCCAAAAGCGAGGGTGTTCCAGGAATCCAAGGGCTGCCCGGCAACCAGGCACTGGATGTCTTCCCGATGGGCATGTAGTGAAGCAGCCAAATCTTCTTGGCTGTCGTAATACTCGTAATGCAAACAAGCAATCCGGGACAGCAGAGAGGGGTTCTCCTGAAGAATCAGGCTACCGGTATTCAAAAACTCCGCCCTGTTCAGCACAAACAAAGCGTAGTTGTAATCGAAATTGTGTTTGTACTTTTCGTGTAACACGATATCCCGAAACTCGTGTAACGCCTCCAGTAGGGGTTCAAAGTTATACCCACGAGGAACATATATTTTTGACACATTGCGACAGCCTAGTCCGAAATAAGCAAAAATGTCCTGCCCCAGTGCATGTAGCGCTGCCGGGCTTTCCTGTCCATTCAGAATGGCGACACTGTTGCGGTTTTTCCGAAGGATACCCGGTTTTCTGCCAAAATAAGCCTCGAAATACCGATAGGCATTGTTGCTGCCGGTTGCAATCACCGCATCAAACCCATTCAACCGTTCTGAAAAAACCACCCTTCCTTTTACCCGCTCATCCCGCTCCTCCAACCAGCTAATCAAGTGCGGAAGCAGGTACTTGTCCTTTTCGGATAGCTTCACCAAAGTACGGTGGCCGCTCACAAACACGCAGAGCACATCCTGGAAGCCAACCAAGGGAAGATTTCCGGCCATTACCATGCCTATGGTTTTTTCTGAAGGCAACGCTTCCGGAAGCTGGTAGGGCTGTATCCATTCCTGCAACTTTTCAGGACTCAGCATCTCCCTGGCAATGGCCTTCATCGCTTTGCGCTGGTTGTCCGGAGTAAACCAGGGGTTGTGATAAAAAGTGCGTTGCACATAGGCCATGAGGCGCTCGTCGTCGGATTGCAAATATTCGCCCAATTGGGTCAAAAGCCCCAGTCGTTCCTGCAAAGACATGCCCATATCAAAATCGGTTGAAGTTAAAATGTTTTAGAATGCCCACAATTCCCAATTCGTTCAGACGGGCAATATTGCGTTCGGGAATGGCGTCAATATCTGGATACAAATCCACTGCTCGCTCTACCGATGCCTCCCGAATCAAGTGCAACATTGGAAACGGCGAACGGTTCGTATAGTTTTCCGGGTCGTTGGGATGAGTACCTTCAAACTGATAGTCCGGGTGAAAGGAAGCCACCTGAATGTCGCCTTCGAGATCCAGACCAACCAAAAGCTCGTCCCATACCTCCAAATAATCGTTGTAATCTGCAAAATCCCTCAAAGCGCAGGGATGGATCAATAAGGTCGTTTCCACAACAGCGGGATCCGTCGCTTGGAGGAACAACAACTCCTTCGCCAGCAGTTCTCCCAACGCTTTGGGATCTTTGCCTTCGAACAGCACATAGCGAATCCTGCCCTCAAGAGCCGGTTTTTTTGCAAATGGACATAAGTTCAACCCGATCACAAATTGTTCTACCCATTCCCGGGTAATACTAATTTCATCCATACTCATTTTTTTCACCCTTCTTTTTTCAATTTTTTACCCTGTACATAATTGCGCCACAAATCCAGGGTAGTGGCCATGTCTTCAGGGAGTTCAGAATCAAAAGACAGCCATTTTCCCGAACGGGGATGCTCAAAACCCAATGATTTGGCGTGCAGTCCATGTCGGGGCAAGGACTCAAAGCAGCGTTCGACGAAAGACTTGTACTTGCTGAATATCGTACCCTTAACAATCCTGTCCCCGCCATAGCGTTCGTCGTTGAAAAGCGGGTGTCCAAGGTGTTCCAGGTGAACCCGAATCTGGTGGGTTCGACCGGTTTCGAGGTTACACTGCACCAAACTCACATAATATAATGGCTCCAGAACCCGAAAATGGGTCACTGCCCACTTGCCGGTTTCCCCATCCGGATAGGCGGCAAATTTTTTCCGATGGCGAGGATCCCTACCGATATGGGCATTTACAGCACCGGATGGTGGATCCGGTTCGCCCCACACCAAGGCATAGTAAGTGCGTTCGATGGTATGGTAAAAAAACTGTTTCGCCAGGTGCGTCAGGGCAAAATCAGTTTTGGCGATCAGCATCAGCCCCGAGGTGTTCTTATCTATTCGGTGTACCAGGCCGGGTCTGTCCGGCGCATTGCCCTCCATCAACGGCAGATCGCGGAAGTAGTAAGCCAGCCCATTGACCAGGGTACCGGAGCGATGGCCCACACCGGGATGCACCACTAACCCTGCCGGTTTGTTAAGTACCAGCAGATCCTCATCCTCATATATGATATTGAGCGGCATCTCTTCCGGAACCACGCTCTCCCCTTCAAACGGCGGGTAAGGCAGCACGATGGAAATCTGATCCTTGCCTTTGACCTTATAATTGGGCTTGATCTCCCTGTCGTTCACCCGCACCGAACCACTACGGATAAGGTTCTGGATGCGATTGCGAGAAACCTTTGCGATGCGTTCCATCAGGAACTTATCTATCCGCAGTGCCTGCTGCGCCGGATCAACCAAAATGGACTGATGCTCAAAATATTCATCAGTTATTATCTCATTCAACATGGTAAAGTCTGTGTTCCTTGCTATTTTAGTGCCCGTTTACAAGCAGCCTTCAAAGGTCGCTAATTTTTTTTCAAATAATTGGAATAACCATGAAAAATACAAAAGGGTTCGGAACCACCTGTGTGCATGATCTCCACGATTTTCGCACAACCCGACCGCATCAACTTCCCATATACGCGACCTCCTCTTTTGAATTTGATAGCCTGGATCAGGGTATCAGTATCTTTCAGGGGCAGGAGCAAGGTCATATCTATGGTCGTTTTGGCAATCCCACCATTGATATGGTGGCAGCAAAGCTTGGTCAACTCGAAGCACACGGAACCGGGATGGAGGTTTTCTCGCTGTTGACCAGTTCCGGCATGTCGGCGATCAGCACGCTGGGTTTGGCTTTACTCAAAAAAGGCGATAAGATCCTTACCCAGGGCAACCTCTATGGAGGAACAACCGAGCTTTTTACCCGGATTTTTGGCAATATGGGGGTAGAATTGATCTTGGTCAACCTGCAGGATATTGATCAGGTTAGGGATCAACTCTCAAAAGATCCACACATCAAAATGGTATATTTTGAAACTCCGGCCAATCCTACGATGGCTTGTGTGGATATGGAAGCGCTTGCTACCCTGGCGCACGAATATGGCGCAGTTGCAGTAGCCGACAATACTTTTTGCACTCCGTATTTGCAACAGCCCCTCAAGTTTGGCGTGGATTATGTGATCCATTCCACCACAAAGTTTCTCAACGGCCACGGCAATTCTGTGGCAGGTGCGATTGTTAGCCCCCACATGGATACCATGCGCGACGTGGTCTGGAAAGCACTCAAGCTTATTGGGACGAATTGCAATGCCTGGGACGCCTGGCTGATCAACAACGGCCTCAAAACCCTGGAGGTTCGCATGGATCGCCACTGTAGCAACGCCATGGAGATTGCCCGTTTTCTGGATCAGCACCCGGCGGTAGAGCGGGTCAACTATACCGGATTACCCGGCCACCCCGATCACCAATTGGCTTCCCGGCAAATGACCCAACACGGGGGTATGCTGAGTTTTGAACTCGCCGGTGGCCTGGAGGCCGGAAAACAATTCATGAACAACCTCCAGCTTTGTACCATGGCTCCTACCCTCGGTGATGTGGATACTCTGATCTTGCATCCGGCCTCCATGTCTCATGCCTTCATACCCAAAGCTATCCGACTGGAAAACGGCATTACGGATGGTTTAATCCGAATTTCGGTAGGCATAGAAAATGTTGGGGATATCGTAGCAGACCTGGAGCAATCACTTTTGTAGTGCGCTTGCCCAGCCTACGGTTTTCCCGGAGGGAGTAACCAGTTTGCCATTGCGAGACATATATATCCCATTGTCTTCACTGCCTTGAAAGCGAATCACAAAGGGATAGCTGGCAGAGCCATTGGGCTGCATGGTGCCCATTTTGACCCGGTTGCCTTCTTTGACGGCGATGAAACTGTAGTCTTGGGTCAGGAAATAGATGCGGCCAGGATTTTTGTCGAAACTAACCTGGTACAGCGCGTCTTCCGGGGCATAAGTTGCCACAGATACAAAATTGTCTTTCAGGTAATTGTCTGCTCGCATCCAGCCTGCCTCTACCGCCCTCAGCCGATCTTTGGCCGGTGGATGCGTAAGGCTCCCGTAGGGGTTGGCGAGCAGCTGAAGGGCAGATTGTGCTTCAGTCAGCGTAGCACCCATTTTGCGCAGCACAAACCCGGAAAATTCATCGGCCTCGAGTTCCATCGCCGGTCTGCTCCCGCTTATCTGCAGGGTGTGGCCGTTGAGGTGGTGTCCAATTTCGTGCGCCAACACGCTGATCGCCGACCAATCGTGCCGACTGTTCATGCGCATTTCACTGATAAAATTGGGATTGTACAACACATAGCGCTGGGTTCCGATGATGGCGGCAGCAGCATTGGGGACGCGGGCGGCCTGAACCACAAAATTAGCCCTCAATCCCATTACCTCCACGATCCTTTCCATCACATCCCGAGCCTCTTGGTCAGATGCAAAAGCCAACATAGACGGCAACTGAAACAAGGTATCGGGCAGTCCGCAGGAGGCATCCGGGACAATAACATCCTGGGTATGCGCATGCAGAGACGACAAAAGCAGGGCAAAGCTCAGCAAACCAATCTTCAGGTACATGTCTTTTCATTTTGATGATAGTACCCAAACGACAATGCCCCCCCGGAAAATTGCCATACCCCTTTTTATTAAATCGTTAAAGTCCCTCTATTATCCGCGAATGCTTTTGACCCAATGGTCAATGGCCTCGGGAAGTGCCGCTTCCGACAACCCGCCCAGCAACCGAATAAAGGCACTTCCAATGATCCCTCCCGACGCATAGGCCGAAACAGTTTGAAAGGCTGCACTGTCGGTAATGCCAAACCCAATCAGACGGGGCTGTTTTAAATCCATACCTCTAATGCGCTGAAAATAAGCCAACTGAATTTCAGTAATTCCACCTGTGGCTCCGGTGACAGCTGCATCCGCCACCATATAGATAAAGCCCCTGGTCAGTTCGTCTATTTTCCGAATCCGCTCAGTACCGCTTTGTGGAGAGATCAAAAAGCTAATGCCAAGATCCAGGTCCTCAAACCAGTCTTTATAGAAATGTTCGTATTCATAGATGGGTAAATCGGGCAGAATTAATCCGTCCACCCCTACTTCCTTACATTTTTCCAGAAACTTGCGCTCGCCGAATTGCATCACCTGGTTGAAATAGCCCATCAACACCAGGGGAACCTCTACCGTTTTGCGCACTTCGGCAATTTGATCAAACAACAGGGAAAGTTGCATACCGTTTTTCAAGGCAACCTGTCCGCTTTCCTGGATGGTGGGGCCATCGGCCAGGGGGTCGGAATAAGGCATCCCTACCTCTACCAGATCCACTCCTGCTTTATCCAAAGCGGCGATGATGGTTCCAGTGCTGTTCAGGTAGGGATAACCTGCGGTAAAATAGACATTCAGGATATTGGTCTGCTTTTCGGCAAACAGTCGGGTAATTCTATTCATATTGCCGTTGGTCAAAATTGGTCAAGAAATTCAATATAGGTCGCCAGATCTTTATCGCCCCTCCCGGAAAGATTGATCACAATCACATCGTCCGGATTGAACGTAAGTTTGTCGAGTGCCGCAAAAGCGTGTGCCGTTTCCAAGGCAGGGATAATCCCCTCGGTGCGCGACAGGTGAAAAGCGGCATCCATGGCTTCCTGGTCGGTAATACTCACGGCCTCTGCTCTACCCGTTTGGATCAGGTGTGCGTGGAGTGGTCCGATTCCGGGGTAATCCAGACCTGCGGAGATCGAGTACGGCTCGATAATTTGTCCGTCAGGAGTTTGCATCAACAGGGTTCGACTTCCATGGATAATCCCTTTGGATCCGAGCACGCTGGTAGCGGCAGATTCTCCGCTGTCCACGCCATGACCGGCCGCCTCTACTGCAATCAGCCGCACTTGGGGTTTGTCGAGGTAGTGGTAATAACTCCCCGCTGCATTGCTGCCCCCACCCACACAAGCGATCACCAAATCCGGATCCGGGCTGCCGGTAACTTCTTGTAACTGCCAGCAGGTTTCTTCACTGATCACCGACTGAAACCTCGCCACCATATCCGGATAGGGGTGCGGCCCTACGACCGAACCGATGATATAATGGGTATCAGTGGGGTTGTTGATCCAATCTCGAATCGCTTCATTGGTCGCATCTTTCAGCGTTTTGCTGCCGCTGGTAGCCGGACGCACCTCCGCGCCCAGCATGCGCATGCGAGCCACATTGGGCGCCTGTCGGGCAATGTCCACCTCGCCCATATAAATCACACAGGGCATATCCATCAGGGCGCATACCGTAGCCGTGGCCACACCGTGCTGCCCCGCACCCGTTTCTGCAATAATGCGGGTTTTGCCAAGGGCTTTTGCCACCAAAATCTGTCCGATGGTGTTGTTTATTTTATGCGCGCCGGTATGATTGAGATCCTCTCTTTTGAGAAAAATCTGAGCCTTGTACTGTGCAGAAAGCCGTTCGGCCAGGTACAAGGGAGTAGGTCGGCCCACAAAGTCCTTCAGCAACTTATTAAAAGTATCTTGAAAAGCGGGTTGAGCCATGATCTGCAGGTAATTTTCTTTCAATTCCCGCACATTGGGGTACAGCATTTCCGGGATAAATGCGCCCCCGAATTCACCATAATACCCCTGTTCGTCCACAGTAATCGGAAAAGATAAAGTAGTCATAAGTCAGGCAGTTTTTGCTTTCAGGTGATGAATAAATTGATGCAGTGCGTCCAGGTTTTTCAGTCCCGGGCGCGATTCAAAACGACTATTGATATCCACCCCACATAGCAAGGGGTGGTGGAGTTGCAGCAGCGCACCCACATGTTCCGGGCCTATCCCTCCGCTCAGCAGAAAGGGTTTGCCGGTCTGATAGGTGTCTAACAAGGCCCAATCAAAAGTAGTCCCATTGCCTCCTCTTGCCGCACCTTTCGTATCAAACAGCCAATAATCAACCACTTCGTGCATTGGATCATCCGGTGCGGGGAAATCGGTTGCGGAAGCAATAGCTACTGCCTTGATCAACATGGGTTTTGGCAAGCGGGAAGCCTCACAGAGGTAAAGGAGTTCCCTGCAGTAGGATACCGATTCGTCTCCGTGGAGCTGCAGGGCCTGTAGCTCGTAGTCCTGGAGCGCATGCAAAACGGTTTCCAGAGGAGCATTGACAAACACCCCGGTCTTTTTGACTCCTGCCAGCAGTTCCCGGTTACTTTGCAGCCATTCGGGCAAACCTGCAATTTTTCCCGCGTAGCGGGGTGACTCCGGCACCAGGATAATACCCATAAAGTCCACAGGTAGTCTTGCCAGTTCGGATATTTGTTGCGGGTCTGTCATACCACAAACCTTGATCAGCCAATTTGCAGGGTTCATCTTCCTTATTTTTGCTGGCGCAGGGCCATCATTTCGACAATTAATCCGGCAACCGCCCCTCCCGGGTCGGGTTGTTGCATGAACCACTCCCCGATCAAAAAGCCCCGGTATCCTTTTTCGTAAAGCGCATGCAAAATGTCTGCATCGCGAAGTCCGCTTTCCGCCACCTTAACTGCTTCCTCCGGCAAAACGGGAAACAACGCCAGGCTATGGCCTGCATCCACGGTAAACGTTTTGAGGTTGCGGTTGTTGACGCCAATCAGGTCAATATCGGCGGTAAATTTGTCCACCTGATCCGCCGTATGGACTTCCAGCAGGACTTCCATACCGAGATCCTTGGCCTGGCGGGCAAAATCTGCCACTTCTCCGGCGCTGAGGCATTCGGCTATCAACAGTACCACATCTGCCCCCATAGCCTTTGCTTCGATCAATTGGTAGGCATCTACGATAAAATCTTTACGCAGCATCGGGAGAGTGGTATGCGCCCTTGCGGACAAAAAGTCGGCTGTGCTGCCGCCAAAAAATTCCGTATCGGTGAGCACCGACAAACCGGATGCGCCCCCTTGTGCATACGCCGGCGCGATGACTTCAGGTACTGCTCCCGGGCGTATTTCCCCTTTGGAAGGAGAGCGGCGTTTGAACTCGGCAATGATGCCGGAAGCGGAGTCCGCTCGCAAGGCGGCCGACAAAGAAACTGGCTGGCGCTGAAAAAGCGGAGATTGTTGCAGCATGGCCTCTGGAAACTGTTCCCTGCGAAGCAGCACCTCCCGTTTTTTTTCTGCCATAATCTTGTCTAAGATATACATCTCTTTGTAATTTATTGGTCTGTCAATTTGTTCCAAACGCGTTGCGCTGCCCCGCTTTCCAAACTTACTCCAGCTTCGGCAATACAGGCTTCCATGGTTTTTTCCGGACACAGGCACTGTATGGCCAATGCGGCATTGACCATCACGGCCGACTTTTGCGCGAGGGTGCCTTCCTCTGCCAAAATTTGCCGCAGGATCCGGGCAGAAGCCGCCGCATCCGAGCCACCGCGCAAAGCATCCGGCGAAAGGGTTTCAAAGCCCAGTTCCTCCGGATAACAAAGCAGCTCGCTGCTGTTGGTGCGCAACTTAAACGGCCCTGTGAGCGAAGCTTCATCATAGCCGTCCAAGGAATACACCACAGCATATCGTTTTCCAGCCTCCTGCATGACGTGTGCATACAGGCGCGACAATTCCAGACTGTAAGTGCCGAGCAATTGATGGGAAGGCTGAGCCGGGTTCACCAGCGGCCCGAGAATGTTGAAAAATGTGCGGGTAGCCAAATCCCGCCGCACGGGTACTACGGCTTTCAGGGCAGGATGAAACAGGGGGGCATGGAGAAAGCAAATCCCCGCACTGTCCAACTGCCGCCGAAGGGTATCCGGATCGTTGGTAAAGGTATATCCCATAGCCATGAGTACATCTGAAGAACCCACCGCAGAAGAAACCCCGTAACTGCCGTGTTTGATCACCCTATAGCCAGCTCCGGCCACCACCAGAGCGGCTGTCGTGGAAATGTTAAAGGCATGTTTGCCGTCGCCCCCGGTACCTACAATATCTATACTCCCCTCCCCCTCCAGTCCCGGATTCAGGCTCAATTGCAGCAGGGCATCCCTGAAACCGAGCAATTCTTCATGGCCAATTGCCCTCATGTTGAATACCGTTGCAAATGCGGCCACCTGCACATCGGGATACTGCCCGTGTCCGATATCGAGCAACACTTGGCAAGCCTCCTCCCGGGAAAGGTAATCGTGTTCGTACAATCTGTTAAGTAGGGCCTTCATGGTTTATACTTTTTCCGTCGCCTCCGACGCATAGTACCTGAAAAAATTGCGCAGGATATCTTTCCCTGCCTCGGTCATAATGGACTCCGGATGGAACTGCAACCCGTGGATATTGAACTGTTTGTGGCGGAAAGCCATGATCTCTCCTGCATCATCCACAGCCGTTACCTCCAGACATTCGGGCAAGTCGGATCGGTTGACTACCCAGGAATGGTACCTACCTCCTTCAAAAACAGGAGGTACTCCTTCAAATAAACGCTCCCCGGCGGATAACACTTCTATGGGGGTGGACAGACCGTGTACCACTTGATCCAGGTTTTTCAAACTTGCGCCAAAGGCCTCGCCAATCGCCTGGTGGCCCAGACATACCCCCAGGATATTTTTATCAGGTCCATATAATTTGAGCAGTTCGGGCATGATACCTGCCTCTTCCGGTACCCCGGGACCCGGCGACAAAATGATCGTATCATAGCCGGCCACCTCTTCCAGGTCAATGGCATCGTTGCGGCGCACGTCCACCCGCGCGTCCAGAATTTCTTCGATGTATTGCACCAGGTTGTAGGTAAAAGAATCGTAATTGTCCAGCACTAAAATTTTCATAGGGTATAAAGTTTGGGCTTGACTAAATTTTTTCCGCTTCCAACAGCGCCTTTTTCAAGGCACCCAGCTTGTTGTTGACTTCCTGCAATTCGTTTTCCGGTACACTCGCGCTCACCACACCTGCACCGGCCTGGTAAAACAGTTCGTGGTTTTTGCTCAAGAAAGAGCGGATCAGAATCGCTTGGTTCATCTCTCCGTTAAAACCCAGGTAGCCGATGGATCCCCCGTAGAAACCCCGGTTTTGGTTTTCATAGCGATTGATCAGTTCTATCGCCTTGTATTTTGGTGCACCGGAAAGGGTACCTGCGGGAAAGGTATCTCCAAACACCTGAACCGGGTTGGTGTCCGGGTCAAGGTCCCCTACCACTTTGGAAACCAAGTGAATCACGTGGCTAAAAAATTGGATTTCCTTCAATTCCTGCACCCTGATGTTTTTGGCATGTCGCCCCAGGTCGTTGCGAGCCAGATCTACCAGCATGATGTGCTCGGCATTTTCTTTAGGATCCTTTGACAACTCCAGCGCCTTTTTTACATCTTCCTCTCGATCACCGCTTCTGCGGTAAGTACCGGCAATTGGATTCACCACCGCCTTTCCATTGCGGATCACCATCTGGGACTCCGGGGAAGAGCCGAAGATCCGGTAAGAACCATAATCGAAGTAGAACAAGTAAGGAGAAGGATTGATCGAGCGCAGTACCCGGTACACATTAAACTCATCGCCTTTAAAGCGCTGGCGAAACTGTCGGGAAAAGACAATCTGAAACACATCACCAATCTGACAATGATGTTTGCCCAGGCGAACCAGCTCCATGAACTCCTCATCACTCAGGTTGCTTTCCTCCTCTCCGATCAGCTCAAAAGGGTAAGTCATTACCTTCGGATTGCGAATAATCGCTTCCAAACGCCCGAGCTGCGACTCCTCACCTTCCAATTGGTTTTCAATCAGATACATTTCATCCTTAAAATGGTTGATCGCAATCACCAACCGGTAGAGCGAAAAACGGATATCCGGAATGTCCATGCGGCGCTTGGCCGGGTCAAAGACAAGGGTATCGAAATACCGAACGGCATCGAAGCCCACGTGCCCAAACAAGCCGTTGAATACCCCGTAAGGACTATCCTCTTGCAAGTTGAACCGCTTTAGGAACTCCTTGAGCCGAGCAGGTACGGTATGGACATCTTCCACCGGAAAACGATCGAGCTGTCCGCCGGGCATCAGGCAGTCAATGGTCCCATTTTGCACCTTAAAAGTAGCCAGCGCATCCAGTCCGATAAACGAAAAACAATCCTCCTTGCTTCGGAAATCATTGCTCTCCAGCAACACGGGATCCGAAAACTGATCGCGCAGTTTTAAGAACAACGATACCGGGCTGTGCATATCGGCCAGCATTTTTGTTGCCCGAACCTGAATGGCGATGTTGGTGTCTAAAATTTGAGGCATGGTTGTTTGAAATTTAGCCAAACAAAAAACGGCTTGCCGGGAAACCGACAAGCCGTTTTTTGTTCATTTTGGAGCAAAGCAAGTCAAGTCACCCGTTTGAGCGAATTAAATTGCCACCACCAAAATGTATTAACAATAAAAGTCATTTTTTTTGCTTTATGGGGGTAAATATACCAGTCCGAATTTACTTTACAAGTTTTTTCCCATTTTTTTTGGGTTAATTTTATTCCACGTGGGTAATGCGCCAGACCAGTTCCCGCAACAATGCCCCTTCTTCTTTGCCGGTATTGTTGAAAAACACCCCTTTAGACTTCAGGTCGTATTCGGCCAGCATAGCGATCAGCAACTCCAGTTGGACAAGGGAAAAATTCCGGGCAGCCAGTTGATAGTCCTTCAAAAAATAGGAAGATTTCAATTTCAATTGATCCAGCACCTCTTTTTCAGGGGCACCGGCCAGAGACTTGAGCAGGTAGAGCTTTGAAAAAAAAGCAGCCAGGGTACCGATGATTACCGGCATGGGGTGTTTGCGCGCGTTTGCCGCAAAATAATTGACAATCTGCTGCGCTCGGGTATGCTGGCGCTGCCCCAGAGCGCGCTGCAATTCAAACACATTGTAATCTTTGCTGATCCCAATGTATTTTTCAATGATATCAGCGGTAATTTTGGATCCTGCAGGTATATTGAGCGACAACTTATCCAGCTCGTTGCGGATCTTGGCAATATCCGTACCCAGATATTCTGCCAGGAGTGCTGCTGCTTCGGGAGCCATTTCGAATTTCAGTCGTTTCAGGTATTGGGTGATCCAGGGCACAATCTGGTTGTCGTACAGCGGCTTGGACTCAAATACCACGGCCTTGGATTTGAGCAATTTGCCGAAATTTGAGTTAAAATTGTACTTTTTACCCTTATAAGCGATAGCGAGCACCGTCGTTTGGGTCGGATTTTTGACATACCCCTCCAGGTCTTTCAGTTGCTTCATTTCCTGGGCTTCTTTGATCAGCACCAACTGCCGCTCGGCCATCATCGGAAAGCGCATCGCCGCATCCACTACTGCCAGGTGATCTATCTCCTTACCGTAGAGCACAGACAAATTGAACGCCTTTTCCGATTCCTCCAACACGGATGCATCCAGTGCCTCCATGAGTTCGTCAATAAAGTAGGGTTCCAGTCCGTGAAAAAAATATACCGGCACAAATTGTTTCTTCTGGAAATCTTTGAGTAATTGCTCGAAGCCCGGATCCATCAGCGATTTTTTTCCAAAAGTACACAAAAATGCCCAGAATTTTGAAGCTCCCCTAAACCTGTTGCGTCCTGAGCGGGTTAATGCTTACAAAAAACCAAATGGAAAACATCAGCCTGGTGCTGTCGGGCGGTGGAGCACGCGGTGCCTATCAAATCGGAGCCTGGTCGGCTTTGCGGGAAATCGGACTGGACAAGCGCATCAAGGTCATTACCGGAAGTTCTATTGGAGCAATTAATGGCGCACTCATGGCGCAGGATAGCTATGAACTGGCACTGGAGCTTTGGGATGCCATCCATCCTGCCAGTTTTTTTGACCGTTGCCGGGAAAAAAACCTGCAACCCGACACTTTTGCCGCACGGGTGTATTTCGAGCTTTGGAAAGATCGGTTCAAACATGGTGGTATCCGTTTTGATCCGGGGAAGGACTTGATTCGCGCGCATGTCGAGGAAAGCGTGATCCGAAAGTCGTCCGTGCAATTTGGGCTGACCACCTACAATCAGGATTTGCGGCAGGGGGTAGCGCTGTTTGCCGATCAAATTCCGGACGGACAACTCGCCGAGTACATCATTGCCAGTGCAAGTTTTCCGCTGTTTCAGCCACACCTCATCGGCGGCCACCGGCATATTGACGGAGGCGTTTACGACAATTTCCCGGTAGCCCTTGCCCTAAAACGCGCGCCAAAAGATCCCGTGCTGGTCATCAGCATCTCTATGATTGGCTCCTATGCCGCTACTTTTTTGAAACAGCGCTTTCCGGATGTCCCCCTACACGTCTTGTTTCCTTCCAGGAAGTTGGGCAGCCCGCTGCATTTTTCAAAAAACATCGTCCACAAAAATATTCAGATCGGTTATGAAGATACCCTCCGTTTGTTTGAAACGAAGGCGTTAAAATCCTTACTTTGGGGATCGTAAAAACAAGCCTATGATCGGAATTATCGGTGGAACGGGTTTGATGGGCAAGCAGCTCTGCAGACACCTGTCTCAGCAGCCGGAACTCCCCTTGCGCATAGCCAGCCGCACCCCATCGCAACAACAAAACGAGTGCGTTCAGTGGAGCAGGATAGACCTCGCCGACGGACAGGGTCTGGGGAGATTCCTACAGGACGTTCACCAACTCGTACACCTGGCCTGGAACCAACAGCCGCTGGTGGACATTGGCGGCACCTGGCGTCTGGCCTACCGGGCGGCACAGTACCAGGTTCAGCACCTGTTGTACCTCTCCCCCGCTCAGCCGGATCTCCCGTTTTCCGGGAACCGGGACAACCGAAAAGAAGCGATCCTGCTGATGCGCCAATCGGGAGTACCGCTAAGTGTCGTAGAATCCCAACCCAGTTTCGAAGCACTGCTGCGCTATTGCATACAAACGGCCGCCCTTCCGCTGTGGGCTATCCCTAACGGGAAAAAAATAGCCCCCCTTCCGGCATCCCAAATCGCCGGTTCGCTGGCAACATTGCTCGCCTCCGGCAATCCGGGACAGCGTGTAGTCCTGAAAGGCGAGGAACAACTTAGCTTACGGCAGTTAGTAAGCCTTTACCGCCGAAAGCCGAATGCCACATCCACGGCTTGGGAATCCTTTCTCGCGGGCACGTAAAATCCCCACCGGAGCCGTGATTTCCCGATTAAAATGGTAATTTTGGTGCACAAAAAACCAGTAACCATGAGCAGACCTTTAATTTTAGTCACCAACGACGACGGGATCACCGCCCCTGGCATCAAAGCCCTGATAGAAGTAGCCTCCGAATTTGGAGATCTGATTGTGGTAGCTCCCGACTCCGCACAATCCGGCATGGGACATGCCGTAACCCTCAACAACCCCATCCGACTCCATCAGGTAGCACTCTTCGACAACATACCCGCCTACGAATGTACGGGAACCCCGGTGGACTGTGTCAAACTGGCCAAAAATATCCTCCTCAAAGACCGAAAACCGGATCTTTGCGTGTCCGGAATCAACCATGGCTCTAATGCCTCCATTAATATCATCTATAGCGGCACGATGTCGGCCGCTATGGAAGCTTCGCTCGAAAACATTCCGTCTATTGGTTTTTCCCTGCTCGACTATTCCTATCAGGCCAATTTTGAGCCGGGAAAGCCCTTTATTCGCCAATTGATAGACTATGTCCTCAAAAATGGCATGGAGCATGGCACACTCTGGAACGTCAACATACCCAAATTGCCCGAGGGACAAATCAAAGGCATCAAAATGTGCCGTCAGGCCGATGCGAGCTGGGAAGAAGAGTTTGTAGAAGCTTTTGACCCAAGGGGACAAAAATACTACTGGATGACCGGCAATTTTGTCAACAAAGACAAAGGCGAAGATACCGATATCAATGCCCTTGCCGGAGGATATGTCTCTGTTGTACCTTCCATGCACGACCTGACCAACTACAAAGCCCTTCACCAGCTTCAAGCAGCTGAAGCCTTCCAAAAACTCAACGGACATGTTAGCAAAGCTCCTTAACCACAACAGTCTCTTCTATGGCATCCTGGCAGGACTCCTTTTTCCGCTTGCGGGATACTTTTTTATATCTTCTTTCTTTGAGATCCTCGAAGGCTTAGGCATAACCAATAGCAAGGGAATGAGCGTCAATTTTCGCCTGCGCACCAGCTCGGTCATCGCCATTTGTTTAAACCTCCTGCCCATGCGGGCACATAGCAGACAGCGGAACACTCAAAGCATGCGCGGTATCGTCCTCGTCACCGCTGCCTTGGGAATAATCTGGTTTTTCGCCTTCAAAAACGAATTTCTGCCCTCATGAAATACTATATCATTGCCGGAGAGGCCTCCGGGGACTTGCACGGATCCAATTTGATCAAAGCTATCCATGTCGAAGACCCTGAGGCAAGGATCCATTGCTGGGGAGGAGACCTCATGGCAAATGCCGGCGGCAACCTGATCAAACACTACCGCGATCTCGCCTTCATGGGCTTTGTCGAAGTCCTCAAAAATATCCGGACGATCCTTGCCAATATGCGCTTTTGTAAGGAAGATATCCTGCAATTCCAACCCGATGCCCTCGTTCTCATAGACTACCCCGGATTCAACCTGCGCATTGCCAAATGGGCGGCACAGCAAAACATTCCGGTGTATTACTACATCTCGCCCCAACTTTGGGCCTGGCATAGCAGCAGAATCAAAGTGATCCGACAAAGCGTGCGAAAAATGTACGTTATCCTGCCTTTTGAACAAGCCTTTTACCAAAAATACCAATACCCCGTAACCTGGGTGGGACACCCCCTGCTCGATGTTACCGATGCCTATCAGCCCGATCCCCATTTTCGGGAAAACAACCAGCTCGATCAACGACCTATCATCGCCCTGCTGCCCGGCAGTAGAAAACAAGAAATCCAGCGCTTGCTGGACGTCATGCTCAGCACCGTTCCTCATTTTCCGGAATATCAGTTTGTCATCGCCGGTGCCCCCGCCATGCCCGATGCCTTTTATCGGGATATCATGGCTGCACTCCCCGACTACAGCGTCAGGCTCCTCTCCAACCAAACCTACGCCCTGCTCGCCCAGGCCAGCGCAGCACTCGTCACCTCCGGAACCGCCACCCTCGAAACTGCCCTTTTTGGCGTGCCACAGATCGTCTGCTATAAAGGCAGCAACCTCTCTTACCAAATTGCCAAGCGCCTGGTGGACATCAAATACATTTCGCTCGTCAACCTCATCGCAGATGCCCCCATCGTAACCGAACTCATCCAACACGACTGCAATCCCACCCGACTCCTCTCCGAAATGACCCAACTCCTCCAACCCGACAACACCCTCCAAATCAAAAATGCCTACGCCGAACTCCGAAAAATCCTGGGCCAAAACGGCGCTGCACCACGCACCGCACAGGCAATTGTCTCAGACTTGAAAGCTTTAGCTAAAAAATAAAAATATTTTATTATACGTAAATTATTAAAAATCAATTACTTAAAAAATAAGTGCTTTTTTAGATGATATTTTTTTATCATATATTTAAGTCTGACTTCCAGTTTGGCACAGATCTTGCTTTTAAACATAACTGTAAAGAGGCAACAACAAACAAAGGATAAACGGTTAAAAAAAAGCATATTAAATATTATGATATGTTATATACTATCGCAATATTTGTGCTGTAGTAGTTAACCCAATATCCCACCTGAACATAACTACGGGCAACACTTAGCCTAAGCTTTGAGATCAAATCGCATACCGACAAGAGACTTGTCCGGCTCGTCCGGACACCTGGTATTTAATTTGATGGACACTTAAACACTTAAACATGGAAACTACTTTACGAACGCACTACCGCAGTTGTTATGCCAAATTCAAGTGGCATACCTCCTTTTCTGTCGGGCGAAAAGCACTACATCGGTTCTTGGTGTAGTCTCGCGCGGCGGATCAAGTTTCACCAACAGGATATTTTAAAAAGTCGGGAGTAGGGGCATAGTGGATATGCCCCTACCTGGGACTTCTTTGTCTGAAAATCAAACTTTTTAGCGCAGCATGACAACATTGTCCTGCATGACATAGCTATGCCTGGTTTTTCGGACAGTGCTCCTGCTTTGTGAACTTGCACCCACATATACCTGCTTAGCAGGAACCCCCACAACAAAAAAGGTTGGAATTTTTCCCGGCAATCGCCGCCGGGAAAAACAGGGACAACCTTTGTCGTTGATTTGCTCGACAGCTTGTAACAGCAGGCTTACGTAATGGTATCGCTTTGCGCCAAACGGATTGGCAACTATGGACACTTATTAAAAAACAACCCTTACAAGTTACACACAAACAGTACTTTATCATGAATAAGCAAAAAAACTCAGAAAATATCATCCTCGTTGCACTTGTTATTTTTGGAATCGCCGGAGCCTACTTTATGTTGGGCG
Source organism: Saprospiraceae bacterium (assembly GCA_030729925.1). Lineage (GTDB taxonomy): Bacteria > Bacteroidota > Bacteroidia > Chitinophagales > Saprospiraceae > JALQTV01. The sequence continues at coordinate 24,666 of JANQWK010000097.1, forward strand.
GCAAAAGCAGCGAAAACGGCAGTGCCGAACAACCCCCAATCGCTATATCATCCGACTATTCCAGCTATGCAGCTCCTACCTCTACCCTACGGGACAACAACCAGAAGCAACACCTCAGCATAGCAGGTAACCTGCACACGGGTCAACCGCTTCAATTTGCCATCGAAAGCTTCAACGAAAATGCCGAGTACATCCTGGAGCTGGGCAATGGTAAAACCAAAGTCCTAAAGGAAAAAGAATTCTACTTCACCTACGACACGCCGGGCAACTACAAGGTGAAATTGAGCGTCAAGTACAATGACAAAACCAAAGTTCTTTTTGCAGAAAGCATCTTCATTGACTCTAAAGAGAGATACGCGACCGCTTATTAATCCCGATCCATTGGGAGTGAATCGCAATTTTGGATTATTGCTAAAGTGGCCCCTTGCAAAGGGCCACTTTTTTTTGTATTTTTGATAAGATGTCTCAACATTTTTAAAAAAAATATGTTACACCCCCACTAAATCAAAAAACATGTGGCGAATATCCGATATCCTTGAAAAATCAGCTTTCGGGGTTTGTGCCTACCTCGGCCGCAAGATGGGGGTAGCTTCTTCCAGAGTCCGGGTTTATTTTATTTATTTCTCGTTTGTAACCCTGGGATCGCCGGTCATCTTGTATTTGGTTACCGCTTTTTGGCTCAACCTAAGGGAGTATATCCGCAGCAGTAAAAACATGATTTGGGAGTAACGCTTGGGCTTATTGCTGAAAAGCAAATTGCACGATATTGGCTCCCATTTGCAGGGCTGCCCTCCGCACTTCTTCCGGATCATTATGCACTTCCGGGTCTTCCCAACCATCTCCCAGGTCGCATTCGAAGGTATAAAAACAGACCAGTCGGCCATCCCAAAACCATCCGAAACCCTGTGGTGACTTGTTATCATGGGCATGAATTTTGGGCAATCCGTTTTTAAATGCGAAGGTCTGGTTATAGATATCGTGTTCGAAGGGTAGTTCTACCATTTCGAGTTCCGGAAACACCTTTTTCATCGCAACCCGCACATAGGGATCCATCCCGTAATTGTCATCAATATGCAAAAAACCACCTGCGATGAGGTAATCGCGCATGTTGCGGGCTTCCTGGTCGGAAAAAACGACATTGCCATGGCCGGTCATGTGCAGGAAAGGATAATTAAACAACTCCACGCTCCCGGCTTCCACCACTGCATAATCCGGATCCAGATTTGTTCCCAGGTAGCGGTTACAAAAACGAGTCAGGTTGGGCAACGCCGTAGGATTGGCATACCAATCGCCCCCGCCGTTGTACTTCAGCAAAGCCAATTTGAGCGGTGCTTCTGCGGGATGCAGGGCAAGCAAAGGAAGAAGCAGTAAGGATGCGAATAATTTTTTGAGTCGCATGAAGCTTATGGATTTAATTGATAAATAGTACAGCAAGCCACCAGTGCGGCTGTTTCGGTTCGCAACCTACTCGATCCGAGGGTAAGCGGTTGCCAGCCGGTTTGCAGGGCTAAATTAACCTCCTCCGGAGAAAAATCGCCTTCCGGTCCAATCCAAACCTTAACACTCGTGCCGGGGGTATAGTTGTCTGTCAGGGAGACCTTCTCTCCGGGGTCGCAATGCGCGATATAGCGCAACCCTGCATCCCCCTTTTGACCGAGGCAATCCCGAAAAACCATCGGCTCGTCCAAAATCGGCAAATGTGCTTTTAGGGACTGTTTCATCGCTGCCCGCATCAGCTTTTCCAATCGGTCGAGCCGCAATTGTCGGCGTTCGGAACGTTCACAAATCACCGGAGTAATGCGGGACACCCCAATCTCCGTCACTTTTTCCACCAGCCACTCCATCCGATCGGTATTTTTGGTAGGCGCCACCAGGAGGTGCAAGTCATAATTAAGCGGATGCCAATTTTCCGCTACCGAAAGCAGGTCGCAGATCACCAGATCCTTCTTCCCTGTTTCCCGGATGCGCAAGTGCAAAAAATGACCTTTGCCGTCCACGGCGAAAATCTCATCGCCCTTCTTCTTGCGCAACACCTGTACACAATGCCGGGCTTCTTCTGCCGACAGGGCTATCCCATTGTCCGACCAATCTTCGATAAAAAAAAGTTGCATAGCTGCAATAGGGGTTAAACGGTTAATATTTCGCAATTTCGCTTACCTTTAAAGCTGCTTTGCAACCCAGAACAAGGAAAGCGTGTTATAGCTAATCATAAAATTAACAATTGTACGCAAATATGGACATACTTATCATGGCCGGGCAATTGATGCTCAGTCTTTCGGTTTTGATTGTGCTGCATGAGATGGGACACTTTTTTCCGGCCAGGTGGTTTGGCACCCGGGTAGAAAAATTCTACTTGTTTTTTGATCCTTGGTTTTCCTTGTTCAAGGTAAAAAAGGGAGACACGGAATACGGCGTGGGATGGTTGCCCCTGGGCGGCTATGTCAAGATCTCCGGAATGATTGACGAGAGCTTTGACACCGAGCAAATGAAAGAACCGCCCAAGGACTATGAATTCAGGGCCAAAAAAGCCTGGCAAAGGCTTATTATTATGCTGGGAGGCGTCACCGTCAATTTCATCCTCGGGTTTTTCCTCTACGGCATGGTACTTTGGGTCTGGGGCGAAGAATATCTGCCCAGCAAGAATGTGGAATATGGTATTTATGCAGACTCTTTGGGTCAGGAGCTCGGCCTGAGAGACGGGGATCAGATCCTGGCGGTAGGCGATCAAGCTTTCGATATTTTCAATGAGCGCACCGTGGTTCGGGAAATCATCATCAACAACGCGGCCAGCATTACCGTCAGGCGCGAAGGACAGGAAGTAAAACTGCCTGTGGATGAAAAATTCGTGGATATCCTGTCCCGCCATGAAAACAAGGATAAGTCTTTGTTTATGCCCCGCACCCCTTTTGTGGCTGCTGAATTTTTTCCCGATGGACCAGCCGTACGTGCAGGCATCCAGAAAGAAGATCGAATTATCGGATTGAACGGGGAAGCTACTCCTTATTTTACCGATTTTTACACCAAAATCAGACCCCTAAAAAGCACTCCTGTCACGGTAGAAGTGTTGCGCAACGACACCGACACCCTCAGCTTCAGCCTCACTACGACCGAAAACGGAGCCATTGGCGTATATCCTTATGCCTTCACCAAATTTTTTGCCACCGAACGACTCGAATATACCCTCGCCCAGGCTATGCCGGCAGGCGTGGCCAAGGGATGGAGCTTCCTCGGAGACCAGGTAAAAGCCTTCGGACAAATGTTTAAAGGCAAGATCAAAGCTTCGGAAAGCTTAGGCGGCTTCGCCTCCATCGGCCAGATGTTTGGCAACGTATGGCTCTGGGAAAGATTCTGGACCATGACCGCCATCCTTTCCCTGATCCTGGCTTTCATGAACCTGCTCCCCATTCCTGCACTGGATGGCGGACACGTTATGTTCCTGCTCTACGAAGTGATCAGCGGCAGAAAACCCAGTGACAAGTTTATGGAATACGCCACAATGATCGGTTTCATATTGGTTATCAGCCTGGTAATTTATGCCAATGGGCTGGACATCATCCGAAGCTGGTTTAACTAATACCGCCATGGGACAAATAGGTAAACTTTTTTAAAAAAAAGACACCGCGAATGCTTGTCTGAAAAAGAAAGTTTACCTAAATTTGCCCACCTTCAAACGATAAGGGTTTACATGCTGCCCGGGTGGCGGAACTGGTAGACGCGCTGGATTCAAAATCCAGTTCTGGCAACAGAGTGCGGGTTCGATTCCCGCCCCGGGTACACTTCTCAAATGCAATCCAAACGGATTGCATTTTTTGTTTGTATTCCCACCAACGCCTACCACCGTTTGTCCACCCCTATCAAGTTATACCTTAACGCACAAACCATGAAACCATGAAACCAATTCAATTGATAGCTTCCGTTTTTTCAGTGGCTGTGCTGATAGCTGGTTGCAATAAGGACGAGTTAGACATCATGGACGGAACATATAAAGGAACCTTTACGGTAACCTACGATTCCGGAACACAGACAGGCCCGACGACTTTGGATCTACAGGATGGAAAATTTTCTTGTCAGGGCAACCCAAACCGAATACCTGCGGGCGGTTCAGGGACTTTTTTTTCAGATAAGAGCAAGATCACTTTTCAGGATGAAAACGTTTGGACCGCTGATTTCGACTGGAATTTAATTTTGTCCGGGCAGTATAGCTACACCTTCGACGGCAGGAAGCTCAAAATTTTTGCAGACAAAAATAAGGTGGGTTACTACGAATACGACCTTGAAAAACAATGATTTCTGTAAACCGGATGGCAGGTAGTTTCCGCTCATAGTTTCCATACAGCCCCCAGGCGCCAGGAGGCATAGGGGATATCACGCAGTCCCAGCTGCCAGCCGCAGGTATAATCGAGGCGCTTTTGTCGGCGGGTGGATCCCTTGAGCCGAACTACCAGGGGTTGGTCCCCGTCGCCGATGTATCCATGGTATCCCGACAAGGAACTGCTCACTTTCCAACTGGCACGGCCGTATTCCAGGCCAAGACCATATAAAAAGGCATCATTTTGATAATGGCGGTCGCCAAAAGTTTGCCAGACATACAACCCGGCATTGGCAAAAAAACGCAGGTAGTCGTTCGGCGTATCTCTGGTTTTGCCGAAGGCGAGATTGAAATAATACCCTGGGGTATCGGTGTAGCGGGCATCGGAGAGTTTAGACCCGGATGCTGTTTTCAGGTGGATAGACAGGGTGGCATCCGGCAGGCGGGGATGGTTCCGAATCAGCTGGATATGGGTTCCGATATACAAATCGCCTGTTGCCCAACCTTTACCGGAAATCCCTCTGGCTCGGCGCAAATCGCGAACCAGGGTATCGGTCTGATAATACTCTGCCGGAACCCAGTACAGTTCCAGGCCAACCCGTGGTGAAAACAAAGGCAGGTAAAGTGCCATTTCCATGTTTTGGGTCTGATCACCTTTGGCAACATGCGCCACCAGGTTGGTTTCGAGCTGGGCAACCTCAGGCAGGATGCCCTGCTCGGAGCGAGGAACCGGCAGCGCATTTGGCCCCATAAAAGCCGGACTCAGACGGATATACTTGTGCCAGTGCGTAAAACCGTCCCAGTTGTGGCGCGTATTCCACCAATCAAACGACTGGCCGTTTGCTACGCCGGGAGCCCCTAACAACAGGCACCCCAGAAGGAGGAAAATAAAATTCTTCGGCAGATTGCCCATGGTGTGCTTAATTTTCCCAACAAAATAATCTACCTTAAGAAAGTTTTTTACTCCTAACCCTATTATCCAATTTATGCACGCTTTTTTTGCCCTATTTCTTTGTCTGGTGACCCTAAGCGCTCCGCTTTGGGGGCAGGAAGCCCCCACCAATGTCATCCTTATTGTGGTGGACGATATGCGCTTTGATGAGTGGAGCGGCGGCGGACACCCTTACCTGCAAACCCCAAACCTCGACAAACTTGCCGAAGCAGGCTCTAATTTCACCCGCGCCTATCACGCCGTACCGCTTTGTTCGCCCAATCGGGCCAGTATCCTCACCGGACAGTACCCTTCCCGGCACGGAATCGTGGACAATGCCGCAAGAAATCAGGCCAGTTTGATGCTGGATCTGTTTCCCAAATACCTGCAGGAAGCAGGGTACCGAACCGGGCACGTAGGCAAATGGCACATGGGCAATACCGCAGAACCTCGACCCGGCTTTGACTACTGGCTATGCCTTGAAGGCCAGGGACAAACCTTCGATCCCATCCTCTACGAAGGCACACAACGGTACCAAGCTACCGGTTACATTACAGATATCCTCACGGAAAAAGCACTCGGCTTTTTGGAACAAAACAAAGAGGAACCCTTCTTTCTCTATTTTGCCCATAAGGCGATTCATCCGGAGGTCGTTCAGCTCGACGACGGATCCAGTGACCTGACAACTCCGAAAGAATTTTTCCCGGCTCCCCGACATGCAGGTGCCTATGACACCAAAACCTACGGAAGAAGTCCCTCCTGGTCTCGAACAGCGAAGGCAGACGACGGCAAACCTGTAGTGCAGCAGGCACAGCGCCTGCGCGATGCCATGCTCGAAGCCAACCCGGAACTGGGCAACTCCATGGACATTGGGGTATCGGAAAGTTCCATTCGGCGCAGGGCCGAGATGATGCTGGCCGTAGATGAAAGTCTGGGTGCCATCGTCGCAAAACTGGAAGCGCTCGGTATTCGCGAACAAACGGCAATCCTGTTTACGAGCGATAATGGTTACTTTTTTGGAGAACACGGGTTCTCGCTGGAGCGGCGCATGCCTTACGAAGAATCCATCAAAGCACCTCTGATCATCCACCATCCCGGGGTTGAAAACCCCCGGCACGTGGTAGAGGGCTTGGCCGTATCTGTTGATCTTGCTGCTACCGTACTCGACATTGCAGGGCTGGAACCCGCACCCAGCGTACAGGGACTGTCGCTGATACCTCTCATACAAGGCGCCCAAACCCAAATCAGACCCGCCGTGCTTGTAGAGTATTTCAGCAACGAAAATCCCTTTCCCTGGACCGCTCAACTCGATTACCGGGTCGTGGTGGAGCCTGACTACAAATACATCAAGTGGTTGCGCTTTGACCAGGCTGAGCTGTACCAGCTCTCCTCAGATCCTTACGAACAACGCAACCTGATACAAGATACCCGTATGCAGACCACCCTGACAAGGCTGGGAAAAAGTTTACAGCAACTCCAACTTAAAGCCCTGGGGATATACAACACCCCGTAAACCCATATTTTCTGTCGCTCATGTCAAAGGAATACGGCACCAAACTCAGGCTCTTGCGAATCATGAAAGCCATCGTAGATCAGCCCGGTTTTTACACCAAAAAAAAACTGGCTTCCCTCTACGGCGTCTCGGTTGACACCATTACCCATGACTTTAACGCCCTCAACAATGCCGGATTTTTGTTGGAATACGACGAAAAACACCGCTATTCCTTTGTGCGGGAAAAACCCTTTATGCAATTGCAGGACCTCCTGCATTTTTCAGCAGAAGACCAGATCCTGTTGTACCAGGCCATAGACCAAATTAGTCCCAACGACGACAAAAGAATCAAACTGAAACAAAAATTGGCTGCGATTTACGACTACCGCAAACTCGGATACGTTTATCTCAGCCGACCCCACCTCGACAAAATTGATCAACTCCTATTTGCGAAAGCCGCAAAGAAACAAGTCCTCCTTCTCAATTACCATTCCTCCCACAGCAACAATATCCAGAACAGAAAAGTGGAAGTCTTTCACATCCAGGCAGCCGACAACACCTTTCAGGCTTACGATGTGGAAAAAAGAGAAATCCGGCATTTTAAAATCTCCCGGGTCTCTTCCATCCAACTCCTGGACGACGACTGGCAGTTTGAAGGCTATCACCAACTCCTCCAAACAGATCCCTTCCGCGTGGCCGATCCTCATCAGGTAACCGTACATCTGACCCTTGATATAGCCGCCAAAAATTACCTCATCGAATTCTACCCCCTGAGCGAACACTACCTCAGCTCCGATCCCTCCGGCACCCGATTCGACTTTAAATGTCTGATGAATCACCGCTTTATCGGCATAGACCGCTTTATCGTAGGTCATCACCGCCATATTATCGCCATCCACGAACCGGAACACCTCGTCCAGCACGTCCACTCCCTCATTCAAAATTTTCCGAAATTTTAAATCATTACAGGGGGGGGTGGGGAAATGAATTCCCTACTGGCTCAAATACCTTTGTCTTATCGAAGATACCATCCTAACCACGCTTTCTTTTCTTGTTGGGCACTTCTCTCCATGTTGCCCATTCAACATAGTTTTACTGAGCTGTTAATCATCCCGGGACGGATCACCCCGACCTTCCGGGATGTTTTTTCTTATCTGGAAAGAAAAGCAATTGGTCGAAAACGAGGTACATGGGGAAGATCTTTTCTTAGTTTCGGATGTATTGTCTAAAACCAGGTATATGATATCCCGCATATTTTCCCTATTGATCCTGATCAGTGCAGGAAGCAGTTTTTGTTTCCAGCTTCAAGCACAAATCAGCGGACAGGTCAAAAATGAAGAAGGAATGCCCCTTCCCTATGCCAGTATTTACAGCAAAGGGAGTACACAGGGGACTACTTCCAACGAAAACGGCTATTATTTTTTGGATTTACCGGAAGGCCGGCATGAAATTGTAGCCCAGTACATTGGTTATGAGACCCTCATCACGGTAGTCAACCTACAGCGGGAGGCGCTGGCACTGGATCTCACGCTAAAGCCGCAGGCCATAGACTTGCTGGAGGTAGTGGTAAGGGCCTCGGAAGAAGACCCTGCCTATCCCATCATTCGGAAAGCGATGGAAAAGCGTCTGTATTATCTCAATCAGGTAAATAGCTATTCCTGTAATAGTTATGTAAAGGGCAACATCAAATTTGAGGAAGTACCCGATAAGTTCATGGGGGTGGAAATTGGTGACATGGAGGGAATGCTGGACACTTCCGGGCAGGGTATTATCTATCTTTCCGAGACCGAATCGCAGTTGTATTACCAGCGTCCGGACAAATTCAAGGAAGTGTTGGTCTCCTCCCGGGTAAGCGGCAACGATCAGGGTTTTGGATTCAACCGGGCATCTGATCTCGATTTCAACCTATACGAAACCCAGACCACGATTGGCCGCCCCATCCTCTCTCCCATTGCACCCGGTGCGTTTGGCTATTACCGCTACCGCCTGATTGGAAGTTTTCCCGATGCATCGGGCAGGCTGCTGTATAAGATTCAGGTATTGCCCAAAAGAACGGAGGACCCGGTATATAGTGGATTTATTTATATTCTGGCAGATTTGTGGGTGATTCAGCAGGCCGAATTAGGTCTTTCTGCGGGCGCCATCAAGCAACCGGGATTAGACAGCATGCGGATTATTCAAGTCAATGTACCGGTTCAAGAGCCCGATGTGTGGCGCACCTTTTCGCAGCACCTGGAGTTTACCGGGGGCATATTCGGGTTCGAAATCAGGGGGACGTTCACCGGAGTTTTTTCGGAATTTCAACTGGATCCCGACCTGCCGGGTTCTTTTTTCAACCGGGAAGTATTTGCGGCAACGGAAGAAGCGCTTACTCGGGATAGTCTTTACTGGACTAGCATCCGACCCATTCCGCTGACCAGGGAAGAGCAATCTGATTACGTCAAAAAAGACAGTCTGCAGCGCATCTGGACCAGCAAGCCCTATCTGGACTCTCTGGATCGGGAAGCGAATAAATTTGGGATCATGAACCTGATCGGTGGATACAGCTGGAACAACTCCTGGAAAAAAGAAAGTTTCAGCATTGCCTCTCCCCTTTCCACCCTTCAGTTCAACACGGTTCAGGGTTGGAATGCCCAAGTCGAACTGCGGTACAACAAAGCCATCGAAAAACAGAAACTCCAGGACTTTGAAGCCCGGGTAGCAATTAATTATGGCTTTGAAGAAAACATTTGGCGGCCTGTGTTCGGCTTGAGTTACCGTTTCAACGAAATCAATCGCACGCGCCTGTCTCTTTCAGGGGGCAGGGAATTGAGGCAATTTAACTCGGACAACCCGATCACGGCCAGCATGAATGCTGCCTATTCGCTATTGGGCAGGCGCAATTATGCCAAGTGGTACGACAGTCGCTTTGTCTCCCTGGCACTCGGTTCCGAACCGCTCAATGGAATTTTGATCAACACTTCCCTGGAATACAGTCGGCGTAACCCGGTATTCAATACTTCTAATTTCAGCTATCGCAAAAAAGAAGACCCTGCATACACGGCCAATCACCCCTTGCTGGAAGACGCCTTTGATCAGCCTATTTTTGATTCCCACGAAGCATTTATTTGGGATGTACAGCTCACCCTCCGATTAAAACAACAATATGCCCTTTACCCGAAGCGGAAAGTCAATTACCCATCTGAACTGCCGGAAGTGTTGATCCACTACCAGAAAGGCATTCCCATAGCCGGCACGGAAAGTGATTTCGACAAAATCGGGCTGGGACTGCGGCAATCGGACTTATCCCTTGGCATCGCCGGAAACAGTCATTTTCAGGTAAGCTGGCACAAATTTCTTCGGAAAGGATACCTTCCCTTCATGGACTATCAGCACATCAACGGCAACCAGACCTTCTGGATAGCCCCTGAACAGCTGCATACTTCCTTCCGACTGTTGCCCTATTACACCTATAGCACTTCGGATCAGGTACTGGAGGCCCACTTCGAACACAATTTCCGCGGCTTTATTTTTGACAAGTTACCGCTGTTGCGGAAAACGGGGCTATACCTGTTGGGAGGAGCCGGGTATCTTTATACCCCGGAGCGGGGTCATTATCAGGAATACTATCTTGGACTAGATCGTCTGGGAGTGGGGATACTCAGGCTATTGCGACTGGACCTGGTAGCAGGAAAAGGAAAGACTGACGCATCATGGAACTACGGTTGGCGCATCAGTCTTTCCAGGGGAGGATAAGCTACAAGCTCTTGAACATCTCCAGGGTATTGTTCAAAATTTCGAGAAGATCTTCATCCTCCTCGTACTTCGCGATCAATTTTTCGAAATACGCGACCATATCAGCGGGCTCTGTTTCAGAAGCCAGGAGAAGGCCGTAAAGCATTTCATTATCGAAAACGGGGTTTAGGTCAACCGCAAGCTTGCCCCAAGACAGTGCCAGTGGAAGCATTTCCGGGATCTCAAACTCTACTGCTTTAATAGCAAGCGTTTTTGCCACCCTCTCTCTCCAAGCGGGGCTATCCCCATCCAGCCATTCAGCAGCCAATCGCTCTACGGCACTGATATCTCCATTTTCAAGCAGGTAGTCCACGCGGGTACTCAGCTCGATCATCGCAGGATCAATACCTGCTTCGGAAGCAGTTTGCAAGAAGCGGTTCTGGAACAGCGGCACGATAGCAGACAAGCCCTCATTCAACAGACTTTCGCTATTCATTTGAGAAGCCAACTCGGAGGTGTCTGACAGTATTTTTTTCAGCATCCACACCACCTGAAAATCGGTGTGGTACTCGGCAAGCACTTCAATATTATCCCGGATTCGCTCAAAAAATGGACTTTGCACCGTAATCGCCAGCTCCTGCATGATTAACCAGTTATAGGTATCCAAGAAACCCTCCGGACTTAAATCTTGCAGGTAGGCATTGAGCGTTTCATCGTCATCGGCCCAAGAGCCATCGAGGCTTTCGGCGTAGGCTCGAATAGACTCGAAAGTCTCGACCAGGGAACTATTTTTCTCCCGCAGCCCTTTAAACAATTTGTCGCGCCGCAGTGCATCCTTGAGGTAGTCCATCAGCTGAGCTTCATCCAGAAAACCTGGTTCCAGGAACAGCAATTCTTTCTCGGGAGTCATGGCCAGCGCGACGGGCAGCTCGGAAATATCGAACTGCTCTTCCAATTCTGCAAGCTCCTCCTGATCCAGGTTAACCGTGCAAACCAAAAAATTTTCATTCAGAAAAGTAGTAACCTGTGGTGTCTCCAACACATCTGTTACCATTTCCCGACAAAGTTCGCAGTCCGATTCCCAAAAAAAAGCAAAGACGGGTTTCTGTTGGGCGGTAGCGTTCGAAAAAATGGTTATCCAGCCATTCATATCCTGGATATCCGAAAAATTCAGGACGGATCCGTTCAGCATAAAATAAAAGCAATGTTTAAAATAGGTGATTCGTTGATTGCCCAAATTTAGCAAAAACCCCATTTGAAAACAGGCTCAACCTTAATTAAATCCAAATAAAAATTTCAACGGCACGTCCAGTCTTGCCTTCCAGGATGCTTCGCTGTGATCGGTTCCCGGAAAATAAGCCGTTTTCCAATTTCCTGCGGCATACCCGCTATCCATCATAAGAGTATCAACGCGCTGTTGAACAGCGGGATAGAGCGCATCCAGGGTTTGATCGCCGCAATCGAAATACAATTTATGGGTATTGGGATTGGGAAGATATGCGCGCAGGTAGGCCATAAAAGCATCCGGAACCGGATTGTCTTCCAGCGAAAAAGTACCCGGCCAGTGGGTGGAGATACAGGCTGCTCCGCCAAAAACCTCGGGATACTCGCAGAGCGCATACCAAGAAATCAGTCCCCCCATGCTGCTACCGGCAATGCGGGTGTGTTCAGGCCCCGTTTTCACCTTAAAATTGCTTTCTATATAAGGTTTGACTTCTTCCACCAGGCTTTTGAGGTAGGCATCCGAATTGGGTACAAAGCGATCCTTTGTCCTTCCGGCCTCCTGAAGCTGGGCAATCACCCATTCCTGATCCTGGGGCGGCATCGCCTCAAACGGACGTTGTGGAAAATATTCGGCATGGCGATTGGCACCGCCGTTCCACACCCCTACTACGATAAAGTCCGACACTACCCCCTCATCCATCAATTGCTGCGCCACATCGTCCACATCCCAAGCCTGTTTGTTCCAGGTAGTCGTACTGTCAAACAACATTTGACCATCATGCATATACAAGACCCCAAACTCCTTTTCCCCATCGTAATGTTCCGGCAGCCACACATCTATAATGCGCTCGGGTACATACGCAGAAGGCAAATCCGACTTGCGAAGCACGGTGCCAACATTTGTACTAGGTAAAATAGGCACTGAATTACAACTGATTATTAAAAAAAACAACCAGAAACATAACAAGAAAAAAAATGTGATCTGCTTCATTTTACATAAAAATAATGTGGTAAAAAAGATAAACCCTCAAAAATCATAGTTAATTTAATGGTGCAATCAAATACTATAGCAAAGCAAAAAGTTGTTGTTACATTTTTCAACCTAAAACCCGTGGTTACGTAAAAATACGTTTATTTAAGTATTTATACTATAGCCGCCATGACCTAAATTTACGCCCGATTTATGGTGTTTGTTTCAAAAAACACACTCATTGGTATTTTTTTGATGCTCACTGTGGCTGGATGTAGTTTTCCGGTGCCTGAAGAGACCGCCAGAGATATGATTCGGGTATATGAAACTCCACGCATGCTTTCAGGAGAGGAGGCTTTAGCTGAAATCAGAGCAGGAACCCTGCCGGCTGCTCCGCCACAATACAATCAGGGGTTGTCCAGCAATTATTTCTGGGTATGGGTGAATATCGAAAACTTCCCCAATGTGGACAATGCGGTCTATATCGAGATCCAAAATGCCCATATTGACACCGTAGCTGCTTATTTGGTTCGGGATAGCACAGCAGTACTTTTTGGCATGGCAGGTGACCTGATCCCTTTCCCGCAATGGCCGATACAAGTACCTGTTCCTATTTTTGAGCTGCCCGTGTTGCAATCCGGAGATAAAATCCTTTTACTGATTGACAAGCAGAAAGGGAACAACAGCTTTCCGATCCATTTTTATTCGCCGAAAGAATTCACTTTCCTTGGCATTAAAAACACCTTTTTGTATGCCTGTTTTTTCGGCGCCTTAGCTATTACCTTTTTGATCGCATTCCTGTATGGGATATTCAACAAAAGGAAAGATGCCATTTTCTACAGCTTTTATGTTTTTTGTATGGTGGGGTTTCACCTGACCAACACCGGTTATGGATTCGCCTTCATATACCCCAACCACCCGGAGTATTCCACCCCAGGAAGGATATTTTTTGTGTATTTCACCATGGCCACTCTGCTGATTTTTGAATATTACTTTTTAGAAATCAACAAAGCGAAGATAGTCCGGTACATTCACCTGGGGATTATGGGTATGATCATGTGCAGTATCGTTTTCAATTTTCTGTCTATCAGTTTTTTATACAAAATTGGCGAACCTTTTATACGGTTTTATTTTTTCCAAAATACCCTCGTCAACACTTGGTCCTTGGTGGCTGCTTTTTTGCTGCGTAAAAAAGCGAAGGCACGTTCGTATGCCTTCTTGATGGGGCATTTCGGGAATATGCTTGCCTTCTTTTTGGGGGTTACCAAAGATACCAAATTGCTACCGGTCAGCTCCTTTTTGGTAGATGCTTATGTCACGGGTACCATTTTTGAGCTCTTGGTATTTAACATCACTTTGGTCGTATCTATCCGACAGATTAATCGGGATCGGGAAACGCTGGCACGCTCGCTACAAAAAACAGGTCAGCGGCTGACGGAGGCTAAAAATCACAATAAAATTCTGGAATCGCAGGTAAAAAATCAGGTGGTCGCTGTTGAAATCACCCCGGAGGCTTCCCCTTATAGTTCCTACGCAAATTTGTCTTATATCCGGGCAGAAGAGCACTATCTGACGCTATTTATTTTTTCTGCAGCAGGCAGCCAGCGCACGACGATTCGCGAACCCCTGACCTCGTTTTTGAACAAACTTCCCGAGGGGCAGTTTGTTCAAACCCACCGCAGCTATGCGGTCAACCTCAACCATATCCAAAAGATCAAGGCCAATGAGGTCATTTTGCACGACGGCACGAAAGTACCGCTGAGCCGCACCTACCGAAACCGGTGGATACCTCCTAATCCAAGCCCCTGATCCTGGCGGATTTTTCTTCCACGGCCTCTCGGAGCTCCTGCTTGAAGGCAATCACCTTTTGCAACAGCTCCGGATCGGAACTGGCCAGGATCTGAGCCGCCAGAATGCCTGCGTTTTTCGCTGCATTCAGGGCTACCGTAGCCACCGGTACCCCGTTGGGCATCTGGAGGATAGACAGGATGGAATCCCAACCGTCAATGGAATTACTGGACTTAACCGGCACCCCAATGACGGGTAAGGGCGATATGGCGGCGACCATCCCGGGCAGGTGCGCTGCTCCGCCTGCTCCCGCAATAATGACCCGGATGCCTCTTTCGTGAGCTTCCCTGGCGTAGTCAAACATGCGCTGAGGGGTGCGGTGTGCGGAGACGATATCCAATTCGAAGGGAATATCCAAGGAAGCCAGAAAATCGGCTGCATCTTGCATCACCGGCAGGTCGGAATCCGACCCCATAATAATACCAACCATTGTAATAAGTTTGTTTGCAAAGTTAATACCAGGGCTGAACCCGAGCAACCTTTTCCGAAAAATCCCGGGCATCGGCATAGCGCGGGGGCAATATCACCTGTCCAATCGTATCAATGTAAGCAATCCCCTGGAAAGTTGCTACCCGGGCTGTGCCGTCCGAGAAGCCCCAGGCAAGGGGGAATATGGGATCGGTCAGCCGCGAGCCGTCGGTGCGGAGATAGCCCCACAGTCCGGCATCCAAATAAGGGGCGTATCCTTCGGAAAAATGATAGAGCAGTTCGTACTCCGGGGAAGCAAGAATATTGCCTTCGACATCTATGACCCCAAACTTTCCGGATCGCTGAACGCCCCACCTGCCCGATCCCAGGTACAGGATCTGTTCCCATGCGGGCTGCAATGCCCAATCTCCCGAAGCCCTTATCAAACCATAGGCGCCTTTGCTATAGACTACGGCCACGCCTTCCTTAAAATCTTGGGCTTTCTCAAAGACCGGATCCAGGGCAATTTTGCCCCTGGTGTCCAAAAAACCGTAGGCATTGCCCCGTTTGAACCGGAAAAAGCCCTCTTGCAGATCATACACCCTGTCCATTTGTGGCTCCAACAGCAAAGTGCCGTTGGAATCTATAATCCCGTACAACTCACCCGTTTTGACGACCGCAAAACCTCCTTCGAAGTTACCCGCTCCCTCAAAAACGGGGGGGATTAAGACATTTCCCTGTTTGTCTATAAAACCAAATTTATCGCCCTTCCGAAACCTCGCCTTTCCTTCCCTGACATCGAAGACCTCTTCGAAGATGGGAGCAACTGCCATATTGCCCTGGTGATCCACCAAGCCCATTTTGTTGTCCCAGGTCAGTACGCGGGCAAGACCTTCGGAAAAAGACCATGCAGCTTTGAATTGCAGGGGGATAGCCAGACTTCCTGAGCGATCAATAAATCCCCACTGGTCATCTAATCGCACCACTGCTTTGCCTTCCTTAAAATCACGGCAATCGTCGAAGCGGTTGGGAATCACCAGCACCCCTGATCGGTTGATATACCCCCAGGGATAAGTGGCCTTCACATGCTCCGGGCTGGTCGCGGAGGAGGATTCCGGCTCGTTACGACAAGCCGTAAGGAGCACCAAAAACAGCAAGGCTAGCTGCAATTTATTCATGCGCGACAATTATATCTCAAAATCCAGTCCTCGTTTCAGCATATCCTGGTACTTATCGCGCAGCAATTGCTCGTATTTTTCTTTGTCGAAGCTATACAGCTGAGCCGGGCGATGCGCCACACCGGTTTGCACCCCTACCTCATTCAAAACCCCCATGCGCTGGATTTTTGTCCTGAAATTGCGTTTGTTTAACTCTTCCACGCCCAGGATCGTTTCATAAAGCTTTTGCAGTTGCGACAAGGTAAATTTCTCCGGGAGGAGTTCAAACCCTATCGGCTGATAGCGCAATTTTGCGCGCAAGCGCTTTTGGGCGACTGCGATGATCTCCTCGTGATCGAAGGCCAGTTTGGGCAACTCATCCGTTGCAAACCAGGCCACGCCTTCGGCATCGGAATTTGACTCTACCGGATGGTCTTCGAGATTCACCAACGCATAATACGCCACGCTCACCACCCTCCCCCTGGGGTCTCTTCCCGGACTTCCGAACGTATAAAGTTGTTCGATAAACACATCCTTCACTCCGGTTTCTTCGAACAGCTCCCGAAGTGCTGCCGACTCCAGGGTCTCTGCCATATCCACAAAACCTCCCGGCAATGCCCAGCTGCCCTTAAAGGGATCGTGACCTCGCTGAATCAGCAAAATTTTGAGCTGGGTACTCTCATCCAACCCAAAAATGACACAATCAACGGTCAGGGCAGGACGCGGGTATTCGTAGGTATATGGCATGGTCGGGCAACTTTTTCTCTTCAAAATTAGTCTTATAGCTGTAAAAACCATAAGCAATTACATGAATAAAGCACTTTTCTTCCTCCTTTTTGCGGCAGCAGTACTGCCTGTTGTCGGGCAGAGCACCCTTTCAGGGTCTGAACTTGGCGAAAAATGGACTACTTACACCGCCCCTGACCTGGCATTTGAACTCCAGGCTCCCGGTCTGCTCACCGAAAAAACGGATACGGTATCCACCCCTGTAGGGGCATTGGTCTATCGCACTGCCTTTTTGCAGCACGAGCGACCGGATGCCGACAACCTCTTTTACATGGTCAGTTATTGCGACTATCCGGAGGGGGGCATCCATGCAGATTCTACCGATATCCTACCCGAGTTTTTCCAGGCCACCATAGAAAGTGCCACCCTTGCAGTACAGGGCGAACTGATCTACAGCGACCCTTTGAACATGGATAGGTATCCGGGCTGGCAGTGGCGCATTGACTATCTCCAGGGGCAGGTAGCTATCAAAACCCGGGCTTTTGTGATAGGCAACCGATATTATGCCCTGCAGACCATCATGTACAAAAACAAATCCCTCAACCGCTCTACCCAGCGCTTTTTTCAATCCTTCCGACTCCTGTAAAAGATAAATCCGTATCTTTCCCGCCAGCTTACCTAACCGAAACCGGATGATATGGAAAAAATAGCTGTTTTTCCGGGGTCATTTGACCCTATAACCATTGGTCACGTGGATCTGATCAAGCGTGCCCTTCCTTTATTCGACCAGATGATCATAGCCATTGGCAGCAACAGCCAAAAAAAATCCCTTTTTTCGCTGGAACAGCGGATGGAATGGCTCAGGTTGGTATTTCGAGACGAACCCAAGATTCGGGTAGATCATTATGAAGGATTAACTGCGCATTACTGCGAAAAAATTGGCGCTCACTACATGGTCAGGGGTCTGCGGTACGCTTCTGACTTTGACTACGAAAAAACCATTTCCCAGTTGAACCACATCGTGGGACATGGACTGGAAACCATCTTCCTGATCAGTCGGCCCGCCTATTCCCACATCAGCTCCACCATTGTGCGAGAGATCATCATTGGGAAAGGCGATGCCAGTCCTTTCCTGCCTGAAGAAGTAGCGGCGGACCTGCAATCCTGATTTCAGGCAAGTGTTTTTTTGATATTGTAATCCGCAAAGCTTAGATTTGTCGGGATTAGTTCACCTTCCAAATGCTATCCAATTATGTCCAATGCATTCTTTGATGTCCCGGTGGCCAAAAACGAACCTGTATTATCATACGGTCCGGACTCCCCGGAAAAGCAGGCTCTGAAAGCGGCCATCCAGGCTATGAAATCCAAAACTGTCGAAATCGGTTCGATTATCGGCGGACAAGTACATACGACGGGCAACAAAATTGCCATCCGCCCCCCACACGAACTCGGTCACCTGCTAGGCCATTACCACAAAGGTAGTGGAGAGCTGGTGAATAAAGCCATTGAAGCAGCCCTGGCGGCCAAGCCAGCTTGGGAAAACATGCCCTGGCAAGAACGTGCAGCGATATTTTTGAAGGCAGCCGATCTGCTTGCCGGGCCCTATCGGGCAAAAATGAATGCTGCCACCATGCTATGTCAGTCCAAAAATGCCTATCAGGCCGAGATTGATGCGGTTGCGGAGTTGTGCGACTTTTTCCGGTTCAACGTGCAATACATGACGGAAATCTACAAAGTACAACCGGAAAGCAGTCCGGGGGTATGGAACCGCATGGAGTACCGAGCGCTGGAGGGTTTTGTCTTTGCGCTTACCCCTTTCAATTTCACCTCCATTGCAGGCAACCTGCCGGGTGCACCCGCGCTGATGGGCAATACCGTTGTCTGGAAACCAGCCGAAACGCAGATTTACTCGGCCATCGTCATCATGGAGATCCTGGAAGAAGCAGGCTTGCCTCCCGGAGTCATCAACCTACTCCTCGTGGACGGTCCTGTTGCGGGTGATATCATCTTTGGGCATCCGGATTTTGCGGGTTTACACTTTACCGGCAGTACCGGAGTATTTCAGCATTTGTGGCAAACGATCGGGAAAAATATCGCCAAATACAAAAGTTATCCCCGAATCGTAGGAGAGACCGGTGGAAAAGATTTTGTCATGGTTCACCCTTCTGCTTTCCCGGTACAGGTAGCTACTGCCCTATCCCGCGGTGCATTTGAATTCCAGGGTCAAAAATGCTCGGCTGCATCCAGGGCTTACATCCCTGAAAGCTTGTGGCCGGAGGTGAAAGTGCAATTGCAGCGCGATTTGTCGTCCTTCAAGATGGGTTCGCCGGAAGACTTCCGCAATTTCATCAATGCTGTCATTGACGAGAGGGCCTTTGATAAAATATCCAACTATATCGCTCAGGCGAAGGAAGACCCCGATGCACAAATTATTGCCGGCGGGTATTGCGACAAAAGCCAGGGGTACTTTATAGAGCCTACGGTTATTGTGACCCAAAATCCCAAATACCGCACCATGTGTGAAGAGATATTTGGGCCGGTGCTTACCATCTACGTGTATCCGGACGATCAATTTGAGGCAACGCTGGAATTACTCGACAGCACTTCCCCCTATGGCCTGACGGGTGCGATTTTTTCCAGGGATCGCCAAGCCATTAACGTGGCTACGGAAAAACTCCGCCACTCGGCCGGCAACTTTTATATCAACGATAAGCCCACCGGTGCAGTAGTTGGTCAGCAGCCTTTTGGCGGTGCGAGGGGGTCAGGAACCAACGACAAAGCGGGTTCCGTACTCAACCTTTACCGCTGGGTATCGGCTCGTGCCATCAAGGAGAACTTCCTTACGCCCACCGATTATCAGTATCCATTTATGGGACAAGCATAATAGAAAGTTGTTGTCCGCAGGATGATCTCTTACCCCTGCGGACAACCCTTATATTCGCGATAGCCCGGCACATCCGGGCAGACATCTTCGTAGTCAGGCACTCCGTCTTTATCGCGATCGGGGCACCCACGGGTTCTGCGGGTACCCGCCTCGGTGGGACAATTATCTTTAGGATCGGGAATCCCATCACCGTCCGTATCCGGACAGCCTTTAAAAGCACGCAATCCCGGCTTATCCGGACACTCATCAATCAAATCGCCGACCCCATCGTTATCTGCATCGTATTTTTTAAACCGGTAAATAAAGCCAAAACCCAACTGAAGACTGTGCCGTTGCTTTTCGGGAGACACCCGGAACTCTGCCTGCACATTCACGAAAGAAAAGTCTCCGACCCTGAAGTTGGCACCTGCACCCACTGGCAGCTGCACACGTCCCGCTGGCGTATCCTCCCGCATCATCCCTACCCCTCCCAGCGCATACGGAACGAGCTTGTCGTTGAGGGTATTAAAATGATAATGCAGCAAGGCATCGGCACTCACAAATGACCGGTTGTACAAATCATCTGCCATGTGTGCCACCCCTACTTTGAGTGGAACAGCTACCGCAAAACGGGGGGTTAATTCCCGTATATACTTGATTTCCAGTCCATTGGTGCGTAATTTATCCGACAAACCGTTCACAACCCCATAATCAATCAGCAACACCCGAAGTCCGACATTGCTGTTGGGTTGGAACATAAAGGACTGGCTCCGGGCAAGCGAAGGGAAGCCGATGAACAAGATCAGACCATAGACGATTGACCGGAGCATCATAGATTAACCATTATCGGGTGTAGGACTGCGGCAGCATTAATCGAACAAGCCCTCGAACTTATCCGAGCCACTCTCCCGCGTTTGTTTGGTTTTTTCCGGCAACTCCGAATTCAGGTCCAACACATCTGTTTTAGCCGAAGGCGACATTAGGAATAAAGTACTTTCCTTTTCCCATTTCTCGAGCATTTTCAGCCCTTCCTCCGCGAAAACGCCCTCCTGCAAATCTACCGAATCCATGATTTTGGAAGACATCTCCATGAACCGTTCCATTTCGCCCACCTTATTGGCTACGTCATCCGCTACCGCTTCCATCGCCATATCGAACATCGCACGTTTGTCGGGATCTCCGGAGATCACGCTCATCGCCGAGCGCATAGCCGAATGGGAGGAGCGAATGGCCTTGCGTTCCTGCTCTTTCAGTTTGACCTGTTCGGTCGTATCGGCCAGTAAAATCTCTGAATTATCGTGCATTTTATTGAGGATGCGATACATCACGTGCATGCGATCCAGCAGCACCTGGTACTTTTTATTCGACTCCTCCAGGCGAGCAGCTTTGCGGGTAGAAAGCAGCAAAGCCTGTTCGTTGCCTTTATCTCTGGCTGCAGCAGCCAATTTGAGGCTATCGTCAATTTCCTTTGTATTTTCCTCGATCAGGGTCTTCATTTTGCGCATTTGTCCTCTGAGCGCCCCGATCTGTTTGCGCATATTGGCCAACTTATCCTGCAGGTCCTCGATATAATTTTTCAGGACACCGATGGGATCCAGGTTCACAAACACCCCGGTCACCTTGCGCATCACACTTTTGTACATATACCAAACCAGGTTGCGCATTTTGGGATCCAGCACCATGTAGGCGACAGCTCCCAAAGCCAGCAGCATCAGGGTAAGGTAGAGGGTGTTTTGGGCAAGTTGTACCAGGACGGCGCCATAGGTGTACATAAAAAAAGCGCCACCGCCCAGCAGCGCCAGTAAAAACAAAAGTCCGGTAACCCCTTCCGGTTTTTTCCAGAAGGACTTCGGTTCCGGATTCGGATTGTCGAAATTAATCATATCTGCCATATCCGTAGATTTATCAATTTAAATGTATTGTTCAATAAATTGGACATCCTTGTCAATCAGATCAACCAGGCTCGTGAGCGTACTTTCAAAGGCCGCTTGGGTTTGTGCCAGTTTGCCTTTTTCTTCCTGTACCTCCGCTTCCACCTGGACTAACTTGATCTTTGCCTCTTCCATTTTGCGTTGGAGGACTACTATTTGTTCTTCGTAGGAAAGCGCGGTCTTCCGGAGCAATTTGGCTTCTTCTATCTGAGCGCCCACTTTTTTGTCCAGTTGCCGTTTGAGTTCCTCGTTGAAATGTTCGCGCTCGATGGCCAGCAATTTCTGGTAATGCAGCGCCGAGGCCAACAACTTTTCCCGGGTAAGACCGACCGTCTTTGCAGTGGTAAAAGCGGACTTCATGGCGGTAGCCATATCCATATTCATTTGTTGCAGCGCGGTAAACGACTGCTTGAACTCCAGGTAATCGAATCCCTGCTGGTCGTTTTTTTCGAACAGCCGAACCAAAAACTGCAAACTCTTTTCATCTAAGGAGGGGTCGGCTTCGGAGAATATCCGCATCAATGATTCTTGCATAGGACTGGTTTGTGTTGATCTTTCCTACAAAGTAATACAAAAAGCGCACAAAGATAAAATCGCACTGCTGAAATTCTGCCGGAAGTTATCAAAGATCCCAACTGCCCTTAACCCTGCTTCCATCCGATCCATTGTGTGTAATATTAAGATAAACCCCGATATCCTCTTTCATTTTTTCGACATGGGAGATCAATCCCACGATGCGGTTCTCTTTTTTCAGGTCTTTCAGGGTTTGCATAATCAGATCCAGGGAATTTTCGTCCTGTGAGCCAAACCCCTCGTCCAGGAAGAAAAACTGCTGATAATCGCTTTTGCGGATTTGTTCGGAGAGGGCAAGTGCCAGGCACAGGGAAGCCTGAAACAGCTGTCCGCCCGACAGCGTACTCACATTTCGGGTTTTTCCGCCATTGACGATATCCCGTACGATAAATTCGAACTTTTCATCAATCTCCAGCACCAGTTGGTTTCTGTTGAGTTTTTGAAAGCGCATATTGGCCAGTCTGCACAATTCCAGCAGGTGGCGGTGCGACATAAACTCTACGAAACCTCTTGCTTTGAATAACTTTGCAAGGGTGTTTAGCTGTTGGATCCGCGTATCCAACTTGTCCATTTCCTGCAAGCGTTGTTGTTTGTCGGCCAATTTGGTTTTTAGGTCTGATAGATCTTTCAGAAGATACTCCAACTTGGATTTGGCATCTGAAAAGGCTTCCTGTACCTCCTTTCTCAATTTTGTCCATTGATCCAGGATGGCCTCATTTTCTTTTTCCTCCTGGGAAAAGGGATAAGGATGTATAGCCAAAGTTCCCAGATCTTTTTGTTTTTCCTGCCACAGAAGGGCGAGACGTTGCCGGGATTGTTCTAGTTTTTGGATGAGATCATTAATTTGACCTTCGCACTGCTGCCATTGGCCTTGCAAGTTGGACAAGTGGCGATTGGTATTTTCGGTCTCCACTTTCCATTCTTTTAACCGCTCTTGCCAGGTATGTAGCAGGCTTTGTTTGGTTTCCAGCTGTTGCCCCAATTCGGTATCAGTCGGTGGATGCTGGATCAGCGACTGATTGACAATCCTATTTTGCTGGGTCTGCACCCGTCCTTGCAGGTTAGCCACCTTACTCCTTTGATCGGCTGTCTCATTTTTCCCTTTTTCGCAACGCCCCTGGGTGTGCTTCCAGTCCTTCTCTGCCTTCAGTTGCTCTTTTTCCAGGGCCTTGATCTCTTGTTGTAATTGGGATGCCGCCTCGAGCAGGTCTTTCACCTGAGCAAAATCCAGGGAATGGAACTCGCTTGCATGGTGAGCGGCCTGCAGGCCTTCGACTTCCGCATGCAGATCTCCGATTTGGTTTTCCAGCTTTTGAGCCTCTTTAATTAAGTTCTGTGCATTGGAACTGGCTGCTAAAATGCTATCGCGGGTAGAGCGATGTCTATTTATTTGATTTTTAAGCAATTCCATGGCATTGTCCACCTCCTTTTGGTGTTCCGCTTTCGCTTCGGCGGAAAACTTATCGGGGTGATGGAGGGAACCACACAGGGGGCATTTTTGTCCCTCCTCGAGGGA
>JANQWK010000097.1:48427-71349 GCA_030729925.1 Saprospiraceae bacterium
CCAGTCGGCTTTCCACATCTTTGAGGGTTCCTATATCCGGCAAGCGGGACTTAATTTCCTGGATCCTCGTTTTGAAAGTCTCCACCTTTTCCTCCTCTACTGCTCTTGCCTGTTCGAGTTCAAGCAATCCTTGTTCAAATTTTTGCAATTTGACTTGTTCTGTTTCCAGCATTTTGCTTAGACCAATCCATTCCAATACCGCTTCCAGATCAAGGATCTCCCGTTCGAGCATCGCGATATTAGCCTCATTGGCCCAGGGTTCGGTGGACTTTGCAGACAGATCCGCTTTTTTCTCCTCCAGATTGGACAACTTGGCCTGGATATCCTTTTTATCCCGGTTCAACTTGTGCAAATTAGCGGTATCGTTGCGTATTGCTACCAGGGGTTCGATCAGGACATCCAGGGCTTGAAGCACCCGTTCCTGTTGTTGGATATGTATCTGCAAGGCATTCCCCTCTACCTCTTTTGAGGCGATCGTCTCCTCGCTTATATCCTGAAGAAGCATCAACTGGGCCTCTATTTGACGATGTTCTTCTTTTGTTTGATCGAGTAAAAAGGAAGTTTTATCTGCAAGATTGTATTTTTGAAGATCGAACAACTGCTCCATCATGGCGGTGCGCTCACTTCCTCCAAGGCTGAGGAACTCCTGGAACTTCCCCTGGGGGATAATCATGGTGCGCTTAAAGTTGGTATAACTTTGGCCGATGATCTTCCCTCCGTCAGCATCAATGGGGCTCCAGCCTGCACCATTCCACTGGTAGGCATTGCGCACGGGCGAACTGACTTTTGTAAAATCCTTTTTGTTGCGGCTGTACTGGTACTCAAAGCGATACCGTTGGCCGGTCTGCTCCAGCAAAAACTCGTAATCCACTTTCAGTTCGTCGGACTGTAAATTCAGCTGGTTATAGCCCCTTCCCCGGCTCCCCATACGATCATTATCGCCGTACAAGGCCAGGCTGATCGCTTCCAGAATAGTAGATTTACCGCTTCCGGTAGGCCCAAACACGCCAAACAATCCTGCTTCGGTCAGTCGGGAAAAATCAATATGACTTTCATCCCGGTAGGAATGCATTCCCTTGATGGTCAGTTGTAATGGAATCATGGGTTCGTTTCTGTTCCTAAAATTTCTCTAAAAAGGTTCATCATCTCTGCTGAGGGTGCCATTTTTTCGCTTTCCAGAAAATACTGTTGAAAGTGATCCTCTATATTGCCGGAAGCGTAGCGGGTATCGGGTCGGGTCAACTGTTGCTGCACTTGGTCGCTGATGGGGCGAATAAAGACATTGGGATTGAGGTTGAACAAAGCCTTGCGATCGGCTGCATCCAGGTATTCCGACACTCGGACGGTCAAATCCACGATACTATCCGGCACCTTTCCCAAAAAATCGAGGGCATCTGACAGCGAAGGTGCATTGTATTTGATCAGTTGTTTTCCTGCTTGCAGGGGTATTGGTATGACCCTTGCCGGCTTACCCGGTTCCAGTTCTACCAGATTCACGATTTTTTGCTGTCCGGCCTCGGCAAAACTATAAGCCAGGGGGCTACCGGAATAGCAGATATGAGGGGTAGCGGAAGAAATGGCGTGGGGGCGATGTAAATGTCCGAGAGCGGCATAATTGATCTGGGCGGGAAAATACTCCGGGAAGACCACCTGTGCGCCACCGATAGACAAGGTAGCCCTTTCGCCGTCTTCCTCCTCGTATTTTTCCCTGGGGGGCGAAGCAAACAAATGGGCGGTCAGGATATTGACCCCGGGGCTATTGCAGTGGTCGGTAATCAGTTGCTGCCAGTGGGCACTCAGGAAAGTAGCCAGGTTGTGGCCATCCTGATCTCCGAGATAAGTCTTCAAACGAAGTTCGTTGGGGAAAGCGGTGTGGAGCACCCTTACCGGGTAGTCCAATTTGTCCCATCGAAACTCCAGCAATCCTGCATCCGTATTGGCAACTTGCCAGCCCCAGTCGGTAGCAATCGCAGGAATCTTGGTATGCGGATAACCGGAGAAAAAAATTCCATTGTAGCGGGCCAGGGGATCCACTGATGCTATTCTATCGGGAGAATCGTGGTTACCCGCAATAGCCAGCACAGGGCGGCGGCCCTCGTTGGTCAATCGTTTCAAGGTTTTGTACAGCAAATCCTGGGCCTCGACGGGAGGATTAAACTGGTCGAACAAATCCCCGGCCACGATCACCAGATCGGGGTTTTCCCGTTCAACAATATCCACTATCTCCATCATGGCCGCTTTTTGCTCTTCCAATCGGGAGATGTGTTCCAATTTTTTTCCGAGGTGCCAATCGGCAGTATGCAAGATCCGGATCATGGGGAATACTTTTTAGCGCAGCAACTGCATCAGGTGAACCAGGACATTGATGCTCATGATGGCCGTCATGCCCAGGGCTAAAATGCGCAACCAGGAGGCATTTTTTTCGCGAAAGCGGGAAGCCTGCTCTTGGGTACGGGCATCTGCAAAGGTAATTTTGCCTATGGCGAACAAGTAGAGGTACACGCCTGCGGCCAAAAAAAGCACTTCGAACAACAAACCGAGGATATCGAGCATCGTTTACGAATTTATTTCTTCGAAAAACCCGGTTGCCGTATTTTTCCGCACGGCATTCCAGTTAAAATAACGACCGTTCATGGCCACATACACTCCTGCCGGGAGCGTTTGGGCAAAAGCGAGGGCACTGCCGAGGTTGAAAAAACCATCGGAAGAAGTCCCGAAAGCGTAGGGGATCATCGCGCCGGTCAGCACAATCGTCTTGTCGGCAACATGCTGGTTAGCCAGGAAAGCAGCCGTCTCCACCATTCTGTCGGTACCGTGGGTAATCAGAATATGTCGAGAAGTAGTTCGCTTGCAATTGTGGGCAATGATCTCGCGGTCGGCATCGGTCATCTCCATGCTATCCACCATCATGAGGGTTTTCACATCAATATCGAGGGTACACCGACCTCGTTTAAACATCGCGGGCAGGTGGGTGTCCTTAAAAAACAACTCGCCGGTGATATAGTTATAGTCTTTATCGAACGTTCCTCCGGTTACAAAAACCTGTATCATTTTTATGATTTATAATAACACTAAGTTACAAAAGTAAATTATTTATCCCAGCTTGTCCGCAATAGATCAGCCTGTTCGTTTGTCTGAAAGTCATGAAGCGTGAACGTCAGGGGATAAGGCCCTATTCCTTTGATCACCACACGACGGGGCAGCATGGCGCCCTTATTGGGGGCATAATCAAAAAACCAGCTTTCGAACTGTCCGCCAGAATGAGATTTTTTCAGGCCGCTCAGCAATTTCGTTTCGGCATCCAGATAAGCCGTAAAAGCGAAGCCTTTGGGGGTTTCCAGTTGGAGCACCACAATTTTTTGGCCTTCTATTTCCAAGACACCATCCAGGTTTGCCTTAAAATCTCGCCAATTGGGCAGGGAACTTGGAAAAAGCAGGGGTTGCAGCTCCAGCAATTGTTGGGTTAGCGGATCCAGGTCTTGCTGTTCGCCCAGGATAGCGGTAACCAACCTTCCCTCCTCTCCTTCGATCCGGTGCATATCCACCCCATCCAAAGTAACCTTTAATCCCAGCTTTGAAGGCCCGGATCGGTAGGTTTCCAACACCACGGGAGTTCCATCGAGGCTCCCTGTCCAATTCAGGTACCAGCTTTGGGGTGCGGTTTGAGCAGGAGTCCCCATATTTTGCCCGGCGAGGGCATTGAGCAAGGATGTTGCGGTAACTCCTTCGGGAATATCGAAAAAAGTTGGATCTATAGGTTTGCCAAGGGAGTTAAACCAATCGGTAAGGCCGTCTGCATCCAGTGCGGAAAGGGCCGCTGCCACTGGTTTCACCTCGCCAACTGCAATAACATACAGCCTTTCGGGCAAAAGGAAACGGTTGGCCACCTGGACAAGGTCGGCGGAAGTAATGCTATTCAGCAGTTCAATATAATTTGTATGAAAACCAAAATCGTAATTCCCTTCCCGGGTAGTGGTCAGCATCGCGGCCAACTCAGCCGGCTGTTCGAGTTTTCGCTGATGCAGCCGAATCAGCCAATTTTTGCCCTGCTGCACCAACTCTTCGGGGATGGGATTGGTTTTCAACGACATCAATCTATCCATCACCAATCCTGCGATCACCGGAACATCGCGATTGGGCAGTTGTCCGCTCGCCATAAACCACTCGCGGCCATTCCAGGAACTTATTCCGGAAAGCATACCGAGGGGCATTTTAAAATCCCGCATCAATTGGCGGTTGAGGGTGCTACCGGGAAAACCTGCAAAAAGGGTCTGCAGCACCTCCAGGGCTACGGCAGCTTTACTGCCCGGCTGGATCTCGAGCGGAATCATCAGCTGGAGAAAAGTTGTACGCCCGGGCTGTTGCACCAAAGCCACGGCGGGCCCTGGAAGCGCAGGCAATGCAGGAATCTGAACTATGGTATCGGAACCTTTGCGCCAGTTTTGCAGGGCGGAATCAGGCAAATTGTGTCCGGAATCCCCGACAACGCTGATCAGCAGGTGATTGGGTTGAATAAACTCGCGAATATAAGCCTCACAAGCCTGTCGCAGGGCCGTAGTTTTAGCAGCATCATCCAGCCAATCCATGATATTCAGTGCTCCGGAAAAAAGCCACTGTTCGGCGACTTTTCTGCTGATCGTCTGTGGATCCTCCATGGCCAACCTCGACTGCTGCTGCCACTCCCCCAGGACCGACTGGAAGCTCAGCGAATCCAGGCTGGGATGTAGTAATAGATCCGTGGTCAAGTTCAACAGCTCGGAAGCAAACCTTGAGGGCCCATTCACACTAAAACCCCTGCCATCCGGCACCACATTCGCCATCCACCCGTTGAGGCGCTGTTCCAGTTCCACAGCATCGGATCCTTTGCACAACCAGCGGAAGCTCAGGTTGCCCAGCAGGTTGTACCACTGATCATCGGGGCTATTGAGCAGTTGTACCCGAACAAACACATTCGGCACCGCATCGTGGGGTGTCGTAGCTATCGTAAGACCATTGTCCAGCACCTCGATACGCGTCTGTTCAATTGGAATGAGCGGCAATCTATAATTTTGGCCTTCGGCAAAAAAAACAATCCCCAGGCCTAAACCGAGCAACAACACTACACGTCTGAACCAAAACAGCTTCATTCCTTTGCGTTTTTTCGTTCAAATATACGCCTATCCTCGGGGAAAAACGACCTCCGAAGGCGAACACAAAAAGCAGTTTCATAATTGCCCAAAAGCATGTAAATTTGTCACTCCTATCTGACTGGTCCCGTAGTTCAACGGATAGAATAGAAGTTTCCTAAACTTTAGATCCAGGTTCGATTCCTGGCGGGACCACAAAAAATTGCTACAAATACCTGATTTTTAGTGATTTAAAAATATAAAAAAAATTACATTTAGCTACTACCTGTCTTTCCCCTGCAAGCCTGTATTTACCAAGAGTATGGTGTCAGTGTTTCAAAATAATTCCAGCCCCGAACCTTTCTAAACTTAAAAAATAAGCGTAAATTTTGAGGTAGATTAGAGATTTGACATCCAGTCTCACCTAAACCCTGTAGTAACATGAAACACTTTTTGGTTTTTACTTTGCTATTTCCGGTTTTGATAATAACAGGCCAGCAAATTCCTGCATTTCCGGGTGCGGAAGGTTTTGGAAAATACGCCAGCGGGGGTCGGGGCGGGCGCGTGATTTATGTAACCAACCTCAATGCAAATGGTCCTGGGTCTCTACAAGAAGCATTAAACACGCCGGGGCCTTCTTATATTTTATTCAAGGTCAGTGGTGTAATTCCGGCAACAGTAACTATACCTGCAGGTGCCAGGGATATTACCATTGCCGGGCAGACATCCCCAGGCGGCATCATTGTAAGGGGGCTTTCCTCTTACAATGAGGAACAACCCAACGCTTATAATTTAATTATCAGGCATTTGCGACTCAGGAGTGGAGACCTAACCAAACACCCTTCCCCATACTGGATTTCAGGCGATGGCCTTACCTTGGGCGGGGTAGAAAAAGCCATTATTGATCATTGCTCCATGGCTCATGCCTGGGATGAGGCGGTGGACATCTCGAGAAGTTCTGCCATTACCATTCAACACTCGATCTTTGCAGAAACCTTAGGCGACCATGCCTACCTTGGGGGTATGTTAATCAATTATTCCTCCCCGCAGCGTCCGCTAGACAGCATCTCTTTGTTATACAACAACTGGAACCGGATGGGTGGGCGTATGCCTGAGATATCCTGTGAAAGTGTTCACTGTGAAAACAGGCGGATCAACATTGAAATGGTCTCTAATCTGTTGTGGGATCCGGGAATTGAAACCTGGTACACGGGGGAAACCGGAACGGGGGCTAACCGCTTTTTTTATCTGGACATGAATATCATGAACAACCTCAGCATAGCCAGACCTTCTTATACCAATGGCATGTTTCACATAGAAATGCTGAGATTTGCTGCCAACCGTTTGTTTGTTTCCGGAAACCGGCTCAGCCTTTACCCAAACTGGAGCGATTACCAGCTTTTTTATTGCTGCAATGATTTTCACCAAAATGGTCCAAACGACCACTTCGGTGCTTGTGAGCGGAAAACCACCCCGCATGCCTTTCCCGTCCAGGAGGGCATTCCAGTTTCCGACTTAACCCAGCAAATCATCAGGCAAGTAGGCGCTTTCCCAAGGGATCCCATGGACAACAGGCTGATTGGAGCCATAGCGACTGGACAATTTTTAAACGCCCCACTTGACCAAGCTGGTGCAGATGATGCCTTTTTAATTTCAAATAGTGATGAAGCTCCCACAGATTCGGATTCCGATGGAATGCCTGACTCCTGGGAAATTGCAAATGGCCTTAATCCGATGGTACAAGATCACAATGGAACCGCTTTGTCTCTTGCGTTTACCGGAGTACCCGGATATACTAATCTGGAGTGCTATCTGAATTGCCTTGCAGATTCACTGGTTAGTGGAATCGCTTGTACGCCAGTAGCTTGCGATCCTTGTCCGTCCTGCAATGATGGCATCCAAAACCAGGATGAAACCGGGATAGATTGCGGGGGGCAATGCGAGCCCTGCACAACAGCGGAAACTTGTCCTGCACCGAAGGGGTTGTTTGCGGATCCGGTGAGAAGAACAACGGCCAGGCTAAACTGGGAGAGCGACACTAATGCCGATCGGTATAAGGTTCAAATCCGACGCATTGGGGATATGGCATGGACGACCTTCACCACAACATATCCCTTTATTACCATCAGAGGAATGGTATCAGGAAGGCAATACGAATGGCGCGTAAGCAGTATTTGCGACAATTTGGATGGCGAGTACTCTTATGTATGCACCTTTACCGGCGGAGAAAGTGATAGCAGTGTATGCGACCAAGAAGACAACGAGGAACCTGCGCCCACCTGCACGGACAATATCCAAAATGGCGATGAAACCGGGATTGATTGTGGAGGCAATTGTTTGCCTTGCCCAAGTTGTTCGGATGGGATTCAAAACCAAGACGAAACGGGAGTGGACTGCGGAGGAGTATGCGGCCCCTGTCCTGTTGACCATGCCTGCCTTGCACCGACAGGATTATTTGTGGACGAAGTCCTCGTGCGCAGCATGCGCTTTAATTGGGACGAGGCTGCAGGAGCAACCGGCTATGTTTTTCGCATTCGACTCAAAGGTTCTACCATCTGGCGGGAATACCCAAGCCCAACCAACTTTTTTCGGTTGTCCAATCTTTCCTTCCGAAGGACTTATGAATGGCAGGTAGCAACCATTTGTCCGGAAGCTGGTTCTGACTGGTCTCCAACCTGCACTGCCACAGCTGGCGTTCCAGGAAATACCCCTTGTGGATCGGGTTCGTCCAACGCCTATTCAGGCTTGGAGGCTTATCCTAATCCCGCGCACGATGTGCTTCACATATCCATACGCGACCCGGAGCAGGATGGAAAGTTGATTCGAATCCTGGACTTTACCGGCAGGGAAGTCATGCGCTTACCCCAATCACACGAGCAAGAAACCTATACCTTGGATACCGGCCATTTACCTGGGGGAGTCTATTTTATCACCTGCGGAAAAAACGTATTGCGTATTGTGGTTCATTAAAATTGCTATTCTATCCTTAACCGGAAATTTTCGGGAGGCTTTTGGTTTTCGGAAGTGAACTTTACAACGATTCAGCTTCACGGTAAGCTTTAAAGAGCTTGGCTTGAATTATCCCGATTTGGCTTAAACCTTTGTTCGTATGCTACAAAAAATCAAACTCATCTTATCGCTGGTGCTATTTGCCGCTATTTGGAGCAACTGCCAAGAGCCAGGCCAATTCCAAGCCCCCATTGGTTACGAGCCGGTGTATGTTCCCATCCCCAGGGGGCCTGCTGTACAGGTTGGAACTTTTGGGCATCTTAAGGTGGCTTGCACCTGCATTTTAAAATATTGATATTATGAACTTTAAGACAAAATTAGTTGGGTACTCCAGGTATTTTTCGGTCCAAATTAGCCTTAAAGCGGGAAGGGCTCACACCAAATTGTTTTTGGAAGGACTTGGAAAAATACTTGGGGTCGGAGAATCCTACCTGATAAGCTATTTCATTAATTTTTAGTTTGTTTTCGCGAATCATCCGAGCAGCTTTTTTCAATCTGAGGGTTTGGATAAACTCATTGGGGGGCTGTCCGATCAAGGATTTGAACTTTTCAAATACGAGTGTTCGGCTCAGTCCCAGGGCTTTGACCAGATCTTTCACAGCAAAGTGTTCGTTGGCTATATTTGCCTCTACCACAGCAATGGCATCGGCGAGGAACTTTTGATCCAGTGCCCCCGTATGGACTTCGGGGGTTTCGAGGTGAGGACTCTTTAGAAACTTTGACTGCAATCTGAGCCGGGTATTAAGTAGGTTATTGGCTTTCAGGACGAGCAGATCCAGTCGAAAAGGTTTTGGGATATAATCATCGGCGCCGGATTCATATCCTTCCAACTGATGAGGATAAGAACTTCGCGCAGTGAGGAGGATCAGCGGAATATGGCTGGTTTGGAGTTGTCCTTTGACGCGTGCGCAAAATTCGATGCCATCCATTTCGGGCATCATGACATCCGAGATAACACAATCTATTTTTTCGGTGGATAAGCAGGTGAGTCCTTCTCTACCATTAGTAGCCGTAAACACTTGGAATTCGCTTTCGAAAGCACTTGCCAACAAGGCGAGTAGTTCGGGATTGTCCTCCACCAACAAAATTTTGCGTGGAGGCAGGGCTCCCTGACCGGGGCTTTGCCTGGCGTAAGAACGTTGTGGAGCGAGGAAACGCTGTTTGGCGGTTTCGGACATCACCCATTCTTGTTCGACATGTTGTCCCTGATCGGACACCAGTTCGTACTTCTCATAATGTCCGAAGCCTTGTCGCAGGTACACCGAAAAAACGGTTTCCTGGTTAGGCACGCTTGTTACGGTAATCTTTCCGCGATGAAAATCCACCAAATTTTTAGACAAAGCCAGTCCTATGCCGGTTCCAGCGTTATGGTAGCCGCCCGGCTCATTGACTTGAAAAAAACGCTCAAAAATTAAATTGAGTTGATCTTGCGGAATACCTTTCCCAGTATCCGAAACACAGAAGCAGGTGGCCGGAACCGGTGTTTTTTCGCCGTCAGGCAAGAACGTGGTTGTAGCGGCCCTTACAAGGATGGTTCCCCCTTCTGGAGTAAACTTAAATGCATTGTAAATCAGGTTAAAAAAAACCTTCTCCATCTGATGGGGATCTATCCAGAGGAACTCAGGGATATCCGGTTGCAGGTCCAACTCGTAAGTAATGCGGCGCTGGGCAGCAATCCCGTCAAAGGCCTGCTTGATCTCTTCCAAAAAAGCAGGAGCAGGTACTTTCTGGATAGAGAGTTTCAAATGTCCGGCCTCTTGTTTTCTGAAATCCAGCAATTGGTTGATCAGGCGCAATAACCGTCCGGCGTTGAGGTTGATGGCATCCAACTGGTGGCTCAGTTCGGGCGGAACATTCCCCTTGCGCAGCAATTGTTCGAGCGGAGAAATGATCAGCATCAACGGAGTTCGCAATTCGTGGGAAATATTGGTAAAGAACCGGAGTTTCATCTGACTCACCTCTTCCTGTTTTTCCTTCTCGAGCCTTTCGAAGCGCAAGTCATTTTTCAGTCGGATCCGCAGCGAAACGACCGATTTGACCGTATAAGCCAACCCCAACAACAGAAGCACATAAGCCAGATAAGCCAAGTTGGAACGGTACCAGGGTGGCAGGATCGCAATCTGAATTTCCCGTACCGGGGAAAAGTGGGGATCACCCGCATAAGCGGCACGCATGCGGAAGGTATATTCACCCGGTGGAAGATTCGCATAGTTGGCAAACCTTCTGCCCGAGCCTGGCTCAATCCAGGTTTGGTCATACCCCTCCATCTGATAAGCGTAGCGAATTTTATCCTGGGACAAGTATTCCAATGCGCTAAACTCAAATTCAAAGGAGTTCTGTCGGCTGTTAAACGTCAGACGATCCGAAAAACTGACCGCTTCCTGGAGTTCCATTTCCTCAAAAAGTCCGGAACCCGGATTGACCTCCTCGTTCAGCACTTTCAGCCTTGTCAGCACCGGAGCCTTGGGCGTGGGATAAGGCTGAATGCGATCGGGAAAAAAAGCGTTAACGCCATTGATCCCTCCAAAATACAGGCGCCCTTCCGCGTCCTTGAAGGCAGCTCCCAAATTAAACTCATTGGACTGCAACCCGTCTTCTTCGAGGTAATTTTTAAAAGCCAACTGAATGGGGTCCAGCGCCGAAAGTCCGTGGATGGTGCTGACCCAAAGTTGTCCCTGGTCGTCCTCCAGGATGGCCTTCACAATATCCGAAGGCAGTCCGTCTTTTTCGCGGAACACCTGTATGCTGTCATCTAAGGGATTAATACGATTCAAACCGCCCCCAAAAGTCCCTACCCAAATATAGCCCCGTTTGTCCTCCAAAATAGCCGTAATGATATTGTTGCTTACATTGGGATACCTGGCGCTGCCGTGAGCGTAATGGTAAAAAGTCTCTGTATCTAGATCCATTTTACTCAAGCCACCTCCGTAAGTGCCAATCCAGAGGTTGTTTTTTGAATCGACTAGTAAAGCCCTTACATCATTGAACAACAGACTGTTAAACTCTTCTTGGCGATGGGTAAAATGCCGAAATTTATCGGTTGCGGGATCAAAAACATTCAGCCCCCCGCCGTTGGCGGTTCCGATCCACAAGCGGCCTTTTTTATCCTCCACAATAGTCCAGACTTCGTTTTTACTCAGGGAATATTGATCGGAGGGGTCATGTATCCAATAATTGACCGTATTGTCGCGGGGACGGAAAACCGTAATCCCTCCCCCATCTGTTCCTATCCAAAGTTCGCCGTTAGAGCGCTCAAAAACCATCTGGACGTGATTGTGCCCCAGCATGCCGCCTGCACCTGCGGTAAAATACCTGAAACGGGTAGCATTTTTCTCCAGCAGATTCAGTCCGCCGTTAAACAAGCCTATCCACAAACGATCTGACTGATCTTTGAAGATAGACTTGACCATTTTCCCGGAAAGACCCCGCTGAAGTTCGGGGTCGTAGCGATAATGCTCGAATTGCTGCTGGGCTGGCGAAACTTTATTCAGACCTTCGCCCGAATACATTCCCAACCAGATATTACCGGCATTATCCTTCAGCTGGGTATAAACGGAATTGCCATTGAGACTATAGGGATCACCCGGATCGTCCTCAAAGTGAAAAACCGCGTGGCGAGAAGGTTCATACACATACACCCCCCTTCCAAGAGTACCTATCCAAAGTTGCCCCTGTTGATCCTCCAAAAAACTGGTAATATTCAATTCGTACTGCTGAAACGTACGCTGCCGCTCGGGGAGCGGAAAAGGGAAAAACTCGGAAGCCCCTGCAGGCCGCTGAAACAAACCGTATTTTTCCGTTCCGATCCAAAAATTACCCTGACTATCTTCAAAAAAACTCTTCACCGAGCGAACTTTACGCCCATCCAATACAAGCGGAACAGGCTCGATTTCCGAGCGATCCGGCCGAAGCAAATACACCCCTCCATCCAGAGTTCCTACCCACAAATTGCCCTTCTTGTCCTCATATACATTCCATATTTTATCGTCGGAAAGCACAGAATTGCCTGTATGATACTGCCAAACCTCCATGACCTCCGGATAAGACTCCGGCGTACCTGCTTTATCAAAATCCACCTTAATCCTAAACAAACCTTTGCCATTTGTAGCCACCCAAACGTTTTGCTCGTGGTCCACAATTAGTCGAGAAACTTTTGCCGAAGCTAATGCCGCCAAATCGTCCTGGCCATCTGTCAATCTGAAAAAAATCTCCCGGCGGCAATCCATAATGGCAATTCCCCCACCCTCTGTTCCAATCCAAAGATGGCGAAGCGGATCGGAAACAATTGATCGTATTACATTGCTATTCAAGCTATTGCTTTCGTTTTGCCGATGGCGAAACACCTTAAAATGGTAGCCATCGAAGCGAGCCAGCCCGTTGTCTGTCCCCATCCAAATGAATCCTGTGGCATCCTGAAAAATTGCCAGTACCGAATTTTGGGGCAACCCATCGTTGCTGCTGATATGCACAAACTTCAAAGGCTGTGCAACCGTATTGGCAACAGGTGCCTTGACCTGAGCAACAATCGGTACCAGCCAAACTGCATTTATCCCCAAAAGCAAGAGCGGAAAAAACCGCTTTAGCAAGCCTCTTTTTGTATGCATAACATAAAATTTATTCCCGGGCAAAAAATAAAAAATCTATCTCAAGCCAAGCCTAAATTAACCAAATTAAGTAATGCCTGGACGATTTCACCCCAAGTATGGACGATATTCCCCCTTTTCGGACGATTCATAACCCTTTGCCGGATGATTGGCCCCCTTGTAACCAACCGTACCGTGCTAAGTTTGAAATGGGTTCGATAAAGCGATTGCCAAAGCTTATAGAACAAGCAAAAAATTTCCAAACATTAATTCAAACCAGCATGAAGAACTTTGACTTGCAACGTTTCCTGCTGCTTTCATTATTTACCCTGATTGTCCAGGCAGGATATGCTCAAAAGGAGATAGATGTTAGCGGAAAAGTTACAGACGTAACTACGGGGGAAAGCCTCCCAGGTGTCAATGTATTGATAATTGGCAGCTCTTCCGGAACGGTTACCGACCTGAATGGCGATTATGCCATTCGCGTACCGGAGGGAGGCATACTCCAGTTTAGCTACATTGGCTACACTGCTCAGGAGCTTCAGGTAAATGGAGCTGCCATTCTCAATGTAGCTTTGCAGCTCAACACCCAAAGTCTGGACGAGGTACTCGTCATCGGGTATGGGGAGCAGTCGCGGGAGACCCTCACCTCTTCCGTCTCAAAAGTAAAGCCGCAGATTCTGGAAAACGTACCATTTGCAAATGTGGCATCGGCCATGCAAGGTACGGTATCGGGGGTTCGCGTGCAGACCACGAGCGGGCAGCCCGGTCAAGCTCCGAGGGTCATTGTACGGGGTGGCACCTCCATCAACGACCCGAATGGCGCTGAACCGCTGTATATCATTGACGGGGTCATTCGCACCAACATGAACGACATCAACCCGGACGATGTAGAAACCTTTCAGGTCCTCAAAGATGCCGCTGCGACGGCCATTTATGGTGCCCGGGGATCCAACGGGGTGGTCATCATTACCACAAAGACCGGAAAAGCGGGAAAAACTGTTGTTTCATATCGCTACAACCTCGGCATGTCTGAAATGTGGAACCGATACGACATGGCATCTGCCAGAGATTACATCTACTTCAACCGAACGGGGTTGGTTCGGCTTGCCGAAAAAAATCCGGGGCAGTTGTTTCGCCTCAACCAACCCAATGGTTTTGGGGTGGGCAATGACCTTAGCAACCGCACTGGTTTCACGCCGCAGTACCTGACCTCTGAAAACGAATACAAGCTCAACGAAGGCTGGCAATCCATGCCAGACCCTGTTGACCCCAGCAAAACCATCATTTTTGACGACGTGGACTGGCAGGACATCCTATTCCGTCAAGCCTGGTCCCAGAACCATTACATCCAAATATCAGGAGGATCGGATAAAGCCCGATTTGATATGGGTATCGGTTATCTCGACAACGAAGGGGTTGCCATCAACACCGACTTTAAACGATATACTGTGCGGATGAACGGAGATGTGGAAGTCAGCGACAAACTTTCTGTCTATGGAAGGCTCAACTTCACCAACTCCTCCAACAATCAGGTATTCAGTGAAAATCAAATCTTCCAGCGTGCTTTGGGTCTTCCGCCTACGGCAAAATTTCGCTTCGAAGACGGCAGTCTCGCGCCCGGTCAAAACCGGAGTATGGGTAACCCCCTGTACCACCTCAACCGCACGGACGCTCTGAATGCCACCAACCGACTTACCCTTTCTGCGGGAGCGACTTGGGAAATCTTGCCCAACCTGACTTTCGAACCCATTGGATCGTTGTATTTTGTGCAAGGTACCAACAACAGCTTCCTGAAATCTTACTTCAATACGGCGACCCAATTCATTGACTCCAGAGCAGCTTCTTTCAGCAACTCGCTGTACTGGCAGAAACAATTCGACGGGGTCTTTACTTACAACAAATCCTTTAGTGGGCACAACCTGCAACTCAAAGGAGGAGGATCTTATTATGACCGCCAGAATTATTCGGCTTCGGGATCGGGTCGTGGAGCGGCTTCGGATCTTATTGCCACCCTCAATGCATCTGCCGAACCCACTGCGGTATCTTCTTCCCA
Organism: Saprospiraceae bacterium; assembly: GCA_030729925.1. Lineage (GTDB taxonomy): Bacteria > Bacteroidota > Bacteroidia > Chitinophagales > Saprospiraceae > JALQTV01. The sequence goes on from JANQWK010000097.1 coordinate 63,181, forward strand.
GTCCCAGCAACGCATCATTGGTTTCTTTGGAAGGATTAACTACGACTTCAACAAAAAATACCTGGTTTCGCTATCTGCCCGTCAGGACGGCGCATCGAACCTGGGTGCCAACAACTACTGGGGATTTTTTCCAGGCATTTCAGCGGGTTGGAACTTGCACAGGGAGGACTTCTGGGATGCCTTCCCGGATCAGCTTTCCTACCTGAAACTGAGAGCCAGCTACGGTGTGAATGGAAACATTGGCAACCTCTCTGATTTTCACGCACAAGGATTGTATTCCGTTGGATCGCGTTACAACGACGGAGCAGCCATTCTCAACAACCGCATGGCCAACCAGGATTTGAGGTGGGAGCGATCCAAAACCTTCGACATTGGTGTTGATATGGGGCTGTTCGACGACAAGGTCAACCTCGTACTAGACTACTACAACCGGGTCACCGATGATTTGCTCACCAACCTCGAGATGCCACAATCAACCGGATTTTCATCTATCCTCACCAACCTGGGGTCGCTTCGCAATGAAGGAGTGGAACTCGAACTCAACGCTACCATTGCTCAGAAAGGTGACTTCTCCTGGGATGCCACACTGATTGCGGCGCGAAATATCAATACCATCGTACAATTGCCCGACAACGCGAATGAAAACAACCGGATTGGGGGGATATTTATCTATGACCCCGGCATCAATGACTATGCGTGGAGAGGAGGACTTCAGGAAGGCGGAACACTGGGAGAAATTTTTGCCTACCGGCATCTCAGTGTGTTTCCTACTGACGAAGCAGCAGCCAATTCACCGCTCGACCTGTTGGTTCCGGGTGGTAACAAAAACAAATTCGGCGGAGATGTCAGCTGGGACGATATTGACCAAAACGACACCATTGACAGCAGGGATCGCGTATTTGCCGGAAACATCTTTCCAAAATGGACCGGAGGTATCCAAAACACCTTCCGTTACAAGGGTCTGAGCTTGACCGTGCGCATGGATTTTGCCCTTGGGCACACCATCTATCACGAAAGCAGAGCCAGGTTCAACGGGCAATACCAGGGCGACATCGGCATTCTCCAAGAAACCACCCGTGCATGGCAGAACCAGGGCGACCAAACAGACTTCCCCCGGTACATGTGGGCTGATCAGCTTGCGCAAAACAACTCCTTTCGCGGCAGTACCTTCTTCCACGAAAAAGGAGACTATCTGGCCTTGCGCGAGGTCACCCTATCCTACAACCTGCCCCAGCGGCTTCTTAAGCCCCTGCGCATACCGGCGGCAAGAACCTATTTTACGGGAACGAACCTCCACTATTTTACACAATATACCGGCTTAAACCCTGAAGAGGGGGGCACTGACTCGGGACGATATCCTATCCCCAGAAGCTTCCTGTGGGGTATTAATGTCAACTTTTAATTAAAACAAAACAACCATGAAAGGATTCATAAAGATAACTGGTTTGGTACTGGTCGTTTTGAGCCTGTCCACCAGTTGTACCGAACAACTGGAACTCACTCCCGTCAGCAGCATCACAGCATCGGGATTCTGGGTAAACGAAGACAATGCAAACGGTGCCTTAAACGGCATGTATGTGCGCTTCCGGGATCAGGCGGCCAGTAATCTCTTTTACTGGGGTGAGGTTCGCGGTGAAACCCTCAGCTATGGTCTTCAAGCCTCTGAGGGGCGGGAAAGGTACTTTGAAAACACCTTGGACCCCAATTTTTCCGGGCCAAATTGGCTCCGGATGTACACCATTATCCACGATGCCAACCTCATCCTGAAATATGTTCCGGAGATCACCTTCAACAACCCCGACAACAAAAATCGGATGCTGGCTCAGGCCTTTAGTATGCGCGCATTCCTGTATTTTGTAATGGTGCGCACCTGGGGCGGGGTACCCCTGGTAACCGATCCTACGGAGGGTTATGACGCGGAGACCACTTTCAAACCGAGGGCCTCAGCAGATGAAATACTCAGCCAGATCAAATCCGATCTAGATCAGGCTATTGCGCTTTTCCCGGACAACAACCTGCCGACCTCCAAAGCATTCTGGTCCAAACCCGCTGCACAAGTCCTTAAGGGCGAAGTCTATCTTTGGACTGGCAAAAAGACGGGAGGAGGGCAACAAGATTTCAATACGGCACTGGCAGCGCTCAATGATGCAGCTACCGCGCCGGGACTTGCACTCCGCACCAACTTTGACGATATTTTCCGTTACAACCAAAAAGGCAACTCGGAAGTCCTATTTTCCGTACGATTTTTGGATCTTGAATCCGGCACCAACTACAATGCAGAGCTTTACGTGAGGGACGACCAAATCCCAGTGGGAACTGACCAAGCTACCCGGGCGCTCATCGGACAGGGAGGAGGGCTCAACCGCATGGCTCCCTCTGCCCTTGTTCGCAACGCATTTCAGGAGGACGACCAGCGTAAAAATGCCACCTATGTCGCGATCAACATCCCGGATGCGCAGGGGAATCCTGAATATTATGCTTCTATTGTCATGAAATACAGAGGATTTATAGACCCCTCCGGAAGAAGATTCATAGATGATATCATTATATACCGCTATGCCGACCTGTTGCTCCTGATAGCAGAAGCCAAAAACGCACTTGGGCAGGATCCCACTACCGAAATCAACCAGGTGCGTCAGCGGGCCTACGGAACCGTTTTTGAAGCGCACAGGTTTGTCAGCGGTTCACAAGCAGCCAACGACGAAGCCATCCTTCAGGAAAGGCTCTTGGAACTCGCCTTTGAAGGCAAAAGGTGGTGGGATTTGCTTCGATTTGGAAAAGCCTTTGAGAAAGTCCCCTCTCTCCAAAACCGGGCAGGTCAGAACCACCTGGAACTATGGCCGATCTCTTTGGGAACAATCAGTTTAAATTCCAGCATTACCCAGAATCCGGGGTACGGAAATTAATTGATATCTTGGACAACATAAGGAGCCGGACTTCCGGCTCCTTCCCACTATTCAACCCCGTTATCCATGAAATTCAACCACATTACCGGCTTAATTGCCGCCACCTTTTCCCCTTTTTCCCCGACAGGGGAGCTGCACACCGATATCATCCCAGAATATGCTCGGATGTTGCGCATCAACGGTATCAAAGGTGTATTTATCAACGGAACCACCGGAGAAGGTGCATCGCTGATGTTTGACGAAAAAAAAGCCCTCATAGCCGCTTGGGCGCCCTATCAGGCGCCCGATTTCAAGGTAATGGCGATGGTGTCCGGAACCAGCCAGCAAGAGGGAATTGCCCTTGCGGCCTATGCCCGGGAGCACCAACTGTATGGCATTGCCGTAAATGCACCGTATTATATCAAAACCGGCAGTGTGGAAGCACTGGTGGATTTTATCCGTCCCATTGCAGCTGCTGCACCCGAACTCGCTTTTTACTTTTACCACATTCCAATCCTGACGGGGGTCAACCTTTCCATGACCAGCTTTCTCCAACAAGCCGGAGACGCGATACCCAATTTTGCGGGGATCAAATATACCCACAACGACCTGATGGAATTCAATCAATGCTTGCGCTTTGATAATTATCGCTACGATATCCTTTGGGGTTGGGACGAGATGCTCCTCGCAGGACTTGCTATGGGCGCCAAGGGAGGAGTTGGCAGTACCTATAATTTTGCTGCGCCGCTATACCACGAACTCGTCTTGCAATTCGAGGCGGGAAATAGCGAAAACGCGCTCGCTTTACAAGAAAAATCTATTGACTTTATCGCATTATACCCTCGTTTTGGGGGAGCTGCGGCGGGAAAAGCCATTTTAAGCTTTTTGGGCATAGCTGCGGGCGACCTACGCCCTCCCGGCAAAAGTCTATCCAACAACCAAAAAAACGACCTCTTTTCAGCACTCCAGTCACAGGGATTCTTTGACTATTGTGCCAAGGTCTGACATCGGTTCAACCATTACGCATGAAAAAAACATTATTCATAACTGCTTTATTTTTTGGGATTCAGATTCCGGGGTGGTCCACCGAAGGATTCACCTCGGCTTCCCTTTCCTGGGAAAATATTGCCAGCCTCCCACCTACTCAGGGCAGCGACGAAGCCATGGGCTATGCCGGTATGTTTGCCGGAAAACACGAGGGTGTCATTATTCTTGCTGGAGGAGCCAATTTTCCGGATCAGCCTCCCTGGGCGGGTGGGAAAAAGAAATGGTGGGATGTCGTTTTTGTGGGAAAAAAAGGAAAAAATGCCTGGGAATGGCTCAATACAGGAGATTTTTCGCTTCCTAAACCCCTAGCCTATGGAGCCTCTGTAAGTACCCCTCGAGGGGTACTCCTCCTTGGAGGAGAAAACGAGCAGGGAGCACAGCAGGATGTTACCCTTATCAAATGGAACCCTTCAACGAGCAAGCTTGAAACGGAAATACTCCCTCAGTTGCCTTGGCCCATGTCGTACTTATCGGCTACGCTGATCAACCAAACGGTATATTTAGCCGGGCAGACAGCTAACCAGGCTAATGGTCTGTTTTTGAGTATGGATTTGTCCAAGGCGCAACCCGAATGGCAATCCCTCGCATCCTGGCCCGGCCCTCCCAGGACCAATGCCGGACTCATAGCCCAATCCGATGGAAAATCCCGCAAAATTTACCTCTTTGGCGGTCGCAACAAAGCCCCTAATGGGGTAAGTGATGTATTTACCGATATGTATTGTTTTGACCCGGAAAAGCAACAATGGCAAGCCAGCACCCCATTGGTACTGCCTGGGGGGCAATCTTTTCCACTATCTGCGTTCTCTGCCTTTGCGATAGGTTCGGGACATATCCTGGTCATGGGGGGCGTTCCTCCCGAACCCTTCAATACCCTTGAGAAAATTGGGGCAATCTTATCCGGGGAAAGCACCAACGGCAACCTGGATCGCAGTGCATTACTGGCGACCCGGGACAGCATGCTGACCCATCATAGGGGATTCAGTAGCAGTGTATATGCCTATCACACCATCACGCAAACTTGGACAAAGCTGGAAGATGCGGGTGCTCCCCTACCCGTCAACGCCGTTTTTGTGCCTTTCGAGCATTCTGGTTTATTGGTTTCGGGCGAAACCACTCCTGGCAGGCGAAGTCCTTATGTTCAGGAAATACGGATGGAGAGCCAACACAGTTTTGGCGCGCTCAATTACAGCATCCTCATAGGCTATCTAAGCGTGTTGGTCATCACCGGATTTTGGGTATCCCGAAAGCAGCACAACACCAATGATTATTTCAAAGCTGGGGGCAGAGTACCCTGGTGGGCGGCAGGAATCAGTATTTTCGGCACCCAGCTCAGCGCCATCACATTTATGGCCATACCGGCCAAAACATTTGCCACTGACTGGACGCTGTTCTTTCTGCTGATGACCATCATTATGGTTTCACCGGTCATAATTGCTTGGTTTTTGCCCTTTTTCAGACGACTGGATCTCACAACGGCTTACGAATACCTCGAACTGCGGTTTAACCGCACGATAAGGCTGATTGGAAGCATATTCTACATTGCCCTGCAACTGGGGCGTCTGGGGATTGTACTATTATTGCCCTCTCTTGCCCTCAGCGTTGTCACCGGCATTGACGTCAGCATCTGCATTCTGATTATGGGAAGTCTGAGCATCTTGTACACCGTTTTGGGGGGCATAGAAGCTGTAATTTGGACGGACGTCATTCAAGTTTTTGTACTCCTGGGTGGCGCCTTGGTCAGTCTTGTCGTCCTTTTGTTCTCTATAGACCTCGATTGGAATAGTTTTTGGGCGTTAGCCGCAGAAACGGGGAAAACGAAAATCATAGACTGGGATCTCGATTTTACCGGTACGGCCATTTGGGTTGTTCTTTTTGGGGGCTTGGCCACCAACATCGTACAATATGGCAGTGATCAGACCGTCATTCAGCGCTACCTCACTACCAAAAGCGAAAGTACAGCAGCGCGCGGGATCAAAACCGGTGCCTGGATGGCGCTTCCTTCCGCGTTGATTTTCTTTTCCATGGGTACTGCCTTGTACCTCTTTTATCTGCAGTATCCTCAAGAATTGTCGCCTGTGATCCCCAACACGGACAGTATCTTTCCCTGGTACATTGTGACCCAATTGCCCGACGGCGTATCCGGGTTGCTCATCGCTGCTATTTTTGCAGCAGCCATGTCCAGTTTGGACAGTAGTATGAATTCGGTAGCTACGGTCATCACCACTGACTTTTTTGCGGGTTTCCAAAAAATAACCCGAACCCGGCTGGCTGATCTTCAATTTGCCAGAATCACCACAGTGGTGATTGGGGCTGCAGGTACGGTACTGGCCTTGTGGATGGCGAATATGGGCATTCCATCCCTCTGGGATCAGTTCAACATGCTGATCGGCCTTTTTACCGGAGGTTTGGGGGGGATTTTCCTAAGTGGCATTCTTTCGAAGCGAACCAATGCGGGGGGAGCGCTTATTGGGTTTATAGGCAGTGCCGTTATACAGGTCATCGTCAAATTTGAAACCCCGCTCAGCTTGCATTTGTATGCCTTTACCGGGCTTACAAGTGCCCTGGTACTCGCTATGGCATCCAGTTTGTTGTTTGCAAAGCCCGACCCCATAAAAACTACCCGACTTACCCTGCAATCCATTACAAGTTTAAAAAAATAAGTTATCGGCATCTGCTTAAACCTTTGTTCGTATGCTACAAAAAATCAAACTCATCTTATCGCTGGTGCTATTTGCCGCTATTTGGAGCAACTGCCAAGAGCCAGGCCAATTCCAAGCCCCCATTGGTTACGAGCCGGTGTATGTTCCCATCCCCAGGGGGCCTGCTGTACAGGTTGGAACTTTTGTGATACCGGAAGGTCTAAACCTGAGCGGCGGCGAGGTGACGATGAATGTCATTGCGGCTTCCCCCCTGGAAAAGATCCGTCTGGTAGTCAAAACGGGGGCAAATGAAAGTATGACGATAGCGGAAGACTCGCTGGTTCTGGGGAAGATTCACTTGCGGCTAAGAGGCGATCTTCCAGCTGGAACTACCCGGATCGGGCTTTACCTCGAAGCCGCGGGAGACCATGACCTCAGGGATCGCCCGGATATCCAGCCGGAGTCTTTCACTCTCGGTCAACAAAGTTTTTCGGTATCCCATGCCAGAAAAGTGCCCGCTTACCGGATGGCAACCGCGCTGCGCACCTTTGGCGACGACGGGGTTGCGGCCTATCGCATACCCGGGCTTGTAACTACCCCCAGGGGTACCCTTCTGGCGGTGTACGACATCCGAAGGAATTCGTCGAGGGATCTTCAGGGTGATATTGATGTGGGATTGAGCAGGAGTACAGACGGCGGCATTACTTGGGAGCCCATGCGCGTCATTATGGACATGGGGGAATGGGGAGGCAGGCCACAGGATGAGAATGGCATTGGAGACCCGGCAGTTTTGGTAGATCCAGAGACAGGGCATATATGGGTGGCAGCCCTCTGGGGTCATGGCAAACCGGGGCAAATGGTTTGGGGATCTTCCCAACCGGGAGTAGCCCCAACGGAGACTGGTCAGTTTATGGTTGTGACCTCCGAAGACGACGGTCTAACCTGGTCCAGTCCGAGATCCCTCACCCCCGGCGTCAAAAACCCGGAATGGTTCCTCTTTTTCAACGGCCCCGGCAAGGGAATCACCCTGCAAGACGGGACGCTGGTGTTCCCTGCACAATTTAAAGACAAAGAGCAGATGCCCCATAGCACCCTCATTTACAGTAAAGACAAGGGGTTAACCTGGTCCGTAGGCACAGGAGCCAAATCCAATACCACAGAAGCACAAGTAGTCGCCTTGGAGGACGGCAGTCTAATGCTCAATATGCGCGACAACCGAGGCGGGAGCAGGTCTGTTGCGGTGACCTCAGATTTTGGACAAACCTGGAAAGAGCATCCCACTTCCCGTACTGCCCTGCCAGAACCGGTCTGCATGGCCAGTCTGATAGACAACCCCTACCGACCCTCCATGCTGTTGTTTTCCAATCCGGCTACGGACAAAGGGCGATACAACATCACTATAAAAGCCAGTTTGGACGACGGCAATACTTGGCCGACCAATCTTCAGCTGCTCCTGGACGAAGGAAAAGGCTGGGGGTACTCTTGTTTGACCATGATCAACGAACACGAAGTAGGCATCCTTTACGAAGGAAGCATAGCCAACCTCGTTTTTCAAATTATTCCCCTCAAAGACCTTATCGGACCCCAATGATGCACTA
>JANQWK010000098.1 GCA_030729925.1 Saprospiraceae bacterium
CAAACGCGACACGGGAAATGGCATGCCCTTTCCCTACATTTTATTTCCCGATACAAAACTTCCCAAAAATATTCCCCAGCAGGTCTTCTGTGGAGATGTCGCCGGTAATTTCGCCGAGCCAGGCGAGGGCGCGGCGGATGTCCATGGCAATGAAATCGCTGGTGATGCCTTGGTCGAGGCCTTGGGCGACGTCGGTGAGACTTTCACGGGCTTTGCACAGGGCGTCGTAGTGGCGGATATTGCTGACGATGGTGTCGCCGGATTGCACTTGTTGGGATACGACCGACTGCTGGAGCTGTTCTTTGAGATAGGGGATATTCATGTCGTGGATGGCCGCTACGGGTATCCACTGTTCGGGGGTAACACCGGGGTTGTCGCCTTCGGGGAAATAGTGTTCGAAGCGGGTGTAGGGGTTGAGGTCCATTTTGTTGGCGAGGACGAGCACGTGGAGATCCGGCCGAAGGAGTTTCCGAAGATCCTGGCGAACTTCTTCCGGGGAGGTGGCTACGACGTCGAAGACGTAGAGCAGGAGCGCCGATTCGGCAATTTTTTGCAGGGTTTTTTCGACCCCGATGGCCTCGATCTGGTCTTGGGCTTCGCGGATGCCGGCGGTGTCAATGAGCCGGAAGGGGATGCCGTTGATGTGGAGGACTTCTTCGATGGTGTCGCGGGTAGTGCCGGCAATGTCGCTGACAATGGCCCGGTCTTCCTGGAGCAGGGCGTTGAGGAGGGTGGATTTACCGGCGTTGGGCCGACCGGCGATGACGGTACTGACCCCGTGCTTGAGGACATTGCCCAGGGCAAAGGACTCGATGAGCGGATCCAGGGTACCCATAAGGTCTCGGATGAGCTGCCGGAGCTGGTCGCGGTTGGCAAAGGAGACATCCTCTTCGGAGAAGTCGAGTTCGAGCTCGATCAGACTGGCAAAGTCGAGGAGCTGGCCACGAAGCGTCTGTATTTTTTTGGAGAAGCCACCGCGCATCTGCTGCATGGCGACCTGGTGGGCAGCGGCACTGTCCGCGGCGATGAGATCCGCCACGGCTTCGGCCTGCGAGAGGTCGAGTTTGCCATTGAGAAAGGCACGAAGCGTAAATTCCCCGGGGCCTGCCGGTCGCGCACCACGGCTTACAAACAACTGCATACATTGCCGAACGATATAGGGCGAGCCATGACAGGATATTTCAAGGGTGTCTTCACCCGTGTAAGAGGACGGATTGCGAAAGAGACTAACCAACACTTCGTCGAGTACGCTGCCATCCGGCGCCAAAATTCTGCCAAAATGGACAGTATGGGAGGGTTGCAGGCGGAGGTCTTTTCCACGGAATACGCTGTTGACCAGCTCAATAGCATTGGACCCGGAGACGCGGATTACGGCAATGGCGGCAGTGCCGGGGGCAGTGGCCTGGGCTACAATGGTGTCGGTAAGCGTGGATAGCTGCATCGGTTCGTCAGGTTTGGGTAAATAGGGCTTGTATGGCGTTGAAGGCCTGCTCCGGAGTTTTGCCGAAGGCGAAAAGACCTTCTTCGTGTCCTGCAGTAACGAGTAAATGCTGTTGTTTGTTCCCGGGCTGGAGGATGAGTTCGCGGAGACTGCGCGCCATTTCAGGACTTCCGTAGGCGACCTCGGGAGGAGTAGTGGGCAAAATCCCAAGGAATTGCTGCCAAAGTCCCTTGTGGTGGATGTGCATGACCCACCCGATGTCGGGATCTGTGGCATAAATGGCGGCATGACTCATGGATTCACTGGAGGCAAGAACCGGGCCTTCACAGGTGACCGTGTTGCCGGCAATATCCACCGCTGTTACCAGCGAAAAATGGTGGGTTTGGGCTTCTGCGACGAGACCGGTGGCAGAGCCGCTGATGTAAAATGACAGGTGCCCAGGGGCACAGCGCATGCTGATGTTGCCATAGCCAATGCCGTCCGGATAGGCTCCGATGAGCTGCTGGTGGTAGAGTTGTTGCCGCCAGTAGATCAGCTCGCCCATGCGCGGATCCGCAGGCAGTGCTTTTTCCGACCAGGAGGCCTTAAATTTTATATATCCTTCATCCATGGCTGAACTTATTGGTGTTCGGGATAAAGTTCCAACAGGGCCGATTCCCGGGCTGCGCAGACGCCCCGTTCGGTGATCAGACCGGTGACCAGTCGGGCCGGAGTGACGTCAAAACCATAATTTTTGGCGGGACTTGCCTCGGGCGTGATGAGCACCGCGTGCATCCGGCCTTCCGACCAACCCTCTATATATTTGACTTCCGTGGCATCGCGTTCCTCAATGGGGATTTCGGCAATCCCGTCGCGGATCGTCCAGTCGAAAGAAGACTCCGGCAAAGCCACATAAAAGGGCACCCCGTTGTCGTGTGCGGCCAAAGCTTTCAGGTAAGTCCCGATTTTGTTGGCTACATCGCCCTGTCGGGTCGTGCGGTCGCTGCCCACAATCACCATGTCCACCATGCCGTGCTGCATCAGGTGTCCTCCGGCATTGTCGGTGATGACCGTATGCGGCACCCCGTGGTGGAGCAATTCGTATGCGGTCAACTTGGAACCTTGGTTGCGGGGTCGGGTTTCATCCACCCACACGTGCACGGGGATGCCGGCATCGTGTGCCAGGTAAATCGGGGCGGTAGCGGTACCGTAGTCAATACAGGCCAACCAGCCGGCATTGCAATGGGTCAGAATATGCACGGTCTGACCCGGTTTTTTTTGGGCGACAGCCCGGATCAGCTCCAATCCGTGTTCGCCAATGGCCCGACAATGAGCCGCACTCGTTTGCGCAAAATCTCGGGCGTATTGCAGCGCAGCAGCTGCTTTTGTGGCATGATCAGTAGTGGCTTTCATGGCTTGCAGGGAGCCGCTGATCGCGAAAAAAAGATCCACGGCGGTAGGACGGGTCGCTGCGAGGGCCTTGGCCGCATCCTCGATGGCTACGCCGGGGGTCTTGGCGGCCAGGTACATGCCGTAAGCAGCCGTAGCGCCAATCAGTGGGGCACCGCGCACCGCCATGTCGCGGATGGCGGTCGCTGCATCCTCCCAGGATGACAAGTGGAGGAAATCCAGCTCGTGGGGGAGTCTGCGCTGATCAATAATAAAAACGGAACCTGCATCTTCCCAGATGCTTTGATAGTGTTGACCTTGAATTCGCACGGCAAAAATGTTTTATGACAGCAGGGCAGATCAATTGGATCGCCAGAAATAAGGTGAAAATAACACCAAAATGGTAAATAATTCCAATCTGCCCATCAACATCAGCAAACATAACACCCATTTAACCTGCTGGGGTAGCCAGGCGAAATTATCCACCGGGCCAACTTCCCCGATGCCGGGCCCCACGTTGCCCAATGCTGTTGCCACTGCTCCGATGGCCGTCAAAAAGTCCAGCCCCATGATGGATACCGTGATCGAGCCGGCCACGAACAGCATGAGGTAGAGCAACAGGAAGATGATGATGTGGATGATGATTTTCCCCGAAACCAGCTGGCCGTTGATTTTTAGCGGGACGATAGCCCTTGGGTGGATCAATCGGCGAAACTCCAAAAAGGAATTTTTGAAAAACACCAGGTGTCGGATTACCTTGATACCACCGCTCGTAGAACCGGCTGAGGCGCCCATAAACAAGAGCACAAAGAAGAGCATGGTCAGACCTGAGTTCCAGGCGGTGTAGTCGGCAGAGACAAATCCGGTGGTGGTGATAATCGAGACCACCTGAAACGCGCTGTCGCGGAAAGCCTTTTCGAGGCTGAGGTCGGTACTTTGATAGACACTGATCGTCACCACGGCAGACAGGAGCAGGGTCAATCCCAGGTAGGTCTTGAACTCGTCGCTGCACCAGACCCGTTTCCATTTGCCTTTCAGACCGAAGTAGGTGATGGTGAAGTTAGTTCCTGCCAGGAACATAAAAATAATGATCGGGTACTGGATCAGGGGGTTATCCCAATGGGCAATACTCGCGTTGCGGGTAGAAAACCCTCCGGTAGCCATCGTCGTAAACGCATGATTGATGGCCTCGAAAAAAGACATTCCGGCAAAGTACAGGATGGGGATCAGGGCGGCGGTCAGACCGAGGTAAATAAACCAAAGCCTGCGGGCGGTCTCCCGGATGCGCGGATGGAGTTTGTCGGAAGTCGGCCCGGGAGCCTCTGCCACAAACAACTCGATACCCCCGATGCCCAGGAGGGGGAAAATAGCCACTGTAAGCACGATAATTCCCATGCCGCCTATCCATTGGGTGAGGCTTCTCCAGTACAGGATACCCTGGGGCAGGGCCTCGATATCGGTCACCACGGAAGCACCGGTGGTAGTAATTCCTGAAATTGACTCAAACAGGGCGTCGGTCCAGTTGGGGATCGTTCCGCTAAACACATAAGGCAGGGTACTGGCGGTAGCCATGGTGATCCAGCCCAGGGCAACAATCAGATAACCTTCCCGCTTGCGGATATTGCCATCCTGTCGGGAACGCACAGAAAGGAACAGGGGGAGACCCAGTCCGATCGTCAGTCCACCCGAGAGGAGCAGCGCCTGTGCATCTCCGCTGTCGAAATACAGCGCGGGGATCAGACCCGTGAGCATAGCTACGCCTAAAAGCAGCAGTAGCGCGCCGGAGAGCTTGATGACGGGTTTGAAATTGATCATGATCAATTGAATAATTTATCCAGCCGGGCAATAGCCTCCGGAAGCGCAAACACGATCACCTTGTCTCCATAGGCAAGGGTGAAATTCCCGTCGGGAAAAAGGCTTTCTTCCCCGCGGATCACGCCACCGATCAGCGCGGTAGGGGGGAAATGCAGATCGCGAAGGGGTTTTTTGGTGAGTTGATTTTCCTTGTGGATCAAGTATTCGATAATTTCGGCATCCACTCCGTGGAGGCTGGTGATGGCTTCGATCCTGCCCTTTCGCACATAGCGGAAAATATTATTGGCGGCGATCAGTTTTTTGTTGATCAGGGTATCCACGCCAATATTTTGGGAGATGTGGGTATAGTCTTTATTTTCCACCCTGGCGATCGTCTTATACACGCCATAATTTTTTGCCGTCAGGCTCGTGATGATATTCGTCTCGGAATTAGGAGTCAGCGCCAGCAGCACATCCATGCGTTCCAGGCCCTCGTCGAGGAGCAAATCAATATTGTTCACATCCCCATCAATGATCAGGGTATTTTCGAGCGACTCGGCCAATTTTTTGCACTCATCCCGACCTTTGACGATCAGGATCACGTTGTAGTCCTTTTCCAGCCGCTTGGCGGTGGTAGCCCCGAGACCATTTCCGCCGAGGATCATGATATTTTTGACCTTGATTTTCTTTTTTCCGGCGATGGTAATCACTGAATCAATATCCTGTTTTTTGGCGATATAGTAGATGTGGTCGTTGCGTCGCAGCACGGTATCCCCTCTGGGGATAATAGTTTCGTGTCCGCGCAGGATGGCAATGGGTTTGAGGGCCACATTAGTTTCCAAACCGCTTATTTTGGCCAGTTGGGTATTGACAAGCGGGCTTTGATCGTCGAGGGTAACTCCTACCACACTGAATTTGCCTGCTTCAAACTCAAAGATATCGGTAAAGGACACCTGTTGAACCAGTCGGACAATCTCATTGGCAGCCAGTTCGGTGGGTGAAATAATCGAGTCCACGCCCAACTGTCGAAAGGTTTCCCGCACCGATTCAGAGAGGTATTCCACATTTTTGACCCGGGCAATCGTCTGTTTAGCGCCCATTTTTTTCGCCAGGATGCAGGTCACGAGGTTGTTTTTCTCGGAAGTGGTCACGGCGATCACCAGGTCTGCCCGGTGCGCCTCTGCCTGTTGCAGGACTTCAATAGAAGAAGAATCCCCTTTCAGGGTAAGCACATCCAGGTGATTGGCGGCGTAGTCCAGCAGATCCTGGTTCATGTCTATCAGGACAATATCCTGATTTTCGTGTTCCAAAAGTTCGGCCAGGTGAAACCCAACGTCGCCGGAACCAGCGATAATAATCTTCATCGTTGCTGTTCGCTAATTTCTTTGGAAAAACCCGACCTGATCAAGCCATCATTTTCAGGTTTCATACGTTATATCAAAAAACCGTGCAAATATCTGACAACCTTTGCCAAAAAAACAAGTTAATTGTCAAGTTACGAAGTTAATCGCGAAAATAAATGAAAGTGTTAATGGTTTGTTTGGGCAATATCTGCCGCTCTCCGCTTGCGGAAGGTATTCTCCAGGAAAAAATCAACAATCAAAACCTCGACTGGTCCGTGGATTCCGCCGGTACGGGGTCTTACCACGTAGGCCAGATGCCCGATCCCCGCTCCGTTGCAGTAGCCCATCTGCACGGCATAGATATTTCCGACCAGCGCGCCAGACAATTCAAAGCTGCCGATTTCGATCATTTCGACCTCATTCTGGTAATGGACGACTCCAACTATAACAATGTGCTGAAGTTGGCTACCAGCGAAGCCCAGACCCGGAAAGTTCGCATGATCATGGATTTTGTGCATCCCGGTAGCTTCGTCAGCGTCCCCGATCCCTACTGGGACGACAACGGGTTCCAACAAGTATATGATATGCTGCATACTGCCTGCGACAAGATCGTAGATACGTATGTGGCGGTGTAGTTGTAGGATTGACTTTTGGCCTTTGACCGTTGGCTGTTGACTTTTTGCGATAATATCAATAGCCCTATTATTCCCTAAAAAATGTCAGCAATTTCTCATGTGGAAAATAACTTCCTGCAGACCGAACCATAAACTCCATAATCCCGAAGGGTATTGTATTGCACCCTTTCAGGGCTT
>JANQWK010000099.1 GCA_030729925.1 Saprospiraceae bacterium
AAGGTGACTTGCACCTAGATTACCCCTATTAATACCCCGACAACCCAAAAAGTAACCCAACCCCCTACTCCAACGTAAAAATTTTAATCTCTACTCTTCTGTTGGCTTCTTTGGGTCGGTCGTTTTTGATTTCGCCTTTGCCTTCGATATAGACCTGATCTACTTTGGTGTCGCGGGCCTTGAGAAAACGGGCGATGTTGCGGGCCCGTTCTTCGGAGAGCTTGAGGTTGTAGATGTCTTCGCCGATGTCGTCGGCAAAACCGATGATTTCAACGCGGGTGATTTGTTTGTCGCGCAGACTTTCCAAAAATTGCTGGATGAGGGATTGCTGGTTGACTTCGATTTGGTCATTGTCGAAGTTAAAAAAGACGGTATGGGAGTAGGTTCGGGGTTGTAGCACCGGTTCGGCGGGTTCAGGGGGCAAGGGCAGACTGTCCCGCTCCAGGTTGACGGGACGGTCGTTTTTGAGGCGCTTATCGTCCCGGGGAGGGGCAGTGGCATAGCCCAGCCGGGCGTAAATGGAGTTGAGGGTGATGTCCAAGGGGTACAGGGTTTTGTTGTCCCATTCCGGAATAACAAATTCCTGCTGGTACGGACGGTAAGCGTCTTTGTCAATGGTGATCCGGAGGGTGTCGCCTGCAGGGACACAGAGGAAAAAACGACCGTAAGGATCCGTGAGGATGGGGTCGCGGCCTTCTATCTGAACCCGGCTGGGCAAGGCAATGTCAATGAGCGAGTCGCGGACTATGCCTTCGACAAAGGTGACTGCTTCGCTGTACAGGGGCTGCTCCATCTCAAAGGCATAGAGGTCAAGCGCACCGTAGCCCCCAGGCCGGTCAGAGGACAAATATCCTTTTTTGCCGTCGGCAGTTAGAAAAAAGCCAAATTCACTGTGCCCCGAGTTGACGGGTAGTCCGAGATTGATGGGTTTGCTCCACCGGCCGTCGGGCTGCAACCAACTGGTAAAGATGTCGTGCTCACCGTAACCGAGGTGACCGTCAGAGGAGAAGTACAGACTTTTGCCGTCGTTGGTGAGGAAAGGGGATTCTTCGTTGCCAGGGGTGTTGACTTCCGGCCCGAGGTTGACAGGGGTGTTCCAGGTGCCGTCCGTGTTGATGGTGCTGTACCAGAGATCCGTACCCCCCTGACCGCCCGGCCGGTTGCTGGCAAAGTACAGGGTGCGACCGTCACAACTGACCGATACCTGCGATTCCCAGTCTTCGGTGTTGATGTCGCCAATGACAGGTCGGATAGACCCAATGATCATGCCATCCACATCGGCTTCCCAGATGTCGCAGTAGCCCAACACGTCCCTGCGGTTACAAGCGGTAAAAAACATCTTTCGGCCGTTGCGAACCATCGTAAAACGGCCTTCGTCGGCCGGGGTGTTGAAGTTGCGGAAGGGTTCGCCCTTGCTCCAGCCATCCACACGGGCGGCGCTGATGAAGAGGTTTTCGTTGGAACGGGCATCGTCCCGATGGGTGTAAAAAAGGAGCTGCTGGTTGTTGGACAGAAAGGGAAAATACTCGTCACCGGCAGTATTAATTTGCGCTCCGAGGTTATATACCCGGGCAGTGCTGGCCAGACGGGTAGAGTCTAGCATCACCCTACAAGCCCGTACGTCAAATGGCAATTGAGCAATATATTTGGCTTCTACCTCCAACTCTACTTCTCCGTTAGCTCCAAATTCGATGAAGTCGTTCTGCTGCAGGTTCTGAAAGACGGTAAAATATCCCAACGCTTTGTTGAAGTTGGCCGAACGGTAGTGGGTCTGGGCAAGTTCATAATAGAGAATGCGCGAAAAATAGGGATCCTTCGCCAACAGGTATTCGTAGTGAAAGGCCGCCTGCTCGTAGTCACCCAGTAATTGATAGGCAGCTCCCAAACCCCGATGAGCCGCAGACAGCCCGGGCTGCAAGTCCAAACTGCGCTGGTACCAACGGATGGCCTTCTCATACGTTTTTTCGAGCATGAAGGTCTCGGCCTTCTGAAAGGCTTTTACCGCCGGTACCTGAGCCTGGTCAAGCCGAATCTGGGCTGTCGCAGCAAAAGTGGCGAACAGCAATAATACTGTCCATACCTGTGTGTGTTTTCTCATGTGATGACTCCGTTTTTGCTATTTTCCGCTACCCAACCTGGACAGTTCCGCCTCTGCCGCAAGGTATCCAAAAGCAGGCCAATAGGCTGTTTCGAGCATTTGCTGAAAAACTCCAATGGCTTGGGTGGTGTCTCCGTTGTACAGGTACCAATTGCCTACCCCGTAACCCTGGGTAACCAAAGTAAGCAACTTATCTGAAACAGGTACCGCCGGGTCGAGGTTCAAGAGCTCCGCCGCTTCTTTTTGTCCGGCATACATCAGCAGACGGTTGAAGTAGGCATCGTTTTCGATGATTTCCATGCCCGGATATATAAGTTCGAGCAGGGCCGCTGCTTCGGTTTCCCGTCCCAGTCTGCGGTAGGTCATGTAGAGCCAGTCGGTGACGGCTACGATAAGATCGGGGTTGTTGGCGTACAACTGACAGTTTTCAAACAGCTCCGCCGCCCGGTCAAATTCTCCACGGAGGTAATGGGCCAAAGCCCAGTGGTAGTAAATGTTGAACTGCAAATTGGACAGCGGGATGTTGAGCTTGTTGGGCAGTCCGTCCGGCTCTATCGTGACCGGCATATTGACCGCAATCCGGGCCGCCTGCTCAAAGTCTTGAATGGCTTTGCCGGTTTGCCGGATGGTAAGGTAACGGTGACCCCGGTGCCGGTACAATTCAGCCGAGCCGGGAAAACGGGCCAGTCCATCGCTGAAGATGTCAATGGCTTCGTTGTAGCGGCCCATATAAGCCACACGCCTGCCATACCAGATGAGGTTTTCGACCCGGGTGGTGTCAGCCTGCCAATCGCGCAAGGCCAGGTTGAGCAGACTGTCTTTTTGCCGATAGGCTTCCGGACTGTCTTCCGGGGCAAAATAGACGGTTCCGTTCAGCCCAATCGCTTCCGGCAGTCGCTCCGGGGCTTCGTTTTCCCCGGCAGGGGCTTCCTTAGGACTACAGGACAGTGCCAACATGGCCAGTACGCCTGTGATCATCGCGTATTTTTTCATTGTGGGTTGTTTTTTGTCAGCATAATCCCGCTGCGGGTTTCCGAAAAAATGCCCTTCTCCAGGGCGGGTTGACCGTTGACCAGCACCAGGTCCATACCCTCCGAGTACTGGTGCGGAGCCGGAAAGTCGGCTTTGGTGCGAAGGGCCGCAGGGTCAAAAACCAACACGTCGGCTTTCATACCCGCTGCAATTTTGCCCCGATCCCGGATCCCGAGCGTGGCCGCCGGCAAACCGCTCATCTTGTGGATGGCCGCTTCCAGCGACAAAAGTCCTTCTCCCAATACGTAGGATTCGATAATTTTGGTAAAAGAACCGTACCCGCGAGGATGGTTCATGGTAGGACTTCCGTCCGAGGAAACCATCACCCGGGGATCCTGAATGAGGCGTTTCATAAGGGTCTCGTCCATGACAAAATAAGCGCCTGAAGCTCCGGTGGGACCGATATCCAGCAAAACCTCTTCAAAAGGCCGGTTTTGCTCCTCCGACAGCTGTTCCAATGTTTTGCCGGTATAAGGCTCCGTCCCCAGCAGGGTAGCTCCCGGTCCGTTGCGGGCAATGACCTTGCTGCGCAAAAAATCGAGCAGCTCCGTCCTTTTTTGAACCTTCACCGCTTCGTAGTCATTGGGAGCTTTTGCCCATTCGGGAAAAAGGATCCCAATGCCGGTATAACTGGCCGTGTAGGGATAAACGTCGGCACTTACCGGATAGGGGGTATTGGCCTGATCCAACAGGCTGAGCAGTTCTTCCGCCCTGGCAGTGCCCTTGCCATACACCGATTTCAGGTGCGCCACGTGCACCTTGCAGTGCTGTCCCTGCGCAAGGAGTTCGGCGATTGAGGCATTGAGGGCGTCATCGTCTTCATTGCGCACATGACTCATGATCATGCCATCGTACTTCCCCACTGTTTTGGCCAACAAGGCCAGTTCTTCCGCTCCGGCAAAAGTCCCGGGTATGTACTCCAGCCCGGTACTCATCCCGAAACAGCCCTTTTGCAGGGCGTCTTCCAGCAGTCGGTTCATCTTGTCGAGTGCCTGTGGAGAAAGATCGGTAACAAGGCCTTCGCCCGATAAAGTCCGCAGGGTGCCGTGCCCCACGAAGGGAATAATATTGACTGCAGGCCGGGAACTTGCCGCATCGGCATACCAGTCTGCAATATCTTCATAATCAGGACTCGATCCATCCTGGCCCAAACTGATGCTGGTAACCCCCATGGCTAAAAAGTTGCGGAAAGGGGCATCGCGGGTCACATTGCCATGGGCGTGTACATCAACAAAGCCCGGACAAACCACTTTTCCACTCGCATCTACCATGCGGGTACTGACAATTTTGCCGGTATCCACCTTACCCACAAATACCAGTTGGTCTCCCTCGATCAGGACATCCAGGTTGCTGCCCGGCGCACCGCTGCCGTCAATGACCGTTCCGCCCCGAATCAGGACATCGAAACGGGTATCGGGCTGGGTAGCGAGGAAGTCGGAAAAAGCGCGCGAAGCGGGATCCTGGCAGCCGAATACCAGCAGCAATGCGACGGGCAACAAATATCTCATGGTTGTAATTTTCGGTTAAAGAAATCTAATGAGGCTCGGAAAGCTGCCACCCAGTTGCGGTGCAACAAAAAGCTGTGTACTTCATCCGGGAAAATGAGCTGTTCGAACTCCACCCCCTGTGCACGCAGACTTTCTGCCAAATCCACCGTCTCCGAAAACGGCACATTGCGGTCGTCGTCGCCGTGAATGAGCAGTACCGGTGCCCGCCAGTCCTTGATATAAGCCAGGGGCGAAGCATCAAAAGCCAGTTTTGCAAAGTCCGGCCGTGCCTCAGGGTTATAATCCGGAACAAAATTTTTGATGACGACATTCCAGTCGTGTACCCCGTGAATGTCCACGCCTGCGGCAAAAAGATCAGGTGCTTTGGCCAAGCCCATGGCGGTCAGGTAACCACCGTAGGAACCGCCCCACAGACCTATTTTGCCCGGATCCACATCCGGGCGGTTTTTGAGGTACAGGCCGGCACCCAGTACGTCGTTGAACTCGCTGGCTCCGGTAGCCCCATAGTTAAGCGCTTCCCGGAACTCCATCCCATAGCCGATGCCACTGCGGTAATTGACCGACAACACCACGTAGCCCTGGTCGGCCAACCACTGGTTCATGGCATAAGAATGGTGGTAATAGCTTCTGTGGTGGAAGCCCAACAGCATTTGTCTTCGCGAACCGCCATGGAAAAAGAGTAGTGCGGGGTACTTTTGACCTGCTTTGCGGTTTTTGGGCAAAAACAACTGCCCGTGGATGCGCATCCCGTCTGCCGCCGAAAAAATGACCTGCTCCGGCTCTACGAGTTTGCCGAGCGGAAAGTCGGCCGGCATGGCATCCGGAGCCAGGGCTGCCGGGGCATTGTTTTTGAGCATTGCGGCATAAGCCGGGTGGGTGCCGGTAGCCGCCAGGAAAGTTACCTGTCCACTGCCCGCCGTCACCACCGGTAGCCATTCTATGCCTTTGCCGCGGGTCACCTGGGAAATGCTGCTTCCGTCCAAACTGGCCTTCCAGATGTGCTGGCGATCTATATCGTCCCTGTTACAAGAGTAGTACATGTTTTTCCCGTCAGGGGACAAGTGCACATACTGCACTTCGTGTTCACCCGGCGAAAGGTTGACCGGCACCGCTCCGGGCTTCGCTGCTACGCTGTAGAGCTGGGTCCAGCCCGCTCCTTCCCAGGGGAAAACGATTCGGTTGCCTGCTCCCCAGAAAATTTGGTTCGCAGCCGCGATCTCCTTGAATACGCTGCCCCTTCCGGTGTTAGCCCGCCAGATTTCCTGTGCGCTGCCCGAACGCGCATCGGCCACCCAGAGGCTGAAGGGATACCCCTCCCGCCTAGGCTCGAAAGGCAGGTTGCTCCGGCGGTTGGGAAATCGGAGGAAGGCGATGGAGCGACCATCGGGCGACCAGGCCGGATGGTTGTCTTTGTCCACACTGGGATTCAGGTAGCGAAGTGCGCTGCTGTCAAAATCATACACCCCCACAAAAGCGTGATCTCCCCGACTACTCACAAACGCCAGTTGGGTCGAAAGGGGACTCCAGCGCAGACTTCCTGCACTGCCCCGGATGGTGAAAGCCTGTCGGCTCGACTGCTCTCCGATCATCTCTCGCACCCACACTTGTCCGCCCTTCACATAAGCCAGGCGTTTGCCATCGGGCGAAAAAACGGGTTCTCGACCGGCATCCAATCGGCTCGACTTCCCGTCGGCGATCGTCAGCAACCAGATCTCCTGTTTTGCGCCGTCCGGGATAAGATCGGGATTGGGGATCTCCCCCCTGCGATTAGGCGCTGCCCCCCGCACATAGACAATTTTTTTCCCGTCAGGGGAAAACGAAAGCGACGTAATCTCCTGTCCGTCATCACCCTTCCAGGCAGTCAATTGCCGGCCTTTGAAGTCGGGCCCTTCCGCCAGCCAGATATTCCGCTCGCCTTCGACATTATACACCCAGGCCACCTGGTCGCCCACGGGTGCCGCCACCAAATCCGTCGGAAAGGGAGCACTCATCACGGCCTCTATCGAAAAAGATCCCTGAGCAAGGGCAGGGAGCTGACTCAGGGCCAGCAAGAAAAGAATCAAAACACGTGGCATAAAGCTCATATAAAGTGAAATTTTGAGCATAAACAATTATTTTTCAGGAGCTTCTTCGCGGGCATAAGTCGTGCCCAGTGCATAGCGGGCAAACCACTCCAGTTCTACATTAATTTTGTGCAGGCGGTGTCGCAACTCCCTCCAGCCATGGGGCTCCCGCGGAGCAATGTACAGATGGGTAGGCACATTCAGGCTTTTCAGGGCGCGCAGCAACTCCTGTGACTGTGGATACGGAACCCGCGGATCGGCGCCCCCCACCATGATCAGGGTAGGCGTAGTCACCTTGTGGATATCCTTGAGCGGGGAATTGTTCCAATACACATCAATCGGGGCATCTTTTTGCCAGGGGCTTCCTCCGAACCAAGGTGTTCGGTAAGTGCGCACATCACTTTGGCCATACATAGAAATCCAGTTGACCGCTCCGGCACCTGAAGAAGCTGCTTTGAAGCGATCGGTGAACGTAATCAGTTTGTTGGTCATGTGTCCGCCGGCACTCCAGCCCATTTTCACCAACTTGTCCGGATCCACCATACCCTGGGCGATCAGATAATCTATACCTGCCATCACATCCAGGTGGGCCTGTTTGAAATAGCCGCCCACCATCTCGCGGAGGAAGGCATCGCCATAACCGGTACTGCCCCGATAATTGGGTTTCAAGACAAAATAGCCCTGTGCATTCAGGACGGGCGTATAACTCGTAAAGCCCCTGGAAAAGCCAAACTGGTCGGAAGCTGCGGGTCCGCCGTGGGTCTGTACCACGAGCGGGTAGCGTTTGCCGGGCTCATAGCCGAGCGGGTAGTACAACAAGCCCTCAACGGTAACGCCGTCCTGGCCTTTCCAGCTGATTTTTTCCTGTCGGGTAATGGCGTAAGTCGCGGTAAAATCCGCAAAATGTCGGGTCAGCTGTTGGAGCGGTTTACCCGGCTCCAGCAGGTACAATTCGCCCGGACTATCCATGCGGTTAATGCCCACCACGTGTTTGTTGACAGCCGGCTGATAATCCCAGGCAGACAAGGAATGTTCGCCGTTGGTCAGCTGGCTCAGTTGACGGGTTTGCAATTCGTACTGGTACAACTGCGACTCGGCACCTTTATTCGTCAACAGAAAAATAGACTTGCCATCGGCCGACCAGAGCGCACGGTTTACCTCGTAGGGAAACTGCCCGTCTTTCAGCGGCACCGCTGCCTTGCTACCCGCTGCAGTCCCCTGCACAAACACCTTATCGTTGTAGTAAAAATCAAAATTTTCATTGGCGAAGGACGTAAACAAAAAGCGCTGGTTGTCCGGCGCAATACTGGGGCCGTCCTCTGCAATCGCGTTTTGGGTCAAGGCACGCGCATTCGAACCATCGGCTTGCATGATCCAGATTTCACCTTTGGGCGCGTCATCGTAGAGTGGATTTGGGCCGCGCTGATGCAGGATCACCTGGCCATCGGGCGACAGATCGTAGCCCAGCACCGAAAAATCTCCGGAAGTCACCCGAGTCCGCTCCCCGGTAGCCACCTCTATTTTCCAAAGATGCCGCTGCTGATAATCCTCGTCGAAAGCATACACATCGTCCTGCAGTTCCTCTCTGCGCTTCTGTTCCGCTGTTTTTTCCTCAGAAGCCATAAAATAAATAAAACGGCCATCGGGCGACCATTCCATGGATCCGACACCAGTGGGATGCTGGCTCAATTGGCGCCCCTCGCCTCCGGCCAAAGGCAGCAGAAAAATTTGGTTTTGTTTATTGCCATGGCGGCGACTCAGAAAAGCCAGGGTCTGACCATCGGGCGACCAATTGGGGTCGCTTTCTCCCTCGGGGCTGAACGTAAGCTGTCGGGAAGCAGCATTGGCTTCGGTGGACACTAACCAGATATGGCCAATCTGGCGATTGGCTTTCCAGTCGCTTTCCGTAAACACATACGCCACCCGGCTCCCATCCGGCGACAAGTGCGGATTGCCCACAGCGGGAACATTCAAAAAGTCCACAATGGACATCGGTTTTTGTGCCTGGAGCACGCTGAACAACAGCAGCAGCCCCATCATCGGCAACAGTTGAGTTTTTCGTAACATAAAAGTTGGTTTGTATTCGGAATTAGAAAAGTAATTCAGGTTAAAAGTAAGCATTTCTCCGGCTTTCCCTTCGGGAAAAAACAACAAATCCCTCCCTTCATAGCCCGGTTTTTTACATAAAAGCTAAAAAAATTCCATTAATATTTTGATCTTAGCACAATATTTGCGGTCACTCACATCTGAAATTTCCATCTTACCTTACATAATGAACCGTACAGGTTGAGCAGTGCTGGTTCGTCCAGGCTGAGCCGCCCGTACCAAGCGATGTTGTTTTCAATCTAATTTAACAAAGTTTTATCCGTATGAAAAAACTATTACTTTCCCTGATCGCCCTGGTCATTTTGGGAAACTTCAGCCACGCGCAGGAGACCTTTCCCCGGAATGACGCTGCGGACGAGCGCCCTTCGGCATTTGCTTTTACCAATGCCACCATTCATGTGGATCACCAAAAGCAGTTGACCCAGGCTACCCTGCTGGTCAAGGATGGCAAGGTGGTACAGGTGGGCAACAATGTCACCATCCCCAAAGGCTACCAGGTGGTGGACCTGAAAGGAAAAACGGTTTACCCGGGCTTTATTGACATCTACAGCAACTACGGCATGCCCGAGGTAAGTCGTGGCGGTGGTGGATTCGGAGCGCGGTCAACCATTGGCCCGGGCAATCCAAGCGCCTACAATGCCAACGACGCGATCAAGTCGCAGTACGACGCTTTCCAAGAGTTCAAAACCGATGAAAAAACCGCTAAAAAGTTGCGCGACGTGGGCTTTGGTGCGGTAATGACCTTCAAGGCCGATGGTATTGCAAGGGGATCTTCTACTTTTGTGACCCTCGGAGAGGGCAGGTCCAACGAGGTCATGCTGGCACCAAAGGCAGCGGCCATGTATTCTTTCGACAAGGGCAGCAGCCGTCAGGCTTATCCTTCCTCGCTGATTGGCAGCATTTCGCTGTTGCGTCAGACTTACTTCGATGCTTCCTGGTACAAGAGCTTAAAAGACAAGCCTTTTGCTGATAATGGCCTGGATGCCTGGAACGCCAACCAGTCCCTGCCCCAGATTTTTGAGGCCAATAGCTGGATCAATGCCCTGAGAGCCGACAAAATCGGTGATGAGTTTGGGGTGCAGTACATCATCAAAGGCGGCGGCGATGCTTACCAGCGTGCACAAGCCCTCAAGCAGAGCAATGCAACGGTTGTGGTTCCCCTCAACTATCCGGCAGCGTACGATGTTGAAGACCCACTCGATGCCTACAATGTCACCCTGGCACAAATGAAACACTGGGAACTGGCACCGGCCAACCTCGCTCACCTCGAGAAAAACGGGGTTCCTTTTGCCATTACGGCAGCCGGTTTGCAAAATCCAGGTGATTTTCTGAAAAATTTGAGAAAAGCACACCACTATGGTCTTTCAAAAACCGCTGCGCTCAAAGGCCTGACAACCACACCGGCACAGTTGCTCAATATGGGCGACAAGGTGGGACACCTCAACCCGGGCGCCGTGGCCAACTTTTTCATCGCAGATGGAGATATCTTTGAAGAGAAAACCCAAATCCACGAAAACTGGATCCAGGGCAAAGGATACATGGTCAAGGGAACTGCTCCTGCCGACCTGAGCGGCAAATATACCCTCAGCTTCAATGGTGAGACGCATGCCCTCGAGATTTCGGGCGAACCCGGCAAACAACAGGCCAAAATCGTGGCAGGTGATGCTTCTATCGAGGTAAGCCTGAAAGTGGATGGCGCTGTCGTCGGCATGCACTTCAGCAAAACCAAAGACGGAGAGAAAATCACCCTCACCGGCTGGCAGCAAGACAACAACCTGAGCGGTACGGGCCGATTGGAAGATGGCACTTTCGTGTCCTGGAATGCGGCATATACCGCAGCAGCTGAGGCCGCAGCAGCCAAACCGGCAGCCGCCGCTGCGGAAGCACCCCAAACCGGAGAGGTTATTTATCCTTTTGTTTCTTACGGCTCCGCCCAAAAACCACAACAGGAGACCATCCTGTTCAAAAATGCTACCGTGTGGACCATGGAGGCAGAGGGCGTGCTTACCAATACAGACGTACTCATTCAAAACGGAAAAATCCAAAAAATCGGCAAAAATCTGAGCGCCAACGGTGCACGGGTGATTGATGCCACCGGCAAA
This sequence comes from Saprospiraceae bacterium, assembly GCA_030729925.1. Classification (GTDB taxonomy): domain Bacteria; phylum Bacteroidota; class Bacteroidia; order Chitinophagales; family Saprospiraceae; genus JALQTV01. The sequence goes on from JANQWK010000099.1 coordinate 10,910, forward strand.
CACCTGACCCCCGGTATCATTGACGAACACTCTCATATCGGCGGTGCAGCGATCAACGAAGGCGGTGTCAACAATTCTTCTATGGTGCGCATGTACGACGTGGTGGATTCTGAAGATCAGGAAATCTACCGCGCCCTCTCCGGCGGGGTTACTGCTATCCAGTTGCTCCACGGCTCAGCCAACCCGGTAGGCGGACAATCCGCCCTGCTCAAGTTGCGCTGGGGTGCTACCCCCGATGAACTGCCTATTCAGGGCGCCGATGGGTTTATTAAGTTCGCCCTCGGCGAAAACGTAAAAAGACAACGCAACTCGGATCCCGTGCGCTACCCACGCACCCGTATGGGGGTAGAGCAAGTGTATGTGGATGGTTTTACCAATGCCCAAGCCTACGAACAGGAATGGAAGCGGTACAATAGTCTGTCCGCTGCCGAAAAAGCCAATACCCCGGCTCCAAGAAGAGACCTTGTGATGGACGCGATGGTCGAGATCCTCAACTCCAAACGCTTCATTACCTGCCACTCCTATGTGCAATCCGAGATCAATATGTTTATGAAGGTCGCCGAAAGATTCAACTTCCGCGTCAATACCTTCACCCACATCCTGGAAGGATATAAAGTGGCTGATATCATGGCAGAACACGGCGTAGGGGGCTCTACTTTCTCCGACTGGTGGTCTTACAAGTGGGAGGTGCGCTATGCTATCCCCTACGGCTCGACTTTGATGTCTCGCGAGGGCGTACTGACAGCCGTCAACTCAGACAACGCCGAACTGATGCGCCGCCTCAATCAGGAGGCCGCAAAAGCAGTCAAATACGGCGGACTTGATGAGTACGATGCCATGAAAATGGCTACCATCAACCCCGCTAAACTTCTCCACCTCGATGACCGCATGGGCAGCATCAAAGTGGGCAAAGACGGCGACGTGGTACTCTGGTCCGATCATCCGCTTTCCATCTATGCTCGTGCCGAGAAAACAGTCGTGGACGGAACGGTTTATTTCGATGTCGAAAAAGACCAGGAAATGAAGCTTGCGATCGAGAAAGAACGCGCGCGCCTGATCCAAAAGATGCTTGGCGAAAAGGCAGGCGGAGCTTCCATGCAACGACCAACCGGCCGCATGCGCCCACGTTTCGACTGCGAAGATGAGTTTACCTACACCGGTAGCAATTATTAATTGATCCTTGAAAATCGAAGATGATGAAAATATTTCAAGCGCTGCTTTTTATTGTCCTGACTTCTCTGAGTACAGGTACAGCCTTGGCTCAGACACAGGTTATTCCGGCAAAGGCACAGTCCGCGCCCGTTTTGCTCAAGGGCGCAAAAGCCCATCTCGGCAATGGTACCGTGATTGACAATGCGGTGATTGCCTTCGACCAGGGCAAAATTACCCTGGTGGGTCCCGCCGCTTCTACTTCCGTGGACGAAAGTAAGTACGATGTTTACGATGTGAGCGGCAAACAGATCTATCCCGGCTTTATTATCGCCAATACCCAGCTGGGACTCGTGGAGACCAGCTCCCTGGATGATACCCGCGATGCCGCCGAAACCGGCGAAAACAACGCCAACGTGCGCAGTATTGTAGCTTACAACACAGATTCTGAGTTGATCCCAACCATGCGTTTCAACGGCATCCTGATGGCTCAGGCTACCCCACAAGGGGGATTGATCAGCGGTAATTCCGCTATCGTGCAACTCGATGCCTGGAACTGGGAGGATGCGGCTTACAAAGTGGACGATGCCATGCACATGAGCTGGCCGGACAAGATGCTTCGCCCCCGATGGTGGATGGGCGAGTCCGGTACGCGGGCAAACCCAGACTACGAGGCTACCGTGCAGCAGGTGCGCGATCTTTTTACGGCTGCTATCAGCTATCAGACACCCGCCGAAGGACAGCCTACTAACCTTAGACTGGAGGCGATGAAAGGACTTTTTGATGGCAGCAAAGCGCTGCATATCCACGTGTCCAACGCCAAGTCTATCATCGAAAGCGTTACGGTCGCAAAGTCTTTCGGGGTAAAACGCGTTGTGGTCGTCGGCGGCGAACAGGCACACCTGATTACCAGCTTCCTGAAGGACAACAATGTGCCCGTGATCCTCACCGGCATCCACGAGCTACCCGCTCAGGACCACGAGGATACCGTTCTGCCCTTTAAGTTGCCCAAAATGCTGTACGATGCAGGGGTGACTTTCGGGATTTCCAATGGCGGAGGTTATGCCGACCGAAACCTGGGTTTTGCTACCGGTACAGCCGTAGCGCACGGACTACCCTACGATCAGGGTATTCATGCAATCACCGGCGGTATGGCAAAAATTTTGGGTATTGACCAGACCGTGGGTACGCTAGAGCAAGGAAAGGATGCTACCCTGTTTGTGAGCAGCGGCGATGCCCTCGATATGCGCGGCAACAACGTAGAACTTGCTTTCATCATGGGCAAAAGTATCCAGATCAATGCCCGCCAGCAGTTCCTGTACAAAAAGTATGCAGACAAATACGAACAGCCCGTTAATCTCGTGAAAGAGAAAAACTAATGGCTGTCGGGCGGAGTACCTGTGCCGAACAGTGTTTCGGTACAGGTACTTCTCCCCTCTTTATCGCACTTCTACCAGCGCCGTCCATATACTTAGCTTTCCCTTTTCATAACGGGTCCATACCGGCCGCACGGTTCCGTTCCACGCAGCAATGTTGTTGTAATCTCCAAAAAAAAGGGTTGAATAGGGCAAAAAAGGCCGCTGGCTGATCCGAATGTTGAAAAAATTATTGCCCCCGTCTTTGGATACGGCAAGGTAAACGTCCGTATGGTCGTCCGAATGGTTGCGGCGGTCGTAATAGACTACGTACAGATACCCGCTTACGGGATCTACCGTTGCCCAGGGTAAAAAATTGTGCCTGCCCGGCGCATCGTCGTTGATCCGCAAGGGTTCACTCCAGTGCTCGCCCCGATCCGAGGAACGGCTCACCCAGATGTCCGTGTCTGTCTCCCCGTTGCGCTGATCGGCCCAAACCACGTAAAGGTTGCCGCTAAACTTCCCGTTGCTGTGGTCACAGACCGTCACCGGCAGTCCATTGCTGCGGTTCAGGCCAGGAATACGGAAGTTCCAGCCCCCCGGTTGAGCAGCTACCAAGACATCCTCCTCCAACCAGGTTTGCCCCCCGTCGAAGGAGCGGTCAAACAGGATTTGTTCGTCAAAGGCCCAGGAAATATAAATCTCCCCGGCAGGTCCCACCGCAGGCACCGATCCTTCCGCGGTTTGGTCGTCGCTGATACAATTTCCCTCCTGTCGGCTGATCTTCACCGGGTCCGACCAAGACTCCCCGCCGTCGGTCGAGCGGGCAAACAAAATCCGCGACCGATGCCCTGGATCTTTGCTCCCGTAGCGATCGTATTCTGTCCAACTGAGGTACAAATGGTTGTTCAGGGGGTTGACCGCCCCCCAGGGCTTGTCCTGGTCCTTTGGAGGAGCGTAACCCGCAAAGCTGCCGTCTGACCAGGACTGTCCCCCATCGGACGACTTCTGGATCACGATCCTGTCCAACAGCGAAGTATCACCCCAGTTTTTCCCGGAGGGATCCGACAAATGGAGGTAAAAAAAATTGCCGGCGTAATCCGCCAACAATACCGGATCCCCCCAAACGCCGTGAGCGGATGATAGCGTGGACAGCTCCCAACTCCTGCCGCCATCCGTAGAACGCGCCACGTGGTTGAGTACTGCCCCCACCACCATCTCCTTCGGATTCAGCGGATTGATCGCAATGCTCGGCTCACAGGGCCCAATCCCCCCGCTTTTTTCTATGATTTTCACCTCGGGATAGGTATTCACCGCAAAATCCGGGAGCTTTGCGAACCAAGGGCTACAAGCCAGACCTACCCACACGACCAGCCCCGCCAGGAATACCCCTACTGGTATTGGCCGCCTCATCAGGGCAGGGCAATTGGCTGCGTCCAGGCCATCTCCTTGTCGCCCGGCTTAAATGGATTGTGTTTGTCCTTCGAGGAAGTAATCCGCGCACGAACCAAGCGATCCCCGGGACGGAAGGCATAAGTCGCCGAATTGCCGTTTATGGTTTCTCGAAGCTCCGTAGCCTCGTCTTCAACGCCTGCGGCTAAAAAAGCAATGGTGTAGGTCACTCCCGGAGCCGGCAGGATCTCAAGTCGGATACCGGTTTCGCTCACCTCGTAGGCCGACAACTCCACCCCGGTGCTCGCATAAAAATCGCCGGCTTCCAGGGCGGCGATTAAGGCATCGGGAGTCAGTTTGTCTGCCCGTACCTGCACCCAGCCCCTTCCTGCATTGCTGTACTCCGGACCAAAACTGTGGTAATTGTGGCTGTCGTCGGTCGCCAACCCATACATCAAGGGCTTGCCCACCCGCAAGTAATGCAGGTTGATCTCGTCCCACATCGCCTCCGTACCCTGCCGGGTGCTATCGCCGTAATTGTGCACCAAAGGATGTCCGTTGTACACCTCGAAAAAGCGCTCGTTTTTCAGCTCCTTCATCACTGCTGCGTCTATTGCCCAACCGAAATTGGGGTGGTTGATATGGGGAAACATTGGTTGGCCACTGGCGGCGCGGCGCGCCATCACGGCATCAATATTGTTTTGCATCACTTCCAGCAGGGAATTGCCAGAAGCGGCCGGGATCAGGGAATCCACATTGGTCACGTTGATATGAACCGGTTTGCCTTCAAACCTGCTGGTAAGCTCCTCGCTTTTCAAGATCAAAAAACTATCCGGGCGTTCAAACAAGGAACGGTACACGTCCAGGGTCTGCAGCCGAACCTCCAGCGCAGTACTGTCCTCCCTGTATTGCACCCACTCCGGACCAAACTGTCCCAGATAAGCCTCAAAAGCACCCCGGCGGATCGGATTGTTCGGAATTTTCACCCACTTTTCCCCCTCCTGGAGGATGTTGTGGTCGGACAAACCCACAAAATGATACCCCTGGTCGGCGTACCACTGCATGATCACTTCCGGAAACTCATCGCCATCGCTCCACAGCGAATGCGTATGCAAATTGCCCTTGAACCAGCGATCAGGGGCGGAGGCGTCATCGGGCACACAGGCCACTAACGACAAAAGAGCAAGTACAATTAAAGTTCTCACAGGCTCAATTTTTTGGAATAAAGAATTAAATAACAAGAAGGAAAATACAATCCCGGGCAACTGTTTCCAAAATTTGCAATTTATCCCTACATTAAAGTCTCAATTTACGGTTTTCACCACAACTTTAAACATATCCAATATGAACAACCAACCAAAGCGCTTCCTTCGCGCCGGAATAGCGGTACTCGCTCTTTTCGGCCTGAACGGAGCATTACCTGCTCAAACCGGTGCCGGAGTGCCGGATAAAGTAGTGCAGAACCTGGAATACCGGAATATCGGTCCTACCAGGGGAGGCCGGGTAACCACCGTGGCCGGAGCAGCCGATCAGGAGGGTACCTTTTATATGGGTGCTACCGGAGGCGGCGTATGGAAAACGACCGATTACGGCAGTTCCTGGAAAAATACCAGCGACGGCTATTTTACCAGTCCCTCTATTGGCGCTATCCGCGTTGCGCCTTCCAACAATGATATCGTCTATGTGGGTACCGGCTCCGATGGGATCCGAAGCAACGTCATCATTGGCAAGGGCATGTACCGATCCGCCAATGCCGGCAAAACCTGGGACTTCATCGGCTTGGAAAAAACCTACCAGATAGGTGCCGTAGAAGTGCACCCCGAAAATCCGGACCTGGTATATGTTGCCGCCATAGGCAATCCGTTTGGCCCCAACCCCGAGCGCGGCGTATATCGCACCAAAGACGGCGGAAAGACCTGGGAACAGGTACTTTTTGTGTCTGATCAACTGGGTGCAGCCGACCTGGAGTTTTCTCCCAACGACCCCAACACCCTGTATGCCACCCTCTGGTACGGTGAGCGCAAGCCCTGGACCATCATCTCCGGCGGAGAAAAAATGGGCGGTGTTTATAAATCTACCGACGGCGGAGATACCTGGAAAAAATTGGAAGCAGGACTGCCCTCTGGCTTGTTTGGCAAGGCCGACCTGGCTGTTTCGGCAGCCGCACCCGATCGGGTATATGTATTGATCGAGGCTCCTGAAGGCGAAGGCGGTGTGTATCGCTCCGATGACCGGGGCGAAAACTTTTCTCTGGTCAGCACTTTTGCCCCCCTGCTCGACCGCCCCTTCTACTATTGTAACCTGGATGCCGATCCCAACAACGCCGACCTGCTCTTTGGCAGCTCTACCCAGTTTTGGGTATCTTCCGATGCCGGAAAGAATTGGAAGCGGACTTCTACCCCCCACGGCGACAACCACGATATCTGGATCCACCCCAAAGACTCCCGGGTGTGGGTTCAATCCAATGATGGCGGCGCCAATGTGACCCGCGATGGCGGAAAAACCTGGTCCACCCAGGAAAATCAATCCACCGCAGAACTCTATCAGGTAGAAGTGGACGATCAGTTCCCCTACTGGCTTTATGCCGGTCAGCAGGACAACTCCACCATCGCCATCCCCAGCCTGCCTCCCTATGACCCCACCGCAGGTCCCAGCCAGTTCTGGACAGCTGTAGGAGGCTGCGAAACAGGGCCGGTTGTGCCCAAACCGGGCGACCCGGATATCGTGTATGCCAACTGCAAAGGCCGCTTTGGGGTCTATAACAAGCGTACCGGTCAGGAACAACAATATTATGTAGGAGCCACCAACATCTACGGGCACAACCCGAAAGACCTCAAGTTCCGCTTCCAACGGGTAGCACCCATCCACGTTTCTCCGCACAACCCCGATGTCGTGTACCACACCTCCCAGTACGTCCACAAAACCATGGACGATGGAAAAACCTGGGAAATCATTTCGCCGGATCTTACCGCCAATGAACCCGACAAACAGGTCATTTCCGGAGCACCCATCACCCGGGATGTCACCGGAGAAGAGTTTTACAGCACCATCTACGATATCATGGAGTCACCCGTTAAAGCCGGTGTGATCTGGGTAGGCGCCAACGATGGCCCCGTGCATGTGACCCAGGACGGCGGAAAAAATTGGGCCAATGTCACCCCGGCCGACCTGGCACCCGGCGGTAGAATTGACTGTGTAGAGGCTTCCCCACACCAGGCCGGCAAGGCTTATTTCTGCTCGCTGCGCTACCAATTGGACGATTTCCGCCCCTATATCTATAAAACCGAAGATTACGGCAAAACCTGGACCCTGCTGACCACCGGAACAAACGGCATTCCAGCCGATTATCCGGTGCGCGTGGTGCGCGAGGATCCGAGCAGAGCAGGATTGCTGTATGCAGGTACCGAATTCGGAATGTTCATTTCCTTCGACGATGGCAAAAATTGGCAGCCCTTCCAGCAAAATCTGCCTATTACCCCCATCACCGATATCAAGGTGCACAAACAAGATCTGGCCATCTCCACGATGGGGCGGGGCTTCTGGATACTCGATGACCTTACCCAGCTGCACCAGCTCAATACTACCGCAGCTACCGGCAATACCCTGTTCAAACCACGCGATACGTATCGCTTGCGCTACCGACCCGATAACGATATCCCTACTTACCCGGAGGCAGGAGTTATTATTGACTACTACCTCGCCAAAGATGCTCAACTGCTGCAACTGGATATCCTGGACGGCAACCAGCAAGTCATCCGCTCCTTTGTGTCTTCCGAAGAAGGCTTGCAGCAAGGCGACCGCATCCCCGATATGGCGACCGGTTTCTTCGACCAGGGCGTAAACCCCTCGCTCAAAACCAGTACCGGAAGCCACAGACTGCGTTGGGACATGCGTCACTTCCGAGCATGGACATCCGGCAGAGGCGGTCGTTATAACGGTGGCCCGCTCGTGGCACCCGGCACTTACACCGCAAGACTCCATATTGACGGGCAAAGTTTCGAACAAAGCTTCAAAGTACTGATAGATCCCAGACTCGAAGACAATGGCGTGACCGCCGGAGATCTCGAATTCCAGGAAGAACTTTCCCTGCAAATCCGCAACCTCAGCTCAGTGGCCAATCGCCTGGCACAACAGGTACGCGAAAAAGCCAAACAGTCCACCGATCCGAAAGACAAACAGACCCTCGATCGGATCAACAATGAACTCAATACCGAAAAAGGACGCTACATGCAACCCATGCTGCTCGACCAGATCAATTACCTCAATAGCATGCTCAACCAGGCCGACCAAAGACCCGGTAAAGATGCTGTTGATCGCTTCGGCGAACTCAAAGGCTGGTACGACCGACTGCAGTCCGATTTCGATGCCGTGGACAAAACAAGTTCACAAGATTAACGTTACTTCCCTATTCTAGCTGCCGGGGCGGGATTGTTTCCCACCCCGGCCATTTTTTTAGCCATAATTTTCGACCATGACTCAACCACATCCCCCCTACAGACTACGATTCCTCTGTTGGACGGCGCTACTGCTCCTGTTCGCATTCCCAAGTTTTGCCCAACAAGATCTCCCCTGGCTCCGCCAAATGGATATCCGGAATTATGTCTTTCAACTGGAACTGACCGATGAAAGCGATCTCATCCGGGGAAAAGCCAACATCGAAATGCGCTTCCTGCAAGATCTACAGAGCATCAACCTCGACCTCTACGCCCGACAAGACAATGGAAAAGGGATGCTCGTCACCGCAGTAAGCGATCAACAAGGCAATGCCCTGGCTTTTTCGCAAAGCGGTCATACGCTAAGCATCGTTTTTCCGCAGGCTCAACCCGCAAAAAGCATACAAACCCTCCATATCGAGTATGAAGGGATACCCGAAGACGGACTCATCATCTCTACCAATAAACACGGCAGTCGCACCTTTTTTGGCGACAATTGGCCCAACCGCGCCCACCACTGGCTGCCCGGCATAGACCATCCCTCGGATAAGGCCACCGTGGCTTTCCAAGTCACCGCCCCCCAACACTACCAGGTGATCGGTACAGGGGTTCTCCTGGAGGAATCTAACCTCCCCAATGATCGAAAATACTACCATTGGAAAACCGACCGACCCCTACCCCTGAAAGTCGCCGTGATCGGAGCCGCTCCCTTTTCCGTGGCCTACACCGGATCGGTTGACCATATCCCCGTCTCCAGCTGGGTATTCCCGGAAGTGCGGGACATCGGCTTCAGGCAGTATTTTCCCGCCAGGGATATCCTTGCCTTTTTTCACGAAAACCTGGCTCCCTACCCCTTTGAAAAATTGGCCAACGTGCAGTCCAAAACCCGCTACGGCGGCATGGAAAATGCCGGCAATATTTTTTACTACGAGGCTTCCGCAGCTACTGACAATGACATCGAAGGCCTCCTGGCTCATGAAATCGCCCACCAGTGGTTCGGCAACACCGCTTCCGAAAAAAACTGGTACCACGTTTGGCTGAGCGAAGGGTTTGCTACCTATTTTACCCACTATTACTTTGAACAAACCTACGGCGATGCCCGGTACCGCGAAGGATTGGCGGAAGACCGCAAAAGGATCATCCAATACGCCAAACGCAACCTGAAACCCATTGTCAATACCGAAATAAACGATTTTAATCAGGTACTCAATACCAATTCCTACCAGAAGGGTTCCTGGGTGCTGCACATGCTGCGCGAAAAAATCGGTACCGCTGCCTTTATCCAGGGCGTGCAAACCTATTACGAGCGCTTCAAATTTGGCAATGCCCTTACAGCAGATCTACAGGCCGTGATGGAAGAAGTCTCCGGGCAAAACCTGGAACCGTTTTTCCAGCAGTGGGTGTTCCAGGCCGGACATCCCCAACTCAAAATCAGCTACCAAAACAATCCCTCCGGATTTGCCGAAATCGTGGTCGAACAGGTACAGGAAGGTAACTTCGAGGTAACGATCGAAATCGCCGTACACGATGCCACTACCAAGAGTACAGCTACCGTGAGTATTCCGCTCAAAGACAAAAAAAACGTGTATCCCGTCATGGGGATCAGCAATATCAGCTCCCTGGAGCCAGATCCCAATACCAAATTGCTGTTCGAAGTTATCGAACCCTAAAAACCCCTCAGCCGGGCAGGACAAAATTAACATGTCCTGCCCAGCTAAATTCCCCCTCCCCAAAGCCCCTTTGCTACAAGAAATGTGAGATTTAACAACTCGAATACAGCATTTTCAAACATATTTACTGAACTTTGGCTCCTACCCGTTAATTCCTAAAAAATTTTATATGAGATTTTTTAATCTGCTCGTCCTCCTGACTTTTTTGACATCGTCACCCATTTTTTCACAAACTTTGGTGGAAAATTCCCTGACGTACAAAAAAGTAGAAGGACTAAAAAAGAACCAGTTCAAGTTTACCCGGGGCGAATTTCTCAAAGCATCCCGCACTCTTGACCCGGAAATAGACCGACTGGTTCCTAAGCGCATAGCCAATAAAGCGATCCTGGATATCCAGTCCAAAGAGATCCAATCCTTCCTCAATCGCCCCGCCAAAGCACTCGAAATGAACCTTCCTATGCCTGGCGGCAAAACAATAGCACTCGATCTCTACGAGGTGGATTTGTTTGCAGAGGGGTTCAAAATCACCCTCTCCGATCCTTCCAAAGAAGCAGCCCCCGAACTCAAAGGCAGACACTACCGGGGAGCCATCCGCGATGATGCGACTTCCATGGTGGCCATCAGCGTGTATGAAAATGAAGTGGCCGGTCTGATCTCAGGACTGGATGGCAACTTTGTACTCACCGCGTTCGACCCGGATGTGGTGGCAGCCAAAGGCAAACACCTCATCTACGAAATAGATATTCAGGAAGACCGACAGGCGTTCCAGTGCGATACCAAAAATGACGACGCCTACGTTTTTTCCACTGAAGAGATTACCGACAAACTGGAATTCCGCAATAGTTCCGTGGGTTGCGTGGATTTGTATATCGAGGTGGACTACGAGATTACCCAGACCCGGGGATCCGTAGCCAACGCGACTACGTTCATTACCAATATTTTCAACCAGTCCGCCATCATCTTCGAAAATGAAGGGATTGATTTCTCCATCTCGGAGATGTTTGTGTGGAACAGTGCAAGCCCATATACCAGCTTGGGGTCTTCTTTCGACAAATTGACCAGCTTCGGCAATACCCGCACGACCTTCAACGGCGACCTGGCTATTCTGATAGACTACAGTTCTTCAGGTGTCGCTTGGCTCAATACCCTCTGTGTTTCGAACAGTTATTACCGGATGAGTTACGCCGGTATCTTCAACAGCTACCAAAATTATCCCAATTATTCTTGGGCAGTTAATGTGTTTACCCACGAAATCGGACACAACCTCGGCTCTCCGCACACCCATAGCTGCGCATGGAATGGCAATGGTACGGCGATTGATGGTTGTGCAGGCTTTACCGAGGATGGCAGTTGCCCACTGCCCGGAAATCCCGCAGGTGGCGGTACTCAGATGAGCTATTGTCATAATACTTCTGTAGGGGTCAATTTTTCACTGGGATTTGGTGCACAACCCGGTGCGTTGATCAGAAGCCGCGTAGAAACTTGCTTGGACTGCAGTACTACTCCTCCCGCTCCTACTTGTTCGGACGGGGTCCAAAATGGAGATGAAACCGGCATAGATTGCGGTGGCGCAACTTGCCCGACCTGCGCTACGTGTAGCGATGGGATCCAAAACCAAGGCGAAACAAGCGTAGATTGCGGCGGGCCTAATTGCCCAGCTTGCCCAACCTGTAACGATGGGATCCAAAATCAAAGCGAAACCGGCGTGGATTGCGGCGGGCCTAATTGTGCTCCCTGTACCACCTGTAATGATGGTATCCTCAACGGCCAGGAAACCTCCGTGGACTGCGGCGGCCCAGATTGCCCAGCTTGTCCAACTTGCGAAGACGGTATCCAAAATGGTCAGGAAACCGGTGTGGATTGCGGTGGACCTAATTGCCCCGCTTGCCCTACTTGCGACGATGGCATCCAAAACCAAGGCGAAACCGGCGTGGATTGCGGCGGGCCTAATTGCCCCGCTTGCCCGACTTGCGATGATGGCATCCAAAACCAAGGCGAAACGGAAGTGGATTGCGGCGGGCCTAATTGCCCCGCTTGCCCGACTTGCGAAGATGGTATCCAAAACCAGGGCGAAACGGAAGTGGATTGCGGCGGGCCTAATTGCCCGACTTGCCCAACTTGCGAAGACGGCATCCAAAATGGTCAGGAAACCGGCATTGACTGCGGTGGTCCCGATTGTGAAAGCTGTCCACCACCCTGCTACGCACCCACCGGACTGTTTGCCGATGAAATCCAAAGCAATCGGGTGAAACTCAACTGGACAGCCTCGGAAGGAGCTGTTACTTACCAGGTACAAATTCGCCTGCAAGAACAAGAAAACTGGTATAATTTCACTACTGAAAGTACGAATATTGTGATACGCGGCACCTCAGCCGGCACCGTATATGAGTGGCGGGTAGGTACCAAGTGCGAACGCATAGATAGCGAATGGTCAGCCAGCTGCTTCTTTACCGGCGGCGATGTGAATTCCAGCGAATGTACGCCTACCGAACCCAGCTGCGAAGATGGGGTTCAAAATGGACAAGAAACCGGCGTGGATTGCGGCGGTCCCGATTGCCCGGCTTGCCCTACTTGTAACGACGGCATCCAAAATGGTCAGGAAACCGGCGTGGACTGCGGTGGCCCTGCCTGCGAGGCCTGCGATCCAACTTGTAATGATGGCATCCGCAATGGACAAGAGACCGGCGTGGACTGCGGTGGACCCGATTGTGAACCTTGTCAGGTGTCCTGCGAAGATGGCATCCAAAATGGACAAGAAACCGGTGTGGACTGCGGTAGCCCCGATTGCCCGGCTTGCCCGACTTGTACCGACGGCATCCAGAACGGTCAGGAAACCGGTGTGGACTGCGGTGGCCCTACTTGCCCGGTATGCCCGACTTGCACCGATGGCATCCAGAATGGTCAGGAGACGGGAATTGACTGTGGCGGCCCCGATTGCGCTGCCTGTCCACCAGATTCCTGCCCTACCCCCGAAGGCTTGTTTGCCGATAATATCCAAAGCAACCGGGTTCGACTCAACTGGACGCCTTCCGAAAACGCAGCGTCTTACCGCGTTCAGGTTCGCGTAAACGGACAGGAAAACTGGTACACCTTTACCAGTGGCGTGGCTTATATCACCATACGCGGTACTGCTTCCGGCACGACCTACGACTGGAGGGTGCAAGGTATCTGCGAGGGTACCGATGGTAGTTGGTCAAGCCTCTGCTCCTTTACCGGCGGTGATCCCGATTCCGGCGATTGCAGAGCTACTGAGCCCACCTGCGAGGATGGCATCCAAAACGGTCAGGAAACCGGCGTAGATTGCGGCGGCCCCGATTGTCAACCCTGCGACACCACACCTCCAACACCAACCTGCGAGGATGGTATCCAAAACGGTCAGGAAACCGGCGTGGATTGCGGCGGTCCCGATTGCCAACCCTGCGATACCACACCTCCAACACCAACCTGCGAGGATGGTATCCAAAACGGCCAGGAAACCGGCGTGGATTGCGGTGGTCCCGATTGCCCAGCGTGCCCTACTTGTAACGACGGCATCCAAAACGGTCAGGAAACCGGCGTAGATTGCGGTGGCCCCGATTGTGCAGCGTGCCCGCCAGACCTTTGTCCTACCCCTACAGGATTATTTGCCGATGGCATCTCCAGAACCGGCGTACGACTCAACTGGGAAGCTGTTGCCGAAGCGGAAAGATATAAACTCCAGATTCGCCGACAAGGCGATCCCAACTGGATCAATTACAATAGTCAAGTTACTGTTCTTTCCCTCCGAGGAGCATTGCCCGGTATTACCTACGAGTGGAGGGTCAGCAGCGATTGCGGCGAGGAGGAAAGCGCATGGTCTGCCGCTTGTACTTTCATCGGAGGAGATGCTAACAGCGGTTCCAACTGCGAACAGGGCGGAGATCAAGCTACCTGCGAAGACGGGGTACAGAATGGCGAAGAAACCGGCGTGGATTGCGGCGGCCCCGATTGCCCAGCTTGTGATCCCGTAGCACCTACCTGCGAGGATGGCGTACAAAACGGACAGGAAACCGGCATTGACTGCGGCGGTCCCGATTGCCCGGCTTGCGACACGCCACCCGCACCAACTTGCGAGGATGGCATCCAAAACGGACAGGAAACCGGCATTGACTGCGGCGGTCCCGATTGTGAACCCTGTCAGGCAGCAGGCTGCGAAATCCCCGCCAATCTGGTGGCTGATCAGATCCGACGCAGCAGTGCCCGACTCAACTGGATGGAAGTGGACGGAGCACTTACTTATAACCTGCGACTGCGCATTGCAGGAAGTTCCCGCTGGTTCGACTTTACCACTCCCAATACGTCTGCCAGTATCCGCGGACTTATCTTTGGCCGAGTCTATGAGTGGGAAGTAGCCGCTGTGTGCGCCGGCGATGAAACATCCGACTGGTCCGGTACTTGTACCTTCAGGGTCGGTTACGAAGATAGCAGCAGTTGTGGCCCCGGTGGCAGCGCATACGTTCCGCAAGGACTTCAGGTATGGCCCAACCCCGCTACAGAAGCCATCAATGTGTCGGTCAACTTCCCAGGACAACGCAACCTCGTACTGCGCATCATTGACATGACAGGCAGCGTAGTGAACAGGATCCCGATCGAGGACGGCGCTCACGTCGTCAACGTGCCGATTTCACAACTATCCAAAGGGATGTACTTCCTGAGTATCTCCAATCCGGAAGTCAGAGAAATCACAAGATTTGTGGTGCAGTAACGCATCGCTGAAGCCATAAAAAAGAAAAGCGTGTACAATTGTTACACGCTTTTCTTTTTTAAAGCCGACCCATCGCTGATCAGCACATAATTCCCTCCCGTATCCAGTCGGATTCCCTTCGGAAAAACTTCCAAAAATACCTTTTCGAAATATTCCAGCGACCGGGATCGGTCTGCCAGGGTCGTTGCCAAACGATTGAACAGCAACACGCCGGATGCACTCAGGCACTTCTTCAATTGCAACAAAAATGCTGCCGACTCAAAACGCTCAGGAACCTGATCATCCTGAAACACATCCATGCAAATCAGATCAAAGGTCTCCATACAGGTCGCTGCATAAATTTCAGCATCTGCCTGATAGACCAAAACTTTACTTTCCAGATCCGGCAAAACATAGGTTTCCGCCAATTGTACGATTACCGGATCAATCTCTACGGCAGTGTAATGAAAGCGCTTGTCAAACTTCCGCTCCAACATATACGGAATACTTCCCAAGCCCAAACCCAGAAGCAGCACCTCCGTACCCTCCAGTAACTCCCAATCCAATTGCGCAAAGGTCTGGGAAAAATTATCGTACAAATCCCCATACGAATAAATCGCATTTGCCGTGCAAAGCTGGAACCTCCCGTTGCGAATAACCACCGTAAGTTCCTCGTTGAATGGACTCGAAGCACGTACCACCGGAACATCTGCTATCCGGCTCCACCAACGCTGCCACCAGGATATCTGCATAGACCTTACTTTTCCCAGCTCCGATGTAGCGAGGTATCTTCAAAAATCTTCATCACAACCAGCCTGTCTTCCGCTGAAAAACGAACCTCCTTGCGCGACATCACCCGCTCCATCATCTCAAAAGCCTTACCCATCTCATGGGTCTCCCAACGCTGCGCTCCACCCCAGGCAAAAGAAGGAATGTACTTCGGCTGCAACTCCGTACCAAAAATATTGGCTCCTACCCCTACAACCGTCCCCGTGTTGAACGCCGTATGAATCCCACATTTGACATGATCCCCCATAAACAAACCCACAAACTGAAGATCCGTTTCCTCGTAATCCTGCAAGGCATCATTCCACAAACGGACAGTAGAATAGTTGTTTTTCATATTCGAACAGGAAGTGCCCGCACCCAGGTTGCACCACTCCCCAATGACAGAATTGCCCAAATACCCATCGTGCGACTTGTTTGAGTTGCCCCAAAAAACGACATTGTTCAACTCCCCCCCAACTTTCGAACCCGGTCCCAACGTAGTCGCGCCATAAATTTTTGATCCCATCTTGATAACTGCACCGTCCATCACCGCCACAGGTCCGCGCAACATACTCCCCTCCAACAATTTGGCACCCTTTCCAATATAAATCGGCCCCGTGGTAGCATTCAGGATACAACACTCCACCTCCGCACCATCCTCCACAAACACCTGTTCTGAGCCCATCACCTGGTTCGTGCGAGAAAGCAAACGCGATCGCCGCCCTCGCGTCAGTACCTCAAAATCCGAGCGAATCGCCTCGTCATTCAAACCAAAAATGTCCCAAAGATGGTCTAACTTCAAAAAAGATGTGTTCTGAATGTCAAATCCCGCTATTTCGCTGATGTCCTCGTCGTTGACCAGCTTGTCCAATTGCGTAGCATCCAGCTTGGCGACAATCAGCTCCTCCCCCCGCAAATAAGCCTCGTTGAAACCCATCTGGCGAATCAACGTGCACAATTGCTCCGATGGCATCACCGATCCATTGATCACAAAGTTGGTATCCCCACGCTCAATCGGAAATTTTTCCGCCAAATAATCCTGAGTAATATAACTGACCTTGCAGCCCATCCATTGCTCCCATTTTTCCTTAATGGTGAGCATCCCCACCCTGAGTTCGCAAACGGGACGGGTGTAAGTAAATGGTAATAACCGGTCTCTGATTTCGTTGTCGAAAAGAATAATATGTTCCATGGAATAATGGGGTTTACCGGATTTTTTGTGTAACGCAAAAGAGCCTCTCCCAGACGTTTGGAAGAGACTCTTTTAATGGAAACGATGAAATCTTTTCCGGATTATGATTTCTGCGAAAATTTCGCAAACTTCTTGTTAAATTTATCAATACGGCCAGATGTATCCACAAACTTCATCTTACCAGTGAAGAAAGGATGTGAAAAACTGGAAATCTCCAACTTTACTACAGGATACTCTTTTCCGTCTTCCCAAACAACAGTCTCGTTCGAACGAGCACATGATTTACCTAACCAGGATTCGTCGCAAGAAATATCTCTAAAAACAACAATCCTATAGCTCGAAGGGTGGATGTCTTTTTTCATAGCTGTTTATACCTTTATTTTGGCCAGCAAAGATACGATATTAAATTAATTTTGAAACAAAAATCCTGTTTTTTCCCCAAAAAGGGGAGCCGATTAAAACCTGGAGTCAATATAATAGGGCAACATGGCTCTCCAAGTAGGCCAATCGTGCGGCATATCGGGACCCCAAATATCCAATTCATGCGGAATGCCTTTTTCGCCAAGCACCCGGCTCAGCGCTGCAGCAGCTTCCGGTTGTTCGTACGAACCGGATCCGGAAAGGATGTGGATATGGTTTGCCCTGCGCAACTGGGGCAACCAGGTGTTGTCGTTGAGGTTCGCCAGGTACTGCATCGGAGAATTAAAATAGACATCGTCGTCGTAGTATCCTTTGGTGTAGGTGGACAGGTCGTAGTTGCCACTCATCGCTATGGTACCGTGTAAAATATCGGGACGCTTGAAATACAAATTCGCGGCATGCAAAGCTCCCAGCGATGCTCCCGCCGTGATGATGGGGGTTTCTGTGCTGGTTTTGTGGTGGATAAAGGGCACCACCTCGTTAAATACATACTGATTGAATTGCTGGTGGCGGATAGATTTAGCCCTGGGGTGCATATAGCGGTTGAGCCAGCTCTCCGAGTTGATGCTGTTGATGGAAAATACCTTGATTTTTCCGCCGTCTATGTGCGGACGCAAGGCATCTATCAGCAGAAAGCGCTCGTATTCTAAATAGTCTGCGGCAGCAGTGGGCAACAAGAGCAGCGCAAAGCCGTAATACCCGTACACTACGGTTTGCATTTCCCGATTTAAGGCCGGACTATACCAGGAGTGGATTTCGCGATTCATAAGCTACAATTGATAAGATTTTTACAGGGTTTTTAGCTCAGCCGCAAGTTGTGCAATGAAAGCAGGGTCTGTTCTGCAACATCCTCCTACAATGATAGGTCCCTGCTTCACCCAGCCGATCACGGTCTCCGCTAAATTTACTGCTTTGTGCTGATCTATCCAACATTTATTGGTACTATCCCAGCTTTCTCCCCGATTGGGATAAGCCAGCAGGGGCTTTTGGGTATGGTTGGCCATGTTGGCCAAAACCTGACCCGCAAGATCCGCGTTACAGCAGTTGACGCCAACAGCCAATACCGCATCTGACTGGTCGGCAAGGCGGAGGGCTTCCAATAAGGGCTCCCCACTGACCAAAGTGTCCGCAGTGCTGCAGCTCCAACTCAGCAGGGCGGGAATATCTTTGTACTTTTCCAGGAGTTCCAGATAGACCGCTGTTTCTACCAGATTGGGACAGGTTTCAAAGGCGAGGAAGTCTGGGCTTGCAGCCAAAAAAGCACATAGCCGCTCTTCGTGAAAATGGTATAGCGCTGCCTTGTTCACGGGATAGTTTCCGGTATATTCAGCTCCATTGGCCAGGTAGGCGCCGTAAGGTCCAACCGATGCCCCAACGAGCGGGGTGTCCTCCAGAGACGGTCTGTCTGCTATCCAATTATTCCTGGCCTCCATAGCCAGCCCAACCCCTTTTTCCAGGGTGGCAAGTGCCGCAGGTTTGTCCAGACCGTATCGCATAAAACCCGCTACACTGGCCTGGTAAGTGCCACTCAGGATGAGATCCGCCCCTGCATTCAAATAGTCGGTGTGTACCTGCCGGACCAGCTCGGGATGCTCGATCAAAGCACGGGCAGACCATAACTCATGGTTCAAATCCAATCCATAGCGTTCCAGCTCTGTGGCAAATCCTCCATCCAAAATCAATACCTGCCGTTTGGCCAACAGCCTTTGCAAATCATTCATGCGCATCAAAATCTTAGTCCGGCATTAAATCCAATCCAGAATTTCCGGTTGAGCCCCTGCTCGTCCGTCTCCTCGTACAAGGTATAGGGCACAAAAGCAGAACCATAGGTATCCGTTTCGGGGTCATACCTGCGGGAAAACATGAGATTGGCGGTAGGTCCCGCAAAAATGCCAAAGCGCCGACCCAAACCTGCCTCCAGAAGGCAGCGAAATTGGTTCAACAGGTGCAAGTCATCAAACCACGGCCGGTCTTCCCGAATCTGTGCGCTGAGCAGTTCCAAATTGAGCAAATACCGTTTTCCCAGACGGGGAGCCGTACCAATTCCATAACCCAATCCCCAAAGATTGCCCTCCTTCCCGCTTCGCAGGCCGAGGTAAAAAATATTGTAAAACACCCGGGCTCCCGGCTTGATCGCTACCCCAGTGGTCAATAGTTCCCCCGTTGCAATTTCTATGCGATTGTAACCATTTTTGACCAAAGTCAAAAAACCAAAAGGCATTCCCCCACTCACCGTTTCCGATATGTTCACCAATCCAAATTGAAATCCCCGAAGGACCGTTGAACGATTGAGCAACAGACTCATCTGCGCTTTTTCGACCTCCCTGGCGTGGTTAAACAGCAAGGCCAGCTGGGTGCGCACATCCCCCAATGCGATGTTGGTCAGCCCCGATACCTGTAAACCCGCAACGTTGCCGGCGCTCCGGTTAAACAACCCGGCAGCCTGCAAACCGGCCACATTGCCCGAAGAGAGGTTAAACCCACCGGTCAGCTGCACAGCCGGACCACCACCCGAATGGTTAAATAAAGTTGCAACCTGAATCCCGTCCACCTTGCCCCGACTCACATTAAAGACACCCGCAAACTGCATCCCCTGAACACTGCCATTGACCATATTACCCACACCCGCCAATTGAAGCCCTACCACGTTTTTACGGATATGGTTGAGCAATCCACCTACCTCAAAGCCATTGACCCCGCCGTTGGTGCCCCAAACAACATTGACCGACAAGCGATTGGTCATGCGCTGACTGTTGAAAGCGTTGGTCCCTACAAATGGCAATAACGAAACCTGTGCCAAACGACTTTTTCCCTTCGATATGACCAATGCTATGCGCCGCAAGGGGTCGCGGACATCCCCGGCTACTACAACGGGAGCCGGCGTAGGTACCAAAGGCAATAAGTCGTTGAATGGCGGCGGTCGCTTCATCAGGATCGCCAAACGTTCTGCAGCATCCGGTACCGGATACAGCGGCGACAACTGTGGCACCTCCGATGCCAAAGGCAGCACCGGTAAAGTCCGAAAAGTGATTTTAGACAAGCGCCGCACATTTTTTTTCCGAAGGACAAATTGCGATTCTATTCGCGCAAAGGTGACCCCTACTTTATCTAACAGTTGTTCCAGTGCCACTTCAAATGTTGCACCGGCTGCCTGATGGGTCACTTTCCTGTCCACCGCAATAAAATCACTGCTATAGCTGAAATTTACTCCGTATGTACGCGAGATATCCGACAGTACCTCCTCCAGCTGGGCTTCTCGATAATCCCAATGGGCCAACGGACTCGCTTGGGCAAACAAAAATTGCCCTACGATACCTACCAACGCCAATACTGCCAAGAGTCGGGTCAAAAACATAAGTGGCCGTGCTTTGGGCTTCATCGCGGGCAACCCGCTCCGGAAATGCGGTACACCCCGTTTTGCTGAACTTCGTATTTTAAATCCATCGCCAGCGCAATCGCATCCAAGATATCCGTGACGCGTGGCGTGACAAAGGTACCGTAAAAATGGCAATTTAGGATAGCGGGGTGGTCAACCTCAATCTCAATGCCAAAATGCTGCTCCAGGTCATGGACAACATCGGCCATGCGGGTATCCGAAAATACAAGGGTATCCGATTTCCAGGACAACATATTGGCTTCCCGAATTTTCACCTCCTCCAAAATCGCCTGCTCCTTGTCGTATTTTCCGGCCATGCCGGCTGTCAATACCATGGGCACAAGCACTTCGTCTGCTTTCCCCCAACTTACCGCCCCTTCTACCACAAACAATTGCTGCTCGGGTTCATCCGCATAAGCCCGCACGAGAAAACTCGTGCCCAGCACCCGAACCTGGGTTTCGCCACAAGCAATGATAAACGGGCGCGTCACCTGGCGCGTCACCTCAAAAAAAGCCTCCCCCGACAGCCGCACCCTTCGCTCGCGATCCGTTTCCACAAATTCCAGCCTGCTGCTGCCATTTAAGGTAACCACAGAACCATCCGATAACTCAAGGATCCTTTTTTCCGAAGGAGCAGTTTCCACCAAAAGTGTTGGCATCGCCACAGGTTCCACCACAAATTGCCGCAGCAGAAAAGCAAATACCACCAGAAAAAGCAAAGCAGCCGCCAACCATAACAAGGGATGACGATGCAGGCGCAAACGGGGTTTGTCCACCGCAATACTTTGCTCCAGTCGCGCCCATGCTGCCGAAACATCTACCGGGGACGAAGGCGCGCTACTGCTGATCTCCCAAACCGCTTCCATGTCCTTCAGCAAGGTTCGGTTAGCCGCATCCTCCGACAACCAGGCACGCAGCTGTTGTTCTTCTCCGGGGGAAATATTTCCGGACAAGCGCTTAGCAATCAGATCGGTATAAAAATCCTGGTTCATGATCCCCTTTTTCAATTAAAGTATGATGCAAAATCAGGCAGGCTACCCCTATTCGGGCTTGTGCACATACCCATACATTTTTTCGCGAAGCAGACGCAAGGCCTTGCCCATTTGGTTTTCTACGGTCTTCACCGAAATCTCCAACGCATCGGCAATTTCCTGGTAACTCATCCCTTCAAATCGGCTCAAGCGGAAGATCAAGCCGCAGCGCTCCGGCAAAGATCCTATCGCCTGCTCGACCAACAGCTGCAGTTCCCCATCCAACAATAAGTGATCCGGCTTTTCGGCGGCAGGCGCAGCCTGATCCAACGGCAGTTCATCGGAAAAAGAGATTTTCCTGCTGCGCAAAAAACCCAAAGCCTGATTCAGCGCCATCTTGCGGAGGTACGGCACCAGCGAAAAGCGGATGTCTATGTCGTGCCGCTTGTCCCAAAACCGAATAAAAACCTCCTGCGCCAGATCCTCTGCCACGGCAGTATCATTGACCACCCGCACAATCGTATGCAAAACCAGCGGATATACCGCCTCAAAAATTTGCTTCAAAGCCCGGGTGTCGTTTTTTTTCAGTGCCGACAGTAGCCTTTCCTCTTCTTTTGGTGTCATACCACAAAAATCCTGGTTTTACCCCGTGCCAAAGCGAGGCTTGCTCAATTTACCCGGCAAAATTATTATTCCAAACCTTGATTGCCGATATTTGATTAATTTTAACGCTCGTAAATTTAATGATCATTAATCTGTCTGTATGTTTTTAATAAATATTTATCTGCGCTTCGCGCTAATGGCGGTCCTCATAATTGGTGGATCCATCCTCGCTACCCTGGTCAGCTTTTGGTATGCCCTGCCCTTTATCCTTATCGGGATCACCCTCCTCGTGGGATACCTGCTGCTGGGAACCGTTCAGTCGGCCGCCAACCTGATGCAGGCCGGAGATTTTGAAAAAACCGAGCAACGACTCAACCTTACCTTCTTCCCCAAGTGGTTGTATTCCACTAACCGCGCCTACTATTTTATGATCAAAGGCTCTATCGCCCTGGCCAACAAGAATATGGAGGAAGGCGAAGCCCTGCTTAAAAAGGCACAGGAAATTGACCTGCCCAGCGACAATGAACGCGCCATGCTGGAACTGCAACTGGCTAATATCAATGCCAATAAAAACAAATGGAAACAGGCGCAAATCCATTTTCGCAACGCCAAACAGTTCAAGGTTACCGAACCCGCTATCAAAGAACAACTCAAACAGTTTGAAAAAGCGCTCCAAAATCTCGGACAGTCCCAGTCCGTGTCGAGAATGGGCGGTATGAAAGGGAGTATGATGATCCGCCCAGGCGGCAAAAGAAAGCGCCCAAAAATGAGATAAATTCCTTTTTTTGAAAAAAGTCTTTCGAAAAAGGTTACGTTAAGTACCTCTAAAGGAATTAATTAGGGTCAGGTGGAAGTCACCTTAAGGTGGCTTCCACCTTTACTAAAAAAATCGGTTTTTTCCAAAATTTTCTTCGTCATCTTCCGGACAAATATGGACTTTTCCCGATTTTCCCTCCTTCCCCTATCATTTTGGCAAACTAAAAACTCCACTGCACCCCAAACAGCAGGTTGCGCCCCAGGGAGGTAAATCCATAAACCTCCTGAAACTGCTGGTTACCCATATTCTTGAGATCGAGATAGGTTTTTATTTTCCCCGGCAGGGGTTCCCAGGAAACATAGACATTCAGCAGGTTGTAAGCAGATAGTTCGACCGATTCCGCCGTGTAAAAGTTGGCGGGATTGAAAAACAAGTCCTGCCGATCTCCTATGTGCTGCCATTGTACGTCAAGGTTCCAGCGCCGACCCACCTGGTAGTTAATGCCCAAAGCCCACTGGTGTTCCGGCCGCCTGAACAGGTTGTTGTAGGTGGTATCCCGACCCGCCGCAAGGGGTGTCCGCACCTGCCCGTTCAGCCAGTTCCAGTTGACCCGAACCCGAACCCGCTCGTGTACGCGGGCCTGCGCATCCAGCTCCATCCCCCGGTCTTCCTGCCTGCTTTGGTTGAAAAACCCTTTGAAGTAGTCGTAGGCAATCAGGTTGCTAATGTCCCGCCGAAAATAGGCTACCTGGATGTAGAGCGGGTCGCCCGGAAAGGCATATTGAATCCCACTTTCAAACGATTGACTGAGCTGTGGCTCAAGTGCGGGGTTGGCCCCAAATTGTCCGTAGAGCTGCGACAGGTTGGGCGCCTTGAATCCCGTGGTGTAACTGCCAAACAGCCGCCAGTCCTCGCTAAAATGGTAGTTGGCCGCAAAACTGACATTGTGGTTCCAGCCAAAACTGCTGTGGCGATTGACCCTGTACCCCGCTTCCGCGGAAAAAGGTCCCTTGCGCCGGAGCAGTGCACTTAGATACCCACTCCAAATATGGGCATCCGGATCGGCCTCCTGTGCCAAGGGATCTATCATTTTCAGGCGCTGCCCGTGGATACCCCCCATCCATTGCACCCAGTCTCCCGGAAGATACGACAACCACAAATCAAGCTGCTGCAGATAACCCCTGAAATCCGATACCCCCCATGCCGTTTCAAAGCGCCTGTCGGTATCCATGTGGCTGAGGTTCAACTTCCCCTCCAGCTTGTCCTTCTTGTAAGCCGCCGTCAACCCAGTATGGAACAACCCCGAAGCATAGGTGTTAGCAGCATCCGTAAATGCTCCGTCGTCAAAATCTCCCTCAAATTGCTGATCTCGGACGAATCCCCTGAAATTCAAGGCCTCCGTAGCTCGAAACCCCAGATCCACCCCCAACGAGCGCTGGGTAAATCCGTCGCGGTCAAATACCAGAGTCGGATCCTGATCCAACGCTTCCGACAAACCCTCCGTGCCACGGGATTCAAGGTCTGCTTTGTAATCAAAACGCCCCAAACGGCCGCGGACACCCCCGCCGGCCTGATAGCTGTTCAGCGAACCCCAACCCCCGCGAAGGTACCCGGCCAAAGGCTCCGCACTCGCCCCACGCGTCACCAGGTTAATCACCCCGCTGACGGCGTCCGACCCGTAAAGGGTAGAATGACTCCCCTTGAGAATTTCTATCCGCTCAAACTGACCCGCATTCAACAGGCGAAGATCTATCGCTCCCCCTACCCCCGATGCGTCCAACAAGGGCTGTCCATCAATCAAAATTAAAGTAAACTCACTCCCCGCTCCCCGGATGTACAAACTTTTATCTTTGCCGGGGTTGCTGTATGCACCATTGACCAAAATCCCGGCCTCCTCCTGCAGAATCTGCGCCAGGTCCTTGCCGCTTTGCCGCTCCAATACCTCCCGCGAAATGATCGTGACCGGCTTGACCGTGGATCGCATGGCAACGGGTGTCTTGGAGTGCACCACCACGACCTCCTCCAATGCTATCGTATCCGCCTGCTGACTATGCGATAACTGCCAAAAAAATACTTGAAAAAATACCATGAAACATCGAATGGTTCGGCTCATTTTTTGTGTGTTGTGGTTAAAAAATGAGGCTGAACGGCAAGAGCATGACAGGAATGGGCACGGACAGATCAGCGACCTACCCGGGAAGATTGCACATCCTTGACTTTTCCTCCGAAAGCCTGAATGAAAATCGCCTGGCAGGTCTTCTGACTCGCTTCACTTCAGACGCCTTCCCATTTCGATCCGAAACAGTGGCTACGATTGCCTGAAGCTGGTTGGAAGCTCACAGCAGCGGGGACTGTCCCGGATTTACACCGGGTTCCCTTTTAAGATACCGCAAAACAGCATCACCAGAACAACATCAAACCTACGTCATTTTCCCAGAAACCCCAACTTCCGTTTTTCAAGATCATGTTGGTAACTACACGGAAAAGGTCAGGATGCGACCCGAAGACGTTTTGATAAGAAATTGGAAATCAATAATAAAGATAGAAATAATGCGATCCTGGCTATGAGGTCGCCCCACTTGACATAAAAGGTGATCTGGTCGTTGAACTGTATTTGTCCTTTGATGGCAGTGGCTTCATTGTAGCGGGTGGCCTGCAGGATGTCGCCCCGCTGGTTGATGAAGGCAGAAATACCAGTGTTCGCCGAACGCGCAATGGCCCTGCGGTTTTCAATGGCGCGCAAACTGGCAAAGTACAAGTGCTGGCGGTGCCCCGCCGTATTGTCCCACCAGCCGTCATTGGTGACGATAAAGGCGGCTTCGGCTCCTTTTTGGGTGTAACCGGTGAAAAATTCACCAAAAACAGATTCATAACAGATCACTGGGGCAATTTTTCCGGCAGGGCCGGCAAAAACGCTCCGCTCTGGCTGCGTGGCTACCCCGGCAGTAGTGCCTCCGAGTTTATCCACGAGGGGCTCAAACATGAAGAGCAGTTCTTTGTACGGAAAGCTTTCCGGTCCTGGTACCAACTTGGATTTTTTGTAAATTGGAACTTCCTGACTGCTGCCGTCCAATTGCAAGGCAATATTTGAGCGCTCCCAGCGCAGGGTGTCCCCCCAATTATTGATGGTCGTCCGCACGTAAGGCGAATGGGCTTCTCCCTTGCGGAAAATGGTATAGGCGTTGGCTCCCGTGACCAGACGCAGACGGGGATAATTACTCAAAAAAGCCTGCAAGCGCTGCATTTCCGGATATTGGGTGAGCTCGTGGGTCTCGTAGTCCCCCAAACTGGACTCCGGAAATACCAGGTAGTCTGTCTGAGCATCTACCTGCGCCTCCGACAGCTCCAAAAAGCGCTCTATCTGCAAAGCTGCCGGGATGGTGAATTTTTCGTAGTGCGGCTCGTAGTTGGGCTGTACCACAACTACTTCTACCGATGCTCCGCGCTCCTCGTAATTGTGATACATCAGCGCCGACAATATCATGGGCAACACAGCCAGCAGCCCGGCTCGAACCAAAGGTGCTGCAAATGGCTGTTGCGCTTGTCTGCGAACCAACCCTACAAAAAGCAAATAATTGATCAACAATATCCAAAGGGTCCCCCCAAACACTCCCGTGTAGGCATACCATTGCACCAGCATCGGGTACTCGGCAAAACTATTGCCCAGCGTGAGCCAGGGCCAGGTGAGTTCCCATTGGTGGTGCAAATACTCAAAGGTGATCCAAAAGCTAATGAAACCGGCATAAGCAATGCGCGGCAGATAGGGTTTTACGAAGTGGAACAGCATAAAAGGCAGGGTCATCAGAAAGGCATTGACCATGATGGCAAACACCCCGGCTCCGAGCGCAGAGTTGCCTACCCAGTAGGTCGCTACGATGTTCCATACCAAAAAAGCATGGTAACTGAATTGGTACAGTTGTCGGGAGCCGCCCGGACGACCGGTTAGTCGGGATTCCAAGAGCAACAAGGGCACAAATCCGACAAACATCAACCAGGGAACCGGCAAAATGTCCGGAAATCCAACGCCCAGCAGGATCCCGGATAGGGTACTCCACCCAAAATTGCGCAAAAAATCAGGGCCGGCGGCCAACTTGGGAAATACCAATAGCGCCAGAAAAAACCAGGAACTCAGGTAAAAAACTAAGGTGCGGTACCCCCAAAGTTCATCGGCCATGTAAAGGGTATAGAGATCATAACCCATCCAGGCTGTCAGCAATCCGCTGACCACGATCCCCCAGTTTCTGATGTTTGCGTTCACAGACTTATGTTTTGGGTTGGGAATATTTTTTCATAGCCTCGGCAAGGGCCATATCCAAAGGATTGCCCGATGCTTCCAAAGCTGCTATCACCCGACGGAAATCCGTTTCATTTCGGTTTTGACTCAATTTAAAAGACGCTTCCACCGATGCTACCTGCATCCGAAATCCAATGATGCCCCGCATTTGCGCCGAAAAGGACTTGGCATCCATCTGCCCGGCATAAAATCGCGGATCTCTGCCCTCCTCGTACTGGTCCACCATGGTGCTCAGGTGAGCTCGCAAGTCGTCTCCTTCCAAAATCGAAGCCCTGCCCCGCACATGCACTGCGATGTAATTCCAGGTGGGCACGTTTTCATGGGTGTACCACGAAGAAGAAACATATCCGTGCGGCCCCTGAAATATGGCCAACAGCGGCTCATCTCCTCCGACAAGCGCACCCGCAATCTCGTTGCCCCGGGCAACATGTCCTTCCAGGAAAAACACACCCGGCTGGGGTTCTGCCCAAAGCAATGGGATATGCGCAGCAACCATTTTGCCAAAGGCGCGACCTACCAGCGTTGCAAAAGAATGCTCCTGTACAATCTCGCGGACATCCGCAAACGACCTCGGTTGGAACAGGACAGGTACGTACATATCAACGTTATCTGACTACAAAACCATTCCCCCAGTCCGGACTGGCCGGCGACACAAAGGTCAGTTTGCCCTCCGTATTTTCCGCCATCAAAATCATACCTTCCGACATAATCCCCCGCAATTTGCGCGGAGCCAGGTTGGCCACTAATACAATCTGCTGACCCACCACTTCTTCCGGGGTGTAATATTCGGCAATCCCCGACACGACGGTTCGTTTTTCCATGCCCAGGTCAATAGACAGTTTCAGCAATTTATCCGCTTTTTCAACTTTCTCTGCAGCCGTAATGGTTCCCGTGCGCAGGTCTATTTTTGCGAAAGCGTCATAATCAATGGCCTCCTTCAAAGGCACCCGCTCTTCCTGTTTTTCCTCTTGCATAATCGCTTCTAATTTAGCTTTTTGTTCCTGAATCAGTTCCATTCGCACAGGATCCTTTCTATCCTGAATCTTTGCAAATAAAATGAAAGGTTCTCCGATAATATGGCCTGTCGGCAAAAGAGAGCCGCCCGAACGCAGTACATCCAGCGCTGTTGCCAGCATGCCGGGCGCCAGGGGAGGCAAGCCAAATAGCTGTCGAACCTTTGCCGCAGAAAACGGAATGAAAGGCTCCATCAGGATGCTCAACAGACCACAAATTTGCAGGCTGGCAAACATACATGCTGCAATCCGCGGATCAGCCGGGTCTTCTTTCCAGATTTTCCAGGGCGATACGTCCTGTAAATAACCATTGCCGTAGGACGACAGTTCCATCAGGGTCTGCACAGCCGCTTTAAAACTGAAAGCCTCCAGCTCGTGGCGGAGTTTTTCGACAATTTCCAGCACTTTTGGATGTGCATCGGCCAGCTCTACCCCGGTAACCGGCACCTTGCCTTCGAAATATTTGTGGGTCAGTACAGCCACCCGATTGATAAAATTGCCCAGGTTGTCCGCCAGCTCTTTATCGTGAAATTCGACAAATTCATCCCATTTGAAATCGCTGTCTCGGTTTTCAGGCATATTCCGAATCAAGACATAGCGCAAAGCATCCTCCTTATTGGGAAAATCCCGGAAGGTCTCGAGGTAGTCGTGCTGCTCGATCCCCCAGCCTCGCGACTTGGAAAATTTTTGTCCCTCGAAGTTCAAAAACTGATTCGCGGGAACGTTCCTCGGAAGCGCAAACTCGCCATGTGCCTTTAACATAGCCGGAAAGACGATACAGTGAAAAACGATGTTGTCCTTGCCAATAAAATGGATCAACTCCACCTGATCCCCCTTCCAATAGGCTTCCCAATCCACCCCTTGCTCAGCTGCCCACTGACGGGTAGCCGAAATATAGCCAATTGGCGCATCAAACCATACGTACAGCACCTTTCCCTGCGCATCCGGCAGGGGTACAGCAATACCCCAGCTGAGGTCGCGGGTAATAGACCGGGGCTGGAGTCCTTCGTCGAGCCACGACAAACACTGTCCGATTACATGCTTCTTCCAGGTGCGGGGATCGTGGTGTTGCACCCCATCCAGAACACCTTCACTGATCCACTCCCGCAGCCAGCCGGCATGCTTATCGAGCTTGAAATACCAGTGCTTCGTGGGCTTCAGAACAGGTCGTTGTCCACTCAGCGTAGAAACCGGGTTGATCAGCTCCGTCGGCGACAGATCCGATCCGCAACTCTCACACTGATCGCCAAAGGCTGAGTCATACCCGCATTTCGGACAAGTCCCCTGGATATAGCGATCCGCCAAAAACTGATCATACGCCTCGTCGTAGTATTGCTCGATCACCTGCTCCTCAAACTCATCACCCTTCTCGTACAAACGCATGAAAAAATCCTGGGAAGTCCGATGGTGCAGCTCCGCACTCGTTCTGTGATAATAGTCAAATGAAATCCCCAATTTCTCAAAGGTATCCTTGTTGAGCCGATGGTACTTGTCAATGATTTCCTGCGGAGAAACCCCCTCCTTCTTCGCCCGGATCGTAATCGCCGCTCCGTGCTCGTCCGAACCACAAACCCACACCACATCCCTGCCCATCAGACGCAAATAACGCACGTAGATGTCAGCCGGCAAATAAGCGCCCGCCAAATGCCCCAGGTGCAGGGCACCATTGGCATACGGCAAAGCAGAAGTGATCAGGTATTTCTTTTCCGAGTTCTCCATGATGGTAAATTTGTACGCTGTTTTGTTTAACCCTGCGAATATACGCATTTGTCAACGTATTCCACATCTGCCCATCCAAAGCCAAGCCCAACACCCCAAATCACCTTAACCCAAAAAACATCTTAAATCATTACCTGCAATCAAAATAATATCCAATCAGCCTACACAAGCGCTCATTTTATTAAAAAAATAATTGTTTTTTCATTCAAAATTACTGAAAACCAAAGATTTAAGTACAGGTGCAAGGCACCTTAAAGTGCCTTGCACCTGATTACCCTTGTTAATACCCTCAACACCCCCAAAAGTAACCACCATCTTTAAGTTTTTGATAAATGATTTTTTCCGACAGGAATACCCAGGCAGTCCCCAAAAAAAATGATTAATTTTCGA
The DNA here is from genome assembly GCA_030729925.1 of Saprospiraceae bacterium. Classification (GTDB taxonomy): domain Bacteria; phylum Bacteroidota; class Bacteroidia; order Chitinophagales; family Saprospiraceae; genus JALQTV01. The sequence goes on from JANQWK010000099.1 coordinate 41,114, forward strand.
CCCAAACAAGGCCGAAAACGTACATGCAGATTCTACCCTTCAAAGCTGTTTATCCGAACTACGATTACCTCAGTTCGCCCGCTTCTTTTTTCGCGACCGTGAAAGAAGAGTACGATGATTATTATCGCAGCGGCTTTTTCCTCAGCCATTCGCAAAAGGCGATTTATGTGTATCAAATTACGAGGGGCGAACAGTGCAGCACGGGGATCATCGCCGGAGTGCACATCAGCGAATACCTCAACCACAACCTGAAACGGCACGAGGATACGATCGCCGATAAGGAGCAAAAACAGATACAGTTGCTGCTCAAGCGAAAAGCTTCAGTAAAACCGGTTTTGCTGACCTATCCCACCGTGGAGGAAATAGATGACTTCCTGTCGGATTGGGTAGCTACCCAACCGGTTTTTTTCGAAATTCCGATCCCGGAAAAACAAGAAGTGCACCGTTTCTGGACGATCGAAAACGAGGCCGATGTCGCCCGCATTCAACAATTGTTCGATCAGCAGGTGGCCTGCACCTATATCGCCGATGGGCACCACAGAAGTTCCGCCATGGCGACGCTTTACCACAAACTCCACAACCGCCGACCCCAAGCTTTTGAGCTGCTGCTCTGCGCCTTGTTCCCGGCTTCCCAAATCAAAATATGGGACTACAACCGGGTACTGGACGATCTTAACGGGGTAAGTCCTACCCGATTTATGGCCGGCCTCTCTACCGTGGCCGATATTCTCCCCCGATCGGCGCCTTTTAAACCCGAAAGGGTGCACCAGCTTGCTATGTGCATCCACCGCGAATGGTACGAGCTGAACTGGAAACCCGCCGTCCTGGAAGCCTACCAAACAAAAGGAGTGATCCTGGATGTGCAGTTGCTCGATGAGAAAATTCTGCGCGACCTGCTCGGAATTGCGGATGTCCGCCGGGAACCAGGAATTACCTACATCGAAGGCCCCCAGGGATTGGAAGGCATTCGCCGAAAACTTGTGCACAGCGACAATGGCGTGGCTTTCTGCTTGTATCCGGTCGCGTTCGGGGATTTTGTGCAAATGGCCGAATCCGACCAAATCATGCCCCCAAAGTCCACTTGGTTCGAACCCAGACTGGTCAACGGCATCCTGGCCTATGATTTTCACCACGAATTACAGTAACTTGCAGCCTCATACCAATGCCTGATCCAACTATGAAGATCGAAAAGTTTGCAGCAGACCTTATCCTGACCGTGAGCGGTTCCCCTCTGGAAAATTATGTCGTCGTGACCGACGAAAATGGAACCATCCTGAGTCTCGATCCCCTCGATCAACACGATCCCGCAAGTGTCAACCACCTAAAGGGCATCCTAACCCCGGGTTTTGTAAATACCCATTGCCACCTGGAGCTTTCTCACCTGAAAGGAGTAGCCGAAACAGGTACCGGACTGCTTCCCTTCCTCACTAAAGTGGTGTCCATGAGGGAAGTCCCCATGGAAGCGATCCTGGATGCGATCGAACAGGCCGACCGCGACATGTATGAGGCAGGTATCGTGGCCGTGGGCGATATTTCCAATAAGGCAGATACCCTCGCTACCAAACAAAAAAGTGCGATCCACTACCATACTTTCGTGGAGATGTTCGATTTTCTGCAGGATCACCTGACCGTTCCTACCTTCGAACAGTACCGACAGGTGTTTGAACAACACGATGACCAAAACGGCAATAAAAAAAGCTGCGTGCCCCACGCGCCCTATACCGTTTCACCAGGCTTGTTTGCACTGATCAACGAACATAATCCGCAAGGGGTAACGGTAAGTATCCACAACCAGGAAACACCCCATGAAAATGAACTTTTTCTGAATAAAGGGGGACAGTTTGTGGACTGGTTCCAGCGCTTCGGTTTTTCAACCACGCATTTCCAGCCTATCGGCAAAACTTCTATCCACTACGCGATCCAACACATGAACCCACAGCACCGAACGCTGTTTGTGCACAATACCCTCACCCAACCAGAGGATATCGCCGCCGCACATGCCTGGAACGATCAGGTATATTGGGCTACCTGCGCCAACGCCAATTTGTATATCGAAAATCGCTTGCCCAATTACCAGCATTTTATGGCCGCTGACGCGAAAATGACCATTGGAACCGATAGCCTGACGTCCAATTGGCAATTGTCTGTCCTGGAAGAAATGAAGACCATCGCCCGCTATCAGTCGTATATCCCTTTCGAAACCCTGCTCCGCTGGGCTACCCTCAACGGGGCCGCCGCACTGGGTTACGAGAAACAACTGGGCAGCATCGAACCCGGCAAGCAACCCGGATTGCTCCTGCTGGATCTGGATAAAAGTCTTCAACTGACACCACATACCCGGGTCAAAAGACTGATCTAACCCAGCCTGATCCGCTCGGCAGACCAATCCGCTTCCGGCAGTAAAGCTGCCAATTCCAGCCACCGTTGACGGAGTTGGTCCAAGTGCTTGCGATGGGCTTCCGTTTCCGGAAAAAAAGGCCGATGCGAAAGTCCCGCCAACAGACTTCCTATGGCTTTGTTCAAAGCACGGGTTTCTGCCCTCATCAAACCCTCCTCAAAGCGACTCCAGATATACGATATGGCCTGCTCCCCCGGATGGATCATGTCCGTTGCATAAAACCGATAGTCCCGCAGTTCGTCCATCATGATCTCATACGCCGGAAAATAATACACCTGTTCCTCGTTCCGACACAAGTGCTCTGCCAGCAAGTGCAAACGCGCCTTGCTGCGCTGATTGTCCACAAAACCGTCCGATTTGTGCCGCACAGGACTTACCGTCACCAAAATTTTAATACCCGGATTGACCGCCCGAAGTTCTGCCAACAACATCTCCCAATCGGTCAACAAAGACTCGAGGTTGGGCAAGTGCCGCTCAAAAAAAGTGCCCGGCACCTTGTGACAGTTGCTTACCACCCGATCGTCCGATACCAGCCGATACACAAAAGCCGTACCGAAGGTCAATACTATCCAGTCGGCGCACCGCAAGCGCTCCCCCGCCCGATGTATCGCAGCATTCATCCCTTCCAAAGCCAAATCCCGGTCGGGATGACTGTACCGACTATGAAAATCCCAACTGTGCCAAAGCTCCTGGTGCAGAAAAAGATCTTCTACCTGTATCAAAGCCCCCGAAAGCAACCGCCTGATCCCCGATGCCATGCTCAAAGGGTTATAGACAATCCCAAAAGGATTCTCCTCCCAGACATACTTCAATGCATGCAGCCGCTGCCCGATATGTTCAATAAAACAGGAACCCAACCCAATCAACCGCTGGGTGTGTGAAATTTTTTCAGGAAAATCCGGCAGCAATACCGGTGTTCTAAACTGATCCATATCCCGACAATTTCCAGGCTAAAGCATCGCCTGGCACGCATTCTCAAAATTAAGTGCTAATTTTGTTAAATTATATCTTAATCCCCTTGTTCACAATATGCACCGCCAATATTTTACAGCATGGGAATACTAAATCGCCTGTTTGGAAGTCCAATCCCCCCAGCCGCCAAGCCCGATATTACCTTCGGCAGGTACAGCGACACCTACAAGGAAGCCTCCAAATACGAAGCCTGGGATCAGGCGCTCGATGCCTTCGAAGCCGGAGATTACCTGGATTCCTATCAGTTTTTCTTTACCTACCTGCGCGATGACCACGAGGACAATGTGCGCTTTCACACCGAAGATGGCACCCTGCACTTCGAACTGTTCCAAGGCTCCCGAAAAATCACCGGTTTTGCCGACAGGCAGATCCTCAAAGCAGAAGCAAAGATAGCCAAAGCTGCATCCCTGAATGTGGGGTTTATGCGGCGCCTGCTCGAAAAAAATTTTCACCTCAAATACAGTAAGTTTGCACTGGATCCCGACAACAACATCGTCATCCTTTTCGATACTTTTGCCGTTGACGGTTCACCCTATAAGTTATATTACGCCCTGAAGGAACTGGCTACCAATGCCGACAAACAGGACGATCTCCTGCTCGATGAGTTTTCTATCCTCCAACCCATAGACACCTCCCACATTTTTCCACTCCCCTACCCGGAAAAAGAAGCGAAATACGATTTTTTGCAAACACAACTGACCCAGGTGCTCCACGAACTCGATCAACTGGATGAAGATCGGGAGAGTTTTCCCGGAGGGACAGCCTACCTGCTGCTGGATGTGGTCTATAAAACAGATTACCTGCTCAAACCAGAGGGCTACCTGATGGAAACCCTGGAACGGGTACACCGAAAATATTTTGAGGAAGACGGGCAAACGACACGACAAAAAAATAGCCGACTCAGAAAGGAAATGGAACAGCTCCTAAAAAGGTCCAAAGAGGATTATTTCAAGGAGTTTTACCGGGTAGTCGCTACTTTCGGCATTACCAATCCCATCAACCACGACCGAGTGCTGAGCTTTATTGATTCAGAACTCAACCAGATGGACTGGTATCGCGATAATGGTTTCCCCGCTGTGGCGTTGGCAATCCCCGGTTATATCATAGGCTATTGCTTGTTTAATTACGCCCTGCCCAAACCCGATCGCGAACTGTTCCACCTGTTCTACGAAATTACCGAAGCGCCATTTTTTAAGACATTAGGCTTCCAAGACAGCCTGTACGATCCCGATTCCGGTAAATTCGACCAAAAAGCGATCCGCAAGGCGATTGACCAAATAGTAACCAACAACCGAAAAAGGTTTCCCAACCTGCAGGCGAATACTGCTACCCTCGATTTTTCCAACCTGACCGCCTTTTGCCGCTCTTTCCTGCTGATGGTCCGCAACATGGATATGGTCAAATTGACCTGAACAAATGCACACAACCTTTAATGGGTACAATAGGTTATGTTTATAAACAAATAAGGCTATGGAAGCGATCTGGAAAATACTGGAAGAAGTGAACGACCCGGAAATACCCGTGCTCAGCGTCATTGATCTCGGTATCGTGCGCGAAGTAGCAATGGACGAACAGGGTCGGCTCGTAGTGTCTATCACGCCTACCTACTCCGGCTGCCCGGCAATGGATATGATCGCCGTACATATCAAGTCCGTGCTACAGGATCATGGTTATGAGGAGGTCATCATCAAAACCGTACTGGAGCCGGCTTGGACGACCGACTGGATGAGCGAAGCCGGACGGCAAAAATTACTGGCATACGGGATTGCTCCTCCCGTGCGCGGTACTGTGGATAAAAACGCCCTCTTTGCCGAGGGACCAAGCGTCAAATGCCCACAATGCGGTTCGTCCCATACACAAATGCTGAGCCAGTTCGGCTCCACCGCCTGCAAAGCCCTCTACCAGTGCCAAAGCTGTATGGAGCCTTTCGATTATTTCAAATGCCACTAACCTGACACGACCATGGAGTTTATTCAATTCGAACAAAGCAACCACATCGCCCGCATCCGCTTCAACAAACCGGGAAAATACAATAGTTTTCACCGGGCTATGGCCTTGGAGGTACAGGAAGCGCTGAGGCAATGCCACGAGGATCCCGAGGTTCGGGTAGTCCTGATCACCGGAGAGGGAAAGGCTTTTTGCGCCGGACAGGACCTACAGGAACTTACCGGCGATAATCCTCCCGGATTCCACACCATTCTCTCCGAACATTTTAATCCGATCATTCAATTGATCCGCGATATCGAAAAACCCGTGGTGGCAGCTGTCAATGGCGTGGCGGCAGGGGCAGGAGCCAATATCGCACTGGCCTGCGATTTTGTGGTGGCCAAAAATTCGGCCAGCTTTATCCAGGCTTTCAGCAAAATAGGATTGGTTCCCGATAGTGGGGGCACTTTTTTCCTGCCCAGACTGATTGGTCTGCCCCGGGCAACGGCACTGATGATGTTGGGTGATCGGATAGAAGCTGCTGCCGCGGTCCAGATCGGAATGATCTATAAGGCTTTCCCGGACGACCAGTTCGTTCAGGGCGTAGAAGACCTGTTGGCCCAACTGGCAGCCATGCCTACCCGCGCACTCGGTCTGACGAAACGGGCACTCAACCACTCCCTGCTCAATGACCTCGGTGCACAGTTGTCCATAGAAGAAGAGCTACAGATTCAGGCCGGTCAAACCGAAGATTACCGGGAAGGCGTACAGGCTTTCCTCGAAAAAAGATTGCCCGTTTTTAAAGGAGCCTGAGCCATGAGCGACTCCCCGATCAATCCCCGATTCAACAAGGATTGGAAGCGCAGTAAAGCATTGCTTCCGGCAGCCGAGTATATCGCCGGCATCCGGGCGGGCGACCGGGTGATGCTCAGCCGCGCTATTACCGTGGTGGAAAGCCAACAGGAGTCCCATCTGCCCATCGCAAAAGCAATCGTGGAGGCTTGTTTGCCCCTCAGCGGCCAATCGTTCCGAATAGGAATCACGGGGGCTCCCGGGGCGGGAAAAAGTACCCTCATCGAACAACTTGGCCAGCAGCTCATCCAACAGGGACACCACATCGCCGTGCTGGCGGTTGATCCCAGCAGCCAGATTAGCCAGGGCAGTATCCTGGGAGATAAAACCCGGATGACAAGCCTCTCTACCCACGAACAAGCTTTTATACGCCCGTCCCCCGCAGGGTCATCACTGGGCGGAGTCGCCCAAAAAACCCGGGAGACCATACTCCTCTGCGAGGCAGCCGGCTTCGATACCATCCTGGTGGAAACCGTAGGGGTAGGACAGTCAGAGGTCGCCGTGCATTCTATGGTGGATTTTTTTCTTCTCCTGCTGCTCCCCGGCGCAGGCGATGAACTCCAAGGCATCAAACGGGGAATCGTAGAAATGGCAGACCTGATCTTGGTCAATAAAGCAGACCGGGAAAGGATAGAACTGGCCAACAAAGCCCGACAGGCCTATAACAATGCCCTTCACCTCTTTCCGCCAAAAGGCAATGGCTGGACACCAACGGCATTAACCTGTTCCGCCCTGGAAAACAAAGGCCTCGACCAATTACAGGCATCCATCCGCAAATTCCAGGAACTGACCCGCAACAATGGTTCCCTGGCCGCAAAACGACACGGACAAGCCCGCTACTGGCTGTACCAAACCATTGACGAACACCTCCGCAGCTTGTTTTTTAACCATCCGGACATCAAAACCCAACTGCCCTTGTTCGAACAGGCCGTTCTCGACAACCAGCGCTCTCCCTTCGAAGCAGCCCATGCCCTGATCCGAATGTTTGCCCCAAAACCCTGAATTCTTAACGAAAATCGTTTGTTTACCGGCGTTCACCGATTTCTGCTTGGCTTTACCTAAATTTGCAGGTAATTTTATAAAAAAATTAAAACTCCCTAATTATGCGATCTCTTACCATCACTGTTGTACTCATCGTTATCGGACTGTTCGTGCTGATGAGCGGCTGCAACACCTACAATTCCTTCGTGGATCTCGAAGAGGAAGTCGAAAATGCCTGGGGGAAAGTCCAAAGTGCTTACCAGCGCCGGGCAGACCTGATTCCCAACCTCGTCAATACCGTCAAAGGAGTAGCAGACTTCGAACAGGAAACCCTCACAGAAGTGGCCAACGCCCGAGCAAGAGCAACCAGTATCAATATTGATCCGTCCAATATTTCAGCAGATCAGCTCAAGTCTTTCCAGGAGGCACAGTCCGGATTGTCACAGTCGCTGGGTCGCCTGCTGATGGTGTCGGAAAATTACCCCGAACTAAAAGCCAATCAGAGTTTTGCAGAACTGCAAACCCAGTTGGAAGGTACCGAGAACCGCATCAAAGTAGAAAGAGATCGGTTCAACGATACCGCAACCGCTTACAACAAGAAAATTCGCCGCTTCCCGGCCAGCTTCTTCGCAACGATCTTTGGATTTGACCAAAAAGCTCAGTTCGAAGCTCAGGCAGGTGCAGAGCAGGCACCACAGGTACAGTTTTAACCCCAACACATGCAAAGGTTTTTCAGCAAAGAGGAAGAAGCGAGAATTATTCAGGCTATTGAACAGGCCGAAAAACAGACATCCGGAGAGATACGGGTTCACCTGGAAAGCCATGCTTATGCCAAACCCCTGGTTGCCGCAGTACAGACCTTCAACCGCCTGAAGATGTACGAGACCAAAGCCAGAAATGCTGTACTCATTTTTATTGTGCCCAGCGCCCGCGCTTTCGCGATCATCGGCGATAAAGGGATAGATGCAGCAGTGGGTAGCGATTTTTGGCAGCAGGAAAAGGATCTGCTCCAACAGCATTTCCGGCAACAACAGTTTTGCGAGGGCGTATGCAAGGTCATCGAACAGATCGGAGAAAAACTGAAAGCGCATTTTCCCTATGAGTCAGATGACCAGAACGAGCTGCCCGATAAACTTTCTTATAATTAATTCGGATTGCCCGCAATCCTAACCATCTTTTACATGCCCGTACGACGCCTGCTTCTTACTTATATCGCCTTCTGGATGCTGCTCCCCGGCAGTCTGGGCTATTTGTCAGCCCAGACTGCCATCCCGGCGCGGCCGGTTCCTCCAAGACTGGTCAATGACTTCGCCGGGATGCTCTCCGAACAGGAACAGGCAGCGCTGGAACGCAAATTGGTGGCCTATGATGATAGTACGAGTACCCAGATTACGATCGTGACGATCCGCTCCCTCGATGGCGCAGATTACTTCGATTTTTCGATGCAACTGGCTTCTCAGTGGGGAATCGGACAAGACGATAAAGACAACGGTATCCTGCTTTTTGCGTCGCTCGAAGACCGCAAGATGGGCTTCCAGACCGGCTACGGGGTAGAGGGATTTCTGCCGGATGCCCTCGCAAGACGGATTATTGAGACCATCCTGAAACCCGCTTTCCGAGCCGAACGTTATTACGAAGGACTGGATAAGGCCACCGATGTCGTGATGCAGTTGGGATCAGGTGAGTACGAAGCAACCCAAGAGAAGCGTTCCGCTCGGGGTGGCCGCACGATGTTTGTTGTCCTACTCGCCATTTTTTTGATGCTGTTCGTCATCAGCTCCAGCCAAAAGTACAAAGGCGATGATGATGATGATAACGATGGCGGATACTGGCGCCAGGGACGCTATGGCAAAAGCCATCGGCGCAACCACAGCGGATGGGGAGGTGGATGGATGATTTTCCCAAGTGGCGGACGCAGCCATGGAGGAGGTGGCGGCGGTGGCTGGTTTGGCGACAGCGACGGAGGAGGTTTTGGCGGGTTTGGAGGGGGAGACTTCGGCGGTGGCGGTGCCTGGGGCGATTGGTAAAGCGCTAAGACAGCAACCTTTTCAGTTGGCGGAAGTACCTTCGGGCATCCCACAACACTTCTATCATTTTCCGGGGAGATAAATACGGTACTCCTAAACGGTGGTTTTTTCGGGCAATATCTGCCACAAGCTTCCAATGCTTGCCCAACTCGACAATAGCTCCGAAATAACTAATGCCCGCAGGATCGTAAATGTGAACAGGCTCGGAACAGACCCCGTTCACCTCTATGATTTTTACACCCTCCCCCCGCTGTAGGGAGGCCACATCATCGCACTTGATGTCGAAGCGACCATAATTAAACCCATCCATTTGACTGGCTATGCCATCAAAGACCCGCAGCAATTCCGAATTGATGTGCACATTTCCGTTGATAAAGCGCGCCCCGCGGCAATGGTTGCCCACAATGCCCAAACCTACCCGCTGGCCAAATGCCAGAATGTCGCCCATCATCGAGGCATAGTTTTGCTCCAGTACTTCCCACTGCAACAAGGCACGCGGATGGGCCGCAATCAGCTCTCGCAACACGTGCACACCGTCGCCGGTAACCGTTAACAGTTCTTTTACCGTGAGGGAACTCACCCGCCCCGATGCTTCACCCGGCACTCGGTAATACAAGACCCCAAATTCCTGTCTGCCCCTCAGGTATTCTTGTGCAATGACCGGAATGGGAAACTGCTCCAGGTACTCCTGCAAACCCTTCTCATCTTCTATTTTTTTAACCAAAAATCCGCGGAAACCCATATCGGGCTTTACAACCAGCGGAAACCCAATGCCGGCAACGCGTAACTGCTCAGGTATCGAAGCGTAGTCGCGGGGATAATCAATCCGGACAGATGTGGGTCGGAATGGCTCCGGTATGAGTTGAAGGGTATCAAATTTGGACTCAAAACCCAATCCCCCGGTAAAGATACCCGGATTCGCCGCCGTAAAAAAACAAGGATGGCCGTTGCGCGCACTCAGATAAGCCAACCACGGAGCCAAAGGCACATAAAACCAATTGGCCGACCAATACTCCCAGTTGGTCCAGACAATCCATCTTTGCTGCCATCTCAGGCGCTGCCTTGCAAAAAAATTCATCGGCCCAGGCTATAGGTGAAAAATAAAAGTTCCTTTACCCGAAAAAAAACGAAATTAGTCAATCCTTAATTAATTCCAAGCTCTATGCACACAGACAAACACCTGCCCTACACCGCTCCAGCGTATTCGCCCGAAACCGCCCTCCAAAGAAGCCGCGCTTTTTTGCACGATATGCAACAACGGCGATCCCTTCGCTTCTTTTCAGATCAGCCCGTACCTTTCGAAATCATCCAAAATATTGTCGCTACGGCAGCTACCGCCCCCTCAGGAGCGCACAAACAACCCTGGACTTTTTGCGTAGTCCAGAACCCGGAACTCAAAAAAGCCATTCGCATAGCCGCTGAAAAAGAAGAATTCGACAATTACCACGGAAGGATGTCCGACGAATGGCTGGACGACCTGCGCGTGTTTGACACCAACTGGCACAAACCTTTTCTCGAGATCGCCCCGTATCTGATTATTGTGTTCAAACAGTCCTGGGAAAAAGCCGGCACTGAAAAAAGAAAAAACTACTACGTCAATGAGTCTGTAGGCATAGCCGCCGGTTTCCTGATTGCGGCCATCCACCAGGCCGGTCTGGTCACCCTGACCCACACGCCCAGTCCCATGAATTTCCTGCAACAGATCCTGGGCAGACCCGATAACGAAAAACCCTTTCTCCTTTTGCCGGTAGGCTATCCCGCCCCGGATGCAACCGTTCCCAATATCCAGCGCAAAGCCCTGGAAGAAGTCATGGTGATGTATTAAGGTGTGCTTAGCGAAACGGGCAGTACCTTCCCGTTAAAAAATCGCTGCCCCTGCGTGGCAAAGTAGGCGATGAAACCCGCCATATCCGCACTGCTCAGCGGAGCCTGATAACCCGGGAAAGCCTCAGCCAACATCTCGGTCTGCACTGCACCCAGTGCCAGACAATTCACCGCTATCCCCTCTTCGGCGAGTTCCTCCGCCAAACATTCCGTCAGGTTGGCCAGTGCCGCCTTGCTCGCACTGTAAGCCGATAAGCCCCTGAATTTTGAACTGCCCTGAAATCCCCCCATGCTGCTGATGTTGACAATATGCGATTGCCGTCCCTCCCGAAGCAAAGGCACCAGTGTCCTGATCAAGGCCACGGGGCCAAAAAAATTGGTATCGAATACCTGGCGCCAATCCGCGTCAGACAGTTCCACAAAAGGTTTATTCACCAAGGCTCCCGCATTGTTGACCACCACATCTACCCCTCCCATCTGGCTTACCGCCGACAGCAAAGCCGACGCATCGGGTCGGGACAAATCATAGGGTAGGTAAGAAAAATAACCAGCACCGGAAACCCCATCCAGCTCTTTGGCCAGTAGCTCCAGTTTTGCAGCATCCCGGGAAAGCACCAGCACCCGGTTGCCGGGATCTGAAGCTAATAACAAGGCCAGGTCATAACCAATACCCCTGCTCGCTCCCGTAATCACATAATTCATAGTACGATTCATTTTGCGCATCCCGCCTGTCGGCAAAATACCTTTGTTGGAAAAAAGCAAAACCTAAAAGCCCGGTAAAGTGTTGAGGAAAGGTCACACTTTATGGGGCAGTAGTCGCGAAGTTCGCAATTTGTATTAATTTTGCCCCCGAATGCTACTTCCTGCAAAAAAAAACGCTTGCATGTTATTTAACTTCTTCTATCATTTTGGCCGGTACCTGAAAATGATGAGCACCGCGCTCACAAGACCCGAAAAGGTTCGCATGTACTACAAGGAGACCACCCGCCAGATGATTGATATCGGTATCGGTTCGTTGATCATTGTCGGATTGATTGCGATTTTCATCGGCGCCGTAACCGCCATTCAGTTTTCTTACCAGCTCGATGGCACCCTCGTGCCCCGCTGGTACATTGGATACATTGTGCGCGACAGTACCATCATCGAACTGGCTCCAACCATCACCTGCCTCGTACTTGCCGGTAAAGTAGGATCCAACATTGCTGCCGAAATCGGCGGTATGCGCCAAAAAGAACATATAGATGCCATGGAAATCATGGGAGTCAATACCGCCAATTTCCTGATTATGCCCAAAATCATAGCTGCACTCATGGTTATTCCCATGCTTGTAGCCATCGGTGCTTTCATCAGTGTCATCGGAGGATATGCCGCAACCGTATTCACCGGATTGCTTTCAGACGCAGAATACATCCAGGGCGTGCGCTCGTTCTTCGTCGAAAAGAATGTAGCCATGATGTTTGTCAAGGCACTTGTATTTGCTTTTATCCTCACCAGCGTATCTGCCTATCAGGGCTACCACGTCAGAGGCGGCAGCATAGAACTCGGACAGGCCAGCACCAACGCTGTGGTGTATAGCGATATCCTGATCCTGCTTTCCGATTATATCCTGGCCGTATTTTTTACGCAGTAACCCCCTATTGTCCAAATGATCCGAGCAACACATATATCCAAGTCCTTCGGCGACAAAGCTGTCCTCAACGACGTCTCTACAGAGTTTTATCCCGGTAAGACCAACCTGATCATCGGTCGAAGTGGTACGGGAAAAACCGTCCTGCTCAAACTGCTGGTAGGCTTGCTTAACCCAACCGAGGGTAATGTCTATTATGGGGATGCCGATTTTTTTCGACTCAACAAAAAGGAAAAACGACAAATCAGGATGAAAGTGGGCATGCTGTTCCAGTCCTCCGCCCTGTTCGACTCCATGTCGGTCGAGGAAAATATCCGCTTTCCCCTGGATATGTTCACCAATGATACTGCCAAAGAAAAAAACAAACGGGTGGACTATTGCCTCGAACGCGTCAACCTCACCGGGGTAAACCAACGGTACCCTTCCGAAATTAGCGGTGGAATGCAAAAACGGGTAGGGATCGCAAGGGCCATCGTGCTGGACCCGGAATACTTGTTCTGCGATGAACCCAATTCCGGCCTGGATCCCAAAACGGCTATCCTCATTGACGAACTCATCCGCAGCATCACCCTGGAAAAAAATATCACGACCGTCATCAATACACACGATATGAATTCCGTGATGGAAATCGGTGAAAATATCATCCTCCTGCACCAAGGACAAATAGTTTGGCGCGGAAATAAAGATGAAGTCCTCGAAACAGATCATGAAATTCTCCTGGATTTTATCTTTGCTTCGCCTTTCTTGCAAAGATTACGGGCCGCTGCATTGAATAAATAATCTTTTTAATCTATATTTGTGCCGCTTTAATGCCCAGGTGGCGAAATTGGTAGACGTGCTAGCTTGAGGGGCTAGTGTTCGCAAGGACGTGCAGGTTCGAATCCTGTCCTGGGCACCTGATTTCACTTGACTGACCAAAAGTTATGTCTTATCTTTAAACAAAAAGTCAGTGAGCAATTTCCCCCATATCTTCATCAGTCAGGCAGCCATGCTGCAAAAAGTGCTTCCCTTTATGGCGAATGCCACTCATTATGGAAAATTCCAACACGTGTGGGCCAGAACAGCTACGGAAACCGAAAGCATCCATACTTATACTTCCCAGGGAAAAGAGACGACCCGCATGGCTCAGCCAGGGGATTTTATCGTCAAAAACCGAACAACAGCTGCGGAGGAGTATGTAGTGGAGGCTGATAAATTTCACCAGCGCTATCAGTGGTTGCGCAATATTGCCGAAGGTTTGGACGAGTACCAGCCCAAGGGTACCGTACTGGCGTTGGAATGTGATGCGGAGTTACAAAAACAATTGGCCTTGGGTTGTCCTTTTGAGTTTGAGGCCGCCTGGGGAGAGAACCAGACTGTTTATACCGGTGATTTTTTGGTGTGCCCGCCAGACAAAAGCGAGGTATATAAAATCAGTCCGGTAGAGTTTGCCCAGACCTACAGACCGCTACCCTGAATGTGGCGGCTGCTCGTTGCCTGTTTGGCTTTATTGCCCGCTTTCGCCGCTGCCGACCCCGTATTCAAAGTCATTCCGCGAGATGAGGACTTTTCCGGCCAGCCTTTGGCCGATTTGCTGAAACGACTGCAAAGCAACCGCGATCGCCTCTCCAATTTTTTGGGTATCCCCCCCTCAGCGGTTCCAATTCAGGTGGAAGTGTTTTCGGCCTTAGCCGCAAAAGCATTGGCTACCCAGAATATGCAACCCGCTCATGCCGATCCGCTGAGTCGCACGCTCTACCTCGTCCAAAATGATTTTTGGGACGGCGTTTCCCTTCATGTCGAAAATGAATTTCTGATTGCAGAAATTATCGGAAAAAGTGGCTCCCGGTTGCTCGAAAAAGGACTGGCAACCTGGTTGGTTCCCAATTGGCAGGAAAAAGGCTTTTTGTACTGGGCACACCGAATTGCCGCGAGCCATAACTTACCACCACTGACAGCCCTGCTCGACAACGACCGCTTCCAATCGGGTTCACCCCTTGTACATACCGCACTCGCAGGTGCATTTGTGTCTTTTTTAATAGATACCCGCGGCACACAACAACTGCTCGATTACTACAAAACGCCCGAGGCATTGTCCTATCAGGCGCCATCCTTGGAAAAAGAGTTCCACGACTACCTGATGGATTGTGTCCCTTCGGAAAAAACAAAGCCCGTTCCCCTGGATAAAGGCTACTGGAAAGGATTCAATTTTGCCCACGAGGGCTACCAGATTTACAATGGCTATGGATCCAATCTGGCGAAGCAATCCCTGGAACACATGGCCACCACCGGAAGTAATGCCGTGGCCATTGTACCCTATACCTTTATGCGCGATCCGCAACTGCCCGTTCCACTCCCCTTCCCACAACGCGCCGGCAGCGAAAACGATGCCGCCGTGCTGGAAGCCGCTTTCCAGGCACGTATCCTCGGCATGAAAACCCTCCTCAAACCCCAAATATGGCTTCGCAATAGTTGGCCCGGCGATATACGGATGAGTAACCCGACGGATTGGCAACAGTTCATGAATTATTACCGCCAATGGATCGCCCATTATGCCCTACTCGCCGAAATGTACGATTTCGACGCTTTTTGTGTGGGTGTAGAACTGGTGGGAAGTACCCAAAACCAACCCGATCAATGGCGACAACTCATCCGGGATATCCGCATGCTGTACTCCGGATCCATCACTTATGCCGCCAACTGGGGTACAGAATTTGAACAGCTCAGCTTTTGGGACGAACTCGACTATATCGGACTGGATTGCTATTACCCGCTGGGAAAAGAAACCCCCACCAGCGTCGCCGCACTGTCCCGCACCTTCCAACAGGTGTGCCAAAAAATCGAAAATATCAGCTGCCAATTCAACAAACCCGTACTACTCACCGAAATCGGATTCCGCAGCGTGACCCAACCCTGGGTCCATCCATACGCCGAACCCATGGGCCGACCAGCCAACCAGCAACACCAAATGATGTGCTATCAGGCCGTTTTGCAGGAACTGCAAAACCAATCCTGGTGCACAGGAATCCTCTGGTGGAAATGGCCCAGTTACCTCGATTACGGTGGACCGGACAATACCGGATTTAGTCCGGCCAACAAACTCGCCGAACAACCCCTCCAACAAGGATTTGCCCAACTCCCCCATTGAGGACACATTTTTTCCCGAAGGGAGAACAAATTTTCAAAAAACCTGTTAACACTCCCGGTTATTGCTTACATGAATACATAATCATATATTCGCAGTATGGAAACAAACACGGCTACAATTACTCAAGCCACTGCTGAAAAGCTGGAAAGAATTGCTTATATCTTAAAAACCATCGCTCATCCCATGCGACTGGGAATCATCCACCTGTTGGAAAAACACCCCCGTCTGTCCGTATCGGAAATATGCGATATGCTGGGCAGCGAGCAGTCGCTTACCTCCCACCACCTCCAAAATATGCGTCTGAAGGGCATCCTTGCGGTCAAAAAAGAAGGACGCAGCATGTTGTATTCCCTCAAAGAACGGGATGTATCCCTCATTATCGAGTGCTTGGAACACTGTCAGTGCAATATGTAAACGTTTAACCCCGTTTTTTCTTCGAAACATGAAGAAAACAACATATATTTGTTCGGTAAATAAAGTTACCGATGTTGAAAAAAGGAACGAAAGCGCATAGTATATTTCTGGTAAAATGTCCTAAGTGCCAGGATGAGTATTTGTTTGAAGAGCGGACTTTTTCTTTTCGGAAGTCCTTTCAAATGCGAAAGGCCTGTCCTCAGTGCCAGCAGGACTTTGAACCGGAGCCGGGTTTTTACTATGGCGCCATGTTCATTTCCTACATCTTCATGGGCTGGTTTTGCATAGGCTTTGTCGCGCTCCTGCATTGGGTGCTGGACTTTAGTCTGGAATTTTCCTTTATCGCGCTAATTCTGGTGGTCGCCTTTTTCTTTGTCTATATTTTTAGGCTGGCCAGGTCTATTTGGTTGAGTTTAAATGTCAAATACGACCCCTCGAAATCACGCAAATAAGGATCAAGTCTGTTTGTAAATTCCTACCGCATGCAAGAACGAGAAACCATTCCAGATCTTTTGCGCAAATTCTATCCGATTTTGACAGAATCGCGTTTGCTCGAAGAAATTTCCGAATCGGGCGCAGTGGTATCTTATGAACCGAACGACCTCGTCATGGATTATGGCGCTTACGTGAAAACGATGCCGCTGATCTTGCAAGGCTCGATCAAAGTATCCCGGGAAGACGAAGAGGGCAACGAGCTGTTTTTGTACTACCTGGCTCCGGGTGAGACCTGTACCATGACCTTCAGCTGTTGTATGGCCAACAAAAAAAGTGAGTTTCGGGCTGTCGCAGAAGAGGCCACCCGAATGATTGCCCTGCCTGTCCGGTTTATGGATCCCTGGATGGCCAAGTATCCGGGATGGCGCAATTTTGTACTGACTTCTTACGACAACCGCATGCTGGAGCTTATCCGAACGATTGACAACATTGCCTTCAAGCGGATGGACCAGCGGCTGATGGACTACCTGAGGGAGAAAGTCAGGGTCAGCGGATCTACGCATATTCTCACCACGCACCAAGATATTGCCTACGACCTCAATGCTTCCAGAGAAGCTGTATCGCGTTTGCTCAAAAAATTAGAGAAGGAAGGGGTTGTCAAATTAGGCAGAAACCACATTCAATTGGTTGAAAAATAAACTTTTGGTTCAACATGGACATTAAAAATCTACTCCCGGTCACAGAATGGTTGCCTAAATACAACAAGATACAATTAAAAGGCGACCTTTCGGCGGGGGTTACAGTGGGGATCATGCTGATTCCTCAGGGTATGGCGTATGCTATGCTCGCTGGTTTACCTCCCATTTATGGTTTGTACGCTTCCATTGTACCGCTGCTGATCTATGCGATGCTGGGCACGTCCAGGCAATTGGCCGTAGGTCCGGTAGCGATGGTTGCCCTGCTGATCCAAGCGGGGGTGAGTACGCTCGCGGAAGTAGGGTCGGAACAATACATTAGTCTGGCCATCAGTCTGGCGCTTATGGTGGGTATCATTCAGACCCTGATGGGGATTTTCAAATTGGGATTTTTGGTCAACTTTCTATCCCACCCGGTCGTTAGCGGTTTTACTTCCGCAGCAGCCCTCATCATTGGTTTTAGTCAGCTCAAACACCTGCTCGGATTTTCGATCCCAAAGGCCGATTATATCCACGAGATTTTGATCTATGCCCTCACCCATATTACCGAAACCAACCCGGCCACTTTTGCCGTCGGCATCGCGGCCATTGTACTCATTTTGGCCGCCAAACGCTTCAAATCGCCAATACCCGGTCCCCTGCTGGCAGTTCTTTTTGGAATCCTGGTCGTTTGGCTGGGACAGCTCGATCAACAGCAACAGGTGAAAATTGTAGGAACGGTACCTAGCGGACTACCGGCACTTACCTTGCCGGTATTATCCTGGGAGGCCATACAAGCACTCCTACCCATTGCCCTCACCATCTCCTTCATCGGATTCATGGAAAGTATCGCTGTGGCGAAGGCGGTGCAGGCCAAACACAAAAATTACAAAGTAGTTCCCAATCAGGAACTGCTTGCGCTCGGGATGGCCAATATCGGGGGAGCCTTTTTTCAGAGTTTTCCCACTACCGGAGGTTTTTCGCGGACAGCGGTCAACGACCAAAATGGCGCCCAGACAGGTATGGCCTCTGTGATCAGTGCGCTGTTGATTGCGCTGACAATCCTTTTTCTGACCCCCTTATTCTATTACCTGCCACAAGCCATCCTGGCTTCTGTAATCATGGTGGCCGTTTTTGGTTTGATAGATATCCACGAGCTACGCTACCTCTGGAAAACAGACCGGGCGGATTTTTTGATGCTCGTTGCTACCTTCTTCGGAACGCTCTTTATCAATATCGAAGAGGGAATTCTCATCGGGGTTGTGCTGTCGCTGGGCTATCTGGTCTATCGCACCACACTTCCTCACGTGGCCATATTGGGCAAAATCCCCGGACAAACCCTGTACAAAAATATCCATCGCTTCGATGAACTCGAAGTTCGGAAAGATGTTCTTATCGTGCGCTTTGATGCCAGATTGTTTTTTGCCAATGTCAATTATTTCAAAGAATTTACAGAGGAATGGATCTCCAAAAAAGGAGCATCGCTAAAAGCGTTTATCCTGGAAGCAGATAGCATCAACGGCATTGACAGCAGCGCCATCCATGCGTTGCATGATTTGCATCGGGACCTCAAATCCAAAGGGATTGAGTTTTATGTGAGTGGCCTCAAAGGTCCTGTGCGAGACAAATTGGGAAAGGCAGGTTTTATCGCCGAACTGGGAGAAGACCACTTTTTCATCCGCATTCAGCATGCAGTTGATCATTTTGACAACATACACCAGGGTGGAGACCTGAAATCCTACACCCTGCAAACCAATAATCCCTGAAAGCAAGCATAGCTCCCAAGGGAACTGCTTATGAGAAAAGCGTTTATAGATAGTCTGTTTCAGGCTCACCAGGCTACAAGCCCCATGCCTCCGCCAACGATGGTCTTTGGCTGGCTGGAAGGACTCCTCAGGCTGTTATTCCCAGAGTTGTCCGATACCCGCTATCCTTCTGCCCGAACCCTGGAACAACATTTCAACGCGCTCAATCTCGAATTGTACAATATTCTCGAGATCCTGGAACCCAGACTTCCCGCTCCCGCTAAGACCATCGAAGATCATTTCCTCGATGAACTCCCTGCGCTCCGAGACCAACTCCTGCTCGATGCCAGGGCAATCCAGGAAGGCGATCCCGCCGCTTTCAATACCGCCGAAGTCATCCGAACCTATCCCGGGTTCCTGGCAATTGCCGTCTATCGCATCGCACATGTTTTTTTCCGACAGGGCGTACCGCTGATCCCCCGCATCCTGACTGAATATGCACATGCCAAAACCGGTGTGGATATCCATCCGGGAGCCAGCATCGGTGCGCGGTTTTGCATTGACCATGCCACCGGTATCGTCATTGGTGAAACCGTATCCATTGGTTCAGATGTCAAAATATACCAGGGCGTAACGCTCGGTGCACTCAGCGTAAAAAAAGAACTGGCCATGACCAAGCGCCATCCTACAATTGGCGACAGAGTGGTCATCTATTCGGGCGCAACAATACTCGGCGGACAAACCGTCATCGGACACGACAGTGTCATCGGAGGTAATGTTTGGCTCACCGAAAGCGTGCCCCCCTTCTCCCGCATCTACTACGACGCCCTGACCATCCAAAAAACGGGAAATCATCCTCCTTCTTCAACATAATCACACCGTCATCATGGCAAACATACCCGATCTGATTGGCAATACCCCTATGGTAGAACTTTCCTCGCTTTTCCCTGTCGGGAAAACTACTTTACTCGGCAAGCTCGAAGGACATAACCCGGGAGGAAGCGTCAAGGATCGGGCAGCGTACAACATGATCAAAGCGGCGCTGGACAGGGGAGACATCAGGCGGGGAGATAAACTCGTAGAGGCGACCAGCGGTAATACCGGAATAGCCCTGGCCATGATCGCCAATGTTTTTGGACTTGAAATGCACCTGGTTATGCCCGAAGGTGCTACCCGAGAACGCATAGAGACCATGAAAGCCTTTGGTGCAAAGGTGATCCTCACACCTCGTGAAAAAACCATAGAATATTCGCGGCAGGTAGCCGAAGAAATGGCAGCATCGGGTTATGTCATGCTGAATCAGTTTGCCAATGAGGACAACTGGAAGGCCCATTACTTGAGCACCGGTCCGGAAATCTGGCGCGATACGGAGGGGCAAGTAACCCATTTTGTCGCTTCCATGGGAACCACAGGAACCATCATGGGGGTCTCAAAATACCTGAAAACACAAAACCCCAACATTCAGATTATCGGGGTGCAACCCGTTGAAGGCTCCAATATCCCCGGAATCCGACGCTGGTCGCCCGAGTACCTGCCCGCCATTTACCAGCCCGAATGGGTGGATACTATTGTGGACGTAAGTCAGGAAGAAGCTACGTACACGATGAAACGATTGGCCCGGGAAGCAGCCGTATTTGCCGGTGTAAGCAGCGGTGGTGCCGTAACAGCAGCGGGTCGGATCATGCAAAACATCACCCAACCCGCTGTTATGGTAGCTATTATTTGCGACAGAGGCGATCGCTACCTATCTGAAGGTCTGTTTAGCTAAAAACAAAGCCTATTTTTCCTTAACAATATCGCCTTTCTGAAAATCGCTGCCCTCCAGTACTTCGCAAATGGCAGCCTTACCCTCTCCGATAGAAGTAACATCCACTACGCGGATCCGCCCAATCCGCTGATCAACAGTGCCTAGAGACAAGCCCGTATCGGGATCAATCAGTGCCGTTCCCTGGCGAAACACCTCGAACTCCTCGCCAACTTCCACACCATCCTGGGCACCACTATTGATATACACTTGGTTGCCCTGCATCATAATCACCTTGGCAGACCAAACTGAAGCACTTGAAACCGATCCCATCAAGGCAACCACGTCCTCCACAGCCTCTCTGGTAGCTTTTCCCACCAGGGAACCATCGAACTGATCCCTGTTGTCAAATCGGAAGCCCTTAATGCGCACCCCTCCCGAAACTGCCGTCTTCTCCCGGCGCACACTTTCCGCTTTTAAAATTTCGCCGGTACTGGTCTCCACAATCCGCAAATCAATGGCCGTCACTGCGGTCTGCTTACCCACCCGGATACCCGTAGCCGGAATATTCACGCCCGTATTCGATCCTTTGAAACCAAACTCGGTGATGGTGCCAAAAACAGCCAGCTCTACCCCCAGTACCTTCCCCATTGCCGCCGCAGATTCGGGCGTAACTACCCCCATAGCCCCAAGATCCTGCTCCCGCAGCAACTCATTGAGCCTGTCGCGTTCCAAAACAGTATATTGCCCCGACTGAACCAGTTCGGTCACAATCATGTCGGTTAGTCCGTCGCTGACCGTCATTTGGTTAAACCAGGAAAAGCCGGACTGAGACATGTCCTGCAAGGGGAAAACGGCAATCCGCTTTTTCTTCATCTTATCCTGAGCCATTACGCCCTGAGGGAGCAAAAGCGGAAGACACAACAAAAAAAGCCAAAAGAACCTGGACAAGCCACTGTGGGTAATCATAGCAAAATGTTTTATTCCTTAAATGCCATTTCCTGCTTTTTAAACCAGTCTATCAGCAAAGCACGCTGCTCCTTGTTCAAGGCCGCATCTCCATGCATCCACGTATAAGAAGGCATGGGCATTTCCTGCTCCTCTACCATTTCATAACACTCCTCCATCTTGTGCGCCTTCCGCTTCGCCTCATACGTTTCCCATACCGAAAAATTAAGGTGCTTGCGACCATCCACAATGTGATCCTTGATCCACCAAGATACCGGAGCCACATTTGTGTACCAGGGATAGGCCGTTTCATTCGAATGACAGTCATAGCAAGCCGTCTTGAGCAACTGGGAAACCTCCGCAGGAACCTCGACTACCGATAGGTAGTCTTCCCCCGCATTCACAGGTGGATTCGTTTTGTCAATCCTAAACAATTGTGCAATTACCAGGAAGCCCAGCAATCCATAAAGCGCAATTTTTACAATCCGGTTCTTCATACAATCGGGTTAATGATGTTGATGGTTTAGTTTATATAGCCTTTGGAAAGTTACAAAATTATTTTTGCGGCGGGTAATTTGTCCAAAAGTTTTGTGGCTTATCACCTATAAATCATTGATTTTCAATACTTAAAAACACAGGTGCAAGGCACCTTAAAGTGCCTTGCACCTAGATTACCCCTATTAATCCCACAGCTTTTCAAAAGGTAACCATCAGATAGGGATCCTATTTAGCAATAATTAATGGCTACAGGCTTTACCATTTCCACCTTTGCAGTTACCTCCCTGACAATCGCCTTTACAGCCCTCTGTTTTGTGCTTACCATTGCCTTTATTTTGGCTTACGATGGCCTCAAAATCGGCCTGAGCCATTAATTGGGGCTGGTAACCTGAACCCAGTTGTCGGGTAAATGCCCTGAGGTGGTTGTGTGAAGCCTGCAACAAATTGCCGAGGGTTTGCCGGACACCCGCATCGGTTTCCTCGGACATCATATCCTTAAGGTCTATAATGTCTTTTTCCTCTATCCATGCCCCAACTTTGAGGGCCTCTTCAAGGGAAACCGTGCCCTGTGCGGTCAATTTGTCGTACAGTTCCTGCATCGCTGTCACTGAAAAAACGCCGGGTTGATCCTCGTTGAAGGCGGCAGGTAAAACATAGCCCTTTGTGTCAAAAATGGACTTCACCTCATTGATATGATGCCCCTCTGACCGAGCAATATTTGCAAAAATCTCTTTGTTCCATTGGGTATGGAAGTATGTATAAACATCGCGAGCCAGTTTTTCCTCTTCCAGCATCATCATCCACGATTGCTCCGTAGGTGCTTCGGAAGGTACAACAAGCCGTCCTGGCAATAAGAGCAACAAAGGAAGGAGTGCCGGAAAAATGCTTTTAATCGTTTTCATAATTTTGATGTTGAATTAGTTATTCCCGTTTTCCATGGGAGAATTGATAATTGTGTCGTAAGTGCTCTGGTCGAGGTAACGAGGCTGATACACGATCCCCTCTTGGGCAAGATTGCGGACAAACGAGCGAAGGTGGTTTCGGGATCCCTTCATCAGGTTGTCGTACACCAGTGAAATATCCTGATTGTCCACAAAATCATCGAGAGCTGTTTGAATGTCGAGGATATCTACTTCTTCGACCATGGCTCCGACTTCCAGTGCCTGAACCAAATTCACCTGTCCATGGGCGAGTAGTTCATCGTAAAGGGACTGCAGTTCTGTATTCACAAACACTCCGAAATCCAGTCCTGCAGCAGGATCCTCCAAGTCGTATTTGTCGAGTAAGACCAAAACAGCACCCATGTGGGTAGATTCGCTATTGCTGATATTGGTAAATACATTTTTTCCCCAAAGGTTAAATAAGGCGAGGTAGATATCTCTGGCCAACTTTTCCTCCTCCCGGATAAAACTGAGAGATGCCATTTCCCCTGCATTCAAATCCTCTTTGGGCAAATCATCTACATAAGTTTGGAGGTTGTTGTTGAATTGGGTATTGCCCTGATCATCAACCTCCAGGAATGGATCTGCCTGAACTTCGTCCTTTTCGCAATTGGTAAAAAAGAAAACCGCTCCTGTGAGCAGCAAACTGAAGAATAATTGATGCGCTTTCATGTCTTTGAGTTTTTTGTTCCTCAACAAGGTACCCTCATTGACACCCCGACACTGTGATCCGCATCACCCCAAAACAACTACCCCCCTTTGCAGTAAATAGTGCAAAGAGGGGTAATGAATTACAATAAGCTGATAATCAAATTTATAAAAACAAAATTACCTTAAGCCTTCCCCAATGAAGCGGGTTCGTTTTAAGGGTATTTTAACCCAGTATAAAGTTTTGCTAAATGTCAGCCCAAAGGGAAAAAATCAATGCGGCAATTTGTCCCTTACGAGGCCATACAGGAAGGCTCCCAATACCGCAGAAGGAATGACAATCAGGAATACTGAATAGCCGCTTCCCAACAATACATACATAGGCCCCGGGCAAGCCCCTATCAAGCCCCAACCCAATCCGAAGATGGTTCCAGCCAGGATATGCCGGGTAAAATTGAAGGTCATCACATCATAGGAAAGGAACTTCCCGTCGAGCGTCTTGAATTTAGCCCGCTTCAACAACCACAACATGGTAGCACTGAACGCTACTGCCGTCCCAATAATCCCGTACATGTGAAAGCTCTCAAAGCGAAACATTTCATGGATCCGAAACCAAGAAACCGCTTCCGACTTGAACATCACAATCCCAAAAAATAATCCAACAACAAAAAATGCGATATGTCTGATTTTCATATTTCTCTATTTAAAAGCTCATGATCCAGGGAAAAATCACATGCGTCATCAACAATCCACCAATGAAAAACCCAATCACCGTGATCAAAGATGGCAGTTGAAGGTTTGCCAAACCCGAAATGGCATGCCCGGAAGTGCAACCCCGCCCATAACGGGCACCAAAGCCCACCAGTAAGCCTCCCAAGACAGACAAAAGAATACCCTTCACGCTCGATAGGTTAAAAATAGTGTCCGGAAGCATTCCCAGCCCCTTGCTGTCAGATCCCGGATAACTGATCCCGAGCCCGGCCAAATAGTCTATCGTTTGCTGCGAAATCACTACCGGCTGGTCACTGGACAGGAAATGAACAGCAATATATCCGCCGCCAATTGTTCCTAAAACGAAAGCAATGACCCAGATGTCTTCTTTAAAATCCCTTCGGAAAAAAGAAATCTTTCGGCCAGCTCCCAATAAGCTACAGGCTACCTCATACGACCCTGAGATCCCAAACCGCTTGCCCAACCAGTTCATTAAAAAAACAACTAACGTGAGTGCCGCGCCTGCGACAGCCCAATGCCAAGGCTGACTTATAGCCACCAACCATTGTGGCGAAAGCAATAATACCTTCATCTGAATACTATCTTGACTTGACCGTAAAAAATTAGCTCAATAAAACAAGATACCTAAATTTTGTCAAAAAAGACGTTTTGAGGAAAAATTTTCCAAAAAGGAAATTTTTTAAAATATAATTTCAAAAAATTTGTTTTTTCGTTTCTTTATTGAATTCAAAAATTACCTATATTGGTATAAGCACGACAGGTGATCCCTCTGAAGTATATAAGGATCACCTGTCGTGTAGGTATCAAAAAGGAATAGCGCTGTAAATAAATTGTTATAACACCCTAAAATTCAGCATTGCCAGGTGTTCTTGGGAAAGCGATAACATCCCGGATATTCCCCATTCCGGTAATGAATTGTACCATACGTTCAAAGCCCAGTCCAAAACCTGCGTGTGGTGCACCGCCAAATTTGCGCAATTCGAGGTACCACCAGAGTTCTTCGGCGGGGATGTGCATATCGGCCATGCGCTGTAGCAGCACATCGGTTCGTTCTTCGCGCTGGGATCCGCCTATCACTTCGCCGATACCGGGGAACAGCACGTCCATAGCTGCGACGGTTTTGTTGTCATCGTTCAGGCGCATATAAAAAGCCTTGATGTCTTTCGGATAATTGCGTACGATGACGGGTTTTTTGAAGTGTTTCTCCACCAACCAGCGTTCGTGTTCGGCCTGTAGATCGGATCCCCATTCGACCGGGAATTTGAATTTTTTCTTTTTGTACGGGGTAGAATTGCGCAGCAGTTCCACCGCCTCGGTATAGGTAATCCGTTCGAAATCGTTGGATACCACAAAATTGAGGGTTTCCAGCAGTCCCATTTCCCTTCTTTCTTCGGCCTTCATCTGTTTTTCCGCATCTTTGATGCGCTGATCCAGGAAAGCAAGATCATCGGCATGGTGTTCGAGTACATATTTTATAATGTACTTCACGAAATCCTCTGCCAGCTGCATGTTGTCGTAGATATCGAAGAAAGCCACTTCCGGTTCTATCATCCAGAATTCGGCCAAATGGCGCGAAGTATTGGAATTTTCGGCGCGGAAAGTAGGTCCGAAAGTATAAACTTTACCCAGTGCCAGGGCACCAATTTCTCCCTGCAACTGTCCGGACACGGTCAGGTTGGTAGCCTTCCCGAAAAAATCCTGCGACCAGTCTATGCTCCCAGTTTCCTGTTTGGGTAAGTTTTGTAGGTCTAAAGTAGTCACCCGAAACATTTCTCCTGCGCCTTCGGCATCACTCCCTGTGATAATGGGAGTGTGCAGGTAATAATAGCCGCGATCGTTATAAAACTTATGTACCGCAAAAGCTGCTGCATGGCGGATCCTGAAAACGGCACTAAAAGTATTGGTACGCATGCGAAGATGCGCTTTCTCCCGCAAAAACTCCATCGTCTGGTGCTTGGGCTGCAGGGGATAAGTTTCGGGGTTGGCTGCGCCAAAAATTTCGATGGATTCCGCGCTCACCTCTATTGCTTGTCCGGCTCCTTTGGAAGGGGCGACCTTTCCTTTCACCGCAATGCAGGCATGAAAAGTAATCTGCTTGATCAGGGACTCGGGAAAGCGGTCATAGTCCACCACAACCTGTAGGTTGTTGATCGTAGATCCATCGTTGAGTGCGATAAATTGATTTCCGCGGAAAGCCCTTACCCAGCCCATGACTTCTACGGTCTGGCCGATTTCATGGTGGTCGAGCAGTTTGGCAATTACGGTGCGGCGACTGTCAATCCCCTGTTGCACTTGTGGTTCAGCATCCATAAAACAAATTTTGAATAGCGCAGCTTACGCTTGTGATCATTTTTTAAAAAGCGTTGCGAAAATACACAGAAATTTCAAGCTTTCAGGACTGAAACGGGATAATTTACCCCTGGCTGCGCTAATTCTCGGCCAACTCGATCAGTGCTGCATCTATGCTTCTGCGGATACCATCGCCAGTCCATTCAGGGGCATTGGGGATAAAAGGAACCTCTGACAGCTGCTCTGCGGTTTTGCCTTCGGCGATACCTTTTCTGACATACACCAGCAACTGTTCCAGGTAGTTTTCGAACGCCATTAGGTCTTCCTTGCCTCCTGTAACCATATCATTGGTTTTGCCGTGGCCAAAAACAAACAAGGTGTCTGAGTCAAAGGTGGCACGGATCTGCTGGAGTACGAGAATCCAGTTTTGGATAGACGCCCCCGATTTTTTATCTATGTAAGGAAAACGGCGATTGAAACAAAGGTCTCCAAGATGTGCCACGTTGGCATTTTCAAAGTGAACGACGCTGTCGCCATTGGTATGACCCGGGCCAAAATACCTGGCCGTTACCGTTTCACTTCCCACTTTACTGCTCCAGTTTTCCTCAAAAACTGTATCTGGCAGCCATTGCTTGTCCAGTGTGTTCTGAGCTGCTGCTGCGGCCTCCTGGTTAGCTTTCGAACGGGTATGCGCCACCAACCGATCGGCCAGTCCCTTGAAAGCAATATTACCTGAGCTGTGGTCTCCGTGATGGTGGGTATTGAACAAAATATCCACCTTTCGGTCGGTCTTGGTTTGCATTTGAGCAATAAAATTGCCCGCCTGCTCGGGAAACTGCGTGTCAATCACCACTGCTCCCTCCTTATCCATCATCCAACCTATGGATCCGCCACGCTCGAGGTAGATCCCCACATTGTTGCGCAGCAGCCGCATCTCTCCCGCAACAGGGAATAAGTGGTTCAACAGCCATTGTTGGCCGGGCAGCAAACTGGATCCCAGTGCCAGCCCCGAATAGGAAAGGAAAGTTCTACGTGTGGTCATGCGCGCTTTATTTTAGTCCTATGATGTTTTCAATCCAAAAATCGCTTCTCCAAGCCCGGCTCGGGCAACATACAGGATTGTCGCCTTCCAAACCATCGGTAACGGTTGGCTGCCACACCCCGGTAGCAGGCATTTCTGATACAACCCGGAATCAGGTATCCCAGCACCGATATCCTCCAAACGCCTCCCAGCAGCCATGCGATGCGCAAAACTGCTTCCGAACGCACATACACACCCGTATCGTCCAGCAATACCACCGAATCCGGCAGCCAGTTTTCAGCATCACCCAGTTTTTCTGCCGCATAGGCAGATTGCAACGAGGCAAATCTGAAAATCTCTTTTTTGTCCAACTTCAGCAACAACTGCACCGAGCGGTTACACAAATTACAGGTTCCGTCGAAAAACACCACCGGACCAGACGTCATGTGCGCTAATTTGAATGGGATAACACAAAAAAAAGGTCATGGTTCAACAGGCTCTTACCTGAACAAACCACTGATCAACTCGTCCAATTTGCCAATCGGGTGCAATACAATAGGATAATCCTTGCCACCAAGCCCCTTCGTGTTGTACTTGGATAAAAATACATGCTTAAATCCTAAGCGGCCAGCCTCCTGGATGCGCTGTTCGATCCGGCTTACAGAACGGATTTCGCCGGATAGCCCTATTTCTCCCACAAAACAGGTATCCCCGGGAATAGGGGTGTTGTCGAGCGAAGAAATCAAAGCTGCCGCAATCGCAAGGTCAATCCCCGGGTCGTCAACCCGAATCCCGCCAGCCAGATTGAGAAAAGCATCGTTCATGCCAAAAGGCAAACCACATCGCTTCTCCAATACCGCCAGCAACATACTCAGCCGCCGAAGTTCAAAACCGGTAGCCGTACGCTGCGGATTGCCGTAAACTGCCTTACTCACCAAAGCCTGACACTCGATCAGCATCGGTCGCATCCCCTCCATCGTAGCCGCCACCGCACTGCCACTCAAATCCTCATCCTTTTGTGACAACAACAACTCAGAGGGATTGCTCACCTCCCGCAAACCGCCAGCCCGCATTTCATAAATCCCCATCTCGTCGGTTGACCCAAAACGGTTCTTGATCGTCCGCAAAATTCTGTAAGAATAATGCCTGTCTCCCTCAAACTGCAACACCGCATCCACGATATGCTCCAAAATCTTAGGGCCGGCAATGTTGCCATCTTTGGTGATATGGCCAATGATAAATACCGGAATATGACTCGTCTTGGCAAAACGTTGGATCAAAGCCGCACTCTCCCTGATCTGAGATATACTTCCCGCCACAGCGTCCAACTCGGCAGAAGAAATCGTCTGTATCGAATCAATAATGATACAATCCGGCCGCAACTCTGAAGCAAAATTCAAAATCCGCTCCACGTTCGTCTCCGTCAGAATGTAACACTTGTCCTGGTTTCCATCCAAACGCTCTGCCCGCATCTTGATCTGCTCCTCGCTCTCCTCCCCCGATACATACAACACCCGATTGTTCAACTGCATGCTGAGCTGCAACAATAAGGTGGATTTGCCTATACCCGGCTGCCCTCCTATCAAGATCATCGAACCCGGCACAATACCCCCGCCCAACACCCGGTTAAACTCCTCGTCGGGCGTCTCCAGTCGCCTCGTATGGCCCGTTTCAATTTCCGACAACACCTGCGGTTGAGCAGGCTGATACAGCTGCGCATGCGCTTTGGATACCGCAGGCGACGCCTTTTCACGTAGCATCACCTCCTCCTGCAAAGTATTCCACTCTCCACAAGCCGCGCATTTACCCATCCACTTCGGTGAGGTACTACCGCAGCTGGTACAAACGAATATAGTTTTGATCTTGGACAAATTAAGCCTTTTTGATGATCGAATGATTCCCAAATGTACAACCAAAAACGACTAAAAACATATATAAAACCCTAATTGCCCAAACAATAACAAAGCTCCAAAGACACTCCACAAAATAAAGATGTATGCAAAAACAATTTTCCCGAAAAAAAATCACAAATACAGAAGTGTAACAAATACACATTACTGAAACTCAATAATTTAAAATTTCAATCTGCTATTTGAGGAAAATATTCTATGTCACAATTAGGTTTTTTTTCTGCTGGTAGGCGTTAATAAACCGTTAAATTTGACTATGTCACGATCACACATGAGTGTGTTGCTGTCGAAGAGGAATACTGAGACTATCGAAAAGAGGATCGGGCAAAAAGAGAGAGAATATTCATATGTAGATTGTTTTCATTTGGTTTTTTGGGGTTATACAGGGTACTATGCTTTCGCGTTAGTGCCCTGTTTTTTTTACAGCAGCTATCCCAAAAAGCTTGAGATAGCTGCTGTTACTGGATTAGTCCCTCGAAAACATGGCAATCAGGCGTAATATTTCTATATACAGCCAGACCAGGGTAATCAACAGTCCCATGCCCATGAACCACTCCATGTAAGCCGGCGCTCCCATGCGTTCACCTGTTTCAAAGGCATCAAAATCGAGCAGAAGGTTCAGCGCAGCTACTCCTACGATCACCAGGCTAATCCCGATGCCGATCATTCCACCTTCGTGGAGATAAGGCATATTAATCCCAAACATAGAGAGGACCAAGTTCAGCAAATACACTACTGCAATTGCACCCGTAGCCATGACCACTCCTCTGCGAAACTTGTCGGTTACCCGGATCATGCCTGATTTGTACACAAACAGCATCATGAACAGCACGGCGAAGGTCAGCGTCACTGCCTGTAATACAATTCCATTAAACATGGAGGCGTATATCGCAGAAATTCCACCTACAAACAGTCCCTCCAAAGCAGCATAAACAGGAGCCAGTACAGGAGACAGGGTAGGTTTGAAAGAAGTAATCAGAACCACTACCAAACCACCAATAGCTCCACCCCAAATAAACAAGGGGCTGGGGTTAGCGTACCCAAAAACGGCTGTTAGTAGCATAATACCTGCCAAAACAAGGGTCTTATTGACAGCACCCGAAACCGTCATGCGGTCGGCATTGATACTGGAAAACCCTCCTTCGAAATTTCGGCGCACAAGCGCTTCTTCCTTTAAAAAAGGGTTGCTGGATTTTGAAAAAACACGTCTGGCCATAATGTAGTGAGTTTTAATTTTATTTAAATAAAACCCTAAAATTTATACTTTGGTTTCCCTAGCATCTGTGTTTTATGCTTTTCGCCAGGAAAATTCAAATACGTCGGGACGGTTATAGTGACCCGCGACATCAAAGTCCATTTTGCCTCTGCCAATTTCCCGCATATCGAGTTCTGCATACAGGATCCCCTCTTGGTCAAATAAAGGTCCTGCCAGTATTTCTCCCAACGGAGATACGACTACGCTTCCTCCGCGACAGAGTACCTCTCCTTTGGCGGCTACTTCTGCCCGATAGGGTTCGGGGAAGTCGTCGAGGGTGACAACCTGATTGCAGCCTAACACAAAGCACCGGCCTTCCAGGGCAATATGGCGCATGGTAGCCTGCCAGGAGTCCCTGGCGTCGGCCGTGGGTGCACAATACAATTGTATGCCCTGCTGGTAGAGCGTGAATCTGGCTAAGGGCATATAGTTTTCCCAGCAGATCAGCCCTGCGATTCTCCCTTTGGGGGTATCGTGCACCTGAAGATCGGAACCGTCTCCCTCGCCCCAAATGATGCGCTCCGCTGCAGTCGGCTTTAACTTTCTGTGCTTGCCCATCAATTGGCCTGCTGCATCAAAGTATAATAAGGTGCAGTACAAGGTTCCGGTAAGGTCTCTTTCGATGACCCCAACCACCACAATCGCCTGAATTTTTCTGGCCATCTCCCCCATGCGATCCGTTTCAGGTCCGGGAACCGCAATGGCATTTTCCCAATAGTGCAAAAATTGATCCCTGCCCGCAGAAGTCCTGCTGCCGATCACCGTTCCAAAACCCATGGCCCAGGGATACGCAGGTACAAATGCTTCCGGAAAGACGACGACTTCTGCCCCCTTAGTTCCAACTTCTTCCAGCAATGCCGACATTTTGTCCAGGGTCTGCTCCTTATCAAAGAGCACTGGCGCATACTGCACCAGTGCCACTTTTACTCGATTATCTTTCATGCGAAAAAATTATGCGTTTGGTCTGGCATACTCCAGCTGTCGGATAAACTCCACCCCGAAATAGGTATCCAGTCCGGATACGCCAGCCGGTTGGGTGACCTGCGTATCCAAGTGCCCATCGGCAGTAAGAGCCGCTTCCAAAAGGCGAATATGGCGAATACGCGCTACCATGAAGATCGTTTGGTTGGACTGAATCTCGTGTTCTTCCTCCCAGGACATCGCCAACTGCAGCCGACTTTCTCCCACAAAAGGTGCGGGGAAATCAAATCTGTATTCAGGTGTCAACCCTGCTGCATCAAACTCCGACACCTCACGAGGGAATTTGGCCGAACACACATGTGCAGCTTCGATCAAATCCTGGTGTACCAAGTTGAGGGTAAACACTCCCGTTTCCCGGATATTGTCATAGGTATGCCGGGGTACCGTAAGGGGGCGAAAAACAAGTCCCAGCAAAGGCGGATTAGCACCCACATGCAACAGCGTATTGAACAAAGCCAGATTGGTTTGTCCGCTCCCATTGACCGTACCTGCCAGGAAGGCCGTCCGAACCCCGCTGATCTGGTTGATCAGGTTGGTTCTGTACGTCCGATCCAGGGCAGTAATATCGTCTGCAGAAAAATCTTTGTACCTCATCGGACCATCACTGCTTAGCTGCGCCATAGACATCTTGGAGTAACCATTCAATGTCCAGCATAAATTCGTCCACGGCGGCGGCATCCGTACCATCGGAATAGGATCGGACATGCCCCTTGTCATCAATCAGGACAATCCAACCGCTGTGGTTGTACCCCCCGGGAGCATCTGCATCTTCCATGGCCACACTCATGTAATCCTCCGCAATTTTGTAGATCTCGTCTTTGTCACCGGTGATCAAGTGCCATCGGTCGGAACTGATATTCAGGTTGTCGGCATAAGCTTTGAGGCGACCCACTGTGTCGTATTTGACATCTATAGAGTGGGAAAGAAAAACCAGTTCCGGCCGGTCGGCATATTTTTCATAGATCCGCAGCATATTCTTTTTCACCTTAGGACAAATGGTTGGACAAGAAGTAAAAAAGAAATCTGCGACGTAAATTTTTCCGGCAAAGGTAGCATTCGTCACAACCGCACTATCTTGGTTGACAAAACTAAAAGGTCGGATCTGGTGATAGACCGTTTGGCCATCTACCGTGTTGTGATTGCCGAGATAAGGCAAATCTCCCGAACCGGGTCCGCCACAGGAGCTCATCATCAGTCCGCCCAGTAATCCCAGCACCGGAAAAATGGAATAAAAAATGCGTTTATACCTCATTGCTTTTGATTTTCATCTCCTGAAAACGATGCGAGCAAAGCCTTTCCGGCATCCATGCCCGACTGCATCTGCATTTTGAGTTCATCAATGGACTGCTTCTCGGCTGCGAGGTAAGCCATGATGGCTTCATGCGTCTCTGTGGCCCGTAGTTCGTCCATGGTCCTAAGGCGGTTCATCCATCTCCACATGGCAGCATCCGCAGCATCCAGATCTTCGACAGCGGTTTGAATCTGGCTTGCCACTTCCACACTAAGGCTTGGATCGGCCACTTTACCCTTTAGGTCCTGAGTGATCCGGTTCATTTCTCCCATCCAGGGCATGATCTCATCATGGACTACCATAACACCATCCCAGGCCTTTTGCTGCGCTGCTTCCGGGTCGCTGCAAGCCAGCATCCACCATCCTGACAGTGCCAGCAAAGTATATCCTATTTTTTTCAACATAACTTTAGGTTTTGCAACAAAGGTACCAATTGAATGGGGGAAATAAAGTGATATCTATCTTCTTTGCTTATTTTTGAAGCAAAATATTGCCCCTGCATGAAACAAGCTTACCTTATTGACGGCACGCGCACCCCGATTGGCAGACTGCGTGGATCTTTGTCCTCCATCCGAACCGATGATCTCGCTGCTTTAGTGTTGCGATCCCTGCTGGATAAGCACCCTTCGCTGGATCCGGCTGCTATTTCGGATGTCATCATGGGTTGTGCCAACCAGGCAGGCGAAGACAACCGCAACGTGGCTCGTATGGCATTGCTGCTTGCAGGACTCCCTTATACGGTACCCGGAGAAACAGTCAACCGGCTCTGCGCTTCAGGTATGTCGGCCGCCATTCAGGCTGCCCGAGCCATCAAAGCCGGAGACGGAGAGGTGTTCCTGGCAGGTGGTGTCGAACACATGACACGCGGCCCCTGGGTGATGTCCAAGTCGGCCACGCCCTTTGGCAACGATGCGCAGCTCTACGACAGTACCTTCGGCTGGCGTTTTGTGAATCCCTTGATGGCGCAAATGTACGGCACTGACAGTATGGGACAAACGGCGGAAAACCTGGCTGAGCAATATCGGATTAGCCGGGAAGACCAGGACGCGTTCGCTTTCCATTCTCAGCAGAAGGCTTATGCTGCGCAAAAAAAAGACAGACTGGCCAAGGAAATTACGCCGGTTCCCATCCCACAAAAAAAAGGCGAAGCGCTGTTGTTTGCGGAGGACGAATTCCTCAAACCCGAAACGACCCCAGGCATTCTCGCTTCCCTCAAACCTGCATTCCGGAAAAACGGGGGTACCGTCACCGCAGGTAATGCATCCGGACTCAATGATGGCGCAGCAGCGCTCCTAATTGCCTCCGAACAAGGCATTAAAGACCATCAGCTACAACCCCTTGCCAGGATCGTATCCTCGGCAGTAGTCGGTGTAGAGCCCCGCGTTATGGGTATCGGCCCAGTGGAAGCTTCCCGTGCTGCGCTCAAAAAAGCAGGTCTTACCCTGGATCAGATGGATATCATAGAAATCAACGAGGCCTTCGCCGCTCAGGTACTCGCCTGTACCCGCGCGCTACACCTGGAAGATCAGGATCCCCGCATCAATCCAAACGGTGGAGCCATTGCACTTGGACATCCTCTGGGAATGAGCGGTGCGCGACTCTTGCTGAGTGCTGCACTGGAACTACAACAAATCCAAGGGAAATATGCACTTGTAACTATGTGTATCGGAGTAGGTCAGGGTTATGCCTGTGTATTGGAACGTTGAACCCTATCGTGTTTCAACAAACTCGGTAAACACCTCGATGATGAGATCTTTGAGGTACATGCCCCGCTGGCGGGCTATTGCTTTCATTTGGTTGAGCAATGACTTTTCAATGAAAAAAGAAAAACGGCGAAGATTGAGTCTGGGCTGATCTTCGTAAGAAATCTCTCCGGTACTTCGAATCAACAAATCCAATCCGCTCAAAGGTTTGTGGTATTCCTTATCGGACTTCAAACTCAGCGGTTTGGTCACCTGTAGCTTCGAATGCGCTGCCTCATCGGACTCCGGTTCGTCATCCAGCGTAAACCCTTGTGCGAAATTTTCCTTCAAAAACAAATCCAACTCGTTCTTCAAAGCCATACTAGAAGACACCGCTGTATCTTGAGCACTCCCAGAGCGTGCATCATAGCCCAATAAGGGGTTGCGCTGAAGCACATCTTCAGCAGGATCGAGAAACAAGCTCTCTAAACCATCTGTGAAATTTTTTTTACCCACAACCCTTATTTTCAGCAAACATTAAATAACCTATCAAACCGGAACTTCTACGGGAGTCTTCGCTACACGCTCTAAAATCTCCTTCGTCAGCTCCAAATAATCCGCTGCCCCAGGGCTATTAGGACTATATTCAAAAATATCCTTCCGGTGCGCAGGCGCCTCGGCTAATGTAATATTATCTCGGATATACGTATTAAAAACAGCATCTCCGAAATACTTGATCATCGTTTCCACAACATCCCTGTTCAATACCTTCCGGTTGTCGTACATCGTGGCAATCACCCCGCCAATCTGCAACTTTTTGTTGAGCCGCAACTTCACCTTCTGAATCACCTGCTTGATTTTTGCCAAACCTTGCAAGGCCAAAAACTGCGCTTGTAAGGGAATATACACAAAATCACTGCAAGTCAGAGCATTAAGCGTCAAAAGCCCCAATGAAGGCGGACAGTCAATAATAATAAAATCGTATTGATCCTTTACCCCCTCAAACAGTTCCCGAAGAATATACTCCCGCCCCGCCTCATTGATCAGCTCCAGTTCTGCTCCTGACAAATCAAGGGTTGAAATAATCACATCCAAGCCCGGTTTGATATTGACCGGATTCAAATCAGCCTCGCCGCGCATAGCCTCGTAAATGGTGTGCGGAACCCGAGCCGCTCCGAGTGAAAGCGATAGGTTGGCCTGAGGATCCAAATCAACCAGTAAAACCTTTTTATTCAGCTCCACCATAGCCGCACCAATATTGACCGCACTGGTCGTCTTCCCAACGCCCCCCTTATGATTTAGCAAAGAAATGATCAGTCCCATACCTGTGGTTTCGATTACTTTTTGAGGTAACAAAATAATGCCATGAAGATACGGCAATTCGTTTGCTTACAACACCAAAATTCAATTTTACAAAAAATTAGGTACAGTTTCAACTGTAAGCCCTTGAAAAGCTGAATTTTGAATTATTTCCTGGAAATTTTAACATTATTGGTATTCCGTCGTTAAAGTACAAAGTCCTTTTACAAACAAAAAACAGGAGATGCTATCTTTCGAACCCCATTTCTTCGACCACCTAATCATTTTTGTGTTGGGTATAGTGTTTCCGATCCGCGCGCTTGCCAATGGTGCCGATGTTTTGGACAAATTGAAGCCCGATACAAAGGCAAAAATTGCGATTTATTATGGCAATAGTATGGTGATGTGGGGATTTACGGCACTTGTTATACTGGTCTGGGGGTTGTCCGGAAGAAGTCTGACCCATCTTGGTCTGGGTTACCCGCCGGAACTTAGCGGACAGGCATTTTGGATAGTGGTCATTTTTGTAGTATTGTACCTGATGGATTTTTTTGCAGAACTGCGAAACACACAAAATGCCAAAGCACAAGAAGCTGAGACCATCGCTTTTTTGCCGGTGAACCGGCAGGAATACCTACACTATATCATTATGGCTTTTAGTGCAGGAATCACGGAAGAGATTTTATTCCGATCCTATTTTATTAATTATATGGTGAGTATAACCGGGACCTCTGCTACCGGCATAGCACTGGCGATCTGCCTGCCTGCTGTCGTTTTTGGCGTAGTCCATTTATATCAGGGCTGGAAGGCGGTGGTCAAAATCATGGCCATGGCCGTGTTTTTTGGTTTGATTTACCTACAGCTTAGGAATCTCTGGGCACTGATTGCCCTGCATGTGGTGGTAGATCTCGTGGGAGGCTCCATCGCCTGGCTGCAAGCTGCAAAAAAACCGACGCGTTGAGTAGTGGGTTATGTGATAATTTCTTTAGTTTGAGTGGTTCAAAAAACATATTTCATGGATGGTATCCACAACTTAGCCGAAACTTTCCCCTCGACCCTTGAGATTGTTGTGCAATGGGGAGATATGGATGCGGCTGGTCACGTTAACAATGCAACCTACCTGCGCTGGTTCGAAACTGCCAGGATCCGTTATCTGGCTGATATCGGAATGGACGTGGTCAATCCTTCCCAAAATATAGATTTTATCCTGGGCTGGCAGGAATGCAAGTATATTTTTCCCGTTACTTTTCCGGACACCGTGCATATCGGTATTCGGGTGACGGCGATTCGGGAAGATCGCCTGGTCATGCAGGCACGAATGTTCAGTGGGCGGCACCAACGACTGGTCGCTATCGCCAACGGAGATATGGTGACCTATGATTATCGCCTCCTCAAAAAAGTGCTGGTTTCAGAGGACCTCATTAGCCGGGTATCGGCATTTGAAAAAACAACTTTTTAAGCAAATCAGACATGGAAAATACTACCCTCCACAAAGTTGTCATTGTAGGTGCCGGTCCTGCAGGACTGGCTATTGCAGCCTGTTTGCGCAAAGCGAATATCCCGTTTGTGGTACTGGAAAAAAGCAACAATATCGGCAATTCCTGGCACCAACACTACGACCGCCTGCACCTGCATACGGTCAAAGCATATTCCCACCTGCCCTATTTGCCTTTCCCGGAGGGGTATCCCCAATACATTTCCCGCAAACAATTGATCCAATATTTCGAGGATTATGCGGCTCATTTTGATATCCAGCCCAGATTCAACCATGGGGTCACAGCTATCCGGCGCAAGGGTGATTACTGGCAGCTCGAAACCCAATCAGGCGAGGTGCTTATGGCTGAACGGGTTGTAATGGCTACCGGCGTTAACCGCATCCCGAATATTCCACATTTAAATGGACAGGAAACCTTCGCCGGGGAAATTGTCCATTCCCGTGCTTATAAAAATGCTACCCCCTTTTACGGGAAAAAAGTATTGGTGGTGGGTATGGGCAATACCGGAGCAGAAATTGCCCTGGATCTGAGCGAGCACGGTATAGCGACTTGGATCTCCGTAAGGCACCCGGTCAATATCGTGCCCAGGGATGCTTTCGGCCGACCTACCCAGCTGACCGCAATGAAGCTGGCGAAACTCCCCCATTGGCTAGGGGACAGACTCGGTATCTTACTCAGATCCCTGACCGTAGGAAATCTGCGTAAATATGGTCTGCAAACACCTTCTATGCCACCCAGTCAGCAACTGCGCGTGACCGGCAAAACCCCCGTGATTGACATAGGCACCCTCGATCAAATCAAAAAAGGAAAAATCGGGGTGGTACCCGGCATTGACAGGGTAGAACCCGATGGCGTTCGCTTTCTCGATGGCAAAAAAATTGCCCTAGATACCATCGTCCTAGCTACCGGCTACAAGGCTGGTATTCAGGATTTTTTGGAAAGCACAGAAGGGCTGCTCGACCAATACGAGGTACCCAAATACCTGAGTGGACAGGATGGGTACCAGGGACTTTTCTTTTTGGGCTACGACAATTATTCCTTAGGCGGTATCCTGGGAATTATCCGAAGAGATGCGCCTCTTGTGGCCGAAGCGATCGTCGAATCGCTAGCCGACATGCAGCCCACAGGCGCGTGACAGGGTCTCCAGCACTACCCCTGGCAATAATTTTGCTTTGTAGTGCTGGTCGTCTATGGCAGCTGTTCCAAGCGCTGTTGCCGCCGCTTGCTGCAACAATTCCAGACTGATGGTTTTGCCAACGAGCAATTGCTCTGCAGCCATTAGTCTGACAGGGATATTGGCCACCGCTCCTACTGCGATACGCGCTTCCTGTATCACGTCGCCATGTACCAACAAGCGGCAAGCGCATTCGATCACCGGCCATTCGGAAGCCGCTCTGTGCATCAAACGGAAATAGGCCGATTGTTCATTTTCCCACGCAGGGGGCAAACACACGGCAACGGCAATTTGCCCATTATGAAGCTGGTGTTCCCGCACTGGATCGGAGCCATCTCCGTACAAATCGCTCATGGACAACTGCTCCCCATTGTGCAGTTCGACCTTGGCATCGAAAGCCAATAAAACCATGCCAAGGGTAGCGGGATGGGGAAATGCACAGGGACCAAGATCCATACAAACGGGTAAGGGTTCTTCGCTCCGCCGCACACTGCAAGCATCATCCCCCTTTTTAAGGCAATCGAATCCCGGCTGGCGGAAATAGGGGCAACGGGTGCGCTGCAACAAAGATCCGCCGAGGGTACTTCTATTCCTGATCTGCGGCGTAGCCAGTTTGCCCGCAGCTTCTGCCAACAGGGCATATTGATCGGCTACCAATTCGTGGCTTGCCAGTTCACTCAGCCGGATCATACTCCCGATGCGACAATATTTATCTGCATCCAGCTTGACCGAAGCCAGTCCTTCGATAAGGGAAAGGTCCACCACCCCTTCTGTGCGGATACCCAGCACCTGTCGAGCCTGGACATCCGTGCCACCTGCACGGTATTCGCCCGACAATTGCTGGGCTTCCTCCAAAGAATTCGGAAAAAATGTCTCCATTTGTCTATTTTGAAACCAGTGCTAAAATTTGTTGAATATCAAGGGGCAAGCGCAATGGAGTTTTGCCAGTGGCATTAAAAACAGCATTGCCAATAGCTGCGGCCACCGGTATGGTAGAAATTTCGCCCAACCCTGCCGTAGCTCCCTTGCTCGCTTCAAAGCCCTCTTCGTGGAAATACAATTCCATGTCGGGCGTATCGCCCAGCCCTGCAATATGATAATCCTCGAGGTTGAGGTTGACCGGTCTGCCCGTATGGCGATCCATCCGCCGCTCTTCGTACAAGGCATAGCTAAGGCCTTGAATGATGCCCCCGTAGCACTGACTTTTTGCCAACTCGGGCACCACAATTTTGCCGCTCGCGATACCTCCCCAAACCTTTTCCACCCGTATGCGTCCCAGCAGGGTGTCCACAACCACCTTAACGACAAAAACAGACCCCAGGTTAGCGGGACCAAAAGCCACATCGTCGGCACCCACAGGCATCCGGGACAGCATATTCCACGATGAATTATGTCCACGCCGGGCAGTAGCAGACACTGCCGGAATCTGCACAAAAAGATCCTTCCAGCTGTAATGTCCCTTGACGGTTGTGATACCGCCTTCGGCAAAACCGGCGAGTGCGGGTAACTGTTTTTCTGCAATCAGGGTTTCGAGTTTTTCTTTTGCAGCGGCAGCTGCTGCTTTCGCGGTACTGTACAGTGAATTTGTAGATCGGCTCCCCCCTGAAGTTGGTCCTTGCACACTTCCCGAATTGCCGATATAGACCATCACGCTCCCCGGAGCAACCCCAAACACCTCTGCCACTGCAACAGCCAGGACGGACCGCGAGCCGGTTCCGATATCCTGGGTTGCTGAAGTTACGGAGATCCCTTTTGCCGACAGGGCGACCTTTACCTTTGTTTTGGGATGAAAAAAGTTGAACCAGTTGCCGGAAGCCATGCCTATGCCCACCCGGAAGCGCCCCTGCTGGGTGCCGGTCTCTTGTCGTTCTTGCCACAAGGGCAACTTTTCTACCCTTTCAAAAAGTGGTCGGCGGATCCGATTGAGATCCCATTGCATACGAGCTTCCAGCGGACTCATCCCGAGGTCATTCGCCAGCGCATCTATGGCCTGCTCCATTGCCCAGGACGACTGTGGCGCACTTGGACCCCGAAACGGTTTTGCCGGAGGCAGATGGCTCACCACGTCCCATTCCTGGATATGTTTGGGCATACCGGGATAGATCAACCTGAACATAGCCCCCACCAGTGTATTGATTCCGACCCCACTAAACGTTTTTGCCTGGACTGTCAATGCCGTAAGGCGGCGGCTTTTTTTGCCGGCGGCCACTGCCAGTGAGATATGGGTTGGCGGTCGGTATCCTCCCACCAGCATTTCCTCGTGGCGATCCAACACCACCTTTACTGCTGTTCCGGTAAGCTTGGCCAGCCTGATGCTCACCAGCGCCTCTTTTCCGAGATCCAGCTTGCTGCCAAAACCACCGCCCACATGATTGGCGATCACCTGCACATTTTCAGGTTGCAAGCCAAATATCCGGGCAATTTCCCGGGACGACCAATGCAAGGCCTGGGTGGACAAAAACACTTTGAGTTTCTGATCTCCCTCCCATTGTGCCACGCAACTATGCGGCTCCAGGGTCGTGTGCACCTGTGCAGCTGTGCGGAAAGTTTCCCGAAACAAGCTTCTATCGGGAGATTGCCCTGCCTTTTTGACGCGCCAGCGCGCCTGCCAGGGCCTCAGTGACAGCAAATCAAACAGGGGTTTGCGGATATTGTGCCGCCACTTACCCGGCATAATGATGCCTTCCGCAGCATTGGGAGCCTGTTTTCTACTCTTTTTGGAATACACCAGCGCACCATCGGCAGCAGCAGCCTCCTCCTCGTCCACCACAAACGGCAACACCTCGAGATCCAGCTCGACCAAAGCAGCCGCTGCGCGGGCTGTTGCCATATCCACAGCTGCAATCGCACAAATTTCCTGTCCTACGTATCTAAGCACCGGATCTGTCGGATCATATAAAGCAATGATCCCCTCTACCCCGGGAAACTGTCCGGCAGCATCCCAGGTACAGGATCGGATTCGGGCGTGCGGATAAGGTGAACGTACA
This sequence comes from Saprospiraceae bacterium, assembly GCA_030729925.1. GTDB lineage: Bacteria > Bacteroidota > Bacteroidia > Chitinophagales > Saprospiraceae > JALQTV01. The sequence goes on from JANQWK010000099.1 coordinate 83,012, forward strand.
ATATATCCAATCATTTGCTGGGGCAAATGCACATCTGTCGTATAAACAGCAGCACCTGTTACCTTTTCCAGGGCCTCCACCCTGGCAACCGACAGCGCATTATCCCGCTCATCATACTGTCCCTCGCAAGCTTTTTCCATGGCCTGCATGATTCCCTCATACGCCCCGCAACGACACAAATTGCCGGAAAACGCCTCCGCCAATACGGCTCTGTCCGGCTTGCCCGGGCGGTCCGATCGCTTCCACTCCTCGTAGAAAGCAATACCCTGCAACACAAAGCCGGGAGTACAATATCCGCATTGCAGCGCGTCATTGGCCATAAACGCCTGCTGAACCGGATGCAGGCTATCGCCTCGAAAAGCCTCTACGGTGGTCAGTGACTTGCCCGACAAATGTTCGGCGGGCAACAAACACGACAACACCGGCACCCCATCCAGTAAAACCGTACAGGCACCGCAGGCACCCTGTCCGCAAACCTTTTTGGTTCCCGTCAGCTGAAAAACATCCCTGACCACATTGACCGCAGGAGTGCCAGGCGGCACCTCAAATTCGCGAATTGCTCCATTTAGTTTACATTCCATTGTCAGGCTTTTTTTAACACGCTAATCACACCACAAAGCAACACAAAAAGTACCAAAAAGATGTAGGTAGCCAAAGGTGCATTTATCAAGATGAGAAAAAACACTATAACGCCCTAATTGCGCGTATTTTTACGCTAAATTGTTGGGGTAATGTTTAATTTTGTCCAAAACCCGGATTATGATTCAATACTGTTATATCAACGGCCAGCTCACCGACATGCAACACGCCGTGGTCGGAGTAGCTGATTTGGCATTGCTCAGAGGCTACGGTGCTTTTGATTATTTTCTGGTCAGAGATTACAAACCCTATTTTCTGGAGGACTACCTGGAGCGCTTTTTCCACTCGGCACAGTTGCTCAAGCTTGAAATGCCTTTTTCGCTGGAAGCGCTGCGCCAGCAGGTGCTGCACCTGTTGGAAGCCAACGGTCAGCCCGATGCAGGCATACGGCTCCTGCTTACCGGTGGGTACGCGGCAGACGGATATACGCCTACGACGCCCAATCTCTTGGTTTTACAGTACAAGCTCCCCGTATATCCGGCCAATAGTTATGTTGCCGGCATCAAGATGATGTCGTACCAATTTACCCGGGAGATGCCCGAAATTAAGTCCCTGAACTATGTGACGGGAATCTGGTTGCTCGACGAACTAAAAAGACAGGGGGCTTCCGATGCCCTTTACCACGACGGACAATATATTTCAGAGTCTGCCCGATCCAATATTTTCATGATTGATGATACAGGCACACTTTGCACGCCCGACAAAAATATCCTTCACGGGGTTACCCGAAAGCACATCCTCAAAGTAGCGGAAACCTTTATGCCTGTCGAAATCCGGCCGATTACGCTCGAGGAGATCATGTCTGCCAAAGAAGCATTTTTGAGCAGTTCTTCAAAAGCTGTACTTCCTGTAACCCAAATTGATGAGACCCTCATTGGGGACGGACAGCCTGGCGCAAAGACCATGGAACTGAGCCGCCGCTTCCTGGAATACCGCAACGCCATGCATGCAGCCTCGCCCCTTGCGGCAAGATAACCTGTACAGCTTCAGACCGGCAACAGCACAGCGCTGCCCTTGCCGGTCTTCTCCTTCAGAAACTCCACACTGGTAGCTGCAATCGTCTCGCCGACGGGAGTATATTCGAAATTCAAAATAGACCGGGAAAGAGAATTGTCGTAAGCGGCTTTGAGGGCGGACTGCCGGATAGTTTGGGGGGTCAGATACACTTCTTTTTTGCTCACCCGCCCCAGCAGGTACAAAAAAGGAATAGCTACCAGGCGCATAACGCGATTCACTCGATATCGAGGTGGATTTTTTCCTAATCCTGCTGCAATAGCGGCGAAAAACTGGTGGTAATCCCAATTTTCGCTATTGAGGATATACTTTTTGCCGAAGGCTTGAGCCTCCATGATACCAACCATAAACCTTGCCACATCGCGGGCATCTACGAACCCTGTTGCCCCTGCCGGAAAAAAGGGAAACTTGTTCCATACCAGGGAGAAAAAATGTCCGGTACCTTCCTCCCACCTGCCACTGCCCAAGATCATGGAAGGATTCACGACAGCCACCTGAAGCCCCTCGCCCATACCTCGCCACGCTTCCCGTTCGGCCAGGTATTTGCTCAGACCATAATCTGAATTCCAATTGCTTCTACTCCAAACGGCCTTTTCGTCTATCGTTTGTTTGTCTTTGTTTCGTCCCAGGGCTGCAATTGAGCTCACGTGAATCAGCTGTTTCACTCCGGCGGCCAGGGCAGCATTGACCACATTCGCTGTGCCTTCCACATTGACCTGCATCAATGCTTTTCGCTGGCGGGGATCGAAAGACACCAAAGCCGCGCAATGGAACACCAGGTCTATCCCTGACATCGCATCATCCAGATCGGCGATATCCAGAATATCGGCCTGTACCCAAGACACCCGGGAAGCCAGATCGCCCAGCAACTCCAATCGGCTGTGGGGTCGTCTGATCGCGCGAACATCGGTATAACCTGCATGCAGCAGCTGTTGAATCAGGTATGCCCCCAGCAGGCCGCTGGCTCCTGTGACCAAAATTTTTTTATCGCGCATCATGTCGTTTTGCCTTCGGCGAACATCAAGAAAAAGTTTTCCAGCCCTGGTGAATCGCCCCTGCGACCATATCTCTGTGTGCCCCTGTCACGCTTGACATGCAATTGGGTTCATTTTCCAGTCGGAAAACGCCCATGAGTGCAATCATGATCGCCTCTTTGCAGGCCACAATCTGTTTGTCCGGAACCTGAATATCCAAGTTCAGTCCTGCCAACTGACAAGCAGCCCCTATTTTTTCCATCAGGAACCCATTAAAAGCCCCTCCGCCGGTCGCCAGCATGCGCAGTTTGTCAAGAGAAAACTGATCCCTTAGCCCCACGATCGCCTCCGCAATCAGATCTGCGCTCAAGGTGCAGGCTGTAAACAGGCGGTCTTCCACTGCCCCGGGAGCTTCCAGAAAAGCATGGGTTTGTTGTTGCGCCACCCATTCATTGCTAAGTGATTTGGGGTAATCCTGTCGGAAAAACGGAATAGCTTTTTGTTGCGCGTAGAGGTCCTCCAACAAGCGACCTTTGCGTGCCATATCGCCGTTGTCGTCGTATGCGCTGCCTGCCAGTCCTGCCAGTGCATTGAGAATCTGGTTCGCTCCACAAATATCGAAAGCCACCCAAGACGACCCGGTTCGGCAGGTCACATTGGCAATCCCTCCGATATTGAGCATCAGATCATATTCGGGAAACAGCCACTTATCGGCCAGCGGCGCAATGGGCGCTCCCTGTCCGCCTGCGGCTACATCGGCATAGCGAAACCCATCTATCACGGGATAGCCCAATCGGGCGGCCAAAACTGACCCATCGCCAATTTGCAAGGTGTAGCCGGAATCGGGTTCGTGAAACACCGTGTGGCCATGCGAAGCGATAGCATCCAGCGCAACCCCCTCCAGGTAGGGTGCCAACAAATCTGCCCAGTACCCTCCCAAGGTCGTATGCAAGTGGGTAAGCTCCTTGCCGCTCAGGTGTATTGCAGCGACAAGCGCTTGCTGCCAGGAAGGATCGTAGGGAATGGTAATCCCGGTTGTAACGGACCAATCGTACAATTTGAAAGCCCCATGATCATCTCTGCCTGTTTCGAACGTACAAATCACCAGATCCAGGCCATCCAGGGAACTTCCCGACATCAAACCTGCTATGCGATACACCCTTTTGCTGATCATCCTGTATAAAAATTATTTGGACAAAGTCATGGAGTAAGCTGCCACTGCCTGGATCTTCTCTTCATTCATCAGGCTCTTGAAACCGTTCATCAGGTTTCGGCCATTCGTAATCACTGCGATGCGCTCCTCCAGTGACAATTTGGACTCTTGGAGGTTAGCTGCGCCGCTTGCGCCCATATCCCCGGCGATCCCATGGCAGGTAACGCAGTACGTCTTATAAATTTTTTCCCCATCAACAGGACTTTTCGCCGCTACCGTTGCAGCTTTCTCTTGGGTAGCGGAAGTCGAAGCCGCTTCCCCGCAGGCATGGATGGTCAACGCAATCAATAAAAAATAAAAAACACTTTGCTTCAACATGAATGAAATAGATTTTCGGGTGAGTTAGGTAAGACAATTCAGCGAAAAAACAAAAAAAACAAAAGCCTGTTGCACCTGGTGTTGAAATTATTGCGCATTATCGGAAAAAACAAGCATTTCGTAGGAAACGCCTGCTTGCGCAGAAAAAAAATAATAAATTGAGAAGATAACAACTCCCTGCGCAGTGCGGCTGTTGTAAACATTTGTACTACATTGCAAAACAAACAAGACATTGAGCATGAACCAAAGTAAACTCATCACTACGGCCATCTTCGTATTTTTTGGCCTTATCCTCATTTTATCCTTTTCCAGCGCTACTTTCCTCACCATTGAAGCGGGTGAGCGCGGGGTGCTCTTCAAAAGATTTGGTGGGGGTATTGACAAAGAAAGAACCTTCACACCCGGTTTTCATGTTATTGCACCCTGGAACAAGATGTATGTCTATGATGTCCGGGAAAAACAAGTAGAAGAATCCATGACGGTATTGTCCAGCAATGGTCTCAACATCAGCGTGGACGTAACCGTCAGGGTCAACCCCTATTACACCAAAATTTCCAACCTGCACGAGCAGTTTGGTTCTGACTACCTCAATTCTCTGGTACGACCCGAAATTCGCTCCTCTGTACGCTCCATCATTGGTCAGTTTACCCCGGAAGAATTGTACTCTACCCGACGTAACGAAGTCCAGGAGCTGATTCAGCAAGACCTCATGAGCAATCTGGAAAGCAACTTCATAGAACTTAAAGCCACGCTCATCCGAGACATTACGCTGCCGGATAAAGTCAAAACCGCTATCGAAGAAAAAATCCAGGCAGAGCAGCTTGCCCTCAAATACGAATTTATCCTGGACCAGGAAAGAAAAGAAGCAGAGCGAAAAATTATCGAGGCCGAAGCCAAAGCCAAAGCCAACCAGATCCTAAACGCAAGTCTTACCTCCAATATCCTGAAAGACAAAGGCATAGAAGCCACCCTGGAACTTACCAAATCGCCCAACAGCAAGATCATTATCGTCGGCGGTGGTGAAGACGGGCTTCCGTTGATCCTGGGGAATAATTAAAAAAATAACGTTAAGTTTTTGATAATCAGTGCATTATTAATCAGGTGCAAGGCACCTTAAGGTGTCTTGCACCTGATTACCCTTATTAATACCTCGACATCCAAAAAAGTAACGAAGTTTGGGGTAGTATCTCAAAAATGATTTTGGGAGGGTGCTATCAGGATCGGCTGCTGAACAAACTTTCTTTACCGATAATTCGGAGGATTTCGCGCTTGACAACTTCTCTATATTCCCGGTACCTTTCAAGGGCTGGCAATTGATCCAGTTCATCTTCCATTTCGATGAAGTACAGTCCTGGTGTCGGAGTACCGCTGTCTGTCATTTCCCATGGTGCTGCAATATGGATTTGCAGCTGAGGATAGGCAATCTTACCTGTTGTGGGCACATCAGGATCCAGGTACAGATTATCTTCCATCAACACCTGTTGAAGGTGGGCGCGTATCTCTTCATCCAATGGCGCTGCCAATTCGATTGAGCAGCCCCCTTTTTTGTCCGCAAAATAGCTAAAATAAGCGGCGGCAAGGTACCCCAGTCCCTGGGTGCTATGATCATAAATCGCGACAGCTTTCATGGATTATTGCTGAAAGAAATATGGGTTATTTTTGCAAACGTGCAAACATGTCCGGCAAAAATAAAAACAGTTCAATATATTGCTTATAAATGGTGAAAAATCCTGGTAAAATAAAATCAAAAAGGGCGGCTTAAATGACCAAAGCAGGCAAACATGGGCAAATCTGCATCATTGGAGCCGGTCCGGGTGGAGCGGCCACTGCGCTGGGTCTCGCAAAATTGGGCTTACCCAGTATCGTGTTGGACAAGCACCATTTTCCCAGGGATAAGGTTTGCGGTGATGCTATCAGCACCAAAGCGCTCACTATACTGGGAAGAATTGATCCTGCCCTGCTCAATCGCATCCACGAACACGCAGAAAGTCTCCCCATCAGCCGCGCTGTTTTCCATGCACCCAACCAAGACATCCTCGATATTCCTTTTTTCGGCGTAGCCGGGCAACTGTCACAAGCACCGGGATACCTCATGAAAAGGCTGCATTTCGACCATGTGTTGGTAGAGGCGCTCAAAAGCAACCCTCTCGTTTACCTGCAGGAAGGTACAGAAGTCCGGCGCATAGAAAAACATCCGGGGGGCTATCGCGTTTTTGCTGCGGACGACCAACTGCTCTGTGACACCCCGCTGCTCATTGACGCTGGTGGCGCATTCTCCCCTTTTTCCAGGCAGCATGCCGGGATGCAGGCTCCCGACAAGCACTACGCCATAGCTTTGCGGGCCTACGCAAGCAATCTGAACTGGGAAAGCGCTCCCGATGCCCTTTCCTTCTATTTTCTGCAGCACCTCACTCCCGGTTACCTGTGGATATTTCCTTTACCTGGTGGAAACGCCAACATTGGCATTGGCCTTAGAAAGGATTTGCTCAAGCGCAAAAAAATCAAATTAGAAGACTGGCTCCTGCACAACATCAAGGCGCACCCTCAGTTGGCCGACCTGTTCAAACACGCTCAGATCACCCACAAAATCAGGGGGTATGGACTGCCCCTTGGCTCCCGGGCGCAACCCATTTCCGGCGACCACTACCTGCTTGTTGGCGACGCCGCCCACCTCATAGACCCCCTCACCGGAGAAGGCATCGGCAACGCCATTTACAGTGGCCACCTCGCCGCCCAGATGGCTGCGGCTGCGGTTCAGCAGCAAAACTTCACACGTGGGTACCTGCAGCAATACGATCGAAACGTAGCGCGCATTCTCGGATCTGAAATGCGGTTGAGTTATCGCCTTCAGCAATTACTGGCCTATCCGAGGTTTTGCAACCTACTGGTCGCTTTCATCAATTCCAGGAAAGGGCTAAAAGACCTGATCTCCCGCATGCCTGCCGACTTTGACATCAGACAAGCCCTCGGAAATCCTACTTTCTGGATAAAAAATATCTTTTTAAAATAATTTTTATTATATTGGAAAACCTTCAAACTTTAACACTTTTTTAAGCTGTTTTTCCGAAATATTTTGGGGATTCAGAAGTTATTATTATACGATTGTTGATTTTAGGTTAGCTTAAGTTTCATAAAACTAGTGAGTGTAAAGTACAACTTCCCGTTTGTCGGGAAGTTGTTTTTTTTTTGGCAGGCAAAAAAGATTTGAATTGCATGGGGGTATTTTTTAGTTTTAGCACAGACAAAACCAACAGCCCATGCGTTTCGACCAGATTTTCCCCATTGCTCAGTGGCTTCCCAACTATTCATCCCGGGATTTTCGTGCGGACTTCATTGCTGGCCTGACCGTTGGTGTCATGTTGGTGCCTCAGGGCATGGCTTATGGATTGTTGGCTGGTTTACCCCCTATTTACGGCTTATACTCCGGCATCCTTCCGCTTTTTTTGTATGCCTTTTTTGGGACATCCAGGCAGCTGTCTGTTGGGCCGGTTGCATTGGTATCGCTGCTCATTCTTTCCGGTGTAGGTGCTTTTGCAGAACCTGGAACCGATTATTTTGTAACGTTGGCTATCAGTACGGCGCTCATCGCAGGAGTCATACAGATCCTCCTTGGGTTGTTTCGGCTTGGCTTTTTGGTAAATTTTCTCTCACACCCGGTCATATCCGGGTTCACCTCGGCGGCAGCGCTCATCATTGCCTTTAGTCAGACTGCCAACCTTTTGGGCATTCAAGCGCCGCGAAGCAATATTATTCATGAAATTTTGGGGTACATCCTTGCCCATCTTGCCGAAGTGCACCTGCTCACCCTGGGGCTTGGGCTTGGAGGGATTGTATTCATGCTACTCGTCAAAAAGCTCCACAAAAGTATCCCCAACGCCCTTGCAACGGTCATCGTGGGGACGATACTCGTGTGGTACTTTCAGCTCGACCAGCAGGGCGTTCAGATTGTCGGAGTCGTACCGAAAGGTTTGCCTACATTCAGCATCCCAAAGTTGGACTGGCAGATCCTGAGTGACTTATTCCCGCTTGCGCTCACCATTTGCATCATCAGTTTTATTGAATCGCTGGCTATCGCCAAAACCATAGAATCCCAGCACAAGGAATACAAAGTTGTCCCCAACCAGGAGCTTTTTGCCCTGGGGCTCACCAAAATCGGGGGTGCATTTTTTCAGTCTTTCCCAACAACAGGAAGTTTCACCCGCTCGGCGGTCAATAATGAAGCTGGCGCAAAAACGGGGATGGCCTCCATCATTAGTGCCGTGCTGATTTCCCTTACCCTGCTCTTTCTGACCCCTTTGTTTTACTTCCTGCCCAAAGCCCTATTGGCATCTATTATTGTTGTTGCTGTAAGAAACCTCATTGACTACAAAGAAGCCATTCATCTTTGGAAAACCGACAAAAAAGACTTTATCAGTCTGATCGGGACTTTTCTGGCCACCCTCACTTTGGGCATCCAGATTGGCGTGCTGACCGGTTTGATCCTGTCCTTGCTGCTCATCATCTACAAAGCCTCCCGGCCGCAGTTTGCCGTGCTTGGCAGACTCCCAGATACCAAAACTTTCCGAAATGTACTGCGTTTCCCTGAGGCCATTGAAGAGCCCGGTATCAAAGTAGTGCGTTTCGATTCCCAGTTGTTTTTTGGCAACGCCGAATTTTTCCGGGAAAGCATGGAAGACCTGATCACTGCACCCGGTCAGCCCAGGGCCGTCGTGCTGGATGCCTCTATCATCAGCAGCATAGACTCTACCGGAATACAAGTTTTTAAAGGCCTCATCCACTACTACCACAACCACCAGGTACAATTCCTCGTCAGCGGCCTAATTGGCCCTGTCCGGGACACCCTCCACCGCAACAATCTCCTGCAACTGATCGGTGAGCGCAACATCTTCCTGCGTGCCCACGATGCCGTCACTTTTCTCAGCAATACTCCGGACAGCACCCCCCAAAACCCAATTTGGTCTCAGGAAGCCATCCAAACCAACCTGAAAAACCCCTAACCACCCTACCTATTGCCCTTTTTGAAAAATATCCTTTGGCGTTTGATTGTAAACATGAAACTATATTCATACATTTATGCATATTGAAAAAATATCTCAGCACAAACCATCAAGATGAAATTTGGATTTATCATTGACAACAGAAAGTGTATAGGTTGCCATGCCTGTACAACTGCCTGTAAATCAGAACACCTGGTTCCTGTGGGAGTCAACCGGACCTGGGTCAAGCAGGTAGAGAAAGGAGAATTTCCGCATACGCGGCGACTTTTTTCGGTGATGCGTTGCAACCATTGCACGGAAGCTCCTTGTGTGGAAATTTGCCCGGTTGAGGCTTTATTTTTTCGCGAGGACGGGATTGTGGACTTCAATAATAGTCGTTGTATTGGATGTAAATCGTGTATGCAGGCTTGTCCTTACGATGCCTTGTACATTGACCCTGAGAACCATACAGCAGCGAAGTGCAACTATTGTGCACACCGAGTGGATCTTGGGTTGGAGCCGGCCTGTGTGAATGTTTGCCCGGAGCATGCGATCATATCCGGGGATATGGAAGACGCGGACTCGGAGATCAGTCAGTTGTTAGCGCGGGAGCAGGTTACGGTTCGGAAAGCTTCGAAGGGTACGGTTCCCAATCTGTTTTACATTGACGGCGACGAATCTTCGCTCAACCCGATGGCCACGGAGAAATCGGACAGTTATTTTTGGTCTTCGCAATCCAGGGGTGTGGGTCATTATGCAAAAGCTGCTGAAAAAATGGCTTTTTCAAACGGAGATTTGGTGCAGGCGGTATTGGAAGCCAACGGGCAATCTGCCACAGCGCAGGAAGTTGCCAAAAGTGGGGCTTCGAAATCTATTGACCTGTTGATGGGCAAGCCCCGTCGCATTTACGATGCTCCGGACAAGGGGGTCTTGTGGGGTTGGGAAGTAGCTGGTTATGTTTTGACGAAGGCGATCGCTGCGGGGACTGTGCTGATGTTGTTTTTGGCGGGTGTATTTAACTGGGCGCAGGTAGATGACACGACCAACTGGATTGGTCTGATTGCCGCCTTGGTTTTCCTGGGTGCTACGGGATTGTTGTTGATCAAAGACTTGGACAGACCGGATCGCTTTCTGTATGTTTTGTTGCGTCCGCAGTGGAATTCCTGGTTGGTTAAGGGAGGATATACCATTACCATATATGGTGGGCTGATCACTTTATTGTTGGCTATCAGCTGGTTTGAACTGGATGCACTGGCGGTTCCGGTGCAGTGGTTAACTGCTGTTTTTGCCGTCATCACGGCGATCTACACCGCTTTCCTTTTTGCACAAGCGAAGGGTCGCGACTTTTGGCAAAGTCCTACCTTGCCCTTACACATGCTGGTACACAGCATCATGGCGGGTTCGGCATTCTTTGGCATTGTTGCTTTGCTCAGCAGCCCGGGTCAGGACTGGATCAATCTTTTGGGCTATGCCTTATTGACGGGAATCGGCGTCAACCTGTTTACCCTTTGGACAGAATTGTCCATTACGCACCCTACGGAAGAAGCCAAGCGCACAGTAGCCATGATCACGAAGGGTCGGTATTCGCGCAAATTTTGGTGGGGAACCGTCGTGTTGGGCAATCTTGTTCCGGTAGCGGTTTTGGTATTCATGGGTATCCAGCCTCTGTCATTGGCTATTGCGGGTGCGGTTACCTTGCTGGGCATTTTGCTTACGGAGCAAATTTGGGTAGAAGCTCCTCAAAGGATTCAATTGGTATAATTCATCTACTGCGTACCGCAGTCAAAAAACAGGAATATGAACAGGAAAAAACCTTCCCTCATAGAACAGGTAGCAGAAAAGCTGGGTATCATCCCCAATTTGCACCAACCACAAGAAGCTCCTTTAGACCGGCTTACCGAACCGGGGAAATTAGAGAAATTTCCTCCCCCGGAAAAATGGGATGATTGGGTGGAGTACGAGGCTACTGCCTGGCCAAGGTATGAAAAGAAACACTATACTATTGTGCCGACTACTTGTTTCAACTGCGAGTCTGCCTGTGGTCTGACCGCCTTTATTGACAAAGAGAGCGGTGAAATTCGCAAACTGGAAGGCAACCCCTACCACCCGGGAAGCAGGGGGCGAAACTGTGCTAAAGGACCTGCCACGATCAACCAATTGACCGATCCGGATCGCATTCTGTATCCGATGAAGCGGGCAGGTGGACGTGGAGATGGCAAGTGGGAGCGCGTGAGTTGGGATGAGGCGCTGGACGACATTGCGGGTCGCATCCGAAAGGCCTTGCAGGAAGGTCGGAACAACGAAGTGGCCTATCACGTAGGGCGGCCCGGTCATGAAGGCTATATGGACAGGGTGCTGCAGGCATGGAATGTGGACGGGCACAACAGCCACACCAATATTTGTTCTTCGGGAGCGCGATTCGGATATAATATATGGTATGGATACGACAGACCATCGCCAGACCACAGCAATGCCAAGGTCATTTTCCTAATCAGCGCACACTTGGAAAGCGGGCACTATTTCAACCCGCACGCACAACGGATCATTGAAGGAAAAATGAAAGGAGCCAAGCTCGTTACCATGGATCCGCGTTTGTCCAACACCGCCAGTATGTCGGATTACTGGATGCCAAGCTATCCTGGGTCTGAGCCGGCCGTCCTGCTGGCAATGGCGCGCATCATCCTGCAGGAAGGTTTGTACAATCGGCCTTTCCTCGAAAACTGGACCAACTGGCAGGAATACCTGACCAAAGCTCACCCTGGCACACCGGTCACTTTCGAGCATTACATCGAAAAAATGATCGAGGAGTACAAAGATTTCACCCCTGAATATGCAGAAAAAGAAAGTGGTGTCAAAGCAGAAATGATCCGGGAAGTAGCCATCAAAATAGGCGAGGCGGGTGAGCGATTTGCCACCCACAACTGGCGTAGTTCGGCGAGTGGCAACCTGGGAGGATGGGCGGTTTCTCGTTGTTTGCACTTCCTCAACGTCATTACCGGAAGCGTAGGAACAGTTGGCGGAACCTCCCCCAATGTATGGAACAAATTCAAGCCTGAATTTTTTGACAGACCTCCTGCGCAAAAATTTTGGAACGAATTGCATTTTCCGAAGGAATACCCCTTGGCCTTCTTCGAAATGAGTTTCTTGCTGCCTCACTTCCTAAAGGAAAAGCGGGGGCGCATGGACGTGTACTTCTCCAGGGTATTTAATCCGGTATGGACGTATCCCGATGGATTTTCCTGGATGGAAGCTTTCCAAAGCGAGGAAATGTTTGGCTGCCATATTGCGCTAACTCCTACTTGGAACGAAACGGCGTATTTCGCTGATTATGTTTTGCCTATGGGGCACTCTACCGAGCGCCATGACATCAACAGCTATGCCACCCACTCGGGTATGTGGATTGGTTTCCGGCAGCCTGTGCTCAGAGAAGCTGCCCGACGGGCAGGTAAATCTGTTACCTTTACCTACGAGGTCAACCCGGGAGAGGTATGGGAAGAAGACGAATTCTGGATTGAGCTTTCCTGGCGGATAGACCCGGATGGAAGTCTGGGCATTCGCAAGCACTTCCTTTCTCCATATCGCCCAGGCGAAAAAATCACCATTAGCGAGTATTATCAGTACATCTTTGAGCGCGTACCCGGTTTGTCGGCAGCTGCAAAAGCAGAAGGACTTACGGAGCTGGAATACATGCAAAAATACGGTGCCTTTGAGGTAGAAAAACACAGTTATCAAAAGCACCTCAATGCCTTATCGGCCGATCAGCTGGAAGGCGCGGTAACCGACCCGGATACCGGAATTATTAAAAAAGGCGGAAAAGACATCGGGATCCTGGTCAACGGGAAAGCGGTAGTTGGTTTTCCAACCCCGTCGCGACGAAATGAATTTTATTCCCAGACCATGGTGGACTGGAAGTGGCCGGAATACGCCATTCCGACCTATATCAAAAGTCATGTACACCCGGAAAATCTCGACTATGACAAGGGCGAGTACTGTCTGGTTCCGACCTTCCGACTCCCAACCCTGATTCACTCTCGCTCCGGTAACGCCAAATGGCTCACCGAAATATCTAACCGCAACCCGGTCTGGATGCATCCTAATGATGCCAAAAGGTTCAACTTGCAGACGGGCGACCTCGTCAGGGTCAATACCGATATTGGATACTTTGTGGATAAGGTGTGGGTTACCCAAGGTATTAAACCCGGCGTGGTAGCTTGCTCCCACCACTTGGGACGATGGAGAAGACCTCAGGACGTAGAGGGCAACCGCTGGGCAACCAATACCGTAGCCATAGACAACAATGGCCAGGGGGGCTGGAAAATGCGCACCATCAATGGCATTCAACCGTTCAAAAGTTCAGATGCTGACTCTAAACGCATTTTTTGGAGCGATGGCGGCGTCCACCAAAATATTACTTTCCCCGTTCATCCCGACCCCATCAGTGGTATGCACTGCTGGCACCAGCGCGTTAGAATCGAGAATGTACACCCCGATGATCGTTATGGCGATATCTTTGTAGATACCAATAAATCGTTTGAAATCTATCAGGAATGGCTAAAAATGACACGCCCTGCACCAGGCCCCAACGGACTAAGACGTCCGCTCTGGTTCAATCGTGCCCTCAGACCAGATCCTGAGACTTTCTACGTCAAAGAATCATAACGCCTAACTTTAAACTTGTTAAGCCCCCGAGAGTTTTTGCTCCCGGGGGCTTTTTTTGTGCCCTTGAGTGACAAAAAAACACTTTAATATCTTGATTTTCAAAATTTTAAACATCAGGTGCAAGCCACCTTAAGGTGTCTTGCACCTGATTACCCTTATTAATACCACGGCCAGCCAAAAAGTAACCCCAAAATGGCTAAATGTTTTTATCGTTCTTGTCTTTTGATGCAAGTGGAAAGGAGGCAAAAAAAAAGCCGCACATCCCGTGCGGCCTCAGCTCATAACAAATCATAATCTCATGAAAATAATAAGACGACCTAATTTTTGTATAACGACCTAAATATCTTTGAAACGACCTTTCTTCTGTTTGTGTAAGAGGTTCTTCCCCGCCCCTGTAGGAGCGGGGGAACCAATGTGTTTATGGGATTATGACTACCTGATGACTAATTTGCCACTGTTAATTATTTGCCCGTCGGTAATCAATTGGAAATAATACATTCCTGCGGACAAATCTTTGCGATATAACTCGAAGTAATTACCATAGAATGATTCCATCCTAAGTACGCGACCTGTAGGGTCGAGCAGGAGGAAATTCACCTTGCCCAATAAGCGATCACTTTTGATCTCAAACATGGCTGAGGCGTGGAACGGATTCGGAAATACTTGTACCTGGAACCCGGGGGCAACCTGTGGATGCTCCACTGCTACCGAAAACTCGTCCAGGGTACCTAAAGTATGCCCTACGCTGTTCGTTTGGAAGGGTGCCAATACATCGAAATAAACGGTTGCGTTGTTTTCGATATAAGTCCCCAGCGGCACATTTGCCTTTGGTGCTATTTCAAAGGCAACGAACAAATGCTCGCCTGCCTGTAATTCCAATCTTTCAAAAATTATCGTAAGGACACTTTCCCCAGTAATTTCATATTTGTAGGGATGGCTACCAGCACCCATCACCAGTGTTGAAACATCTAATGATTCGGGTAAAGTGTCCTTGATAACGATACGTCTGATAGTATCGGTTCCGAAGTTGTGTTGTAATAAAACGTCGTATTTAATTTTGGTGTCAGGCGCGATGTTGCGCGCCTGCCCATAGCCTTTGGGATAGCCTCTCAAAAAAATGCCTTCGAATGAACCGATTATCTCTGACACGTCCACTGAAACCGAGGGGTTACCATCGTCTTCGGGGAACTGTGTAAAAAATCCTGTAGAAACGGTGCCTCCCCCTTCGGGCAGACAGCCTTCAATTGCTAGTGTGGGATTGCTGCGCCCAGGGTGTCCTGCCGACTGTTCGGCAATGACCCGGTAAGTTCTCCCGTCCGCAGGAAACTTCTGCGGCAATTCAAAGATTTGTTGTGGGCTCAGCTGGAACGTTTGCTGCGTTCCTTGCAGAAAAACCACTACATCATCTTCCACGATATAAAACTTCCTGGGCGATGCCATTGCACCGGTGCCCACATTCTTGATTGCAAAGGATACGGAGTCCTGATCACACGCGCCTGTCACAAACACACTGGAACCATCCCAGTTCGGATCGGGATCTTCGCAAAGCCTATCCGGAAAAATATGCGCCTTTACCAGCGTAGCTCTTCCCGTATAAATCCCTTCGCAGGGAGTAGAAGTCTGTATCGTAAACGAACCGCAGTTACCTACTCTGACATTACCCAGGTCAAAAATGTACGTTCTGCCATCTACTGCCGAAACCGGAATGCTGGAAGACTCAAACACCAAGAGTTCGTCGAGCGTAACCTCTACATAGGAGCCCGGTGCATTTTCGGTACCCAGATTACAGTAGTTAATCCTGTATTCCAAGTCCGAGCAAAGGGTGTTGAACGGAGCAGACACATCCACCTGCAAGTAAGGACAAACCTTTTCCGCCTGTACATTGAAATCTATGGTTACGGTCTCGTAATAAGCTTCAAAATCTATCAGGTAGCCCCCTGGGTTACAAGTTTTCCAGTAAGTGTTGAGCGGTAACAAAGTAACCAGGTACCTCCCTTTATCCACTGTGATGTCAAAATTGCCCTCCTCATCGGTCGTACCCAAATAAGTCCTGTCGTCACTTTTTGCCTCAATCAGCCATCCTGTTCTGGGGATGGGCAGGCTTTGTCCGGTGTTGCACTGTCTTCCAAGGATCTTGCCCCTGATCTTGTTGGTGATGGTATTACCGCCACCATCTGTCTTGATCAGGGTCAGATCATTGAAAAATTGTAGTAGTAGGGAATTATAACCTGTGATGATAAATCCGCCGTCGTATGTCGCAGCGATATCTTTACCTTCGTCCGTATTAATATCATCGCCCCGCCAGTTTCGCCACAACTCTTTACCCGTTGGGTCGAGTCCTGCCAGGAGAATATCTATGTTTACCGCGTCCCGATCACCCGCCCCTACCAATACCAGCTCGCCATTTTGCAATTCGATGATGGCATTCGCGTATTCACTCAGACCCGGTTCGCCTACGGTAGTGGTCCACAAACGCTCGCCACTCCGGCTGTACTTCATCACCAGCGCATCGCTGTTGTTACCGGTCAACCCCGCAAGTACTACTCCACCGTCGGCAGTCGCAATAATCGCATTCGCCTCTTCGCGTTCCGGTGTAGCCAGCGTATCTGCCCAGCGCAAGTTGCCAAGCGTATCCACTGACCGTACAAACATATTGTTATCAAAACCAATCGCTGCCTCAAAAGCTCCTGCCACAACATATCCATCGGCAGTCGTACAAACAGCCCGGGCGATATCGTCTTTGGCACCGCCGAAAGTCTGCATCCACACCACCTCTCCCAGCTCATCCACCCGCAACAACACTGCATCGCGGTCTCCATTTAGCGTGTCTCTGTGCTCTCCTGCGAGCACATATCCATCATTTGTAGCCCTGCTAACGCTCCAGGCAACCTGATTGCCCGGTATATTGTATGCCCTGTGCCAGAGCAAATCTCCTGTCTTGCTAATTTTTAGAAGCAGCAGGTCACTCGCCTCACCAAACTTAGGGATGATATCACCTGCAATAACAAACCCGCCGTCTGCTGCTTCTAAAACTTTGTAACCATGTTCTATGTAACCTAAATCATACACTTTTGACCAGACAACCTTCCCATCAAGGTCAGTTTTGACCGCATACACGTCAATGTCGTTGTCTTCTCCAAATGATTCACTATAACCGATGCTTAGAAATCCTCTGTCCAGTGTTTGAATAACCGAGGTGCCTTCGTCTGTTGCAGGTCCCCCGAAAACTTTCTCCCAACCCTGGGCGTGCAAAGGTGCACCGAAGAGGCAAACCGCTGACAGTACCCCAAGAAAGGGTAGCAGTTTTGTGGTAATGATGCTTTTTTCGATGCTATAGCGAAACATTGTCTTTGTTTTTACTTTGTTTCTTAATCCGATACAAAAATGCTACACCCGGCCGTCAATAACAAAGACAAAAATCCTCGTTTGTTGAAAAAAAGAGCGTACTTTTATAGGGTAAAGCTTTTAGCAAAAAATCGAAATGTCCTATAAATCAGTTTCTTAAGAAACAAGAATCAAATTGCAGTTGTTGAAAAAAACAATTTTCACACATGGAAAATAGTCAGCTGGTTATTTTGTTGAAATCCATGGATGCCCGTGAGCTTCGGGCCTTCCGAAAGTGGCTGTTATCTCCTTTTCACAATCAGCGCGAAGACGTTATAGATTTGTTTGATTATATTATGTACAGAGAAAACCTCCATCGGGAGGATCAATTGGAGAAGGAAAAAATTTTCAAAAAAATTTTTCCGGATACGGTGTATGATGATGCGCGGCTCCGGCAGACGGTACATTTTCTGATGAAAGCACTGGAGGGGTTTCTGACCTACCAGGAATTTTCCGATGATGAGGCAGCGGTTAATCGGGCTTTGGCAGCGGTATATCGGCGCCGGCAGCAGGAAAAGTCCTTTTTGAAGACGATCCGCAACCTGGAAAAGATCCAGGAAGCCTCGGTACATCGGGGAGAAGAGCACCTGAGGAATGAATTTTTGTTGCACTGGGAGCGGTATAAGTTTTATGAGGGGAAAAAACGCAGCACGGATCTACACTTGCAGGAGGTATCGGACAATATGGACATTGCCTACATTGCCAGCCGTCTGCGGCAGAGTTGTCTGATGCTGGCGCATCAGAAGGTGTATAAAATGGACTACGACATGGGGATGATGGATGCCACGCTCCAATACCTGGAGACCAAGAACCTGCTGCACATTCCTGCCATTGCGATTTTTTACCACGGATACAAGGCCTTTACCAACGAACAGGAGGAGAGCCATTTTCGCCTGCTCAAGCAGGCCATTTCTGCACACAGTACCTTTTTTCCGCCTGCGGAGGTTCGCGAAATTTACCTCATGGCGATCAACTACTGCATTTCGCGGATGAATACCGGGCAAAAATCCTTTGTCAAGGAAGCATTCGAGTTGTACAGGCTGGGGGTAGAAAATGAGGTATTGATTGAAAACGGGCTGATCAGTCGCTTTACCTTCCGCAATATTATTAATACAGGTACACCTTTGAAGGAGTTTGATTGGTTGAACCACTTCGTGGAAAAATACCAGGGATGTCTGGAAGAAAAACACCGCCACAACCTGGTCACCTTCAGTCTGGCCAAGATCCATTTTGAAAAAAGGGAGTACCGCCCGGCGATGCAGCTATTAGCCCAGTTTGAAGACGATGACATGTTGACTAACCTCTACGGTAAGGCTATGCTCATTCAGATGTATTACGAGGAGGACGAGTACGATGCGCTGGAGTCGCTGTTGGAGAGCATGCGTGCTTATCTCAAGCGCAAGCAGGTGATCAGCTATCACAAAGATCTGTATTCAAATCTCATAAAATACACCCGAAAACTGGTCAAGATCAACCCTTACAACCAGCAGCAAAAGGAACAGTTGGCCGATGAGATTAAGAACGCGAATCCACTGCCGATAAAAAATTGGCTGTTGTTGCGACTGGCTGAAATTAGCCAGTAATTTTAGTAATTTTCGGAGCCAGAAAGTAAATCCAAATGATCATGCATACGATCCTAGAAGTCAAACAAGCACCGGAGTGGAAGTTTTTTCATCAGGTTCCCCAAAGGGTATATAAAAATTATCCTCACTGGATCGCTCCTTTAGAGCAAGACATTGAACGCATTTTCGATCCGGGGACTAACCGCACGTTTGAGCATGGAGAAGCCGTGTTGTATGTGCTCCTTGACGATAAGGGACAACCCGCAGGACGAATAGCTGCTTTTGTGGATCACCAAAAAAACAAAGACGCACAGTTTCCTTTGGGAGGTATTGGTTTTTTTGAATGTACAGACCAACACGACTATATGTCTGCCCTGCTGGAAAAAGCAGAAATCTTTTTGCGCGAACGCGGAGTGAAAGCGATTGATGCGATCGTCAATTTTGGGGAGCGGGACAAATTTTGGGGTATTTTGGCCAAAGGCTACGATCTGCCGCCCCTGTTCCAGGAAAACTACCATCCCCCCTACTACCTGCCTTTTTTTCAGGAAGCCGGGTATCTGCCTCACGAGCAAATCCTCACCCTTGCGGGTCGGCTCAATGAGGTTCCTGTAGAGATTTTCATGAAAGTGGCAGAAAGGATCAAAAAGAATAATGCGATCCGCGTGGAAAATTTCGATTTTGGACAGGTAGATAGGTTTGCACGCGATTTTGCCGAAATCTACAATGCCGCCTTCGCCGATAAGTCCCATTTCAAACCGGTAGAGGTCCATACGGTTAAAAAAATGATGACAGAGGCCAAAGCTATCCTGGATCCCCGCTTGATCTCCATAGCTTATTGGGATGAAGAGCCGGTAGGCTTTGCGGCCTTGTTTCCGGATATCAACCCGATCTTGAAGTTTGCTAAAGGCAAATTGAACTGGTGGCGGATTCCGCTTTTCCTTCTCAAAAAACGCCTGGCCACCCCCGATGCCCGGGGTGTAGCAGCCGGTGTGAAGCCAGCTTTTCAAGCCAAAGGCGTCATGGCCTGTATTGTAGCACACATGTATCCTTACAATAAGCACCGGGAAGAATTCAAGCTGGCTACTGTTCGATCCAATAATCAGCATGCCTTGTCGGTGTATGCCAAGTTAGGAGCTAAACCTGAGAAAGCGCATATTGCGCTGAGGAAGCCTTTAGATCCGGCCGTAATCGTGGAATCTTATCCTTTTGTGGAATGGTAAACGTGTCCTGTCCGGCTCCCTCATCGAGAGCCGGACAGGATTGTATTTAATTCAGCAACGCGGGTTTCTTTTTCAGGTGCACATCCAGAAATTGGGCGATCTTGCTGTAGGCTTCGATCTGGTTTTCCTTTTTCACAAAACCGTGTCCCTCGTCCGGGAAAAGTACATACTCTACCGGAACTCCTTTTTGGCGAGCAGCCTCCACAATTTCATCTGATTCGACCTGGAGTACTCGGGGATCCTGGGCTCCCTGCAAGACCATCACCGGCTTGGTGATATTGTCCGCATGGAACAAGGGGGAAATTTCGTACAAGCGCAGGGAATCTTCGTAGGGATTTCCCATTTCGGTATAAAGCGCATCTTTGAAACTTTCCCACCAGGGCGGAATATTTTTGAGGGTACGCAACCAGTTGGTCACTCCAAAAATATTGACCCCTACTTCGAAGGCATCGGGTTCGGCGGTCAGTGCGCGCATCACCATAAATCCTCCGTAAGAGCCGCCAATGATACCGATTTTTTCCGGATCAATATAATCCTGTTCGGCGAGCCAGTGTTTGCCGAAAACACAATCCTGGAGGTCTTTTTCCCCGTGGTTGCGATCGTCCATTTGGTAAAAAGTTTTGCCGTAGCCGCTGCTGCCCCTGTTGTTGACCGCCAGCACAGCATAGCCCTGATTAACCAGGTACTGCACCAGGGGGTTGTAGGTCTGCCGACTTTGTCCGCCGGGGCCGCCATGTACCCACACCAGCGCCGGTACTTTATTGTTGGCATCTGCAACTTTGGGTCGGTAATAAATAGCCGGGATGGCCAAGCTATCAAAAGAGGGGAAGCGCACCACCTCTGCCAGCACCAGGTCTTCCGGGTTAATTTCCGGATTGAGGTTGTTGGTCAGTTTGGTAGTCCCTCCGTGTTTCAGGTCATACACATACAAATCGCCCGGAGTAGCCGAGCTTTCCACATAAAAACGCATCAGGGACTCGTCGTCGGAAATTTCCACTGCATTGACATCCGCTGTCCCAAAATCGGGGAATGCAATCTCCTTGCCGCTGGCAACTTCCACGACCTTCACCTGGGTACTTCCGTCCACATTGGCGCCTATCACCTGATAATTCCCCTGCTGGGAAAAATAAGCATAAGAGATATCCCAATCCATGGAGCGCAATTGTTGGCGTTCGCCGGAGGCAAAATTGTATTTCATGAGGTACTGAAACTCGGCACCGGCATCGGTCAGATAATAGAGTTCCCCACCATCTTTGCTGAAATCAGTAGCCCGGAAGGCGGCTCGAGCATTCGATACTTCTGTGGTAATGCCTGTTTCCAGGTTGTGGACAAACAATTGGTTGTCGTTGGTATTAATGGGCTTGGCCAATACGATCTGTTTTTTATCGGGAGAGATCGGTCCCAGTTCAAAAGCATTATCGTTTTGGTACAACAGCTGCATGGTAAGCGTAGCGACATCCATCTCGTACACATCCATCAGTCGGGGATCCCTCTTGGAATAGGCAAAGAAAAAGCTGTTGCGATCGTCCGCCCAGCCCAGGAACATGGCCCGTGCATTGGCATCGGGGGTCAGTTCGGTAACCTGGCCGCTTTGATCCTGGACAAACAGGTGAAAAATTTCGTTGCCATTGTCGTCCATCTGAAACAAAAAACGATCATCGGAAGGGAAATAAGACAGCGCGAACACGGAGGAACTGTCGGAAGCGGTTAGCGGAATCGCTGCTCCGGTTCCGAGTTTAATCTCGTAGGCATTGAAGATGCCCCTTTTATCTGAGCTCACCAGCAGTTTGGTGCGATCATGTGAAAAACTCCCTCCACGGACATTGGTGTTGTTCATAAACTGGGCGATCGAGTACTGCTGTACCTCTTGGGAAGCTGACTCCGAGCCGCCTGTGCTGCAGCCCGACAAGAGGATGCATACGAATGCGAAAGTGAATAGTTTTGCCATACCTAATAATTTTTTATCAAAGGTAAGACAAAGCAAGCGTCAGTTGCGCACCCGTTCGGGCCATAAATCGCCCATTTCGCGGAGTAAGGTATCAACAGACTGCTTCCGGGACGAAAACAGCACCGGGTAAGTGGCCTTCTTTTTGGTGATCCGTAAAAAAGAGGGCGTTCTGGTGTCTATCAACAACTTGAGCAAGTCCCCTTCCCTGGTTCTGAAATACCCCTTTTTCATGCTCCCCAGCACCATTCCATTTTTCCTGTGGGCAATATCGGGGACGGTTGACACCTGACTGATCTCCTGTATATCTGCTATGGCAATCGTCTCCCCGTAAATCCCGCCGATACGGATCCCCTGTTCGCTAAGTTCCATTCGGGGTGTTTGCATACCTGCGTACAACAACACACTGATCCCTGTCAGCAGCAGCCCCATTACGATCAAGCCGATGCGATTTGACGAAGGAACGACCTGATCTGAAAGCATGGATCCACTGCGCCACATAAAATACATATACGCACCGATAGGATACAAGCTAACAAACACACTCACCGCTGCATTGCCCGCTACCTGAACCAGCAAAAGCCCCAGCACGGTAAAAGATGCCCCTAAAAATATATGAAAACGCCGAAAATACGGTATAAAGCGCGACAAATCAACCTTTTTGCGCTCCGACTCCCCCATCGTATTGTAACCTGCCAGCAGGTATTTGGCATTGCCTTCATGGATCAGGAAACCGATGCCTGCAAAAAAAGCACCCAGGATCAAGATAAAAAACTGCATGTACTTAGCCGTTTTCGCGTAGCTCCTTCAAAAATTTTTCCAATTCAAACTCATCGTAGATCAGTACCTCTCTCGCCTTACTGCCCTCGCTGGGCCCCACCACCCCCATGGCCTCCAGTTGATCCATGATACGTCCGGCCCTGTTGTATCCCAACTTAAGCCGCCGTTGGATCATGGAAGTCGAACCATGTTGATTTTGCACGATCAATCGTGCGGCATCCTCAAACATCTCATCCAGGTCCGAATATTTCAATCCGCCACCGCCGGGAAGATCTTCCTCTCCGTGGAACTCCGGCAGTTCGTAGGGGCCGGGATAGCCCTGTTGCTTGGCGATAAAATCAATAATTTCCTCCACCTCGGGGGTATCAATAAAAGCACCCTGGAGGCGTACCATTTCGCCGCCCACCGAAAGCAGCATATCACCTCTTCCGATCAACTGATCCGCACCACCGGCATCCAGGATCGTTCGGGAATCCACCTTGGAAGTCACTTTGTAAGCTATCCTGGCGGGAAAATTGGCTTTGATCACACCGGTAATAATATTGACGGAAGGTCGCTGGGTAGCGATAATCAGGTGAATACCCACGGCACGCGCCAGCTGAGCCAATCGCCCGATAGGCATCTCCACCTCCTTTCCGGCGGTCATAATAAGATCCGCAAACTCATCAATAATCAGCACAATAAATGGCAGGAAGCGGTGTCCCTTCTCCGGATTCAATCTGCGCTGCACAAACTTATCGTTGTACTCGCGGATATTCCGGGTAGCAGCCTTTTTGAGCAAATCGTAGCGGGTATCCATCTCAATGCACAAAGAATTGAGGGTATAAATCACTTTGTTGGTCTCTGTAATAATAGGTTCATCGGCACCTGGCAACGAAGCCAAAAAATGGTTTTCCAGTCGGGCATAGGGGAAAAGTTCCACCTTTTTGGGGTCTATCAATACCAGTTTGACCTGTGAGGGGTGTTTTTTATACAGCAAAGACACTAATATCGTATTGATACCCACGGATTTACCCTGTCCGGTAGCTCCAGCCACCAGGAGGTGGGGCATTTTGGCCAAGTCGGCCACAAATACCTCATTAGAAATCGTTTTGCCGAGGGCGATCGGCAGATCCATTTTGGCGTATTTGAACTTATCCGACTTGATCACCTCCTTCGTCGAAACGATCTGTTTTCTTCGATTAGGCACCTCGATACCGATAGTCCCCTTGCCTGGTATGGGCGCGATAATGCGGATGCCGAGTGCGGAGAGGCTAAGCGCGATATCGTCCTCCAGGTTTTTGATCCGGACGATGCGCACGCCCGGGGCTGGTACGATTTCGAAGAGGGTAACGGTAGGACCGACCGTAGCGCGAATTTTAACAATTTCGATCTTGTAATGCAGGAGGGTCTCTATGATCTGATCCTTATGGGACTCCAATTCGGCCATATCCACATTAAATTTCCCATCGGCATATTCCTGTAGCAATTCCAGTGGCGGAAACTGATAACTCGACAGATCCAACGTAGGATCATAAGGTTCGATATGATTTGCATTACCCTCAACCACTGCCCCCTGAAAATCATCTCCACCTGAGCCTTGTTCCAGCTCTAAAGCCGTTTCCAGTGCCTCTTCCGGCAAAAGCAGCTCCTCCTCCTCCTCATCATCATCCATCAGGTCAATATCGGTGTCTCCCTCCATATCCAAATCGGGGAAAGGCAGCTCGGAGGTTGCCTCATCGGGATCCGAAGCGGGGTCAAACAATTCCGGTTCCGGTACCACAACCGCTCTTCGCTTGGGTTTTCTCCCACTCAGCAGTTCTGCCACAAACAATCGGATATCGGTAAGCGCCTGTTGAAAAGTCAGTTCTTTGAAATCCGGATTCACATACCAGACGATGCTTGTCAGCAGCAAAAAAACAAACAAGAGCAGCAAGCCCAGGGTACCCAGGAAGCGTTTTAGCCAGAGCGAAATACTTTCCCCGAAAGCACCGCCCCAGGGGAAAGAAGCCCGGTAAAACAAAAACTCCAGGAAAATCGAGGACAACAATATTGCGATCAGGGTATTGCGCAAAGTAGAGCGGTGCAACTCGAGCGGTACTCCACGGATCAACGAAAAGCCTGAAAGCCCCAACATATATACCACTCCAAAAGAAGGCAGACCAAAGCCCCAGTAAAAAAACATATTGGAAACCACTGCCCCCAATCGGCCCAGCCAATTGGCCATTTCGATCTCACTTAAGAAGAAAACCTCCCAAGAAAAGCGAATAATACTATCCTGATCAATCCGCCAGGTAAACAAATACGATGAAAAAGCCACTAGCAAATAGGCGGCAAAAAATAAAAAGAGCACGCCAAGCATCTTCGGTACCCGCTCGTCTCTCATACCCTTTTTAAGGGAAAACCCACCTGATTTGCGCTGCTTTTTGGCCATAATTGTGCTAAAAACGATTGAAAAATAATTTACCCTCAATTTTCGCAAAAATAATCAATATTATTCGGATCGGTAACCCGGGTCACAACCTTACCGGAATTGGATTAAATTATTTTTTCTACATTTAAAACAAAATTTTGTCATGGAGACCTGTGTAGATATCAGTTTGTATCCGTTGAAGGAGGACTATCGGCCTTTGATTCTAGACTTTATACAACAGCTGCACAAAGCAGAAGACCTCCGCATCGAAACCAACTCGATGAGTACTCAGATTTGCGGTCCTTACGAAACGGTCTTTGCCGTGTTACAGGAGGGCATCAAGCGTTCCTTTGACCAAAGCGGCGATCAGGTATTTGTCCTAAAAATTTTAAAAATAGCAGATGACACCCATCACTGATGAAGCAATCGCCCAATGGCGGAGCGATACACCGGGAGCAGATCGGGCGATTCACCTGAATAATGCCGGAGCGGCACTGATGCCGGTTTCTGTATTACAAGCCATGACGGAGCACCTGTCGCTGGAAGGTCAGATCGGGGGATATGAAGCCGCTGCTGAAGCTGCTGTTGGAATCCGCAATTTTTACGAAGTTACGGCGCGGTGTATCGGTGCCCAAGCGCGGCAGATTGCCTTTATGAGTAGTGCCACAGAAGCCTACAACAAAGCACTATCCGCTATTCCGTTCCATTCCGGAGATGTGATCCTTTGCACACAAGACGATTATGTTTCCAACCAGATTGCCTTTATACAATTGTCTCGACAACGGTCGGTTCGCCTGATCCGCATACCCGATTTGCCGGGCGGTGGTACAGACCTGGATGCGCTCGAACAACTGCTTCGGGTGCATCGCCCCAAGCTGGTTGCGGTAACCCACATGCCTACCAACTCCGGTCTGATCCAGGACGCAGCTGCTGTAGGCCAACTTTGTCGCCAGTATGATAGCTGGTACCTGCTCGACGCTTGTCAGACCTTCGGGCAGCTCCCCCTCGACGTGGCAGCCCTTCACTGTGACTTTCTCAGTGCTACGTTCCGAAAATTTATGCGCGGCCCCAGAGGAGCAGGCTTTTTGTACACCTCCGACCGGGTGCTGGAAGCCGGACTGGAACCCCTCTTTCCCGACCTCCACGGCGCCACCTGGACTGGCCCGGACGAATATGTCTGTCGCAACGATGCCCAAAGATTCGAGCAATGGGAAAAACCCTACGCCCTGGTACTCGGAAGTGCCGCTGCCGTGGCATACGCCGATGCCATTGGCCTCGAACGCATACAACAACGCATCCAGTCACTCGCAGCAACACTCAGAACACAACTAAGCGCACTACCGGGTATCCATAACCTCGACCGCGGCGCCCAACTCGGTGGCATCTGCAGCTTTACCCTGCCACACGCAGAAGGCCAATGGCTCAAACAACAACTCGATCAGCAAAACATACACAGCTCCCTGCAACTCCGCGATGGCGCCCTCCTCGATTTTCAGCGAAAAAATGCAGCCTGGGCCATTCGCCTGTCGCCACACTATTATAATACCTTCCACGAAATCCAAACGACAACCGAAGCCTTCACCGAAATCCTAAAACGGCTTTGAGGAGTTGTTTTTTAAGTCTAAAATACTGATTATCAAACCTTAAAACATCAGGTGCAAGGCACCTTAAAGTGCCTTGCACCTGGATTACCTCTATTAATACCCCAAAATCCCAAAAGGTAACCCAAACATCGCCTTAACAATATCCCCCACCCCTGTCTTGCATTGGCCGTTTTCTTCAAACGCGCTGTTTGTGGCTTGTAAACCGAATAGCTCACATCCTCTGGTTCATGCAGAACATGTTAAGATCGCTACTACATAAACATTTTTGAATAAATTAAAATAATTTCAAATTTTTTGTTTTTTGTATTTTTTGTGTTAAATTGCAGGAAATTTTATTGCCAACAAAAAAAAGAACACATGATCCGGGAAGACCGCGTGCAGTTAAATGAAAGGTTTTGTCAAGTTTTCAAGCTTTTAGAAGAGCGGGGAGAAGTTGTCAAAAACGACAGGGGTGGTAAAGGAATGGGGGATTTTGCAGAAAAGCTGCTGGGCAATCGCACGTATGGGCATATTGTCAGGGCTTTTTTGAATCCAGACGATAAGCGCTGTATCAATTACAGCCAAGCGCGCATTCTCTGCAGTGAATTTGGGGTCAACGAGTCATATATGTTTGACGGGGTTGGAACGCCCTTTGGTTTTGATCTGCCGAAGAGTTCGCAGAGTAGCGATCCTGATGTTCGGAAAGGGAACATTTTATATACTACTGTTGAGGCTTTTGCAGGACCTACGGTGAGTAATAGTTTTGTCAAGGAGAGCAATCGTTTTTTTTCTATTCCTGGTTTGGACGGGGATGGGTTGGTAGCTTTTCCTATTGTGGGAAATAGTATGGATCCTTTGATTCTGGACGGCGACATTGTGGTATGTAGGGCGATCAGCAGCATTAGTGAGGTTCGGGACAATAAAGTATATGCTGTCAAGTACAATGGGGAGATTTGGGTCAAGTTTGTCCAAAAAATTATGGATACCAAAAACAGGGTAGCTCGTCTGAAATTGATTTCAGCCAATCACCTGGAGCACGATCCCTGGGAAGTGGACGTCAATGAGCACCTGCGAATTTATCAGGTGATCCGCAAAATCACGGATTTACAATAATCAGGGGCGTCGCTGCCGTAATACTTCGTACAACATAATGCCCGTGGCTACAGATACGTTGAGGGAGTCTGTCAGGCCTGTCTGCTCAATGTGAAAGGCCTCGTCTGCCAATGCAGCGACAGCCGGACTGACTCCTTCGTCTTCAGCGCCTATGATAAAGGCCGAAGGTCCACTCAGATCCAGCTCCTGCAGGCGTTTTTTTGCGCCCAGCTGACTGGAAAATATCTTTATACCACTCATTTTTGCCCATTCCACCGCATTGACTAGAGAGGCGGTTCTGCACAGCGGGATTCTGGAGAGTGCCCCTGCTGAGGCTTTTATGGTATCCGGGGTTATGAGTGCGCTACCTTTGGCGGGAATGACCAAAGCGTGTGCTCCCAGGACTTCGGCAGATCGTGCGATGGCGCCGAGGTTTCGGACATCGGTGATGCCATCTAGAAAGAGTAGCAGCGGGGTATCTGATTTTTCGAATAAGCCGGGCAGGACATCTTCGAGGTCGTAATAATCAACAGGAGCGATGAAAGCAACGACGCCCTGATGGTTTCCGGATGTCATCCGGTTGAGTTTTTCCTTCGGCACATATTGAACGGGAACGAGGCGACCCTTTAGTTTTGCCCGCAGTTCTTTTTCGAAAGGACCACGAGTTCCCTGCAGCAAAAAAATCTTTTCAAGGCTTTGACCTGCGTCCAGGGCATCCAATACCGGGTGGCGTCCGTAAATTATGTCTGGCTTTTCGGTCTTCATATAGGGGAATATCAGGTTATTTTAAATAAATTTAGGGCTGCAGATCTGGAACAAAAGTAAGCCAGATCAGTTATTTTTCAATAGCTTATTTAAACAATCCAAATATGCAATCGCTTTTTTTGTCCGGAAGTATCTTCCTTTCGTTCTTTTTTGCAGGCATCACAACAATTCTGACAGCCCAATCGGGTCCACCCAAAGACCTGGTGCAGCGATACTTGCAAGAAAAGGCAATTAGTTGGAAATTACAAGCATCTGATATCAGCGATATACGGATTCGCGATACCTATACCAGCACCCACAATGGTGTCACGCATGTGTATATCAACCAACGGTACAGGGGTATTGACATCCACAATGCCATCAGTGGTTTGCACTTTCTGCCTTCCGGTAAGTTGGCGTATGCCACCAATGGTTTTTACCCTGCTGCCGAGACAGCGGTAAATGCAACCCAACCAATTCTTTCGCCGCTTCAAGCCATTAATGCGGCAGCAGACGCTTTTTTGCTGCCCAATCGCCAGCCCCTGCTGCTCCGGGAGCAGCTTTCCGAGCATACCTGGGTGTATGAGTCTGCAGAACTTTCCAGACGGCCTATAACCGTCAACCTGGTCTATCAGCCGGTTCGGAATGGAAGCGAAACGAGTCTGCGACTGGCTTGGGATCTGGCGATAGACTTTCGGGAGACCTCCGATTATTATGCTTTCCGCATAGATGCCCTTAATGGGGAGGTGCTTGAGCGATATAACTGGACCCAATACTGTAGCCCGGATCGCATGCACGACCACCCTGAAATGGAGTTTTGTCCAGACGAAGCGGGCTCAGCTACTGCCCTGCCTTCGGCAGACCAGGCTGCTTACCGCGTTTTTCCGCTGCCGCTGGAAAGTCCGGACGAAGGAGCAAGACAACTTGTCGTAAACCCGGCTGATCCTATTGCCTCACCCTACGGTTGGCACGACACAAATGGCAATCCAGGGCCTGAGTTTACCATTACCCGGGGCAACAACGTGCATGCCTTTCCGGATGTATTGGACATTGATAAGTCGAACGGCGATGAACCCAACGGCGGCCAGGATCTTCAATTCGATTTTCCGTTTCTGCCCGAGAGCGAACCCTCTGCTTATCAGCTAGCATCGGTAACACAATTGTTTTATGCCACCAACTACATGCACGATGTGGCCTATTACTACGGTTTTGACGAAAAAGCAGGCAATTTTCAACAAAACAATTATGGCAAAGGAGGCATTGGCAATGATTTTATTTCTGCACATGCACAGGATGGCTCCGGCACCAATAACGCCAATTTTGCCACCCCCCCGGACGGCTCCAGTCCCCGCATTCAAATGTATCTCTGGGAGGCCGAGTCCGGCAAACTCCTCGAAATCACCGAGCCTGCTCCCTTGAGAGGAAAAATTGAAACCGGCACCGCCGCATTTGGCAAACAAATAGACACCGTAGCTATTGTTGGCCTCGTGGCAGAGGCTTTCGACAACACGCCCGATCCGGATAAAGCCTGCAAAACCATCGTCAATGCTTCCGCCGTAGCAGGAAAAGTGGCGATGGTCAACAGAGGCTTGTGCTTCTTCGAAGAAAAAGCCAAAACTGTGCAAGCAGCCGGCGCTATTGCGCTGATTATATGCAATTTTGAAGAGAGTGTAGTGGGAATGGCCGATGTACCCGAAGTGACCGATCCCAACATCCCCGTAGTGAGTTTAAAGGCTTCGGATTGTCAAAGAATACGAATTGCGCTGAAAGAGGGGGATGTCAAGATTCAGTTGCGACAAACACCCAGAACGGGGCCTGCCCAGTTGGATGGAGGATTCGATAACGGCATCATCGTCCATGAGTTTGGCCACGGTATTTCTACCCGACTTACAGGAGGCCCTTCGACTTCCAACTGCCTCGATAACGACGAACAGATGGGCGAGGGTTGGAGCGACTTTTTTACCCTGGTGATGACGAAAAAACCCGGGGATGCAGGTACCAGACCCAGACCTATCGCCAATTATGTGGTGCGGGGCGGCCAAAACGGCACCGGTATCCGACGTTTGCCCTATTCTACCAATCTATCCGTCAACGGACAATCCTACGATCAAGTTATCGGTACTACCGCCCCCCATCCCCTGGGAGAGGTCTGGACAGCCGTGCTCTGGGATCTGTACTGGGCTTTTGTGGAAACTTACGGATGGGATGAAGATATCAAAAATGGAAGCGGGGGCAACAATATGGCCCTGCAATTGGTATTTGATGCCCTCAAACTGCAGGAATGTAACCCTGGTTTTGCCGACGGCAGAAATGCCATTATTGCTGCTGATATTATCAACAACGGCGGCGTTAACGAGTGTCTGATCTGGGAAGTATTCGCCAAGAGGGGTTTGGGCTGGAGCGCCGAACAAGGAAGCAGGTTCAACAGGAACGATGGCAGGGAGGCCTTCGATCAAAAGCCCGAATGCATCCAGGAGCTGAAGATCGAAAAAGCTGTCACGCAGACCATCAAAGCAGGAGATACGATATATGTCACCCTCACGGTTACCAACCACAAAACTTCCGATCTTTCTGACCTGGCCATTACCGACCGTATCCCTGAAGGCTGCAGTTTTGTAGAAAATTCCCTGAAAGGAACCGCCGATTATACGATCAAAGAGGGAAGTTTGACCATCGTTCTGGATCAATTGGCTACTTTGGATACCCGCAGTTTCACCTATGCCATGAAAAGTGACCCGGATATGCGCTCACAAAGCCACTTTTTCGATGATATGGAGAATGGGGACGGACAGTGGCTCTTCGATGCCCTGGAAGGCCTGGACATCTGGCAAATCGTGGATTCTCTGAGCTACAGCGGAAAACATGCCTGGCAGGTTCCCGGTACACCGAAAGAAAATGATCAGGTGCTGTTCAACCTGGAGCCTCATGTGGTGACAGGCCAACAGCCCGTGTTGCGCTTTTTCCACCGATACGATTCCGAACCCGGTATGGATGGGGGTATCCTACAGATTTCGGTGGCAGGCACCAATTACTGGCAGACGGTCACTGACGATAAAATTTTCCGGGGCAGCTACAGAGGTACCATTGCCTACAACACCTTTG
This sequence comes from Saprospiraceae bacterium, assembly GCA_030729925.1. GTDB lineage: Bacteria > Bacteroidota > Bacteroidia > Chitinophagales > Saprospiraceae > JALQTV01. The sequence goes on from JANQWK010000099.1 coordinate 114,609, forward strand.
CGATACCCGACCTGCGCAGCTTCTGGGGCGATAGCAAAACATATATCCCGACTTATGTTGACCTGAGCGATTACATCGGACAACCTATCTACTTCCGCTTCCGCTATGGTTCAGACGATGATACGGCAAACGATAATCCGCTCAAAAGTGACGGCTGGTACCTCGACGATGTGGAAATCCTGGATTTGTTTCAATACAGCACAGAGGCTTGTATATCGAGTGCATCGGGTGAGCGCGCCTGCCATACGCCCGATTTCAGAGGTACGGTTGTGGATCCGGCAGGTCTTTCGACTTCCACCGACGACAAAAAGCTGCTGAGAAATCCTGTTGCATTGGCCAAGATCTTCCCCAACCCCATTGGCAATGAGCTTTACCTTCAGTTTGTCAACCCCGAGACTACCGACATTGTAGTGAGATTGTTCTCCTCCAGCGGCGTTCTCCTGGAATCTCTGGTCGTCCAGGAAGCCAGAACAGGTTTGCGCACGCGCATAGACACAGAAAGTCTTCCTGCCGGTATTTATTTTGTGACCCTGCAATCCGGCAACGGAATGCAAACCCAAAAAATAGTGAAGCCTTAAGGGGCTGCTAATCCCGCTGATAAAACCGCTTGCCAGTCCTCCCCATTTTACGGAGCAGAGGGCTGCAGCGGTAGCGGTCTTCCAAATATTCACCATGCAGGCGATCGAGGGTATTGACACAGTGTTGGATCCCCGACTCATCCGCCCAAGCCAGCAGTCCTTTGGGATAATTGACCCCACGAGTCATGGCAAGATCAAGATCATCGCGGCTTGCAATCCTTAAATAGAGGGCGTCCGCTGCCTCGTTGATCAGCATACAAATCACCCGCCAGGCAATGGCCTTGCCCAGTTCCGGATCCTTTACAGGTTCAGGGCGGACGGCATCCGGGTGGTAATCGTAAAAACCCCGACCCGCTTTTCTGCCCAAAAAACCGGCATCAACCAGTCGTTTCTGTGCAAAAGAGGGGCGATAACGAGGATCGAAGAAAAAAGCCTCAAACACGGATGCGGTCACCGCGTAATTGACATCGTGCCCGATATAATCCATCAACTCAAAAGGTCCCATCCGAAATCCACCGATTTCCTTCATCGCCCAGTCTATAGTAGCCATATCTGCCAGTCCTTCCTCAAATATCCGGATAGCCTCGCCATAAAACGGACGGGCCACGCGGTTGACGATAAACCCGGGCGTATCCTGAGCAACTACCGGCACCTTACCCCAGGCAACCATCTCCTGCTTCACCACCTCCACCAGCGCAGGATCGGTTTGCAACGCAGGAATCACCTCTACCAATTGCATCAGTGGAGCCGGATTAAAAAAGTGGATGCCCAAAACGCGGGAAGCCTGTTTACAGGAAGCTGCGATTGCGGTAACCGACAGCGAAGAAGTATTGGAAGCCAATATAGCATCCGGGGGAAGCAAATTTTCCAGGGCAGCAAACAATTCTTTTTTTACCGACAGGTTTTCTACCACCGCCTCTATCACCCATGCAGCATCGCGCAGATCCTCGAAGACAGGGGTAAAGCGAATGCGGGTCAACAGTGCATTAGCGGCTTCCGCAGAGCGGGTACCTTTTGCCACCAGGCGCTCCAGCACCTTTGCCATCTGCTTTTCCGCCTTGTCCAACATTTCAGGGGATTTATCGAAGACCACCACCTGATGTCCGGCTTCTGCAGCCACCTGGGCGATACCTGCGCCCATGGCGCCCGACCCTACAATTCCAATAATCATACTATACTTTTTTTAAAGCCCCCCTTACTCCAGGGAGCCTGTTGTCAGTTCTATCGAAGCCCGCGCCACCTTATGTCCCAGCGGCGGATGCAGTTTGCTTACCTTAATCCGGGTGCCCTGCACCTGAGGAAACTGCTCGTGAAGGCGTTCGGCGATACGGAGGGCAATCGTCTCGATCAGTCGGGTAGGCTCTTTCAACTCGGCATAACAGATATGATGCACGAGTTCATAATTGACCGTTTGAAACAGATCATCGCGGGTAGCGGCCCACGTAATGTCCACATCCAGAAACACATCCACCTCAAAATCGTTGCCCACCAACTGCTCTTCTTCGTAAAAACCATGTCCTGCGCGAAAGTACATCCCTTCCAGACCGATCATTGCCATAATTTGGTATTTTTGTTGTCTTCTGCAAAAGTACAAAGCCCCGGTTTGGGTTATGGAAAATTAGCAGGCCGGGATGCAAAAAAAAATTTGTTTTCCCGGAAATCCTTACTTTTACGGCAAATATTTATCCTAACCAGTTGGTCCAAAATAATTTGATTCATGAAAAAGCAAGTTAAGGAAGACAGGTTTCAGGGGCACGACTATTACAACATAGACGCGCTGCTGCACGACGACCACAAAATAGCCAGGGACGCCGTGCGCTCCTGGGTAAAACAGGAGGTAAGTCCGATTATCGAGGCGTATTCCGACAAAGCCGAGTGTCCGGTGCACTTGTTTAAAGGTCTTGCAGAAATAGGCGCCTTCGGCCCTAGTCTGCCCGAAAAATACGGCGGAGGAGGAATGGATGAAATTGCCTATGGCATCATCATGCAAGAATTGGAGCGAGGCGATTCCGGTATCCGTTCCATGGCTTCTGTGCAGGGATCCTTGGTCATGTATCCCATCTACAAATTCGGTTCCGAAGAACAGCGCATGAAATACCTCCCCAAACTGGGTAGCGGTGAGTTCATCGGTTGTTTTGGACTAACCGAGCCCGACCACGGTTCCAATCCTTCCGGCATGGTGACCAATATCAAGGACGACGGCGATGCCTACATCCTCAATGGAGCCAAGATGTGGATTACCAACTCACCCGTAGCGGATATCGCTGTGGTGTGGGCGAAAGATGAAAGTGGCGTGGTGCGCGGATTGATTGTCGAAAAAGACATGAAAGGGTTTTCGGCGCCAGCCATCCACGGCAAATGGTCGCTGCGGGCTTCGATTACAGGAGAGCTGATCTTCGAGGATGTGCGGGTGCCCAAAAGTAACGTACTTCCGGGTGTAAGCGGTATGAAAGGACCGCTTTCCTGTTTGTCAAAGGCCAGATACGGCATAGCCTGGGGAGCGATCGGAGCTGCGATGGATTGCTACGATTCGGCACTCCGATACAGCCAGGAGCGCAGTCAGTTTGGCCGACCCATAGGGCAGTTTCAGCTGACGCAAAAAAAACTGGCCGAGATGATTACCGAGATCACCAAAGCACAGTTACTGGTCTGGCGACTGGGCGTACTGGCCAATGAAGGCAATGCCACTCCGGCACAGATTTCCATGGCCAAGCGCAACAATGTTGCCATGGCACTGGATGTAGCAAGAGAAGCACGGCAAATTCACGGCGGTATGGGGATTACCAACGAATATCCCGTCATGCGCCACATGATGAACCTGGAAACGGTATTGACGTACGAGGGCACCCACGATATTCACTTGTTGATTACCGGAATGGATGTAACCGGACTAAATGCCTTTTCTTAAGATATGTATTCCGAGAGCCGGCGCTACGGCCCGGCTCTCCTCCCTCTTTTGGTCGCTATCCCCTTATTGAACCCATAAAAAAAAGTTTCTGGCAGGTCAACGCTTGATGGCTTGCTTCATTTTTCTTAACTTACCGCAAGAGAAAACAAAACACAAAACAAGTGCCGACATGCGTGTATTCAAAGTTATAGTATTGCTAATTGGCTGGTTCGCCTATTCTCCCTTCATCCTGGCACAAACAGCGGACACGATTACGCTGGCCAATCCTTCTTTCGAGGATATTCCCCGACACAGCCATGCTCCCCGCGGATGGTATGATTGTGGTTTTTCGACGGAGTCGCCCCCAGACATTCAGCCTAGCGGATTCAGTGTTACCAAAGCTGCCAAGGACGGAAATACCTATCTGGGTATGGTCGTGCGCGACAATGACACCTGGGAGTCTATTTCACAGCAGTTGAGTACCCCACTGGTCGGCGGTCAGTGTTATGAGTTTTCGATTTCTCTCTGCCGCTCTGAGCTATACCTAAGCCCCAGCCAGATGACTGGCAGGGAGGCGAACTATACCACGCCTGCCCGGTTCAGGATTTTCGCCGGAACGGATTACTGCGAAAGAAAGTTCTTGCTGGGCGAAACCAAAGAGATCATCAGTACCCGCTGGCTGGAGTACAATTTTGTCTTCGAGCCGGATGCCAATTATACCCACATCGTGATCGAGGCCTTTTTCAAAACCCCTACCTTGTTCCCCTACAACGGCAATGTATTGGTGGACAATGCCTCCAAAATTGTTCCAATCCCCTGTGATGAGCCTGAAGAAGAGATCGTAGCAGAGACGCCTGCTCCGGCACCGGCTCCCAAACAGGATACCCCTGCTCCCGCACCTCCCCCGGTAGCCGTTCCCGCACCTGTGACCAAGCCCGCTGCTCCCAAAGCGGAGAGCAAGACTTCTCTGGCAGGGCTGAAGCGCTCCCAGCTCAGAGCAGGTCAGACGATTCGGCTCGACAACCTGTATTTTGACGCAGATAGTTCGATTATCCGCAAGGAGTCTTATCCCCTCCTCAATGATATCTATGCCTTTATGGCAGAAAACCAGGATGTAGTGGTCGAAATTGGCGGTCATACCAATGGGGTACCCCCGGATGAATACTGCGACCGACTCTCTTCTTCCAGGGCAAAGGCGGTCGCGCAGTACCTTACTCAAAAGGGAATAAACAGTGCAAGGCTGCAATACAAGGGTTATGGCAAGCGCAAACCGATCTTCTCCAACGAGACGCCCTATGGCAGGGAAAAAAACCAGCGCGTAGAGATCAAAATTCTCAGTATTGACGGGTGATGTCAAACCCGATCTGCTGCAAGTCTTCCCAGAAAGCAGGATAGGATTTGCCCACTACGGCAGGTTCGTGAATGCGAATGGGATGCTGCATGGCCAAAGGTGCGAAGGCCATCGCCATACGGTGGTCTTCGTAAGTCTGAAATTCAGGCACTGCTTGCCATACTGCGTGTCCCTGCATATCAAAGCGCTCTTTTCCCTCCGCCAGGAGCTGTACCCCTACCTTAGCCAATTCCGTTTTCAGCGCCAGGATGCGGTCGGTTTCTTTGATGCTTAGGGTTTCCAAGCCGGTAAAAGTAGCCGGAACGCCCAATCCGGCGCATACCACTGCCAGCGATTGAGCCAAATCCGGACAGCGCAAAAAGTCTTGCTGAAAGTGCCCGGGTAAGGGTTGAGTGCGCTTCTCTAACAGGACCCCGTCTGCATTAAAGCTGGACTCCACTCCAAATGCCTCCATCATCTTCACTAACACCGCATCTCCTTGTGTACTGGAAGCAAAAAGTCCGTTGAGTTGCAGGTGCACCTCCGGTGAAAAAGCAGCCATCGTGTAATAATAGGAAGCTGCCGACCAATCTGCCTCTACCGTAAAATCCTTTGCCTGATAATCCTGAGGAGCGATCGTGATCGTATTCCCATCCCAATCGTGTTGCACCCCAAAATAAGCCATCAGCGCCAGGGTCATTTCAATATATGGTCGGGACACGATCTTTCCCTCCAGCTCCAGGACAAGGCCCTGGGGCAACACGGGAGCGATCATCAACAGTGCAGAAATATACTGACTACTGGTGTTGGCAGGAATGCGGACTCGGGCTGTACGCCCAAAATCCAGGCCGGGCGCACCAATTTGCAAAGGCGGATAGCCCTCCTTTTCAAGGTAAGTAATATTGGCTCCCAAACTGCGCAGGGCATCCACCAACAAACCAATAGGTCTGTTTTTCATTCGATCCGACCCTGTGAGCACCTGCTCGCCCTCCTGCAAAGACAAAAAGGCCGTCAAAAAACGGAAAGTCGTGCCAGCCGGGCCTGCATCGCGCACAGGATCCTCCGTTTCCAGCAAGGTATGCAGCAAGCGGGTATCATCTGCGGCGGCAAGTTTGTGCACCGCAAAGGGTTCCTTGCACAAGGCCCTTATGATCAATACCCTGTTGCTAATGCTTTTGGAGCCTGACAAATGCACCACCCCATTCAGGGGTTGTGGAGTGCGGTACAAAGAAATGGCGGAAGGATGCTTGTGCATACGCAAAAAATTAGGATTTGGCCGACAAGTTATTCTTCTTCTTCCGCCTTTTGAAGCTTCTTCCGCATTTTTTCATCAGAAGCTTCATACGCACGGATAATTTCCTTCACCAGGCGATGGCGCACCACATCATCTGCATTCAAATAAATGGTACTGATTCCATCTAAGGGTTCGAGCAAGTCAATAGCCCTTTTTAGCCCCGATTTTTGGTGAAAAGGCAGATCTATCTGAGACAAGTCGCCGGTGATGATACACTTTGCGCTGGGACCAAGTCGGGTCAGAAACATTTTAATCTGCATCGTAGAACAGTTCTGTGCCTCATCCAGGATGATAAATGCATTATCGAGGGTCCTTCCCCGCATAAACGCCAGGGGTGCAATCTCGATCACACGCGTCTGCATGAAATGCTCCAATTTGTCCATGGGTAGCATGTCATCCAAGGCATCGTAGAGCGGGCGCAGATACGGGTCAATTTTTTCCTTGAGGTCGCCGGGCAAAAAACCCAGACTCTCCCCTGCTTCAACCGCAGGCCTTGTAAGGATAATCTTTTTGACCAGCTTATTTTTCAATGCCTTTACTGCCAGCGCGACAGCAGTATAAGTCTTCCCGGTACCTGCGGGTCCCACGGCAAAAACAATGTCGTTCGCATCTGAGGCATCAATCAGTTTTTGCTGGTTGATGGTTTTTACCTTAATCTGCTTTCCGGCTCTGCCGTAAATAAGCGTTTTGCCTGAAGCTCCGGTGGACAAGTGCGTATCGAAAGGATTCTGATCGTTGAGCACATCTTCCACCATTTGCATGGGTAACTCTTGGTTTTCTTTCAGCAGGCGAACCATCAGTTCGAATCGCGACTTGGCCTTCTGGGCAATTTTTTTTTCACCTGCAATCTTGAGGTGATGTCCGCGGCTCGTAATCTGCAGGTCGGGAAAGGCCTGTCTGAGGGCATTCAGTTTGACATTATTCTGCCCGAATAATTCTACGGGATCCACCCCGTCAATAGTCAAGATAATCTCGCTCAAAAGTATGGGTCTCCTTTTTTGGGTAAAAAAAATCAAATCATTTTATTCGGTCTGCAAGATACGAATTTCGCTATCCGCACAGCAGATTGAACCTTAAATTGGCGTAAAGAGTTCAAAAAAATATATCCCGGCTGTGCGATACCGGAATGGATCCCGGCGCGGATGGTGTTTTTTGTTATATTTGAAGCACAAAGTAAGGCTTGAGCCTATGATACCAGTGACTTTGACGACAGACTTTGGCACCCGGGACTACTACGCCGGGCAATTGAAAGGCACCCTGCTCAGTTTCTCCCCTGAAGTCTATATTGTGGATATCAGTCATGATATTCCCCCCTTTGATATTGTAGAAGCTGCTTTCGTATTCCGGAACGCCTGGTTGGGTTTTCCCGAAGGGAGCATCCACCTGCTTCATGTCCATAATCGAGTTGATGACCATCGGGAGCAATTGTATATCCGACACCAGGGACATCATTTTATTGGGCCGAACAACGGCTTGTTTTCGCTGATTTTTGAAGACCTGCCGCAGCAGTTGGCACTTTTGCAGGAACCGGGAGATACATCTTTCCAGACCCGGTATATGATGGCCAGGGCGGTCAAAAATATCGTCCAGGGCATCCCCACAGACAAATGGACGACACCCGTGGGCAACATTGAGCGGCGGATTCAGCTTAGGCCGGTCGTATATCCTTCTCGCATTGTAGGTTTTGTGGTTCATTTGGACAACTACGAAAATGCGGTCACTAACATTTCGGTCGGACTGTTTGAGGAAGTGGGTCGGGGTCGTGCTTTTCTGTTGCGTATCAAAGGCAATCGCCCTATCGGGAAAATTGCTTCTCATTACCAGGACGTGCCGGTAGGTGAGGCTGTTTGTCTTTTTAATGGCGCAGGGCTTCTCGAAATTGCCGTCAACATGGGCAAAGCACATACCCTGTTTGGTCTTAGTTTGGGCGATCCGATAGAAATAGACTTTCAAACCACCTGAAACGCTGCGATATGCTTACGCAAATCAAAAACCCTGATTATCCGATTTTTTTTGGCGATGCCGCCGAAGCCTTGGAAGGTTTCTTGAAAGACCAATACTTTTCAAAGCTATTTATCCTGGTGGATGACAATACGGGGGTTCACTGTCTCCCGCGCATGGCCGCTCTTCCGGCACTCCGGAATGCCGAGGTCATCCACATCCCTTCGGGAGAGCTGCACAAAAACATACAGACCTGCCAGGAGATCTGGTCGGCACTTATCCGGTATCAGGCCGATCGCAAGGCGCTGCTCATCAACCTGGGCGGCGGGGTGATTGGAGACATGGGAGGATTTGCGGCCAGCACCTTCAAGCGCGGCATTCGGTTTTTGCAAATTCCCACTACCTTGTTGTCACAGGTGGATGCTTCTGTGGGAGGCAAGCTGGGCATAGACTTCATGGGGGTCAAAAACAGTATTGGTGTTTTTCAGAACCCGGAAACGGTGATCATTGACCCGGCATTTTTGCAAACCCTCCCTGCACGGGAAATACGCAGTGGTTTTGCCGAAATGCTCAAACACAGTCTGATTCGCGACAAAGCCCAGTGGGATATCCTCACCCGCGTCCATCCTGAAACCCCTGAAGCCTGGCGAGAACAGATTGCCGCCTCGGTAGCCATCAAGCAGGCAATCGTGGCCGAAGATCCGCTCGAAAAAGGCATTCGCAAAGCGCTCAACTTTGGACATACGCTGGGGCACGCGCTGGAAAGTTACTTTTTGGAAAGTCCGCAGCCCCTGTTGCACGGAGAAGCCATTGCAGCGGGTATGGTATTGGAGACGCTCCTGTCGGAAAAACTAGGTCTGCTCAGTGCGGCAGCCCGGGACAGCATCTTTGTTGAAATCGCTCGACTATACCCTCTCCCTGCCGTACCGACTTCCGCCTATCCGGTACTGCTCGACTACATGTACCAAGACAAAAAAAACGAGCAACAACGCATCAACTGCTCCCTTCTCGATGGCCTGGGCAGCATCAAGATTGACTGCACGCCCGATGAAGACCTTATCCGAGCGGCTCTCGACCAGTACAACCAATTGATTTCCCTGGTCTGACCGTGCAAGTCAGGGTAGAATGATTATCTTTGACAACCGAACAAATCCATAGCCCGATATGCGAGCATTTTTTCAATACTTCCTAGAAAGCAGCGACCGCCCCCTGTTCAACCGACTGGTAAAACTCCTCTGGGTGGCTGTCCTCAGCGGTATCGCAGGTATAGCTATCTTGTTTACTGCCCTTTCTTTTGGAGATCTTCCCTCCGTTAAAGAACTCGAAAACCCACAAACCGATCAAGCATCCCAAGTATTCGACAATTACGGGGAAGTCCTGGGAAGGTATTACACCGAAAACCGGGTGCCGGTGAGTTTCGAAGAACTCAGCCCCTATCTCGTACAAGCCCTCATCGCAACGGAGGACGAACGTTTCTACCAACATACCGGCATTGATTTTCCCGCATTGGGAAGGGTCGTGGTCAAAACGGTTATGCTGGGGCAAAAAAGTTCGGGGGGAGCCAGTACCATCACCCAGCAGCTCGCAAAGCTGCTCTTCACCGGTCAAAAGGCAAGCTCCATCCCTCGCCGGGTATTTCAAAAACTCAAAGAGTGGATCATTGCGATCCGCCTCGAGCGCAAATATACCAAGGAAGAGATCCTGGCCATGTACCTCAATAAATTTAACTTCATCAACGGCGCTTACGGCATCAAGGCCGCCGCAGAGATCTATTTCAACAAATCCCAGGCAGATCTTACTCCCGAAGAAGCAGCTATGCTGGTGGGCATGCTCAAAAACCCATCGTTGTTCAATCCACTTCGCCGCCCCGATACCGTGTTCCAGCGCAGGATGGTCGTACTCAACCAGATGGTCAAAAATAATTACCTGACGAGCGAACAATACGACAGTCTGAAAAATATACCCCTCAACTTGCAGTTTACCCGCCAATCCCACATAGACGGGCCCGCCCCCTACTTCCGCATGGAGCTGGCCAAATACCTCAAAGAAATCCTGGACAAACCGGAAAATCTGAAATCCGACGGTACCCCTTACAACATCTACAAAGATGGCTTACGGGTTTATACTACCATTGACGCCAACATGCAGCGCATCGCTGAAGATGTGATGTTCAACGTACACATGCCCAAGGTACAGCAAACCTTTTTCGACGTTTGGAAACGCATGGATCCCTGGACGTACAAAAATCCGGAATCCGATCTGGAGATCCCACTCGAGGTGCGCAAGGAGAGTCTGAAATCGCTCACCCGTCAAAGCGAGCGCTACCAGCAACTCAGAGACCAATACCTCCTGGAGGTGATTGACAACATCAATGCCGATGTGGAGCTGGTCTTCCACGAAGATGATCGCGAAATCGAACGCATGGTTCGGGAATCACAAAAAAAAGGATACCTCGATGGTCTTGTAAAAGAACAGCTGATCTCTACCGATCTGGCAAAGGCTTACCGGGAGGTCATGAAGCATAGCCAATTTCCCAAGCTGCTAACGGCCTGGGAGGCGCTCCAAAAAGCTACCGAAGAACAATTCAACCAGCCGGTCAGCATGAAGGTTTTTGCCTACAACGCCGCCATGGAAAAAGATACCGTGATGACGCCCTTAGATTCTATCAAGTACCATCGCATGTTTTTGCAAACAGGCATCCTGGCAGTTGACCCCATCAGCGGTCAGGTAAGGGTATGGATTGGAGGTATCAACCACAAATATTTTCAGTACGACCATATCAAGATTAACCGCCAGGTAGGATCTACTTTCAAACCTTTCGTCTATGCAACCGCCATCGCCCAACAGGGATTTTCTCCCTGCTACCAGGTATATGACCTTCCCGTTACCATTGCACCGGGCGACGGCAACTTCCAACTGCTGGATCCGTGGACGCCTAACAACTCTGACGGTACCTACACTGGAGCATTACTGACCCTCAAAGAGGGCCTTAAACAGTCAAAAAATACCGTTTCGGTGCATTTGATGAAAGAATTGGGCGACTCGGAACCAGTGCGGGATCTGATCCACCAAATGGGTATTGACAAAAACGGCACCTATGCCAACGGTCGCCTCAGAGTTCCCCGTGCACCCTCTATTTGTCTGGGCGCCACAGACTTATCGGTCATGGAAATGACCGGTGCCTACACTACCTTTGCCAACAACGGCATCTACAACAAGCCTACCTTCATCACCCGCATTGAAGACAAAAACGGTCGGGTGATTTACGAAGAGCTGCCTGAAGAGCACGTAGCGCTCGACCCCGGAGCCAATTATGTGATGGTTGACATGCTCAAATATGCCGGTACAGCTTTGGGAACCCTCAAAAGTGACACCGGGGGAAAGACAGGGACTACCAATGATTATGTGGACGGCTGGTTTATGGGAATAACCCCGGGACTGGTAGTAGGTACTTGGGTTGGCGGGGAGGATCGCTGGATTCGTTTCCGCTCGCTTACCTATGGCCAGGGTTCCTACATGGCAAAACCCTTTTTCCGGGAATTTATCAAAAGGCTGGAAGAAACGCCCGGCATAGATTACGATCCTGAACTTCGCTTTCACCTTCCTCCGGGGGGTATTGGCATTGAACTGGACTGTGGAGAATATGAATCGGGAGAGCTTTTTGAGGAATTTGAAGATACCGAATTCGAAGGAGCATTTTCCAACCGTTGATTCCACTGAATATGTTATTTATGATGACCTACTACCATTCGGATTCAAGGGGCCTGCGAGCTTATTTTTTGCGCATAGCGCTCATCGCCATCCCTCTGATTTTCTTTCAGGCCTGTTTGCCGCCCGAACCTGTTTCTCAGGACATTATCCTTTCCCTGGAAGATCCTGTGCAGGTTAAAATCATGGATTTTCAGGATCGGCAACAGCTGGACAGCATTTATCCTTATTTCCGAGCCGAGGCTCCGGTATATCGCTACCTCGCGGCCAGAGCTATGGCTGCTATACGTCTGCCCGAAAGTCTGGACAGCTTGGTGGTACTCCTCCAAGACCCCCATACTGAAGTGGCTGCCATGGCGGCTTATGCCATAGGTCAAACCGGCAATCCTGCTGCCGTTACCCATCTTACCCAAGCCTTTCGGCAAAACGACCCCGCTGGGGAAAACGGCGCGCTGAACCGAGCCATTTTGGAAGCTACGGGTAAATGTGGCGACGAAAGTGCGCTTGAATTGCTGAGTACCATCAAAACGTACCGTCAGGAAGATACCCTCCTGCTGGAAGGGCAGGCATTGGGCATTTACCGAATGGCGCTACGCTCCCTGACCTCTGACCAAGGTACGCAAACCATGCTGCAACTCGCAACCGAATCGGGCACACCTCCACGGGTACGCCTGATCGCCGCACATTACCTTTCACGAGCTTCCACCATCGAACTGAAAGCAGAAGACGTCTCACTGCTTGCGGCAAGCCTGAACCATACAAGCGATATCGCCACGAAAATGGCGCTGGTAAGCGGTCTGGGCAAAACCAAAGCCTTGCAGGCGCTGGACAGTTTGCGAAAGCTGTATCGGGAAACCAAAGATTACCGGATCAAGGTCAATATCCTGGTCGCCCTGAACAACTTTGAATATGAGCAAGGCAGGGACATTGCGCTGGAGGCGGTCAAAGATCCACATTGGGCAGTCAGAGAACGCGCCACCGATTATCTATTCGCACGCGGAACAACTGCCGATGCCCCCTTGTATCGCCAGTTGGCTCGAGACAGTCTGCCTTCCATGACAAGCATTGCGCTCTACAAAACCGCGCTTCGGCACCTACCGGATACTGCTGCTACGGCTAGGAACTACCTCAGCTATGAAATGCGCCGCTTGTTTGAAGAACGCGACAATCCCTACGAAAAAGCAGCTCTGTTAGTGGGCTTGGCGCAGCACCCTTGGAATTACAGAAGCATTGCAGCCCTCGGATTTCCTGCAGCACATCCGGCAGTGCGAGTAGCCGCTGTAGAAGCCCTCAGAAGTATCAGTCAATCCGACAAATTTATCCGCTACTTTGGCAATGGCACCACTGTCCGGCGCAACCTCCTGCAATACTTTACTGTGGCCATCCAATCAAAAGACCCGGGCATGATGGCTGTCGCTGCGCAGGCGCTCAGTTATCCCGACAGAAACTACGCCGAGCTGAATCCCGATCTTACCCGCTTTACCCAGGCGCTCGACAGTCTCCAGCTTCCCCGCGAAACAGAGACCTGGTACGAACTCAAACGTGCGTTGGCCTTTTTGCGGGGGGAATCCTCCCCTGCTCCGCTGCCTAAGCCAGCCTTCAACCATCCCATAGACTGGTCGCTGCTCGAAGGCAATGACCGGGAAAACCCCATTGTAACCCTTACGACCAACAGGGGAGTGATTCGCCTTGAACTTTACCCGCTGCTCGCTCCGGGATCCGTAGCCAACTTCCTTGCCCTCATCAAAGATGGATTTTATGATGGAAAAAATTTCCACCGCACAGTTCCCAATTTTGTAGTGCAAGGTGGCTGTCCGAGGGGTGATGGTTATGGCAGTTTGGACTACACCATCCGATCCGAGCTCCCCCCGATCTACTATCACGAAGAAGGAATGCTCGGTATGGCCTCGGCGGGCAACCACACAGAAGGCACCCAATTCTTCATCACACACAGTCCGACCCCTCATCTCGACGGACAATATACAATATTTGGCAGGGTCATTGCCGGCATGGAACGCTTGCACGACATTGCCATAGGGGACACCCTACAAAAAATAACCCTTGAATCACGCTTTAACCAATAAAATATGTTAAAAAATACAGCGCTAACAGCCATTCACGAACAGCTCGGTGCTAAAATGGCACCTTTTGCAGGGTACAACATGCCTATCTCCTACACCAACATCAAAGAAGAGCATCAAGCGGTGCGGGAGCGGGTAGGCATTTTTGACGTTTCGCACATGGGTGAATTTATTGTCAGGGGCCCGGAGGCGCTCGACCTTATCCAGCACATCAGCAGCAATGACGCTTCGCGCTTACAGATTGGGGAAGCGCAATATGCCTGTATGCCCAACAAGCAGGGGGGCATTGTGGATGACTTGCTCATTTATCGGCTGTCGGAAGACAATTGTGCTGCCGGTGAAAGGGCTTATATGCTTGTCGTCAATGCGTCTAACATAGAAAAAGACTGGAATTGGATCCAGGAAAACAACACCTTCGATACCCGGCTCATCAATATTTCTGACCAAACCGGACTACTTGCCGTGCAGGGTCCGCTTGCGCAAAAAATACTTCAGGGACTTACCGAAGTGGATCTGTCCGCCTTAAAATATTATACCTTTACCAAAGGAACTTTTGCGGGCATTGACAACGTAATCATCTCTGCCACGGGCTATACAGGTTCGGGGGGATTTGAATTATATGCAGACAATGCACACATCGTGCATCTGTGGGAAACCATCCTCGAAGCAGGTAAAGATGTTGGTATTTTGCCGATAGGTTTGGGAGCCAGAGATACCCTGAGGCTGGAGATGGGATATTGTCTGTACGGCAACGACATCAACGACACCACCTCTCCCCTTGAAGCGGGTTTAGGTTGGATTACTAAGTTGGGCAAACCAGCATTTATTGGCCGGGATCTTATGTTGGAGCAGAAAGCGCAAGGGTTAAGTAAAAAATTGGTAGGCATCAAATCCTTGGATCGGCGGGTACCCAGACATGGTTACCCCATCGAAAACGAAGCAGGTGAACTTATTGGAGAAGTAACCTCCGGTACACAATCGCCCACGCTCGACATCCCGATAGGAATGGGCTACGTCGCCCTGCCCTATGCAAAAGAAGGAAGTACCATTTACTTGGTCGCCGGAAAAAAAAGGATTGAAGCCATTGTAAGCCGACCTCCATTTATCACGGCTGGATAACAGACACGGAAAAGCAGAAGGTATGACAATTGAGGAAGGTAAAGAAAAATTTATTCAGTCTTGGGGGGCATTGGGTACCAGTTGGGGCATTAACCGAACCATGGCTCAGATTCATGCGTTGTTGCTCATTCATGAGACGCCATTAAGTGCGGACGAAATTATGCAGGAACTACAGATTTCCAGGGGTAACGCCAACATGAACATCAGGGCACTCATAGACTGGGGCTTGGTACATAAAGAACTCAAGGCTGGGGAAAGGAAAGAATACTTTGTTGCGGAAAAAGACATGTGGGAAGTCATCCGGAGAATCATTGCCCAGCGCAAAAAGAAAGAACTTGAGCCCATGTTAAAGGTACTTGATGAACTCACAGAAGTCAAGGGATCCCCTCAGGAAACGGAAAACTTCACCAAAGTCATTCGCGACATCAAGCTATTTTCCAGCAAAGCGGACTCGATGCTTGATGCCTTGGTCAAATCGGATTCCAATTGGTTTGTGGGCACCTTCATGAAAATGATCAAGTAAATTTTCGGGGAGGCGTAAGGCGCTCCCCGAAAACTACAATTTACTTATCGTCGCCAAAAAACGCAATAATCTTATCTGCCAGTTCCAGACCGATATAAGCTTGTGCTTCTACGGTTGCTGCACCGATATGGGGGGTACAGGAAATTTTTGGATGGTTCATCAATGCGGGGTTAGGCGTAGGTTCGTTGTCAAAAACATCCAATGCGGCACCTGCCAACTGTCCGTTGTCCAAAGCCTTCAACAAAGCCTCCTCATCCACAGCTCCCCCTCTAGAAGTATTGATAATACACGCGGTAGGCTTCATCGTCGCCAGTCGGGTTGCATCAATAAGCGCACTACCTCCGCTAAACGGCACATGGAGCGTCAAGAAATCAGCATGGCGCAGCACCTCTTCCATTTGGTAGGTTTGCAGGCTAACTGACAAGCGCACATCCTTGCTATTGTACAAATTGATATCAATATCGGCCTCATTAACCACCAGGTCAACAGGCATTACGTGCATCCCCAAAGCAAGGCCGATGCGTGCTACTTCCTGGCCGATCCGTCCAAAACCAATAATCCCCAGATTTTTACCTCTCACCTGAGTACCCTCTGAAAACAACTTTTTCAAGTGTTTAAACTTCTGGGCATCTGCCCCTGGCATTTCGCGGTTAGACACATGCAGCGAGCGTGCCAGGTTAAAAATATGCCCAAAAACCAGCTCGGCCACCGACTGAGAAGAAGCGGCAGGAGTATTCATTACCGTGATCCCCTTTTGTTCGGCATATTCATAGTCAATATTGTCAAGACCTACTCCCCCTCTGGCGATAATTTTCAGATTGGGGCAAGCATCAATCAAATCTTTTCGGATTTGGGTAGCACTCCGAACGATAACCACATCGTAAGCAGGCAGCACCTCAATCAGCTTATCCTGTGGCACTTTATCCGTATCTACCTGGTAACCTGCTTCTTCGAGCAAAGTTTTACCATCGTCCTGGATTCCGTCATTTGCAAGAATTCGAATCATTGTAAGTTATATTTTTGTAGCATGAAGATTGTGTGGAATCACTTCTTGTTGTAAGCCTCAGAAAACGTAGGGAAAGTAGCGCCTGTATAGTGCATAAACCGCTTGTCACTTGTCAATGGAAGTTGATAACGCCGTATGAAGCTCGAAAAAAAGGCTTTCAATTCTGCCTCGGGCAGCAATTTTGAATCCGGGCGAAGCAAGTACCCCAATTTAGCGACAGTGCCATCGGAGTTCCAGAACACATGGAACATCACCTTCACTCCACGGATATCATAGTCTATCTTTTCGGCGTATCGGTCCATTTCCTGCATCATATTGAGCCAGGCATCGAAAGCCTGTTGCAGGTCATTGTTGCAAACCTCCAGCAAAGACTTGCTGTAGGCTGCCTGTAGTGTCAGGTATTCACTTTCATTTTCACCGAGAATAAAAACATCGGGGCTTGTTTCCTGGGCGGGGAGGTAAGCGTGCAGCGAAAATAGTAGTCCCAGAACAACAAACAACTTGGAAAGCATCATAAACATCTTAATTTTATCCAACAAAGATATAACACTATGGAATAAATATTCAGTCCTATTTGTTAATTAAACGTTTGGGTTGGTCCAAATAGGGGTAAAACTGACGTAATTTTGGATAATGCAATAACCTTATGATAATAGACATCATTTTTTTGATTGTAGCGGGGTATGGATTCTATCTGGGTTTTTCTCGGGGGATCATTCAAACCATTTTCACGGCCTTATCCTACTTTATTGGTTTGATTGCTGCATTTAAATTTTCCCCTTCGGCCACTCAGCTTCTGGAATCGTTATTCTCTCCACATCCTTTAATGTTTGTAGCCGGTTTTTTATTGTCTTTTGTACTAACGATGGTTTTGATTCGGATGTTGGCACGGGGTCTTGAAGGCATCCTGGAAAGTGTCAATATCAACATCATCAATCAGATAGCAGGTGGTGCATTGTTAGCGGGCATTTTTGTACTGATTTACAGTACCATCCTTTGGTTTGCCACTGCTTCCAACCTTGTCAGTCAGGCTGCCAGGGAAGAATCCAGAACCTATGTATATTTAGAAAAATACCCTGAGCAAGCCTGGAAATTCGGGGCATTCCTTTGGCCAACGGTAGTAGATTTTTGGGACTACTCCATCAATGTAATGGACGATTTGCAGCAATTGAGTCAGGAAGAACAAAGTGTTCCGGAAACCTATGACCTTCCGGAAGAGCCTGAAGACGAGTTGTTGTATTAGAAAACAGTTCTTTGCTGACTAGCCCTATGGGCAATGGACTTCTTTAATCCTGATAACCGTTATGCACGCGCCACACGGAAAAGAACAATCGGAAAGGGAGGATAAACCCGCTAATCATGCTACCCACTCCGAATAGGAGGATCACGTTACGGGAGTACTGCATCAGGCTATTCAGTTTATTCAGGGCTAATTCCCCCACAACAGCCTCGGGGCCATTCTCATCTATGAAAGTCTGAAAATAATTCAACTCCTGTCCCAGGAAGAACAGGATTGGGAACATTGCAAACACGAAAAGCACCTTCCATGCCTGTCGTTTTGCCAAAAAAGTAAACTTGAGCAAGAAGATATAGCGGGTAAAAGTAACGAAGAGCACTACATAGGTAAACAGCAGCGGATAGAAAGGAAAACTTGCTGCATTCAGGTAGATAGGAGCGGCCAATGCAAGTCCCAGTAGGAAGCTCAGCAAAAACCATAACAATTCAATTTGGATGAACAGACGACCTTTAGCTGATTCCATAAATAGGTTTAAAATAAAAAAGCCCTGCTGTAAAAGCAAGGCTTATTAAGTAAAAAAAAGTTGG
>JANQWK010000100.1 GCA_030729925.1 Saprospiraceae bacterium
GTACAAATGTAAAAATTTTAAAGCTTTACCTTTCTTCCAACAACTGCTCCAATGCCAAAAACACTTTGCTCAGGGTCTTGTCAGTACGCTTGTAGCCTAAATAGCTCGAGGTCTGGTGGTCTTTTAATACTAAGGCCGAGACTAATGGGTAATAGTCCAAGGGTAAGCGATTAACCGATAACATCTGGGCATCAAACTTGGGATTGACCAATATGTTGCCCGCCAACTGCAAACTCGTATGGAGCGAAATGGCTCCGACATAGTGGATTTTGATCCAGGTCGAACCGTGAGCTTTCTGACTCCGGATGACCAAAAGGTCTTTTTCGTCGGCACAAAACATAGTCAGAATATCCGAATCCCGGTTCCAACCATTGCTGTACCTGCGACCCTTAGTGCGCAATGTCCGCCTATTTGTGCCCAAGGGCTTGATGTGGTCATACGGGCTGACAACATTAATCCTGCCATTTTCATAGGCCATGATCAACCGCTTGCTTTTGAAGCTCGTAGGTATGGCTACTTCATAGACTTTGTCCGCCGAGTCAACCTGCCTGGTGTCGAAAGACCAGGTTCCATCGGTATAAAAACTCATCCAATACCTAACTCTCTCTTCACGTATGGCTATTTTTTGTACAACAAATTCCTCTGCCGATGGAATATCTTGCTCTTCTTCCTGTATGTCAAGGTTGTCCACGTGCCTGGGTAGGTTGACCAAACCGGCCGCCTGGTTGCGCAGGCGATAGCGGTCTTCGACAAACCAACTGATTTCGTCGCCCTTGAGCAACTGGGTCATGTTACCCGCTCGCTGAAAAAGACTGGTCTCCCAGTAAAATATAGGTTTCAAAACCTCCTTGACGGTAATCTTGCAGTAAGTCTTGCCGTCCAATTCCGGAAATTCAAACCGGATGTTAGAATTTGCCGTCCTGCCCAATAGTTTTTTGACGGAAGTCCGGATCTTGTTTTCGTAACCATCAGGATTCGATTGGTAAGAGTAAGCGTCAGTAGGCGAACTGTTCAGGTAGGGATAATCATAATCTATCCCCACGACTTCTCCCGAATCATTGACCCCAATGTACAAATCGCCTCCATGCTGGTTCATAAAACCAGCAATGGTCTTGCAGATGACTTTTATTTGCTCGTCAATATCCGGGATGATGTTACCCGCCGGATAGACGATGCTACTTTTGAATTCGCGCAGATCATTTTCTGCCCCCAGGAAACTTTCCTCCCTGGGGTCTTCCCCTTCGGGACTGATTAATGCAATAGGCTCTTTCTGCAAACTTAACTTTAGAAAAGCTTTGTTCTGTTCCTTTTCCTCTATGCCTAGAAAAGTCAACAAAAATATATCCCCAATCTCGCGATCCGGTTCGCCGGGACCGGGATAATACCGGTGGTACAACCCATAGGTGTCGTGGAGTTCGAAGAAGGGCTGAGCGGTATTTTCATCCTGCCTTTTGGCCACGAGCTTGAACGGATACTGACCTCCTATTTCGGTGTAATTGTGAGCCAATACTTCATGCCTAACCTGCACCAGCAAAGGCAAACCATTGTGATTGACACTTTTAACATAACAATTGATCACCTTCGGTACATTCACCGACTCCCACTCCAATTGATAGTCATAAGGCGCTACCCGGAAAGTATGTTTATATCCATCAGACAACATAAAAAACTTCCGATCGTTGAACTCGCGGATGTCAATGACCGTGAAGGGGTAAATTTGATGGGGGTGGTAGGTTTTCATCTGGGGGAGATTTTTGTC
>JANQWK010000101.1 GCA_030729925.1 Saprospiraceae bacterium
CCGGGTTTTAGATTGGTTTTGAGGTGTTTTTTATGACTTAATTATCTGTTTTCCAGGTGTTTAAAACACAGGTGCAAGGCACCTTAAGGTGCCTTGCACCTGATTACCCTTATTAATACCTCAGCCTCTTAATTGGTAACCATTTTTTTAAGGATTTCGCAGATTCATGTTTATCAGACAAAAAAAGCCTTCAGCCGGATCGGCTGAAGGCTTTTCATTTTGATGACCTATAGATTACGGTTTGATAGGCTTAGCGTTGTTGTCCCGCATTGGATTCGGGGCATCGCCAAACTTATGCTTTTTGAACACCTGGAACCTGCTGGGCATTTCGCGCACCGGCCAGGCATTGTTGGTTTCGTCAATATCGGCAGTCTCTTTGAAAGGATCCATGACGACGCTGGTCACGACTTTGTCTTTCATAAACACCTTGGTGAATCCGTATTCGTTTTTACGCCAGATTTCCACCGGAATGCGCTCAATCTCCTTGGTGCCATCCTCGAAAGTCCACTCCAGGATAATAGGCATCACCAAACCACCTTTGTTGCTGAAATGCAGCTCGTAGTAGTTGTTTTTGCCAAACTGCTCTTCCTTCTCTTTTTGCGAGAAAGTCTCATTGTAAAGCACAGAAGTTACTTTCTGGACAGAATCTTTCGTCTCCCAAGGCTTGTATTGGGTATAGAAGTCAACCAATTTGGGATCTTCGTCAATGGCGTAGGTCTTACCTGCCTCCCTGTTTTTCATCCGGGAAATATTGTCCGGCTCCGGGGTATTTCTGATGGTCTGGGTAAACTCTCTGGGCTGTGGATTATTATCCATATCCACCTTGTACCACTTGATGCTGTCTATGGAAATATCCACTGCATCTGTGGTATAGAACCAACCTTTCCAGAACCAGTCCAAATCCACCCCGCTGGCATCCTCCATGGTACGGAAGAAATCGTCGGGAGTAGGGTGTTTGAACGCCCAACGGCGGCAGTATTCCTGGAAGGCATAGTCGAACAGTTCGCGGCCCATGATGGTTTCCCGAAGGATATTCAGCGCCGTTGCCGGTTTGCCGTAGGCATTGTTACCAAACTGGATGATATTCTCGCTGTTGGTCATAATTGGCTCCAGCATATTCTTCGGCATCTTCATATAGCTCACGATATTCGCTGCCGGTCCTCTGCGGGAGGGATAATTGGGATCGAACTCCTGTTCGGCCAGGTATTGGACAAAAGAGTTTACCCCTTCATCGAACCAAGACCACTGGCGCTCGTCGCTATTGATGATCATGGGGAAATAATTGTGTCCCACTTCGTGGATAATCACCGAAATGGCACTCAACTTAGCCCTTTCGGTATAGGTACCATCTGCCTCCGCGCGTCCGGGGTTGAAACAGATCATCGGGTACTCCATTCCGTTCGCTGCCTCTACCGAGATAGCCACGGGATACGGATAAGGAATGCTGTAGCGAGAATAAAACTTGAGGGTATGTGCTACTGCTTTGGTGGAATAAGTGCGATAGATCGGATAGGCCTCTTTCGCGTAATAGCTCATGCACATCACCTTTTTGCCTTCTTCGGTATTGTAGGCCATGGCATCCCACACAAACTTACGGCTGGCTGTCCAGGCAAAATCCCGCACATTTTCCGCTTTGTAGATCCAGGTTTGCATTTTTTGAGAACGTTTGGCTTTTTCATTGGCCTTTGCCTCGTCCAGGGTCACGATCTCAATAATTTCGTCCGACTGCTGGGCTTTTTTCCAGCGCTCCAGTTCGGTAGGAGAAAGAACGGAAGTGTAGTTCAGGCATTCGCCGGTAGAACCTACCACATAATCGTCCGGAACGGTCATTTTTACAATGTAGTTGCCGAAAGTAAGGGCAAATTCACCTCTTCCGGTGAATTGTTTGTTCTGCCAGCCCTCGAAATCGCTGTACACGGCAAGTCGGGGAAACCACTGTGCGATGGTGAAGATGTAATTATCGTCTTCGGGGAAATATTCATAACCACCGCGACCACCATCAATGCCATTGATCCTGTCAACCAGGTAATAGTGCCAATTCACCCTGAAATTAATCGTCTCTCCGGGTTTCAAAGGCTCGGGCAGGTCAATGCGCATCATCGTCTGGTTGATGGTATAGCGCAGAGGAGTACCTTTTTCATCGGTAACGGCCTGGATCTTGTGTCCGTATTTGTCCAATTCCCGCCAAGGCTCCAATCCGCGAAGCGCCTGCTCGCTCATGACATCGCCAATGCTGCTGGGATCAAACTTATTGTTGTCTGTAGTAGCATCGTGTTCATTTTCGTCCAACTGCAACCAGATATAGCGCAAGGTATTGGGCGACTGATTGTAATAAGTAATCAATTCTGTACCATCCAGGCGTTGGTTTTCGGTATCCAGGGTACACTCGATGTCGTAATCTGCCCGTTGTTGCCAGTATTCCGGACCGGGAGATCCGTCGGCAGCACGATAAGAATTGGGACTTCTAAGCATGGGGCCAAGTTGCTCGAATTTCACCCCGTGGTTGGGTTGAGCCATCACTTGGAGTGCAAACAACAGCCCTAAGCCAGCCAGTAACATCCGGCTGATGGAAAAACATTTTTTCATAGAAAACAAATTTTGATTTTCTTTAATTTGGACAGCCCGATCTTCTTACCTTTCAGATCCAGCCAAGCCAAAGTTATTAAGTCCGGGAAAGTTACAAAATTTATTTTTACTCAGCGCCTGTGCCGAGGCTGATTCCATTCCTCCCGCTGTGCAAATTCTACAATTTTGCGCGCCATTACCATGATGGATATAAATACCAGGTAGCCAAAAGATAGTACAAAAAAGATCCAGCGATAGGATCCTGCATCGTTGAGGGAAATAGAAGAAAACAGATAGGCCAGTCCTCCGGATACCAAAACTACCCCCAGAAAGGCATACATGGACCTGCCCCAATATTTTCGGGTATCGGCAGCGGTAAGTGAAAACACACTATTAAATATGGCAAAAAACAAAATAAAGGTGGCCGCTGTTGTCCATGGGAATCTGTCTGAAACAGTTACAATCCCGGTCAAATTTACTAACTTTGAGGACAGTAGCATGAAAAGGGACAGCCCCAGCGTAATGGCAGCTTGTACAAACGGATTGAGGGCTTTCTGGAATATGGAATCGCTTGCCGGTTTCATGATTGTTGTTTCTAAAAAGGTTTAACAGATGCCTTTTAAGCGCCTGAAGATAATTATTCTGGTTTCATTTTTCCAAGTATTAACGCTTGCTGCTTTTGCGCAAAGCGCTCCGCTGCATATTTGGGAGATTCAGGGCAATGGCACGCAAAGTCCGGTACTCCATCAGATCGTGACGACACGGGTTAGCATAGTAACAGCTGTGGGCAGCAATTGTTTTTTTATCCAAAGTCCCCCCCAGGCTTCCGATCACGATCCGCTGACTTCAGACGGGGTGAAAGTTTTTACGGGATTCCGACCGGGCCTGTCGGTGGGTCAGTCGGTCGTGGTGACCGGTATCGTGCAGGAATACGAAACCATGACCCAAATCGGACCCAATGCTTTGAGTATCAGAGTGGATACCAGCCAATTGGAAATGCCGCAACCCATAGTTTTTAGCGATAGCTTTCCGGGCGACCTAGCCATGGAAGTGCCCGCGCTGGAGGCAATAGAAGGTATGCGGGTTAGTTTTTCGGCACTGTCAACGGCTCCCATCACCGCCAATAACCGGATTCCGGTTTCTGCCCGCATGCGGCGCAGCTTCCGCGAACCCGGCATCCGACATCCGGGGATGAGCGATCTGCCCGTTTGGGATGGCAATCCGGAAGTTTTCTGGGTGGCACCCAATGCCCTGGGGCTGCCGCTGGATCGGTTTGTGGGCGCCCATGCTACCCTCAAGGGAAGCGGGGTACTCCAAGCAGAGGGAAGCAGATATGTGATATGGCCTCAGACCTTGGATATCGCGGCACCTACGCTGTTTGAGCCGGTAGCTGCACCAGAAGAAAAAGCGCTTACAGTAGGTTCGCTCAATGCGGTGTTGCTGCGGGAAGATAATTTTTTTCTGGACGACAACCTTGTGAAGACTGCCAGGTACATCATAGCAGGTATGCGTGCGCCAAAGGTCATTGCACTGCAGGAAATTGGAAATGCTTACATTTTAGACCGACTGGCGGCCACGCTCCGCAGCCTGGATCCCAACCTCAACTACCAGCCGGTTTTTCGCAGCGGAAACGATAATATCCACCTGGCTTTTTTGGTGGATGCTGCGCTAAAAATAGTGGAAGTGCAGCAAATCGGACTTTCCGAGCGCCTCGACAATGGACAGCTCCTCCATGATCGCCCGCCTTTGCTGCTCGAACTCGAACTGCCCACCGATCCTGCAACCCGGTTGTTTGTGCTCAATGTGCACCTGCGCTCCCTGATCAATGTGGATCATCCGGAGTTGGGAGCTCAAGTCCGCAACAAACGCCATGCTCAAGGGCTTTCGGTGGCCAGGGTGGTGCAAAACTACCACGGACAAAACCTCGTTGTACTGGGGGATTTCAATGCTTATGCGTTTACCGACGGGTATGTGGATGTACTGGGTCAAATTACCGGTCGCGATGGATTGGGAGCGCTTGTTCCCATGGAACCGATTGTGTATCCTTACCTCAACAACCTCTCGGCGAGTCTGCCCGATTCCCAACAATATTCCTATAATTACGAAGGCAACGCAGAACTGTTGGATCATTGTCTGAGCAACGACCTGCCCGATTTCAGGGTCATCCGCCTGCAATACGCCCGTGGGAATGCCGATAACGCCTGGGACCACCTCAAGGATCCAAGCACGCCCTATCGCAGTTCCGACCACGACGGTTTGGTGCTCTTTTTGGAACCGCTCCGGCCTATTCTCTCCTCTACCACCAATGTCAACCGAACCAATACCCGGGTCTTTTTCCCCAATCCTTTTGGAGCAGACGACGACATCCGCATTTTCTTCGAACGCTCCGGCAACAACAACGCACTCCTGTTTAATGCTGCCGGACAATTGGTGTTTCACCGCAGCCTGAAAGGCAAACAGGAGGTGTTCCAGTTGCCCGAATTGCCCGCAGGCTTATATTTTTTGCGCATCAGCGGCCCTGGGCAATTTATGACGAAAAAATTAATACTGCGCCAACAATAACATGCAAAAACAGCTGTAGGTATGCGAGCCTGGAAGTCCAAATTCCTGATGGGGATCAGTCTGATCGTGCTGGGTAGCTGTCAACCTACCAACCAACAACTGCAAGGGCTTTGGTTTGGCATTGATACATCCGAGACGAGCATCGTACTGGAGTTTTTGCCCGACAATCAGTTTAACCTGCTGCACAACAGTTCCCCGATCTTCAAACTCAAGCGCCAGTCCACCCGGTACAAGGTCGCCCGCCTTAATCCCCTTGAGCTGCAATTGTTTCTGCACCCCAGCGGGGAAAAACTCGGGAAACTCCAAATAGAACTGCTGCACCCGGATTCCTTGAACCTGGTATATACGATCCGCGACGCCTATCAGGATACCGTTGCGATGCGCCGCCTCAGGCGTTAGTTACCGGGCGACCCACCAGGTCATAGGCCGTGGCTTCAACGATCTCCACCCAGCCAAAGTCTCCGATCCTAAAGTAGGTATCGCCCGTGGCAGGCACCAGTACCTCGTTGTCCACCTCCGGCGAATCGCCTTCGGTGCGACCGATAAAATAGTCGCCCTCCTTTCGGTCAAACAGCACCCTGAAGGTCTTTCCGACTTTCTCCTGGTTCTTGGCTGCAGAGATTTCCTGCTGGATTTCCATCAAGGCACTCGCCCGCTCTTCTTTCACCTCCGCAGGGACATCGTCTTCGAACTCATAGGCTCCGGTATTTTCCTCATGAGAATACTGAAATACCCCCAGTCGGTCGAACCGCGCTGCCGCGACAAAATCGCACAATTCCTGAAAATCGGCTTCGGTTTCACCAGGGAACCCTACCAGCATGGTCGTGCGAAGGGTCAGTCCGGGGACAGCAGCTCGCGCATGGGCAATCAACTCCAGCGTCTCTTCCCGGGTAATCTGCCGCTTCATCCGCTGCAACACAGCGTTGCTGGCATGCTGCAAGGGGATATCGAGGTAATTGCAGATCTCCGGTCTTCGGGCCATCACCTCGAAAATTTCCACCGGGAATTTACTCGGATAAGCGTAGTGCAGGCGGATCCACTCGATACCTTCCACGTCGGCCAGGCGGTCGAGCAACTCGGGCAGCGCCCGCTTTTTGTAGATATCGAGACCGTAATACGTCAGCTCCTGGGCAATCAGCATCAACTCTTTCACTCCCCGGGAAGCCAGGTGCCGCGCCTCCTTCTCCAGACTTTCTATCGTTCGGGACACGTGTTTTCCCCGCATCAGCGGGATCGCACAGAAAGTACAGGTTCGGTTACAACCCTCCGAAATCTTCAGATAAGCATAGTGGTCGGGGGTGGTAATGCTGCGCTCGCCAATCAGCTCGTGCTTGTAATCTGCGTTGAGACTATGCAGCAGGGAAGGCAACTCCAGGGTTCCGAAATAGGCATCTACCTCCGGAATTTCGGCCTCCAGGTCCTCTTTATAGCGCTGCGACAAACAGCCCGTCACGTAGAGCTTGTCCAGGTGCCCGGCTTCTTTGTGTGCCGCGTACTCCAGAATCGTATTGATGGACTCTTCTTTTGCCCGATCAATAAATCCGCAGGTGTTGATAATCACAATATTGGCATCCCCGCTGCCCTCGTGCTCCACCTCAAAATCATTCCCGCGCAACTGGGTGATCAGGTTCTCCGAATCCACCAAATTTTTGGAACAACCTAAAGTAATCACGTTAACTTTATTCCTCGGCTTATTTTTTGTCTTCATACCTCATCATTAAAATGGCTGCAAAATTACTTCATTTTCGCGCTTATGTCGGAAAACGACCCCGAAATAATCAACACAATTTATCCGTTTCACCCAAAAGGTTATACATGAAAGCGATACAAGGACTCCTTATTCTCCCTCTTTTCCTAAGCTGGCAAGTGGTTCAGGCCCAAATGGGCATCCGAACAGGTTTTGCCGCCCGGCAAAGTACCGGCTTTGAACTGGTCAATGAATTTAACCAAACCCGACAGGTTCCCGATCCGGATGCAGGGCTGGAATACAGCATAGACTACTGGTTCAGACTCCCCAGGGTGCGCCTGGAGTTCCTCCCCGAACTGCAATTTTCCCGGTATCGGGTCGCCCTCCTGGAAAATCCGCGCATGGAGATCAACCAATACAGTTTTTTGTTTAACTTGTTGTTTTATCCGTTTGATTGGAACAACGATTGCGATTGCCCCACCTTTAGCAAGGAGGGCAACTGGCTGACACGAGGACTCTACTTTTCCTTGTCGCCGGGAATTAGTCTCCTGGACGAAAAGCCCCTGATCAGCGATCTGCTGCCCGAACAATCGCTGCTTTTTACCGCAGGTGTGGGCATGGGGATTGACTTTGGCCTGTTCGAATGGATCACCCTCAGCCCGGAGGCAGGACTGCGATATATGCCGGGATACCCTTTCGAGCACCTGGTCAGACAGGCAGATACGGGTCGGGGATTCCAAATGGAAAGTGCACAACAGGCGCTAATTCAATTCTCCGCAGGGCTTCGGCTCCGATTTCGCCTGGATCAGCGTTGAACGAGCCGGCTGCGAGGAAGGTCTAAAGTTCGTAAGTAATGACCATCTAAAAAATTGATAGACAAATTACTATAGATTAACTCACCTTAATTTCCCCTCGTAATTTGTTGTTTTTTTGATTCTTCATTGCTCACAAGGGCAGTTAGTTTTGAAGATTATTGTTTTGACTTAAATAAAAGTTTTTCATGTCAGGATTGAATAAATACAGCCGAACGATTACCCAGGACGATACCCAGCCGGCCTCTCAGGCCATGTTGTACGGCATCGGCTTGCGCCCCGAGGATATGGGCAAGGCCCAAATTGGGATTGCCAGTACCGGATGGGATGGAA
Source organism: Saprospiraceae bacterium (assembly GCA_030729925.1). GTDB lineage: Bacteria > Bacteroidota > Bacteroidia > Chitinophagales > Saprospiraceae > JALQTV01. The sequence goes on from JANQWK010000101.1 coordinate 7,960, forward strand.
ACCCTTGTAACATGCACCTCAATGATTTGGCCCGACAGGTCAAGGAGGGGGTCAATGCAAGCGACTTGGTGGGTTTGGTGTTCCATACCATAGGGGTCAGCGATGGTATTTCCATGGGTACCGACGGGATGCGTTATTCTCTGCCTTCCCGGGATCTGATTGCAGATTCGATTGAAACGGTGGTAGGTGCGCAATGGTACGATGGTGTGGTAACAGTGGTCGGCTGCGACAAAAATATGCCCGGAGCGATTATGGCCTTGGGCAGACTCAATCGGCCCTCAATTCTGGTATATGGCGGCACGATAGCGCCCGGTTGTTATGACAACAAGAAGCTCGATATCGTTTCGGCGTTCGAGGCCTTTGGCCAAAGGATAGCCGGAAACCTCAATGATACGGATTACCAGGGCATCATTCAGCATGCCTGCCCGGGTCCGGGTGCCTGTGGAGGGATGTACACTGCCAATACTATGGCTTCTGCCATTGAGGCACTGGGCATGGCGCTCCCCTACAACTCCAGTTATCCCGCCAACAGTCCGGAAAAGACGATGGACTGTCTGCGCGTAGGTGCGGCCATGCGCCATTTGCTGGAAAAAGATATCAAGCCCCGCGACATCATGACCCGAGAGTCGTTTGAAAATGCTATCCGCCTGATCATCGTGCTGGGGGGTTCGACCAATGCGGTATTGCACCTCATCGCCATGGCCAAAGCGGCTAAAGTGCCTTTGAATATCCGCGACTTTCAGGATTTGAGCAACAAGACGCCCTTTTTGGCCGACCTTAAGCCAAGTGGGAAATACGTCATGGAAGATCTTTTTGCCATCGGCGGGGTTCCGGGCGTGATGAAGATGATGTTGGCAGAGGGAATGCTGCACGGCGATTGTCTGACCGTAACCGGAAAAACCCTGGCGGAAAACCTGGCGGAAGTTCCCGACCTGATGGAAGGACAAGATATTATCCACGGTTTTGACAATCCCATCAAGCCCAGCGGACACATTCAGATTCTTTTCGGCAACCTGGCCACTGAAGGGTCAGTAGCCAAAATCACCGGCAAGGAAGGCGAGCGTTTTACCGGTCCGGCGAGGGTCTTCGACGGAGAACCGGCAGCCAATGAGGCACTCAAAAACAAACAAGTCAAGCCCGGCGATGTGGTAGTCATCCGCTTCTGCGGCCCCAAAGGCGGTCCGGGTATGCCCGAAATGCTCAAAGCTACCTCTGCCATTATGGGCGAGGGGCTGGGCAATGAAGTAGCCCTGATTACCGATGGTCGCTTTTCGGGCGGCACCCATGGTTTTGTCGTAGGACATATCACCCCCGAAGCCCAGGAAGGCGGTCTGATCGGCCTGCTCAAAGACGGGGATATGATTACCATAGATGCTACCCAGAACCTCATCCACGCCCACCTGGACGAGGCTGAGATCCAGCAAAGAAAGGCAGCATGGGTGGCACCACCACTTCCCGTCCATACCGGATGGCTCAAAAAATATGCTCACCTTGTAGCGTCAGCCAGTGAGGGTTGTGTTACAGACGAATTTTAATCTACCAATGTCGAATGTATGAAACCACTTGCAGATCATTCAACTGTCCCTACAGCCCAGACAGCTCCGGCGCTGAAAGTTTCCGGAGCGGAAGCGGTCATTAAGTCGCTTATCCGGGAAGGGGCAGATACCATATTTGGGTACCCCGGCGGCGCCATCATGCCCGTGTATGATGCGCTTTTTCACTACCAGGACAAAATCAGACATATCCTGCCCCGGCACGAACAGGGCGGCATCCACGCTGCACAGGGCTACGCCCGCGTTACCCGAAGAGTGGGTGTGTGCATGGCTACTTCCGGTCCGGGTGCGACCAACCTGATTACAGGCCTGAGCGATGCCCTTCTGGATTCCACTCCGCTGGTGTGCATCACCGGACAGGTGCCCCGACATTTGCTGGGATCAGATGCATTTCAGGAAACCGACGTGATCAATTGCACCATTCCGGTGACCAAATGGAATTACCAGATCACCAAAGCTTCTGAAATTCCCGAGATTTTTGCCAAGGCTTTCTACATCGCCAATTCGGGCCGACCCGGTCCGGTGGTGCTCGATATTACCAAGGATGCTCAGTTTCAGGAAATGGAGTGGTACGAACGCGCCAAACCTTATATCCGGAGCTATCATCCCAGGCCCAAACTCGATCCGGCTGCCATCCAGGAAGCCGCTGCCATGATCAATGCAGCCCAAAAGCCCATGATTCTGGCAGGACACGGCATACAGATTTCCGGCGCACAGGACATTTTCCAAACCTTCGTCGAAAAAACAGGCATTCCTTTTGCCTGTACCCTGCACGGTTTGTCCACCCTGCCCTCCGATCACCCGCTTCACGTTGGTATGCTTGGCATGCACGGGAATTATGGTGCCAACATCAAACAAAATGAATGTGACCTGCTCATCGCCATCGGTATGCGCTTCGATGACCGCGTGACGGGCAGGTTGAGCGATTACGCCCGACAGGCCAAGGTGATCCATTTTGAAGTGGATGCCTCCGAGCTGCATAAAAATGTCTATGCCCACTGCCCCGTCCATGCCGATGCCAAAGAAGCCCTGGAGGCTTTGGTGCCGCTTGTCAGCGAAAAAAGCTATCCCGAATGGCTGGGTTCTTTCCGCGCCTGCGATGCCATCGAAATGGAAAAGGTGATTGATAAGGCGACCCGCATGACCGACAAAGGCAATATCAGTATGGGCATGGCGGTCAAGGAAGTTTCCGACCAAACCCGGGGTATGGCCGTTGTGGCCACCGACGTGGGACAACACCAGATGATTGCCGCACGCTACTACCGATACCGCTCTACCAATGCCTGGGTATCATCAGGAGGAGCCGGCACCATGGGCTACGGATTGCCCGCCGCCTTCGGGGCAAAACTGGCGCAACCCGAGCGGGAAGTGGTCGCTTTTATCGGAGATGGCGGATTTCAGATGACCATCCAGGAGTTGGGCATGCTGAGCCAGTGGCATGTAGGGGTCAAGATTGTGCTGCTCGACAACAATTTCCTCGGAATGGTCCGACAGTGGCAGCAGTTGTTTTTTGAAGAGCGCTATTCGTCGGTGGAACTTAAGAATCCCGACTTCGTCAAAATTGCAGACGGGTTTGGCGTACCCGGCAAAACCATTGACAAACCGGAGGAACTCCAGGCTGCCGTTGCCGAGATGCTCGCCCATGATGGCCCGTACCTCCTGCATGTGAGGGTCGAACAGGAAGAAAATGTGTTCCCGATGGTTCCCTCCGGAGCCGCCGTCAACGAAATTGTGCTCGACAACGAATCTCTTCAAAAGTAAGCCCAAACATGGAAACCAAAGATTTTACCATCACCGTTTTTATAGAAAACCAGACCGGACAGCTCGCCCGCGTGGTGTCGGTTTTTTCCCGAAGGCATATCAACATTGAAAGCCTTACCGCTTCCAAGTCGTCCATCGAAGGCATTCACCGCTTTACGATCGTGGTGCACGTTACCGAAGATCAGGTGCAGAAACTCGTTGCGCAAATTGACAAACAGGTGGATGTGCTCAAGGCCTTTTACTACCACCCGGACGAAATCGTGTTCCAGGAAATTGCCCTCTACAAGGTGCCAACCCATATTTTCAGCAACAGCAACAAGGTCGAGAATTTGATCCGCCGCTACAATGCCCGGATCCTTGAGATCGAACCGGAATACATCGTGATCGAAAAAACCGGACACGCTACCGAGACGGAGGCCTTGCTCAACGAATTGAAAAATATCGGTATTTTCGAGTTTGCCCGATCCGGGCGGGTGGCCATTGTGCGACCGATGGAGCGCCTCAATAATTACCTGAGAAAAATCGAACAGGACCAGCATTTTTCCAGTCTGCCGAGCCAGCTCCATGACCTGTGACAAATAGAACAACAATTTTTATTCATTTCAACCTTATTCCCTTATGGCAAAGTTAAATTTTGGCGGTGTTGAAGAAAATGTAGTCACCCGCGAAGAATTTCCACTCGATAAAGCACGGGCTACTATGGCCAGCGAGACCATCGCAATTATTGGCTATGGCGTGCAAGGCCCCGGTCAGGCACTCAACCTGAAAGAAAACGGATTCAACGTGATCATCGGGCAGCGACATCCTTCCAAGTCTTGGGACAAAGCGGTTCAGGATGGCTGGGTACCCGGAGAGACGCTTTTTGACATTGAAGAGGCTGCCGCTAAAGCGACCGTAATCCAGTATTTGTTGTCCGATGCTGCTCAGATTGCAGTATGGCCCGCACTCAAGCCCCACCTGACCGCCGGAAAGGCCCTCTACTTTTCACACGGATTTGGAATTACCTACAAAGATCGCACCGGCATCGTGCCGCCCGCCGATGTGGATGTCATCCTGGTGGCTCCCAAGGGCTCAGGTACCAGCCTCCGCAGGTTGTTCCTCGAAGGCCGCGGCCTCAATTCCAGCTACGCCATTTACCAGGATGCGACCGGCAGGGCTTTCGAACGGGTGATTGCACTGGGTATCGGGATCGGCTCGGGTTATTTGTTTGAAACCGACTTCAAGAAAGAAGTATATAGCGACCTTACCGGCGAACGCGGCACCCTGATGGGCGCGATCCAGGGTATTTTCGAGGCGCAGTACCAAACCCTCAGAAAGCGGGGACACTCACCCAGCGAGGCGTTTAATGAGACCGTGGAGGAACTTACCCAGTCTCTGATGCCGCTGGTTGCGGAAAACGGCATGGACTGGATGTATGCCAATTGTTCGACTACCGCCCAACGCGGTGCCCTGGACTGGAAAGATAAGTTTCGCGATGCCGTGGCTCCCGTGTTTGACGAATTGTACGAAAGCGTGGCAACCGGCCAGGAGGCGCAAAAGTCTATTGATTCAAACAGTCAGCCCGACTACCGCGAAAAACTGGAAGTGGAACTGGCAGCCCTGAGAAATTCAGAGATGTGGCAGGCCGGTAAAGTGGTCAGAAGCCTTAGACCGGAATCGAAATAAACCCCGGTTTTTTAATCGGGTTGCACTTCATTTTAACGGGTCATTTTGTAGTTTTATTAAAAAATTACCAATATGACCCGTTTTGCATTAATGCTCCCAGCCCTTTTGCTCATCCTGGTCTCCTGCCAGGAAACCACCCCCTCCGGGGAAAAAATAACCGGACAAAGCGATTTTGAGGCGCCGCCTTCGGCAAAAATACAACCCAGTACCTTTGAGGAACACGGGAGTACCCGAGTTGATCCCTACTACTGGCTAAAAGACAAAACCAATCCGGAGGTCATCACTTACCTCAATTCCGAAAATGCGTATGCCGATCAGGTGATGGCCGAAACGAAAGACCTGCAGGAGACCCTCTTCCAGGAATTGAAAGGCCGGATCAAAGAAGACGACTCCAGCGTGCCCCAGTTGCGCAATGGCTATTATTATTACAGTCGCACCGAAACAGGACAGCAATATCCCGTTTATTGCCGCAAAAAAGGCAGCCTCGATGCCCCGGAAGAGATCCTGATAGATGGCAATGCACTGGCTGACGGCCAGACTGCTTTTATTTTCGGGGGGTATGAAGTGAGTCCGGACAACAATATCCTGGCTTTTGCTTACAACTACACGGGGTCTTATGTGGAATTTGACATCCGGTTTAAAAACCTGAGCACCGGCGAACTGTTGCCCGACAACATCAGTGCCAGCAGCAATTTTGAGTGGGCCAACGACAACAAGACCCTGTTTTATGGCATGAACAATGCCGCTCTCCGCCCCTGGCGCATCTTCCGGCATACGCTGGGAGCTGCCGCGGAGGATCCACTGGTCTATGAGGAGCTGGACGACCTGTTCAGCGTGTATGTCTATAAAAGCAAAACCGGCGACTACCTGTTTTTGAACACCTACAGTTTTACCTCCTCCGAAACCCGCTACCTGAATGCCAACCAGCCCGAGGGTGCATTTCAGGTTTTCCGCCCGCGGGAAAAAGATGTGGACTATACCGTAGCCCACCACAAGGATAAATTTATCATTTTGTACAAGGATCCCCAGCACAAAAACCGCAAGGTAATGGAAGCCCCGCTGAGTGGATTTTCCGATAAAAAGAACTGGAAAGATGTACTGCCCTACGATCCCGAGGTGCTGATCCAGTCTGTAGATGTTTTTGCCGATTACCTCGTGCTGTCTGCCCGATCCGGGGGATTGGAAGAACTGCGCTACCTGTCACTCAGTTCGGGAAAAACCGAAAAGGTGAGTTTCCCCGAACCCGTCTATACCCTCAACTACAACGGCTCGGGCGATTATACGGCTACCGGCTTCCGCTATACTTATGCATCGCTCAACAGACCCCCAACGACCTTTGATTATGATATGATCGCGGGCAGTAGTGAAAAACTGAAAGAGCAGGAGATTCCCAGCGGGTTTAATCCGGACGATTATGTGGTAGAGCGGCTTTGGGCCACCGCCCCGGACGGGGTAAAAGTCCCGATGGCTGTTTTTTACCGCAAGGGCCTCCAAAAAGACGGCAACAATCCTGCTTATATTTATTCTTATGGATCTTATGGCTCCAGCACGGATGCCTGGTTCCGAAGCGACATCATCAGTTTGGTGGATCGGGGTTTTGTCTATGCCATTGCGCAGATCCGGGGCGGCAGCGAACTCGGAGAAGAATGGTACGAACAGGGCAAGTTGCTCAATAAGAAAAACACCTTTACCGATTTTATCGCGTGTACCGAGCACCTGGTGCAGGAAAAATTCACGAGCCCCGAGTTGATCACGGCCAACGGCGGCAGTGCAGGCGGTTTGCTCATGGGCGTGGTAGCCAATATGCGGCCTGATTTGTACCGGGTCATTGTGGCAGACGTACCCTTTGTGGATGTCATCAACACGATGCTGGATGAAAACCTGCCGCTGACCACCCAGGAATGGGAGCAGTGGGGTGATCCCCGGGTAAAGGAATACTACGACTACATGTTGTCTTATTCACCTTATGACAATATTGAAGCCAAGGATTACCCCAATATGCTGATCACGGGTGGCTTGAACGACTCGCAGGTTTTATTTCACGAACCGGCCAAATATGCAGCGCGGCTAAGAGCCAATAAGACGGACAACAATGTACTGTTGTTGCGCACCAATATGGAATCGGGTCACGGGGGTGCTACGGGTCGTTTTGACCGGCTCCGGGAGACGGCCTTTGAATTTGGGTTTATCCTCGACCGATTGGGCATGAAAGCGGCTCGAAAAAAGGAAAATATCAAAGGCTAAGCGGCCGCAATGACACGGGAACGCCGCTAAAAACGGCGTTCCCACTCAGTTTGTCCACCTGCCGGTAATCAGTCAGATCATTGGCACTTACCCCGGGATATTTTTCGGCAACCGACAAGCGCATTCCGGTAGGCCGGTGTCCCCATCCATGCGGAATACTCACCACTCCGGGCATGATTCCGGTGGTCAGTTCGGCCGGAAGGGCAACACTGCCCGCTGCGGACTCCACCTGTACCTCCTGGCCTTCGGCGATATGCAATCGGGCGGCATCCTCGGGATGGATCATCAGGGTACAGCGTGCTCTTCCCTTGACCAATCGGTAGCTGTTGTGCATCCAGGAATTATTGGAACGCAACTGGCGGCGTCCGATCAGCAGCATACCGGGATCGGGCTGTTGCAACAAATCGTTCAATCGGCTCAGATCTGCGGCAAAAGGTGTCGGGATCAGGTCTATTTTTTTATCGGCAGTAAACAAGCGATCGGGCAGACAGGGTTGCAGGGGGCCCAGGTCTATACCATGTGGATGGGACTTCAACACCTCCAGGGTCAAGCCATCTTTGGCATAAGGGCCAAACGGAAGCGCGTAGGCCAGGAGCTGTTCGGGTCGCATCGCAGGGCCGGGGGTTCGCCCCATTCGGTTGGCCAATTCCAGGAAAATCTCCCAATCGTGTCGCTGCTCGGGCTGTCGGTCGAACAACGCCGGAGAATACCGGGCTGTATTGCGCACGCCGAACACATGAAAAATCATATCGTAGTGATCGGTCTCCAGTCCGGTCGTAGGGGGCAGGATAATATCCGCGTGTCGGGTCGTCTCATTGATGTAAATATCAATAGACACCATAAAATCCAGCTGCTGAAGCCCTTCGTCCAAGAGTTGCCCATTGGGAATAGACAATACCGGATTACCGGCTGCCGTCACCAGGGCGCGGATCTGTCCCTTGCCGGGTGTCAGGATCTCTGTAGCCAGCGCTGCCACGGGCAATTCTCCCCCAAACTCGGGCAGCTGTTGAACCCGGCTGTGCCAGCGCCCAAAAGAACCGTGTTTGCCTTTGGCAATTTGTTGACCTACCAGGTCAAAAGCGGGCAAAGCAAACATACTCCCCCCTCTCCTATCCAGATTGCCGGTCAGGATATTCAGCACCTGGATCAACCACTGGCAAAGTCCGCCGAAAGCCTGGGTAGAAAGCCCCATACGTCCGTAGCACACCGCGGAAGGAGCTGCCGCAAAATCCCGGGTAAGTTGGCGGATATCGCCGGCGGAAATACCCAGTCGGGCTGCAACCGTTTCCGGCGCATACCCTTGCACGGCGGTCTGCAGGACGGTTATATTTTTCACCAAAGGCTCCAATGCGCCCAGGTTCAGCAAATCCTCATCGAACAAGGTATGCACCATAGCCAGCAGCAGGAAAGCATCCTCGCCGGGTTTGATATACCAATGCACATCGGCTGCCTTGGCCGTCTCGGTATAGCGGGGATCAACTACCACCACCTTTCCGCCCCTTTGGCGGATGGCCTTCAGGCGGCGATCCATCCCGGGAGCTGTCATCAAGCTCCCATTGGAAACCAGCGGATTAGCGCCCAGGATCAGCATGAAATCCGTATGATCCACATCGGGCACCGGAATAGACAGGTAATGACCGTACATCAGCAGTGCTGCCAGGTGGTGGGGCAATTGATCGGCGGAAGTCGCCGAAAAACGATTTTTCGTTTGCAGCAACCGGAAAAACTCCGGTCCGAACAACATGCTCCCCCAATTGTGCACGGTAGGATTGCCCAGGTAAACCCCAACCGCATCCTTTCCGTGAGTCTCCTGTACCCGCTGCAAGCCCGTCGCCACTGCCTCAAACGCCTCTTCCCAGCTGATCGCTTCCCAGCCGTTGGCGGTTCTACGCACAGGCGTCCGGAGGCGATCCGGATCGGCATACACATCCTTCAAAGCCACTGCTTTTGGGCAGATATGCCCCTTGCTCAGCGGATCATCGGGATCCCCTTTTACCGACAGCACTTCCCCGTCCTTTACCGTAATTACCAATCCACAAATCGCCTCGCAAAGGTTACAGGCTCGGTAGTGTAGGTTGTCGGTCATAAGTATTTGGTTTATAAATTTATTTGATTGGTTTTTTCGCAAACACCGTAATGCTGAAAATACCCGTCTTGCCCTCGTCAAACGCAACTCGTTCTTCGGCGTTGAGGTACTTGTCCAGCACCTCATCCGGCAGGGAAATCGGCTTTTCCTTTTGCAACACAATACCCTCGAAACCTGCGGCTGTCAGGAACTGCAGATAGACATCCTTTTGGATCGCTCCTGCCACGCAGCCTGCATACATCTCGGCATCCTCCTGCAATGCGGGAGGCAGGTCGCCCACCAGCACGATATCCGAAATACTAAAATGGCCGCCTGGTTTCAGCACCCTGAACATTTCCCGCATCACTTGGGGTTTGTTGGGAACTAAATTCAGCACACAATTGCTCACGATCACATCTGCGGTCGCATCTTCCACCGGCATGTTATCAATATCGCCCTCTCTGAACTCCACATTGGTATAGCCCAGTTTTGCAGCATTTTGTCTGGCCTTTTCGATCATAGCCGGAGTAAAATCAATCCCGATCACTCGGCCTTCCGGTCCTGTCTCGTGGCGGGCCACAAAACAATCATTCCCGGCTCCCGACCCCAGGTCAATCACGGTATCACCCTTTTTGATTGCGGCAAACTGGGTAGGTAAGCCGCAGCCCAGACCCAGATCTGCCTCCTCCACATACCCTTCTGTCCCGGAGTAATCATCCATCATAATATTGTAGATCTTATTCGGGGAAGTCCCTCCCCCACAGCACGAAGAAGCCTTTTCCACCTTCCCCTCTACGGCAAGCTGTCCATACTTTTCCTGAACCACCTGTTTAAGTTCCTGTTCTGTTCTCATGGCTTTAGTTTATTATGGTTAGTACACCTCGTTAAACCAAATATAGCGAATAATCCTGATACCCACATGCCGCTATGACGGAACCATTGACTCCGCATACCTTTTAAAATTGTCCAGGATAGCCTGCCAGCCGTCTCGCTGCAACGCGATGGAATGTTCTGTTTCCGGATCAAACGCCACCTTTACGGTGGTTTGCCCCTTGGCATCGGTAAAAGTCACGGTAGCCAATCGTCCGCCAAATTCATACGTAAACGTTTCGCCTGGGATGATTTCGGTATAAACAGCGTCAAAATCGAAGCCAAAACTTCCATCTCTCGCTTCCATTCGCGCCACATAACGCCCTCCAACGATCAGGTCATTGGTGGCACTTGGGCAATGCCAGCTTGGATCGGCAAAATTCCATTGGGTAATATGTTTGGGTTGGGTATAGCAGTCCCAGGCATGGTGTATAGGTGCTGAAACGGTTGCACTAATGATGATTTGTTCCATGGTTGTAGAGTGTTGTTGAGCCTCAAATATACGTATTGGTCTGGACACGATATCCAACCCTTTGCCGAGGGCTGAAAAAGAATGGACGGAGAGTAAGGAGTGACTAAAGGTTTAAATCCAATAATTTATGATTTTTTTCGTCCGAATAATCAAATTATAACTTTACTTGATAAGCAAAAAATCACTTCAACTGCAACAGCTCGACAGTAAAATGATGAGCTTTGCCTCACTCCAACCAAGCTTTTAACCTCGAGGCATTGGCTTTACTAACAACAATTTTATCCTTTTCCTGGGGCTTTAGGTGAACCACCAATCTACCATTAAAGTAGGTTTGAAGTGACTTAATAGCTGCCCGCTGGATCAAATATTGCCGATTGACCCTGAAAAACAATTCAGGATCTAAATCGCTTTCCAAATCTTCCAGTTTCTCTTTAAAGCTATAGGTTTGGTTATCTGTGGTCGTGCCTCTTACAACCCCATCCTGTATAAAAAAGAAAGCGAAGTCACTGGACACAATTGGAATGAAGACGTCCTTTCTTTGAACCAGAAATGAGCTTCTAAATGTCTTTTTCGGAGCAGTCATCAGGCTCATCAGCGCTTCTATTTGCTCAGCAGAAACAAGCGTTTTTCTGTGCTTATCTTTATATTTGAGTATAGCATTTTTTAGTTCTGCTTCCCGAATTGGTTTCAACAAATAATCAATGCTATTTAGTTTGAAAGCCTGGATAGCATATTGGTCATACGCAGTTGTGAAAATAATAGGAGCCCTCGGTTCAACCTCCTTGACGATCTCGAAAGAGTTTCCATCTGCCAGATGAATATCCATAAAAACAAGATCGTACGCGTTATTTTCTTTAAAAAAACTAATAGCATCCGACACGGTTTCGATCAATTCCAGAATTTGGATATCAGGTGCTAAAGCTTGCAGTAGAAATATAAGATTCTCCGATGCTGATTGCTCATCTTCAATGATTATAGCCTTCATTTTTAAGTATGGGTAATTTTACGGTAAAATAATCTTCGTCCCGCACTATTTGTATATCTCTCTTCTTTAAAAGTTTAAATCGCACGGATAAATTGAGCAAGCCCAATCCTGTACCTTCAGTTGCATCTCTCCTTTTATGGATCTGGTTTCGAATGATCAGGTACGCTCCAATCGGATAGATCTCGATTAAAAGCGGTTGATTTGTTGAAACGACATTGTGTTTAATGGCATTTTCTGCCAACAATTGTAGTGAAAAAGAAGGAATTAACTCCTTTTTCCAGGTTTCGGGAATTTGAACATCAACCTTTAATTTTTCGCCAAACCGTTCTTTCTGTAGAAAAATATAGCTTTCCAGGTATTCCAATTCATTTTGGATCGTGATGAAGTCATCTTCACTTCTTATCAAAGTAGCACGTAAAAGCCAGGATAATTGGTCCACAAAGGGTAAAGCACGATCGGACCTGTTGCGAATTAATACCGTAAGTGAATTTAAAGCATTAAATAAAAAGTGAGGGTTGATCTGTGAACGTAAAGCTTCTAACTGATGCTGTAGGGCACTTTGTTTTGCCTGTTCGTTTTCCAGGATGATCTGTTGTTGTTGGAAACTTAGATTGGTGAAGCGAGCTAACAATAAAAAGACAGGATGAACGATCAAAAAGTCGGTTATTACTATTGCAAAGACCTGTTTTTTTTCCAAAAAATCGGATAAGAAACCCACCATTACTATGGTGGTAATGATGACTCCCAATAGGAATAGCAAAAAATTGGTAGTGATCATAAATGCCTTTCGTCCTATGCCCTGGGGATGCCATTTGTCTTTCCAGATTATATTGAAGCTCAACAATATACAAGCATAAACAAAAAAGAAAAGCATCCTGATTATTATAACTTCGATGGTCACTCCAAAGCTTCCAACGGAACCCTCGCGATCCGCCAGCACCACAATTGCGCGCTGGAAGTGCAATAAAATGGTTATCGCCAGTGCGCCGAGGAAGATTATTTGAGTTTTATTTTTTAGCATGTTTTGCCATGGCATTGTTTATTCAAAAGGTCGAGCGTTTGTACTTTGGTTTAAGTCTTCCAATTTAAGAGAAGTTTTGCTGCACATTGGCTTAAATGAACCTGAATTATCCGGGAACAGCCCTGAAATGACCATTTCGGGATGTGAAGTCCTTTGTTTTCCAATACCTTCCTGGATATCTATTCCATTTACCCTCAAGCCACTTCACCAGGTTCCTGGTAGGTTTCACTTTACCCACAGGGGGATTCACTGAAATTTACCCAAGGGGATATTTATGATCCCTGTAATTTTGAGCCTAAAAAATAATTATCCATAAATAAAAATATCGTGAAAAAATTATTATTATTTTCTTTAATTATCAGTCTTTTACTTTTCTCCATGAGTTGCAAAAAAGACGATGATGTGATCGTAGATAACCAAGAAACTCCCCCTGACAAAACCCCATTCCAAGAACTCTACGACCAGGGTATAGATAAATACCTTGGAGTTTTCAAGCCAATTTCGTCAACGATGGTACTCCCAGGCGTTACCGAACACATCTTTAGCGGTACCAATGCACCTATTTGCTTCACGGGTAACGAGTTTTCCATGTTTACCAGAGACGGAATCAGTAACAAGCTGTTGATCTTTCTGCAAGGCGGTGGCTTTTGCAGTCCACTTGCCTGTGAAGCTGTTGAAGAAGGAATCCCATTATTTCCTTTCGGGATATTAAACCCTGCAGATCCACAGAACCCCACTTCAAATTTTGATGTAGGCTATGTCCCTTACTGCGACGGATCCGGGATGATGGGCGATAACGAAGTAGATAGTGATGGCGATGGCGTAAATGACCGATTTTTCAGAGGTATTCAAAATTTATCTGCTTCACTCGATGTGATTGCTCAAACCTACCCTGCTCCAGATAAGATTGTGCTCGCGGGGAATAGCGCGGGCGGCTTTGCAGTACATGCAGCATTGCCTCTGGTTCGAAAATTGTATCCGGATGTTCGGATTGAAGTAATCAATGACTCTGGCGTGGGGATTCTCAGCCCCGGAGGAATGCAAACGCTTATTGATTATTGGAATGCCGGGGCGTTTTTCCCATCGAGCTGCACTAATTGCATTGGAGCAGATGGAAACCTGACCGATTACCACAAATATCAACTGGCTCAAGATCCAAATATTCGAATGGCCTATATCAGCTCCAAGCAAGATGCCACCTTTGCAGCCCTAATTCAAGGCGGGGCAGCAGCGTTTGAAGCACAACTGATCGAGGCTTCAGGTGAGCTCAACGCAGCGTTCCCGGATCGCTTTAACTGCTTGATTGCAAACGGTAATGGCCATACCTTCCTCATCAGAGATTTTACTTTTCAGTTGAGTACCACCAGCGTACGTTTTTGGGTGAATGAGATGATTAGTGAAAGTAGCACTTGGAATTCAGTGATTGATTGAAGCCATTTGAAAAAGTCATCGGATATTCCCCTATTCTCTTTGTACCACAAAACGCCGTACGGCAAACAGTTGGTCGCTTTTTACCTGGAGAAGATACACGCCGGGATGAAGCAGGGAGAGATCCAGGACTGCTTCTGCTGTTCCGGGGGTGATTTGTCCCGATACCAAGGGCTTGCCGTTGAGATCCAGGACCACATAACGGGTGACGATTTGGGGGACGGGGTCGAAGACAAGGGTCAGGGCCGATTGCACGGGGTTGGGATAGCCGACAAAGTCTCCCGATGCTGTTGCTGCTCCGGTTCTGGCACCCGGGAAAAACGCCAGCTCCGACCATTCGGATTGGACATTTTCCGCGCAGCGGGCAGCTACCCTCCAGGCGTCGTAGTTTTTGGCGTTAGCCAGGCGACCTGAAAACAGGTTCTGGCTTAACTCATATCCTACCCAGGTGTTTGTGGACCGCACTCTCAGCTCCAACCGATAGCCGGCGGCAGCCGCTACTTTCGACCAGGTGAACTTGGCAAAAGTTCCAATGAGTTGTAATGCAAGCTGATTCGGAGCCGGACATACTGCGCAGGGTACACAGTCG
>JANQWK010000102.1 GCA_030729925.1 Saprospiraceae bacterium
CCAACTTTTTTTTACTTAATAAGCCTTGCTTTTACAGCAGGGCTTTTTTATTTTACCCTTTTTTAAGTTCGCTCAGGAAAGTTTGCCCATCTTTGTCGTCCTCCTTGAGGAAAAATTCATTTCCCTATTTTTTTGTGATCCGGCATACTTTTCCGGAGCATCCAAAAAAATGGTTCATGGACAACCTACAATGGCTTTTTGCAGGGCTTTGTATCTTCCAGCTGTGTTTTTTCAGCCTTAATGCTCAGGAGACTAAAGATTCTGTTGTCACGGAAGCCTCGCCCTGGGAAACGAGTGCGGGATTTGGCTTGGATTTTGCACAATTGCTGCAAGTTAATCCCAAGCAAGGCGCAGGGTTGAATCGTTTGGGTTTTGGCTCGGCGATTACGTTCAATACTCGTTACAAGAGTAGTCCTTTATCCTGGGAAACCACCTTTTCCTGGCAGTTTGGGCTGCAACAACTAGGTGCTGGTGTCCTGGTTCGCGGTTCTACCGAACGACTACCCTTTCAAAAAGCCTTGGATGAGCTTCGACTCAATTCCCAATTTGGCAATAAGACTGCCAAGGGTTCCAAATGGTTTTATTCCGCCGACTTCTCCTTTTTGAGCCAATTGGCTCCAACTTATGCACATCCGGAATATAGGGGGAATTTTTTATCCAATTTTGAATACAATGAAGCCAGTGGCAATATTTTGTCACGCTTTCTTTCTCCTGCTACCATTACGCTGGCTGTTGGTATGGACTATAAGCCCAACGACAGGTTGAGCCTATTTTATTCTCCAGTGGGAGCAAAGTTTCTGATTGTCGCGAGCGATGAAATTGCCAGAAGGGGTATCCACGGAAATCCAGTAGAGGGTCAAAAAGATGCCAACGGGGATTATCCTGAATTTTTGAATGTTGATCGGCAAATTGGTACCTTGATGCGGGTTAAGTATTTAGCGAAATTTTGGAACAAGAAGGCTTTTTATAAGTCCAACATGCTGTTGTACTCCAATTACCTGAATAATCCGCAGAATATTGACATTGATTGGACGAATGAGTGGGGAGTGGTACTTTTTAAGGGGTTAAATCTCAACTTGACCCTCAACGTTTTTTATGATGATGATGTCAAAGTACAGGTAACGGATCTCGATTTCCCAAATGGGGTCTCTGGGTTGGGTAAGCGGGTATCCATTACGCAACAATTATTATTGAAATACGTCGTCTCTATATAGATTTTTGATCCTGCCATTTTTAGGCTTTTGCGCTATCTTGCCACCTAAATAAATCGCCCCATGCCCGAAAAAAAATTGTACTTGCTGGATGGCCACGCCTTGGTTTATCGGGCTCATTTTGCTTTTATCACCCGACCGCTGATCAATTCACAAGGGTTAAATACTTCTGCGATTAGTGGGTTTACCCGAACTTTGTGGGATTTGCTCAAACATGAGCGCCCTACCCATATTGCTGTTGCGTTTGATCCGCCGGATAACGTGTTCCGGCACGAATGGTATCCTGCCTATAAAGCCAACCGGGAGGAGCAACCCGATGATATCAAGATCGCTTTTCCTTACATTCGGGAGATTTTGCAGGCTTTTAGGATTCCTATTTTGACCGTCAATGGCTTTGAGGCAGATGATGTTATTGGGACGATCGCAAAAAAAGCGGAAAAGGAGGGCTACACGGTTTATATGGTTACTCCGGATAAGGATTATGCGCAGTTGGTTTCTGATCGCATTTTTATGTATAAGCCTTCCCGGCAGGGTAATGGGGTTGAAATCCTTGGTGTGCCGGAGGTCCTGTCGTCTTGGGATATTGAGCGCGTAGAACAGGTGGTAGATGTTTTGGGTTTGCAAGGTGATGCGGTGGATAACATTCCGGGTATTCCGGGGATCGGCGCTAAAACGGCTGTGAAGCTTTTGAAGGAGTTTCATTCCGTGGAAGAGCTGATAGCACGGTCCTCAGAACTTCAAGGGAAGCAACGGGAAAAAGTGGAGGCTTTCGCGGAGCAAGGGTTGCTGTCGAAGCGTTTGGCACAAATTGATATTGCGGTGCCTATTGAATTTGATGAGGAGGCTTTTGAGTTAGAGCCCTTCGATCGGGAGCGCTTAAGCGAATTGTTTAGAGAATTGGAGTTTCGTACTTTGAGCCGACAGTTGCTTGAGGAGGATACAGGGGTCATGCCTTCGGCAAAAAAAAGCCAGTCTATACAGGGAAATCTTTTTGGCGAAGCCGTACAAGAATTTGCTCCGATCTTTTCCGAGGCACCTGTACATCAAATGGCAGATCACCATATTGACAATACGCCCCATCAGTATGTGTTGGCAGATTCAGAACCCGCACTCACCAGCTTAGTCGAACGATTGATTGGGAGCAACGCGTTTTGTTTCGATACAGAAACAACCGGCTTAGATGCGAACTTGGCCTCGTTGGTGGGAATGTCGTTTTCGATTCAAAAACATGAGGCGTATTATGTACCTGTTCCGAAGAATCGGGCAACAGCGCTTCAGTTGCTGGAGAAATTTAGACCTGTTTTGGAAAATGCAGCCATCACGAAGATTGGTCAAAATATTAAGTACGATGCATTGATCTTAAAGTGGTACGGTATTGAACTGAAGGGAATGTACCTGGATACCATGCTGATGCACTATTTGTTGGAGCCGGAATTGCGGCACAATATGGACTATATGTCCGAGACTTATCTGAATTATAAGCCTATAAGTATTGCGTCCCTTATCGGGAAAAAAGGAAAGGATCAGTTAAACATGCGGGATTTGAGTCCTGAAAAGGTACTCGACTATGCGGCGGAAGATGCAGATATCACACTCCAATTGCAGCAATACCTCCAACCCAAGCTTGAAGCAGAGGGACTGTTTGGATTGTACACGAAGATGGAAGAACCGTTGATTCGTGCACTGGTAGATATGGAATTTGAGGGTATTCGGATTGATGATGCTTTACTGGCGAGGTATTCAGTGGAACTGGGTCAGGAGATTCGGCAGCTGGAGGAGAAAATTTATGTTCAGGCTGGCGAAGTGTTTAATATCGCTTCACCCAAACAAGTAGGAGAAATTTTGTTTGACAAAATGAAAATTCCCTACCGCTGGTCCAAAACCAAGACTGGGCAGTATTCTACCAACGAAGAAAAATTGGCCGAGCTGGCGCTGGAAAATCCCTTCGTGAATGATATTTTGCAGCACCGCGGCTTGACAAAATTAAAATCCACCTACGTGGATACCCTGCCTAAATTGATTAATCCAAAGACAGGTCGCGTTCACAGTTCTTTTAATCAGGCACTTACTGCGACGGGAAGATTGAGTTCCAATAATCCCAATATGCAAAATATTCCGATTCGGACAGAGGAAGGTGCAAAGATTAGAGAAGCTTTTGTGCCCCGTAATGATGAACATGTATTGCTGGCAGCGGACTATTCTCAGATTGAGCTGCGGATTATTGCTGAGATCAGTCAAGAGACCAACATGTTGGAGGCTTTTCATTCGGGATTAGATATTCACCGGGCTACAGCGGCCAGGGTATTTGGAGTGGCTTATGACGAAGTGAGCCAGGAGCAGCGTTATCGCGCAAAGACGGTCAATTTCAGCATTATTTACGGTGCGGGTTCGACTAATTTGTCGAAGCAGCTTGGTATTAAGCGAGCCGAAGCGCAGGAGTTGATCAGCCAGTACTTCAAAGAGTACCAGGGCTTGAAAAATTACATGGAAGAAACCGTCGCTTTTGCCAGAGAAAAAGGGTATGTGAAAACGCTGTTGGGTCGAAGGCGTTATATTCGGGAAATAAATTCGAAAAGCTCTCTCGAAAGGAGCAATGCCGAGCGGATTGCGGTCAATAGTCCCATTCAGGGTACAGCAGCTGATTTGATCAAGTTGGCTATGGTGCATATTCATCAGGCCTTGAAGGCTTCTAACTTTAAGACCCGGATGATTTTGCAGGTGCACGACGAATTAGTGTTTGATGTTCCAAAGGAAGAAGTAAATGAAGTTCGGCCTTTGATCGAAACCCTTATGAAAGGAGCAATTCCTGAACTGAAAGTTCCCGTTCTTGTTTCTACGGGTATAGGAGCCAATTGGCGGGAAGCTCACTGATGATGTATTTTTTGACGGCTTGACGTAATAACAAACTCGAATATGAAATTTCCTGTTCCTGTGCCGGTTCAAGAACTGGCCGCCCAGTATGGTGCTCAAGTATTTGGAAACACAGGTTTTTTAGCTACCGGCATCAATGAAATTCACAAGGTAGAACCCGGTGATATTGCATTCGTAGATGCCGAAAAATACTATAACAAGTGTCTGAATTCAGCAGCCTCGGTCATTATCATTGATAAGCGGGTGGATGTCCCTTCGGGAAAAGCAATTCTGGTTCATCCAAACCCATTTGAGGTGTACAACAGTATTGTAAAATCTTACCGTCCCTTCAACCCACTTCAGCAGTTAATCAGCGATACGGCAGAGATTGATCCTACCGCTATCCTTGAACCTAATGTAGTGATTGGAGATCACGTTAAGATTGGCAAGCACACCTATATTCAGAGCAATGTTGTCATCAGAGCCCATACCATCATTGGAGACCACGTTGTGATTCAGTCCGGAACGATTATTGGCACCGACGCTTTTTACTTCAAGAAGCATAAGGACAGGTATGAAAAATTTTGCTCGGGAGGGAGAGTGATCATTGAGAACCACGTTGATATTGGAGCAGGATGCACCATCAATAAAGGGGTATCAGGAGATACCATTATTGGAGAAGGATCTATATTGGATTGTCAGGTTCATATCGGTCATGGCGTAGTGCTGGGAAAAAGATGTTTGCTGGCTGCTCAGGTGGGTATCGGTGGAAAGACGATTATAGGCGATGATGCTGTACTGTATGGGCAGGTTGGTGTGGCGCAGAATTTGAAGATCGGTGCAAAAGCGGTGATTTCTGCAAAATCAGGCGTGTCCAAGGACCTCGAAGGAGGGAAATCCTATATTGGCTATCCTGCAAACGAATCCATGACAAAATATAGAGAGTGGGCCGCTTTGCGGCACTTGCCCGAGTTTTTGAAAAATTTCTATAAGTAAGACGTATAGCAAAAGACTAATTTTCAAATTTGTCGCTACTTGGCGAAATTTCCTTCAGGTTTTGGTTACCTAAATTAGTAGGAGGGTATTAATAAGGGTAATCAGGTGCAAGACACCTTAAGGTGGCTTGCACCTGTGTTTTAAAATTTTGATTTTTAATGAATTGTGTTTTTTCGGGTATAATTTTCGGCAATTTACCCATTATTGCTATGTCAAAATTACCGTTGCGTACCTTCTTGCTGGGGGCTTTTAATCTTTTTTGCTGACACGTCTGGTAGTAAGGATTTTATTTTCGGAAGTCAGGAATTGGATGAGGTAAATTCCTCTGGGGAGGTCGCCTACATAGTATCTTTGGTTGACTTCGAAGGAAAAGGATTTCATTTTGGTTCCGATGGTGTTGTACACAAAAAACCTGGTAACGGATTCGGGGGCGTTGATGGAAAGGTAGGAGGTAAAGGGGTTGGGGAAAACTTGAACATCCATCATATCTTGCTGGGTCTGACCGTGGGCTGTAAGACCAAAAAAGAGCAGCAGTATGGATAGTAGGGTTTTCATTTCAAGGTAGCGATAATTGTCAGCTTTAAATTTATGGAAAGTGCACGGTTACTGGTCATTTGATCAAACCGTGCACTTTTTGGAAGGAGGGTTTGCAGTTTATAGCAAGGCTTTGAAATAATCGGTAAACTCGGCGATACTCATGGTACCGACATCTCCCTCTCCTTGTTTTCTAATAGAGACGGTTTGATTTTCGACCTCTTTTTCCCCTACGATAAGCATGAAGGGAATCTTTTTGATTTCGGTATCCCGTATTTTCCGTCCGATAGTCTCGTTGCGATCATCAATAAATCCTCTGATATCGGCAGCAGCGAGTTGGTTTTGGACTGTTTTGCAATAAGCGGAAAACTGTTCGCTGATGGGGAGTAGGGCAAACTGTTCTGGGGCCAGCCACAACGGAAACTTTCCTGCGGTATGTTCGATAAGGATACTAAAAAACCGTTCCAAGGATCCGAAGGGTGCGCGGTGAATCATCACCGGTCTGTGAGGTTGGTTATCGGCTCCTATGTATTCCAATTGGAACCTTTCGGGGAGGTTATAATCCACTTGGATAGTTCCCAATTGCCAGGATCGGTTTAGCGCATCTTTGACCATGAAGTCAAGTTTGGGGCCATAGAATGCAGCTTCACCTATTTCTCGGGTTGTTTCGAGGCCAATCTCTTCGGTTGCTTCGATGATAGCGCGCTCTGCATTTTCCCAATTTTCGTCTGAGCCGATATATTTTTCGGGATTGCCGGGATCTCGGAGGGAGATTTGAGCTGTAAACTTATCAAACCCCATTTTTGACAACACGGTCGTGGTTAGATCCAAGACATTGAGGAACTCTGCTTTGACTTGTTCGGGGGTGCAAAAAATATGTGCATCATCCTGGGTAAAACCGCGCACGCGGGACAACCCGTGGAGTTCGCCACTTTGCTCATAGCGATAAACCGTACCAAACTCTGCTATTCGAAGCGGCAGCTCCTTGTAGGAATGCGGCTTGTGGCCAAATATCTCACAGTGGTGAGGGCAGTTCATAGGTTTTAGCAAAAATTCTTCTCCTTCCCGGGGGGTACGGATAGGTTGGAAACTATCTTCACCGTACTTTTCATAATGGCCGGAAGTAATATAGAGTTCCTTTTTGCCGATATGAGGCGTTGTGACCAACTGGTATCCACGCTTCACCTGCTCTTCTTTCATGAACTCTACCAATCGCTCGCGGATGGCATTTCCCTTGGGCAGCCAGATGGGCAGACCTGCGCCGACGCGTTCGGAAAACATGAACAGGTCTAACTCTGCGCCAAGTTTTCTATGGTCTCGTTTTTTTGCCTCTTCCAACAACTCGAGATACTCGTTGAGTTCTTTCTGCTTGGGAAAAGTAATGCCGTATATCCTGGTCATCTGTGGCCGGGTTTCATCGCCGCGCCAATAGGCACCTGCCAGACTCATGAGTTTGACGGCTTTGATACTTCCTGTCTCTGGCAGGTGAGGCCCTTTGCAAAGATCTACGAAGTTGCCTTGCTGGTAGAAGGTAATGTTGCCGTCCTGTAGATCTTCGAGGAGCTCCAGTTTGTAGTGGTCTCCTTTTTCCTGGAAGTAAGCAATAGCATCCGCTTTAGAAACTTCCTTTCGGACGTATGTGCTATTTTCCTTAGCCAGTTCGAGCATTTTCTTTTCAATCAGGGGTAGATCTGCGGCGGTCAATTGCCGGTCACCTGTATCCACATCGTAGTAGAATCCACTTTCTATAGCGGGGCCAATGCCAAAGCGTGTTCCAGGGAAGAGGGCTTCCAGTGCTTCGGCCATCAGGTGTGCGGATGAATGCCAGAATGTAGCCTTTCCTTCCTTGTCGTCCCAGGTAAGCAGTTGAATACTTGCATCGGAATCTATTGGTCGGGTAATATCCCTAACCTCTCCGTTCACTTTTGAGGAAACAATCTTTCTGGCAAGCCCTTCACTAATTGATTTGGCAATTTCCAAGGGGGTAGTACCAACAGGGTACTGTCTTACTTGTCCATCCGGGAAGGAAATATTGATCATTGGTAGCGTTTATAGCAATTGTGTTACAAAAATTAGAAGGCGAGAACCTGTTTGGCTTTCGGGCTCCAAAAATACTGATTTTAAAAATTCAGGGAAACATCCAGGTCAAATATTAACCTGATTTTCATTTTGTTTTTGATTTGAGCGCAGATTACTTTTCTATCACGACTTCATTGGCCGTGATTTCCTGCCATTTGGCATTTTCATTGGCTAGTATGCCTTCGATGGCTACTACGAAATCCCGAAAAGCATTAGGATTGTCCCGGTATATTCCGGACTGGGTGAGGAAGATAATTTTTTCCCGTTTAAGGGATTCTGCGGTGCCGCGGTATTGGATCCAGTTTTCGTGAAATTTATGGAGGGAAGACAAACCTTCTGCCAGTGCAATAATAAACCCGGCAAAAGCGATGGCAAACTTCATGACTGTTGCTTGATCTCCATCTTCGATAAAGCCAGCCATAAATGGAATAGAAACGGAGGCAACGATGACGATTGATTTGCTGAATTTATATCGTTGTTGGTTAAATGCGCTTTTTCCTTCGAGCCAGTTGATTTGGTCGTCCACGCGCTGGGACATATAATCCTGTTCTTTCATTTCCATAAGCTAGGCAATTTTGAGACAGCTTATGGTAATATTAACAGATATCCCGGATAAAAGCAAGAAAAGTCCATTGGGAAAATTCAACTGCAAGTATTGAGCTTTTCCCAATGGGACCACCGTGGAGCAATTGTGCTTAGATTTTGTCAAACGCTTGCGCAAAATCTGCTTTGATATCTTCAATATGCTCAATACCGACGGAAACTCTCAGCATAGCGGGAGTAACACCTGCGGCTAATTGGGCTTCCTGTGTTAATTGTTGGTGTGTGGTGGCAGAGGGTTGGATGATCAGGGTTTTTGCATCTCCAACATTTGCAAGGTGGCTTACCAATTGAAGTTGGTCAACAAAGTTTACGGCTTGTTGCTTATCACCTTTAAGGGTAAAGGACAATACCCCACCAAATCCTTTTTTGAGGTATTTTTTTGCCCTCTCATGTGCGGGATGATCCTCAAGTCCCGGATAATTAACCGAATCTACTTTTGGGTGTGCTTTCAGCCATTTTGCCAGCTCCAGCGCGTTGTAAACGGTTCTTTCTACTCTTAAAGAAAGCGTTTCTACACCTTGTAACAGCAAGAACGAGTTAAATGGTGAAATGGCGGGGCCAAAGTCTCGTAGTCCTTCTACTCTGGCTCTGATGATAAATTGAATGTTACCAAAAGGTCCTCCAACGCCAAAAACATCGGAAAAGACCAAGCCGTGGTACCCTTCAGATGGCTCTGAAAAAGACGGGAATTTGCCATTTCCCCAATTGTAATTGCCGCCGTCAACAATAATTCCGCCGATGCTGGTGCCGTGTCCGCCAATCCATTTGGTGGCGGAGCTGACCACTACATGGGCTCCGTGTTCGAGGGGTCGGAACAAATACCCACCAGCTCCAAAAGTATTATCTACGATAAGCGGCAGGTCGTATTTTTGAGCCAGTGCAGACAGCCCTTCAAAATCAGGTACTTGGTAAGACGGATTGCTGATGGTCTCACAGTATATTGCTTTCGTCTTGTTGTCTATCCGCTGCTCGTAGTCTTCAATGGTTTCACTTGCTGCAAATCTGGCATCTATCCCCAGCTTTTTGAATGAAACTTTAAACTGATTGTAGGTGCCGCCATAGAGATTGGGGCTACTGACGAAATTATCGCCTGCTTCCAGAATATTGTTGAGCGCGATAAACTGCGCAGCCTGGCCAGAGGATACCGCCAATGCTGCAACGCCACCTTCCAGCGCAGCAACGCGTTTTTCAAAAACATCTGTAGTCGGATTCATGAGCCGGGTATATATATTGCCAAATTCCCGCAAAGCGAAAAGATTGGCACCATGATCCGAATCCTTAAAGGTGTAGGATGTTGTTTGATAAAGCGGAACAGCGCGGGATCGGGTTACCGGATCAACTTCCTGACCGGCGTGCAACTGTAGCGTCTCAAATCTTGGTGTGTTTGTCATTGCCTTTCTGTTTTTTCAGTGAAAGCCCAAATATAAAATCAATTTTTAAATTCTACTTATTGTATAGGATTAATTCCTGCTGTTTTAAGGTTTATGGTTTGAGGAGGGTGTAATCTTGGTTTTGCATGAGTTTCTGGAGGTAGCGATTATAGCAAGCTAGTTCTATTGATGTGTTGGCTGTGCAGCGTTAGAAAGCGTATGAAAATAATTTAATTACTTGTTAGTCAATTTATTATTAATCAGGTGCAAGGCACCTTAAAGTGCCTTGCACCTGATTACCCCTATTAATACCTTCACCTTCAAAAACGTAACGCCATCCTGCGGACTTTTTTTGCGATAGCTGCTACATATTCCTTCTGTACTGTCCGCCTACTTCATAGAGGGCAGTAGTAATTTGACCGAGTGAGCAATACTTGGTAGTTTCCATGAGTTGGTGGAAGATATTTTCTTCGCGGAGGGCTACTTGTTTGAGTTGGCGTAGTGCCTCCATTGCTTTTTGTTGCTGTGCGGTTTGGAGGTGTTGCAGAAACACAATCTGCTGTTGTTTTTCGTGTTCATCGGAGCGGATGACCTCGGCTGGGGTCAGGGTGGGAGAACCATCCTTGCCCAAAAAAGTATTCACGCCAACGACGGGATACTCGCCGGAGTGCTTAAGGGTTTCATAATAGAGACTTTCCTCCTGAATTTTTCCGCGTTGGTACATGGTTTCCATGGCGCCGAGCACTCCTCCTCGTTCGGTAATTCGATCAAACTCCATCAGCACTGCCTGTTCTACCAGATCTGTTAATTCTTCAATGATAAATGCTCCCTGAAGGGGATTTTCATTTTTTGCCAGACCAAGTTCCTGATTGATGATAAGCTGGATGGCTACTGCGCGTCGTACGCTTTCTTCGGTTGGAGTGGTAATAGCCTCATCGTAGGCATTGGTGTGTAGAGAATTGCAATTATCATATATGGCATATAGCGCCTGAAGGGTTGTTCGGATATCGTTAAAAGATATTTCCTGGGCATGCAGGGAGCGACCGGAAGTTTGTATGTGGTACTTCAATTTTTGTGAGCGCTCGTTGCCTTTGTACTTATATTTGATAGCCTTAGCCCATATTCTGCGAGCCACTCTTCCGATAACCGCATATTCCGGATCAACCCCATTGGAGAAGAAAAACGACAGGTTGGGCGCAAAATCGTCAATGTGCATCCCTCTTGACAGGTAGTATTCTACAAAGGTAAATCCATTGGCCAGGGTAAAAGCCAACTGCGTGATGGGGTTGGCGCCAGCTTCTGCAATGTGGTAGCCAGAAATGGAGACAGAATAAAAATTGCGCACTTTTTTGTCGATAAAATATTGTTGCACATCGCCCATGAGTTTGAGGGAAAACTCGGTAGAGAAAATGCAGGTGTTTTGGGCTTGATCCTCTTTCAGGATATCGGCCTGAACGGTACCCCGGACTGACTGTAGCGCTTTCGATTTTATGCTTTCATAAACTTCTGGTTGTAG
The DNA here is from genome assembly GCA_030729925.1 of Saprospiraceae bacterium. Taxonomy (GTDB): domain Bacteria; phylum Bacteroidota; class Bacteroidia; order Chitinophagales; family Saprospiraceae; genus JALQTV01. The sequence continues at coordinate 11,160 of JANQWK010000102.1, forward strand.
GATCTGGTCTCCGGTAAGACCCAGTAGCAGCAGGCCAAGCTGATTATGGCCCTCTGGCAACGAGCCGTTGTAGGTTGGCCTTGGCAGACCTCTATCGTCGTACAGGTTTTGCAACTTTGCCTCAACGAGGTGTTCGAGTCCGTTTTCGCGAATATATCGTTCGCATTGCTGATCAATGGCAGCGTTCATAAAGAATGCGCAAATGGTAGCTGCGGGGCCATTGATGGTCATAGAAACCGAGGTGGACGGATCGCAGAGGTCAAATCCGGAATACAGCTTTTTGGCATCGTCCAGAGAGCAGACACTAACGCCGGAATTACCTATTTTGCCATAGATATCGGGTCTGCTGTCGGGATCCTGTCCATAAAGGGTGACCGAGTCAAAAGCAGTAGATAGCCTCTTCGCAGGCATACTGAGTGATAGGTAGTGAAATCGCTTATTGGTTCTTTCCGGGCCGCCTTCTCCGGCAAACATTCTGGTGGGATCCTCGCCTTGTCGTTTAAAGGGGAACACTCCTGCTGTATAAGGAAACTCCCCGGGTACATTTTCCTGGAGTAACCAACGCGTGATATCTCCCCAATCCCTATACTTTGGCAGCACAATTTTTGGGATACGGTTTTTTGATAGAGATAAGGTGTGGGTTGGCACATGGATATCTTTGCCTCTGACCTGATAGGTAAAAACTTCGCCTGCGTAGGCAGCTTTTGTTGCTTCCCAATTTGCCAGTAGGGATTTCACTTCGCCGCTGAGGAGCAGTTCGATATCTTGATATTTGCCCCTGACTTTTTGGGTAGTGTCGGTATCCTTTTCCAGCAGTTCGATTGCTTGTTGCAGGCTAAACAACTGGGAAGCCAACTTGGCCTGTTCTGTTGCCCAGGTATCATAGCGGCGGTTTTCTTCGGAAATCTCAGACAAATAGCGCACCCTTCCCGGGGGAATAATCAGCTGTTTTTGACTTAATCCGGATATTTCAGGCAGGTTTTTGCTCAGAGGAGCTCCTGTCTTTTGCGCTATGGCATGCATCACATAGTCATATAGGGTACTGGTACCCGGGTCGTTGAACTGTGAGGCTATGGTTCCAAAAACGGGCATATCCTCACTTGCTTCGTCCCATCGCTGATGATTGCGTTGAAATTGTTTTTTGACATCCCGAAGGGCATCCTGGGCACCGCGTTTGTCGAACTTATTAATGGCAATAATATCGGCAAAGTCCAGCATGTCAATTTTTTCAAGCTGGGTTGCTGCTCCGTATTCCGGTGTCATGACATAGAGCGATACATCCGAGTGGTCAATGATTTCCGTATCGGATTGGCCTATTCCGGAAGTCTCCAACAAGATCAGATCAAAGCGGCTGGCTTTCAGGACAGCAATGGCTGCCTTGACGTACTTGGAAAGTGCCAAGTTAGACTGCCGGGTGGCCAGGGATCTCATATATACATGCTCGTGATAGACGGCATTCATCCGGATTCTATCGCCTAGCAGCGCACCTCCGCTTCTGCGTTTGGATGGATCTACGGAAATAATCGCTATGGTTTTTTCGGGGAAAGTAGTCAAGAACCTGCGCACCAATTCATCTACGAGGCTTGATTTTCCGGCTCCGCCGGTACCGGTAATGCCCAGTACAGGAGCCTGTACGGTGGGTATTTTAGCTTCTATGTCGGGTAAAAGGTGCTGGTGCAGCTGCGGGAAATTTTCGATAGCCGAAATCAGGCGAGCGATATTTTGATGTGCCATGGGGCTGCCCAGGTCTTCGGCCCCCTTGGAAAGGACATCACCCACTGGAAAATCGCAGGCCTGAAGCAGGTCATTGATCATACCCTGTAAACCCATATTGCGGCCATCGTCGGGGGAATAAATCCTACTGATCCCATATTGGTGTAGTGCTTCGATCTCTGAAGGAAGAATCGTTCCTCCGCCTCCGCCAAAAATTTTGATTTGGGAGGCATTTTTTTCCCGAAGGAGATCATGCATATACATGAAAAACTCGTTATGTCCACCCTGATAAGAGGTTATGGCAATACCCTGCACATCTTCCTGGATAGCGGTTGTGACGATCTCCTGAACGGATCGGTTGTGGCCGAGGTGTATGATTTCTGCACCGGAGCTTTGCATAATCCGGCGCATAATGTTGATAGCGGCATCGTGTCCGTCGAACAAAGCTGCAGCAGTCACGATCCGGATTTTATGTTTGGGGATATAAGGTGTAATTTGAGGTAGCATGGCTTTATTTTGGCTGGGTTAGAAGCATATAAAGGTAAAAGATTATCGGATCTGGATTATCGGATGTTAGGCGTACTAAAATCCTCCGGCCTAATGATCTCTTTTAATTCGCTCAAAATCATGGCAGTTGCGCCCCATATAATTTTGCCATCAATGGTAAACTGGGGTACCTGATGGAGGGTAAGCTGATCCGACAGTTGGAGTTTGTCCACTACGGTAAGTTCTGGAATAAAGAACCAATGGTAGGGAATTTCAATAATGTTCTTCACTTCGGATTCTTGTGCGGCAAAGCAGGGGCAAGTATCAGTAATGCCCACAAAAGGGTGCACCAGAAAATTGCTTACAGGAATATAGAGACTGGTTAGGGAACCGAGGATGTGTACTTGTTCGATAGATACGCCCACTTCTTCGTGGGCTTCCCGGAGTGCGGTGTGCATGAGATCCGGATCTGTTTCCTCGTATTTCCCACCCGGAAATCCAATTTGACCCCTGTGGCGATCATTGGTGTTGCTCGTATTGCGTTCAATAAAGACCAGGTGCCAGTGATCAGCTTTCGGATAAAAAAGTACAAGTACGCTTGCCAATTTGGCATGCTCTGGCACTTTAGGAATAAGCGACCGTCCTACATGAGCCATCTTGAACTGGGCAGGCATGCCTGGCAGTGGTTGTGCCAGCTTTTGCTGTAATTGTCCTGTAATGATGGGATACATGGTATATACGTTTTACTTGAAAGATAACACATTTGCAAGTAAAACGATTAACATAGAGATGTATGCAGATCGGTTACGAATTTTTTTTATTCGACAAAAGTAGATAATTTTCAAGCGCCATGGTCATAGAAGGAGCCTCAGGCGACGGTGCTTTGATGTTGACAGTGAGTCCTTTGCCTTCTACCGCTTTTCCTGTGCTGTTCCCAAAAACCGCTATTCGGGTATCATTCTGCTGGAACTCCGGGAAGTTTTCGTACAAAGAATCAATACCCAGAGGGCTGAAAAATACCAAGACATCGTAGGTGACATCGCTGAGATCAGACAAGTCGCTGCTCACGGTTCGGTACATTAAGGCATCTTGCCAGTTGAATCCATGCTCATCTAGAAAATCGGAAACATCTTTGCTTCCCAGATTGGAACAGGGCAGCAAAAAGCGCTCTTTGGCTTTGTGTTTCTTGAGAAAAGGCCCCAAATCCTGTATCGTTTTTTGGCCGACAAAAACTTTGCGCTTGCGATATACGATGAACTTTTGCAGGTAATTAGCGATAGCTTCTGACAGACAGAAATATTTAGTTTCCTGGGATACTTTTACCCGCATTTCTTCCAGGAGTCTGAAAAAATGATCAATGGAATTTTTGCTGGTAAAAATGATGGAAGTAAAATCTTCCGGTTTTACCTTTTGCTTGCGGAAGTCCTTTGCAGCAACCCCCTCAACATGGATAAACGGCCTCCAGTCAATGAGCAGATCAAACTTTTTCTCCAAATCATAATAGGGAGATCGTTCGGGCTTTGGCTGAGAAATCAGAATGCTTTTGACCGGCTTGTATGCTTCTGTTTTTACTTTAGCATTTGTACTCATTCAACAAGGAATTTTACTTCAAAATTTATTCTGAGTTCGGTCAGAAGTAAATTTGTAAAAATTTAATCAGCAGAATGAAAGGAACAAATTCGACGCTGCAAATATACAACAAAAAGTGAAACTTGTGCTGCGTGAATAATCTAATAGTCAACATAAATGAGCGGATTTGCCTGAAAGTCAGGATGAGGGCTATAACTGCCAGGCTCAAAACCGGGGTTATGTTTGCGAGCCAATCTGTACCATAGGACAGGAACAGGTTGGCTGCTGTAAGGAAAAAGCCAATCAGGATATAATAGACCATTATGGTAAAACTGTATCGGGCGAGGGCTTCCCGGATGGGAAAAACTTGTCCTGTGAGCCATAGCAGCAAGTGTTTTCCGAGTAGAAAGCTACTGATTCCGGCGAAATAGTAGGCCAAGGTCAGCAAAGAGCTGGCCTCCGGGTTCTGGAATGGATTGCCGAGGACTTGGAGTGCAAAAAAGGCAGCATTAAACAGAAAGAACCCGTACATGATAATAAAAGGAGTGACGACTCCCACTTCTCTTTCCCGGTAAAGTTGGCTGAGAAAGTTGGGGGTGACAAATGCCTGGACGACCTTTTGCTGATACGACCTGAGCAAGGTAGCGATGAAGGAGAAGAACAAGAGATTGAATAGGGTCAAAAAAAGTAAAAATTGTTTTTTCGGGGGTATAGGTGACTCTTTGGGCGACTGTTTTTTGACGGCAGGTGTTGTTTCATTTTCTTGAACCAGGTCGAAGGGATTGGAAAATGCGTCTGCCGGAGTTTGCTGGGTTGGGGTTGCAGGCGGAGTATCATCGGTAATGCGACCCTGCAGGTCAAAGGGGTTTGAAGACGCCTGACTGAACAGCGGCAGTGCAAGGAAGCAGTATATTCCGATGAAGAGGGAGAAACTTGGGTTGATCACGTTGAAATCCTGATAATTTTGCCACAAAAATAATGAATTAAGCAAGAAAAAGGCAGGTTAATCTGAGGGGGGAAGTTTTCCCTACGGGGAAAACGCAATAATTGTTAGGGAAAATCTTTAAATTAAGAATGGTGTTTAAACGGTTTAAAGCATGAGCAATGCTACTATCAGGCAGGTCATTATTCTTGGTGCGCTGATCATTAGTGGGATGATTGGGCTTCAGGGGTATTGGCTGATGAGTAGCTGGAATGTGAACGAGGAGGAATTTCAATCGAAGGTCACGCTTGCCCTGCAAAATGTAGCCAGGGCTTTGGCTGCTTACAGCAATACGACTTTGCCTTTGGACAACCTGGTGAAAAAGCGCACGGCCAATTATTTTGTAGTAGATATTCAGGCGGAGATTGATGCCAACGTCCTGGAGTTTTACCTCAAGCGGGAGCTTTCGGAAAGGGGTTTGCACTTAGATTTTGAGTATGCCGTATTTGACTGTACCACGAACGAGTGGCTGTACAACAAATACATCAGTTATACCCCCGGGATTGTCAAAGAAAGCGAGACGGCCAACCTCCCGAAGTACGATGAGTTTACGTACTACTTCGGGGTCAAATTCCCAACCCGACCGGGCTATTTACTTGGGCAAATGCAGTTGTCCCTGATATTTGCCGGAATTTTGCTGATCACCATTTCTTTTTTCATCTACGCAATGTCCACGATATTGCGCCAGAAGCGGCTGTCAGAGATGCAAAAAGATTTTATCAACAATATGACGCACGAATTTAAGACCCCTATATCCACTATCCGGATATCCGCTGAGGTGTTTTTGAATGACCCCCTGGTGTTGTCCGATGAGCGATTGACCCAATATGCGCGGATTATCCGGGAGCAAAACCAGCGCTTGAACCATCAGGTGGAAAAAGTGCTGCAGCTGGCTAAAGAGGAAACCAATAGCTTTGAACTGAAAATCGAAAAATTAGACCTTGGCCAGTTGGTGCTTGCTGTAACCCAGAACCTCGAGGTTAGGCTCGAAGAAAATCAGGGTACTTTGAAGGTGAATGTACCTCCGGTAAAAATCATGGTCGCAGCCGATGATTTTCATTTGAAAAATATCCTGTATAGCTTGTTGGATAACAGTATGAAGTATTGCAAACGGGCGCCTGCGCTGGAGGTCTCCCTGGAGTTAGTGGATAAACTCGCGGTACTAAGCATTCAGGACAATGGCATTGGAATCCCCAAGGCATATCAGCATAAAATCTTTGAAAAATTTTTTCGGGTTCCCACTGGTAACATTCACGATGTAAAGGGTTTTGGCCTTGGTTTGTACTACGTCAAAGAAATATGCCACGCTCACCGGTGGAAGATCAAGTTGGAAAGCGAGGAAGAAAAAGGAACCCGCGTAAGTATTATGATGCCCGTCAAAAAAAGCGATCTCCCATGAGCAGAGCAAAAATATTTTATGTTGAAGACGATGAAAGCCTCAGCTTCGTAACGAGAGACAACCTGCAGCTACGAGGCTATGAAGTATTCCACTGTGCCAATGGTAGAGAGGCCTATGAGCGCATTCAAACGGATGACTTCGACCTCTTTATCCTGGACGTGATGCTTCCCGAAATGGACGGTTTTACCCTGGCTGAGCAAATCAGATCGGTCAACCAGGAAGTGCCCATCATTTTCCTGACCGCAAAATCGCTGGAGGAGGACAAACTCCACGGCTTGAAGATTGGGGGAGATGATTACCTGCTCAAGCCCTTTAGCATCGAAGAGCTGATCCTGAAAGTAGAAATATTTTTGAAGCGAAGCAGGATTGTACGACCGGAAAAACCTAAAGACCTCTATATGTTTGGCAACTTTACTTTTGATTTTAACAATCTGTTGCTTCGCGATGCCTCCCAATCAAGACAATTGACCCAGCGGGAGGCTGAACTGCTGAAGTTTTTGCTGGATCACAAAAACCGAATTCTCAAAAGAGCATATATCCTGGAATCCGTCTGGGGAGCCGATGACTACTTCCTCGGCAGAAGCCTGGATGTGTTTATCTCTCGCTTGCGCAAATACTTTGGCGAAGGCAGCGGCGTAAGTATCGAGAATATCCATGGTGTTGGTTTTAGGTTAAATGCTTGATTATAAGTTATTTTTGATTTTACGGCACAAATAATAACAGGTAGTTCCGGCATAATTTGGAATGCTTGGAGTGTTTTGTTTGAAATTACGGGCAAACGATTTACCTTTGCATGGATTTTTTTGAACCTAAGCTCTTTTTGATAAAAAAAAGCTTATTCATTTGATATTCAGAATATTGAATTGAAGGAGTAAAAAGGAAACAAGGATGGCATTAATTTCTCAAATCAGAAAAAACTCTTGGATTCTGGTCGTTATGATAGCGCTGGGTCTGGGAGGGTTTATTTTAATGGACATGACAGCCGGTCAGCAGAGTTTGTTTGGCGGTTCACAGTTTACGGTTGGCAATGTAGAGGGTGAGAAGCTGGACTGGAACAAATTTAGCCAGGTTGATCAGGTGATTTATGGCAATTCTGGAGCGGAGGTGTACAGCCGCCGGGAGAATTTGTGGAATTTTTTCGTAGAGGATATTCTTATTTCCAGGGAATCTGAGGGTAATGGTTTGGGGATAGGTAAGCCCGAGCTGCTCGATCTTCAGTTTGGGGATAATAATATGCAGAATATCAGTCCTGTTATTCAGGCTCGCTTTGGGGATCCGATGACGGGGATGATCAACATGCAGTTGTTGAGTCAGTACAAGGCTTCTATTCAAAACAACACGCTGACTGATCCGGGCATTCGTTCTTTTTGGGCGCAGCAGGAGAAGGAGATCATCAAGGATCGTTTGCAAACGAAGTTGACCTTTATGGTTGAAAAGGGGATGTACACGCCTTCCTGGATGGCAGAGATGAGCAACAGGGATTTGAACCAGCGCATGGATTTTGCGTATGTCAAAGTGCCGCTCGATGAATTGGACAACACGGAGGTGAGTGTGTCTGACAGTGATTTCAAGGCATATTTGCAGGAAAATAAGGCTGTTTATACCATCAAGGAGGAGCGTAGGTCTATTGCTTATGTGAATTTCCCTGTGGTACCTACGGCTGCGGATTCTGCTGCGATACGCGGAAGATTGGCGGAGCTTGCGGCAGAGTTTGAGTCTGCTGAAAATGACTCTTTGTTTTTGTTGAACAATCTGGGGACTTTGGATCCGGTGTTTTATAAGAAAGACGAGTTGGGTGTGGCATTGGCTGACAACTTGTTTGATTTGCCTGCGGGATCTGTTTATGGTCCTTACCGCGAAGGTAATGCTTACAAAATAGCGAAGTTGCTCGACAAGCAGGTATTGCCTGATTCTGTTAAGTCTCGACACATATTGATTCGTGCTTCTACTCCTGTGGAGTTTGAGAGTGCCGAAAAGTTGCTGGATAGTTTGACTGTTTTGATTGAGCGTGGGGTGGAGTCTTTTGACTCGCTGGCTGCTAAATTTGGAACAGATGGTACTGCTCAGCTTGGTGGAGACTTGGGTTATGTTACTCAGGGTATGATGGTACAGCCGTTCAATGATTTGATTTTCCAGGAGGCAGTTCCTGGAAAACTATATCAGGTCAATACGCAGTTTGGTCGTCACCTGGTGGAAGTGACCGGCAGGAGGTTTATTGACAATGAGCCTTCCGTTCGCGTGGGTATCGTAAGCCAGTCTATTGTCCCAAGTGACGAAACACAGAATGCTGCCTATGATAAGGTGCTTGCTTTTGTTGGTCAGAACAGAGATCTGGCTGCATTGCAGGCTGCGGTGGATAATGACCCAGGTCTTAGTTTGGAGAATGTTTTTGGGTTGAGGGAGAATGACTTTGAGGTGGATGGACTTGATGCCGGTGGTTCTTCCAGAAATATCGTTCGATGGGCTTTTGGTGCCTCAGAGGGAGATGTTTCGGCTGAAATTTACAGCTTCCAGGATCCGGTTGATTTTTACGACAATCGTTATGTAGTGGTAGCTTTGGTTGATGTACAGTCATCAGGTTTGCCTGATTTGGCTGGTATCAGGGCTGAGATCGAGCCTTTGGTGATCAATAAGAAGAAGGCTGAATTGCTTGCGGAAAAGATCGCGGGCATGGATATGGCTGGTATTGCTTCGGCTTACAACGTTGCTGTTGATACAGCATTCAGCGTGGCATTCAGTCAGTCTTTTGTTTCAGGGATAGGTTCGGAACCCAAAGTAGTTGCCACGGCATTTAGTTTGAGCAACGGTCAGACTTCAGGTGCTGTAGTTGGTGATTCGGGGGTATTTAAGTTGATGATGATCAATAAGACCTCCATGGATGGCGTTGATCCCAATATTCCTCAGATCAGACAGCAGGTATCTGCGTTGAACAGAGGCCAGGTGTATTCAGGGTTGATCGAAGGTATCAAGCGCAGTGCGAAAATCAAGGACTACAGGTTCAAGTTTTACTAGACACTTACAATATATTGCTGAGGTGGTCGCACAATTTTGGAGACCACCTCAGCCCTTATCGTTCTGAATTAAAGGGGTAAAATCCGTGACGCAAGTGCAGGGAATATTTTGCCCCTTTAATTTTTGGCAATTTTGTTTTTTTATCCATCTTTGCAGCAATTCAAGATTAAAATCAATTCCGATGTCAGAAGTACAAAACGCCGGTAAAAAAGGCTACTGCCTGCTCTATTTCTTCTTGTTTTTATTGCTTTTTGTGATTTTGGTGGTGAGCATCTATTACTACAACATGAAATTCTTGCCTGCCTGATTTGTAGTACTCAGGGCATTGGCGGGTAACTCCGTTTTTCTTTCAGGGATATCTTAATAGCGCAATGCTAGCGGGTTCTGTCGGTAGGGTACTATCTTATTGCCAGGCGTGGGACTCGATAAATTCCAGGGTGTGGTTCAGGCTTTTGAGCACAACTGCATTTTCCGGAAGCTGTATTTGTTGTGCAAAAAACTGGTATCCGGACAAAAGCAGTTTTGAGCCGAGGCACTGCTGCGCCAGTTTGCCTACATACTGGTGAACAGGTTCTTTAGAAAAGGACTCCGAAACAATAGTATAGATAAAATCGGGTTGATGGATATTGCACGCATCGCGGATATCTGCCAGACTAATATCTTGTCCAATGTATAGAACCCTGTTTTTGCGTGATTTAAGCAGGTAGTGCATAAACAGCATGGACAACTCCTGGCGCTCGCCTTCTGGCAGGAAAAGCAAGTATAATCTGGAGTTCTTTTGAGCAGGTAAAGGCTCCTGATCAATCGAGGCGATTATTTTTTGCCTTATCAGGTTGCTGATGAAATTTTCCTGTACGGGATTGATCGAACCGGTGAGCCAGAGCAGTCTTAGTTTTTCGAGAAATGGGTAGATTACCTCCATCATCGTCTTCTCGAACCCCTGTTGTTGAATATTGGTATTGATGATCCGATTGAACTTGTATTCATCCATCTCGATCATCGAAATGGTGAGGGCATCCAGCTGGGTACCAAATTCGAAATTGAACTCAGAGATGGCCGCTACTTTTTCAGCGATTTCCTCCGGAGTCATTTTGGCGATCTTGGAGATCTTGATGCCATTTTTATTCAGAAGCGCGATATTGAGGATCAATTTGAGGTCATCGTCCTCAAAATAGCGGATATTGGTTGTGGTTCGCTTAGGTGTAATGATACCGTAGCGCTGCTCCCAAACGCGCAGGGTGTGCGCTTTAATGGAGGAGAGTTTTTCCAAGTCTTTAATCGAATAAACCGCCACTTAAAATCTTGATTTCAGCATGTTTACAAACCTTTTCCGGAAAATACCACAAGGTAAAAAACAAACCTTAGTGGAGAACGTGAAAAGGATTAAATTGTTTACGAATGTGTAAATTTCAAAATCATTCTTGAATTTTTTGCATGAATCCCTCTTTTTGATGTCGGGGGTATGGTGAAAAAAATGCTAATTTTAAGTGACCGAGCAATGTTTCTCAAAAGAATTAACTGATGGTAATGGCGAAGAATATTTTCGTTTGGGGTATTGTGTTTTTGCTGGCGGCTGTTCAGCCCTTGTCTGCCCAGGTTTCTGGACTTACTTGTAGTTATCGGGTGGAGCTGTACGACGACTTTGGGGATGGTTGGATAGGCTCAGAGCTGGAGTTAGAGACGAGAGACACGATCTATCGTTTTTTTCTGGACAACATCACAGACGATGGTTCTCGTAAAGTGTTTTTTTTAGACTTGGCGGACGGGGACTCTTTGAGGGTTACTTATGTGCCTGGGATTTTTGAAGAGGATGTGCGCTTTGCTGTTTTCAATGCTGAGGGTGAGCGAATTGTTGCGGGTGGGCCTGAGCCTGAGGGGGGAGTATTGCTGGAGACATTGGTTACCTGTGCTGCGTGTGCTATAGTTTTGCCTGATGAAGTGAGCGTATCCAGGATAAGGTCTTCAACGGCGGATATCTTTTGGGGGCCGGGAAAGGATCCATTGGCGGATTATTTGTTGGAGTATGGGGAACAGGGTTTTGAACCTGGTTCGGGTCGGACACGCTTGGTTTCGACTCCCGCTGTGCGTTTGAACAACCTTGTTCCGGATACGGGTTACGATATTTACTTCACGGTATTATGTGCCAGTGGGGATACGAGTCGGATGAGTGGGCCTGTTTTTTTTGAGACTCGTCCTGTTAATGACGTAGGTATTGTTGACATAGTGGCTCCTGTATCTGATTGCAACCTGAGCCAGCGGGATTCGGTAAAAGTAGTCATGAAAAATTTTGGAGGGGTTCCACAGTCTTTGGTGCCATTTCAATATAGTGTGAATGGTGTTGATGCAGGGGTTCCTATACCACGCGATGGTTTTTATACGGGAGCCTTAGGGGTTGACAGTACGGTGGTGATTGCTTTTGAGACGACTTACGATTTTTCGGAGCCAGGTGAATATGTTATCGTGGCATGGACGGCTCTGGAGGAAGATGGAGATATGAGCAATGACACTTTTGCTATTTCGGTGGTAAGCGTGCCTGAAATTACCAGTTTTCCCTACTTCGAAAATTTTGAGACTTGGGGTGGGGGTTGGACGGTGGATCCATCGAGCCGGTATTCAAGTTGGGCTTATGGGGATCCGCAGGGAGATTATATTGAACGGGCTTTTAGCGGCAGCGGAGCTTGGGTAACGAATTTGAATGGTCCCTACAATGGGGATGAGTTTTCTTACTTATTGTCACCTTGCTTTGACTTTTCGTCGTTGTCGCGCGATCCGCGCCTTTCGTTTGCTTTGATCGTAGATACAGAGCTTTGTGAGACGGAAATTTGTGATCGCTTTTGGGTAGAGTGGACCCGCGATGGTGGAGTTACCTGGGAAAAAGTACAAACTGCTACTTCTACGCTGAATTGGTACAACGACAAGGGCACAGGTAACTGGACAGGTTCTGGAAGTCAGGACGGTTGGTTTGTAGCCTATACCGTACTTCCGGGAGGAGCGGGTGAGGCCAATGTGCGGATTCGTTTGGCTTTTGCTTCGGATTTCTTGTTCAATGGAGAAGGGATAGGCATAGACGATATTTTTATTTCGGAGCCGCTTCGCACGGATCTGGCTTTGCATGAAGTGCGCAATTCGGCGCTGCTTTCTTGTGGTGATGGAGCAGATCAGGTGCAAGTTACGTTGACGAACTTCGGCGAACAATCGCTTAGCAATATCAACCTGTACTATCGGGTCAATGGAGGCGTTCCCGTTCGGGAAAACACGGGAAGTGCGGTATTAGCGTCCGGGGCGCAGCGGCAATTCGCATTTGAGCGCGTGTTTGATTCTTCTATTCCCGGCGATTACGAGGTGGCGGTATGGTCAGCCATACCAGGCGATCAGTTTCGTGCCAATGATACGACATACCTTCGTTTTTCCACAGCTTATCCTCTGCCTTATGCCGAAAATTTTGAGGGAGGATACATTCCCCGGATTTGGTCTGTAGAGGGAGGAGGAGTAGGAGCGGACGCGGACAATACCTCCCAGGTGTTATTTGAGAATCTGTTTGAGTTCAATACCAGTTTTGAGGCAACGAGTCCTGCGTTGGGTTCGGTCAGTCCTGGAGACGTCTTGTCTTTCGATTACCGGTATGTGGCATTTGAGGGTGGAGCATACACGCTGGAACCCGGTGATGAGCTTAGTGTGGCTATTTCTACGGATTGCGGGCTGACTTTTGAAAATATCTATACTATAAATGCCAGTAATCACGAACCGGGTTTGGGAATGCAAAAAATAGTGCTGCCCTTAGATGCTTATGCTGGCTCGTATATCAAATTCAGGATACAGGCGACTTGGGGTTCGGGTGATTATTTGGTTGACCTGGATAACTTTTTCGTGGGCTCCTGCCCACCAGCCCTCAATCTTGGAGCCCAGGTCACGGATGTTAGTGCCAGTGGTTCGAGTGACGGAGCGATTACACTTTTTCCCGAAGGGATAGCAGAAGAATATGTATTCAGTTGGAACACAGGAGCATCCCGTAATGCGATTAGTCAACTGACGGAGGGCGTCTATCAGGTTACCGTTACGGATCCTTACGGGTGTACGGATAATTACGAATTTGTGGTAGGTGTGGGTGTGAATACGGACGAGCGGATGGAGCAAACCTTTGTCCGGGTTTTTCCCAATCCCAGCGCGGATGGTCAATTTGCGTGGAACATCTCATCGGAAACAGCGATAGATCGTTTGGATATCCGCCTGTATGATGCGATGCAGCGGCTCATCAAGACCGATGTACGGCGCAGCATCAGGGATGTTAGTGGCAACCTTGATCTTTCAGCGGCTGCTTCAGGGGTGTATTTTGTACAGGTGATTGCCGACGGGGTTGCCCAGACGATCAAGGTGGTGAAGTTGTAGCGGGAATTTGGCGTGGCTGTTTTAAACAATTCCATCTGATTTGGTGTATATCAAGGGTCGGAGTAGGAACTGTGGGGAAGCATCACAGGTAAAAATTTTCGCATGAAAATAGGTATAGTAGGGTACCCAACATACGGAGGCAGTGGGGTTGTAGCAACGGAATTGGGACTCGGGTTGGCAAATGCCGGTCATCAGGTTCATTTCATAACCTACCGCCGGCCTGCCCGGTTGTTACATTTTCATGAAAATGTTTTTTATCATGAAGTAACCAATGAAGATTATCCTCTGTTTGAATATCCGCCTTATGAAACGGCTCTGGCGAGTAAACTGGTAGAAGTCGTAAAATTTGAAAAGCTGGACATCCTGCATGTGCACTATGCCATTCCCCATGCTGCGGCGGCCTATATGGCAAAAAAAATTTTACTAACGGAAGGGAAGTACATTCCGGTAATTACGACGCTTCATGGCACTGATATCACATTGGTGGGCAACAACAAAGCTTTTTCGCCGGTAGTTGCCTTTTCGATCAACAAATCGGATGGGGTCACGGCGGTATCGGAAAATCTTCGACAGCAGACGTACGACTATTTTACCATCAATCGGGAAATAGAGGTCATTTATAATTTTATTGACCTCGATCGTTTCAGGCGCATCAACAAGGATCATTTTAAGAAGGCGATAGCACCCAATGGCGAGCGGATATTGATTCACGTATCCAATTTTCGGAAAGTCAAGCGAAGCGAGGATGTCATCAAGGTATTCAAGCTTGTTTCCGAGCGAATCCCCAGTAAATTACTGTTGATCGGAGACGGTCCGGAGCGATCTAATCTCGAAGCGCTTTGTAGAGAGTTCCATCTGTGTGATGAAATTCGTTTTTTGGGCAAGCAGGACGCAATTGAAGAGATCTTGTCTGTTTCGGATTTGTTTTTGATGCCTTCAGCGAGTGAAAGCTTTGGGTTAGCGGCCTTAGAGGCTATGGCTTGTGAAGTTCCGGTAATTTCAACAAATGTGGGGGGGCTGCCGGAGTTGAATATTCACGGGAAGACTGGCTTTTTGGATGATGTGGGTGATGTTGAAGGGATGGCAGCACATGCGATAGAGATTCTGTCGAGTGACGAAGTACTGGAGCAGTTTCGCAGTGCGGCTTTTGCACAGGCCAAGCGCTTTGATATTCGGGTGATTGTTCCTCAGTATGAGGCTTATTACGAGAAAGTGCTGGAGCAAAGTCTGCACCGCCGGGAGGAAGCATAATTATCGGATAAATACAATTTTTGCAGCTGCGGCATCTGGTTTCACCGAAACCCCGAAGCGTTGGGTACTATCGCTGCTAAAAACCAGATAAACTCCGCTTCCAACGCTATTTCCGTTGTAGTCGCGTCCATCCCAGATAGCTTGTCCGCCGAGCGCACGGGTTTCGTACACCAGCTGTCCTGCCGGGGTAGTAATTTTTACATTAGCATCTCTGGTCAGACCGCGTATGGCGATTGGTCCTTCGTAGTCTGGTCGGACGGGATTTGGAAAAATCTGGATGGGATTGGCATGAACCCTTTGGCCTGCAACGGCATCGGATTGGATGGAAATGAGACCGCTATTGGTTGCGATAAAGACTTCTCCTGTTTGGGGGTGTATGGCTATATCAATGACATTATTATCAAGCAAGGGTGAATTTTCGGTGGTGAATCGGGTCACTTGTTGTTCTCCGTCTGGAGAAAGGACGAACACACCATTGGTAGTACCAATCCATTTGCGGTTGGCTCCGTCTATCGCTATAGTTTGAACATTTTCAGTTTCGAGGAGATAAGCTCCGAAGCCGTCCTGTTCGATGACCCTCCTGGAGCCGTTGCAAATATCCTCGAAAGCGCTGGAACCGCATTCAAAGATGACGATACCCTGGGTGGTGCCGACCCACACATCTCCTTCCAGGTCAACGGCAAGGCAGTTGGTATTGTTAGTGGGGAGGGTGCTGTTGGTTTCGGTAAAAGAGCGGCAGCGGTCATCTGCCGGATTATCCAGATCGCCGGGGTCAAAAACAGTAATTCCCCCTTGGCTGCTACCATCTACGATCCATATAAAACCGTTATCATCAACGTCCAATTGGTGGATGAGGGTTCTTCCGCAATTTAGGTTAAAACTTTGCCATTTTCCGTCGGGAGTAAGTACGGAAAGTGGTTTGGGTGCGGCGTGGTTACTCACCCATAGGTTATTGTCGTCATCGAAAGCGAGTCCGCTGACACGGGTACGTGCTTCGTCTCCTACAGCATTTTGGAGAGAGGAATTGGCATCGTTGTAGAGATTCATTTCAGGATCTTTGAATTCGATTAATCCCTCATAGAAAGATCCGGCATAGACAGTTCCGTTTCCGGGATGGATAGCGACGGTAATAAAATCGAGCAGATCATCTGCGGGATCTTCCAGGCTGACGCCTTTGATCTCGTTTTTGGTTTCTCTGTTGTAGATGGTCCAGGATCCGTCAATCAGGGAAGCGAATCCATCTCCGATAAAGCGGTTGCTAAACGTTGCATTGACTCCTCCGGAGGTAATCCAGAGTTGGTTGTTGTAAACGGCAATTTCTCTTAGGTTACGCGAAATGGGGGCGTTGATGGCGATGGTCTGGCAGGAGCTTTCGGGGCTATTCAGGTACCTGAAATTTCGAAAAAAATCGCCCAGCCAGATTCTGCCAGATGCTTCTTGGATAGCGTAGTTGGGTTGTCCGACGCAACCGGGGTCCAGCCTTCGGAAGTTTCCGGTTGCGTTGAAAGCGAGCACAACATCAGTACTGCAATTGGTGCTCGAACAACTAAGACCCACGAGCATATCTGGCCCATCTGCGGAAAGGTAGATCAAAGTCAGTCCCGGGTCGGGGGTAAATAGGGGAATGGCATCGTTGCCATCGAAGGCATACAGGAGGTTATCTGCTTCCAGGTAAAGTTGGTTTTGAAAGATGGTCAGACTTGCGCTGCTGTAGCTGGCGGGTAAGCCTGCCGAGGGGCCGAGTAACCGCCAATTGCGGAAATCTTCTATAAAATCGGCATTTTTATCAATGGTATAGATGCCTTGGCTCGTTGCTGCAAAAAGCTGATTGTTAAAGACAACGACATCTTTGACGGCTACGGGCATAAAGGTGGTAAACGCAAAACTTGCTGAGGGAATATGGATTACGGAAACCCCGTAAGAAGTTGCCAGCAGGAGCTGTTCGTCACGGGTAGCGTGAATTCGGTTGATGGTTTTGGTACCTGCAATATTCGAGAAATTTCGAATTTGATTCAGGGTGACTATACCGTCTGGTCTGATCAGGTCAATTACGGTATTGGCATAAGACACCACAAGGGTACGACTCGATTCGCTGTATTGGATGCCGCGTATGTCCACCTGACTCAGGCCATTAACCCGTGTCAGGTACGAGGTAGATAAATCTGTTTTATCAATTACAAGGACCGCCGCTTCTGTGCCGTAGTAAACAAAGTCTTGGCTTTGAGTTACATAAGCTCCATAAGTGTAGGGTAAATAAGCCTGCCATTGGCCTATGGCCAAGCCAGTTTGGGCGATTGCCGAAAAGCGAAGAAAGAAAAAAAGCCATAACAGGGGAAGTCTGTACGCTGAACGCATAAGTGGCATTTTTGAATAAAAGGGAATCATGGTTAACCTCACTTCTTCCTGAACGGCATAAAAGTAGCGAAAAGTGTTGGGTTTTTCGAGGTACCATGCCCAAGGAGCTTATCCCCCGAAGGAGAAAAAAGAAGAAAGAAATGGAAAAAATGTGGGTAAAGTGGGTTACGTTTTGGGCTTAAACGGGATTAATAGGGGTAATCAGGTGGAAGGCACCTTAAGGTGGCTTCCACCTGTGTTTTAAAACACTGATTTTCAAAATTTTGCCCGAAATTTTACTATATATTTTGCCCGAAAGTCAGGAGATTATTATCTGGATCGAGCATAGAGAACTCTTGTTGTCCCCAGGGCTTTATGGTCAGTTTGCCATTGGGGTGAATGGGAGCGCCTATGAGCAGGAGTTTTTGGTAAAGCGTATCCATGGAATCGGTACGGATATAGACTTGTCCGTAGTTTGAGGTGGGATCCAGATTGGGGAACGCAAAAAAATGGATTTCTACGTCGTCCTTTCGCATAATCAGGTAATCTCCGTAGTCGTTCACGCAGTTAAAATCCAGGTGGCGGGTATAGAAATCCAGAGTTTGGGATTTGTCCCGCATGGGTAATTTGGGACTTACGCTTGTAAGCATGGGAGGGGGTTATTTGTACAATTTATTCTCTTCCAGGTATTGGAATACCTTTTCGGGAACCAGGTAGCGTATAGAAAACCCATTTTTGACGCAATTTCGGATATAGGTAGCAGAAATTTCGAGCATAGGTGCCTGGAAAAACCGAACATCTGCATCCGGGAAATCGGGAAAAACCTGGTTGTCGAATGCTGGTCGGTTATACACATAAATGGCATAATGCCGCAGCAGTAGCTCGTAGTTTTTCCATTTGTGCAGGGTTGCCAGATTATCTGCGCCCATAATCAGGACAAAATCGCGGTTGGGGTATTTTTCCCGCAAATAGGCCAGTGTATTCACGGTATAAGAGGGCTGTGGAAGTTGAAACTCGATATTGGAAGCTTTCAGCTTATCATTGTCCTCGATGGCCAGATTGACCAGATGTAGTCTGTCGTAGTCATTGGCCAATGATTTTTTTGCTTTAAGTGGGTTATGTGGGCTTACCACCAGCCATACCTCTTCCAGATCGGACTGGGTAGCCATAAAATTGGCAATAATGAGGTGTCCGATATGGATGGGGTTGTATGAGCCAAAAAACAGACCAGTTTTCAAAACTGACTAATAGGTTTCCAGCATAACGGGCATCAGCAGCATCAGGGTATCCTCGCTTTCATCCTGTTCGCCTGGTACCAGGATTCCTGCCCGGGTAGAAGTTGCCAGTTTGAGTTGCACCTCTTTGCAATCCAGGACACTCAGCATTTCTATGAGGAACTTGACGTTAAAAGCGATATCCATGGGATCTCCGGTATATTCGCAAGGCATCTGCTCGATGGCCTCATTTGAAAAATCCAGATCCTTGGACGAAAGGGTCAGACTACTATCCACCAAAGACAAAGTAACCTTATTGAAAGCCTTTCCGGCATAAATCGAGATGCGTTTTAGCGAAGAAAGGAAATCCTGTCGTGGAACTACCAGTAGATTTGGATTATTGAGCGGAATAACGGCGTTGTAGTCGGGGTATCGGGCATCAATGAGTCGGCAGATCAGGGTAGTATTGTTGAAAGAAAAGAAAGCATTGGTCTCATTGACCATCATTTGCACAGGCTCATCTGCGGAAAGCGCGGATTTCAGCAAATTGAGTGACTTTTTGGGTAAAATAAAGCTTGCCCGGTTTTTGCTTTCCACATTGCTAAAGGAACACTTCACCAGTTTATGGGCATCGGTTGCCACCAGTGTAAGGTTATTTTTTTCAACTTTGAAAAACACCCCATTCATAGCAAGCCTCAACTCATCGTTACTGGTTGCAAAAAGGGTATGGTTGATTCCGTTCAGAAGAATTTCGCTGGAAAACTTAATATCATCTTCAAAATCCGGATGTGAAATATCGGGAAAGTCGTCACCATCCTCACCGGACAACTTGTACTTTCCGTAAGCAGAGGTAATCTCTATGGCTTTTGTCTCAGGGTTAATGCTGAAAGTAATTGGCTGCTGTGGAAGGGCTTTTAGGGTATCCAGCAAAATTTTGCCGGGTACGGCAATAGAGCCGTTTTCATCGGAAGTTACGTCTATCCGCTTGACAATGGTGGACTCCATGTCGGTAGCAATAATCGTCAGGATGTTGTTCTGTATTTTGAATAGAAAGTCCTCCAAAATAGGCAAAACCGGGTTATTGCTAATGGCTCCCCCTGCCACTTGTAATTGTTTGAGCAGTTCGGACGAAGAGACGCTGAATTTCATATGCGTAGGTTGTGGTTGTTTGGCTATATAAAAAAACAAAAATAGCAGAACTGTTGAGGATTTGAAAGGCCATTAATCCACATACTGTGGAAAAAATGAAATCTTTTTTATGGTTTACAAAATTCATCTTCTGATGCTTTATGCGGACAAAAAAGTAATTTTGTTGATTTTTAGCACTTTTTTTGAAAATTAGAGGTATTTGTATGCTCGACAGGTCGAAAGCTCCTGAAGTAAAAACGCGAAGGTCAATTAGGTTTCCCGTGGTACAGCAGTTTGTGCTTGACAATGGCATACCCGTATATGCGGTAAACTTGGGAACACAGGATGTTGTTAAGCTCGAGGTGGTATATTGGGCAGGTCGTCCTTTTGAGTCGCAAAAGGTAGTAGCCCGTGCTACGGCGAGTCAGGTGAAGGAAGGTTCGAAGCGCATTAGCGGGGAGGCTTTTTCAGAAAAAATAGATGCCTTGGGTGCTACTTTGAATATTCCTTTCAATTTGGATACGGCAGACTTTAACCTGTTTAGCCTGGGTAGGTATTTTGACCAGATTCTTCCCGTTTTCGCCGAGGTACTTATCGAACCCGTTTTTCCGGAGGAGGAGCTACGGGCTTTCATTGACAGGAACAGCCATAAGCTGAAGGTAGAACTTTCAAAGACGGATGTGCTGGCTTATCGGCAGGTCACGGAGCGCATTTTTGGGGCTGATCATCCATACGGATATAATAGTTTTCCGAAGGATTATGAGGCACTGGAAAGGTCGTATCTTGTAGATCACCACCGAAATTTTTATCACGCAGGGAACATGCTCATTTTTATCAGCGGTCGGGTTAACGATAGCCACTTGAAATTATTGAACAGAGAGTTTGGTCAGTTGTCAGTTTCGCCAAAATCATCCTTCCCCGAGCTGATCAGGGGAGGAAGCGGAGGTGGGGCGGAACGTCTGGATGTACCGGGGAGCGTTCAAAGTTCTATCCGAATTGGGCGACCTTTATTCGGGCGAAAGCATCCGGACTACGTAGGCGTTTATGTGTTGAATACCATTTTGGGGGGATATTTCGGCTCGCGGTTGATGGAAAATATCCGGGAAGATAAGGGATATACTTACAACGTTTACTCCCTCCTGGATGTGATGCATGGCGACGGATGCCTATATATCGGAGCTGATGTTGCACATCCAAAAGTAGTACCAACGATCCGGGAAATAATTTTTGAGATGGAACGTTTAAAGCAGGATTTGGTGGATGAGGAAGAGTTGGGTATGGTGAAAAATTATCTGATGGGCACTTTCCTGAGCATGCTGGATGGTCCGTTCAATGTTCATGATACGCTCCGGACGATGATCGTTGAAGATTTGTCTGTGTCTTTTTTTGAAAATATGGTGGAGCAAGTAGCTGCCATTTCGGCTGAAGATATCAGGGAGCTGGCGCAAAAATACCTGAATGTGGAATCCATGTGGGAAGTTGTGGCGGGAGTGTTTCCATAAGTCAAGCACTTCTTTAACTCTTTTGTAAACAATAATTTAAAATTTCCCTTTTTGGTTTTTTTTCTTTTGCTTTGTGGCAGATTTATGGGGCGGGTTTGCTGAAATTACGTCCTTTTTTGGGTATCTTCATTTTTTGTACGGATTACAGGGTGTCCATTTGTTTTACTAGTTTTAATGATCAATATATTTAATGAAATTTCTGAGTTTTTTTAGACAAGAACTTGCCATTGATTTAGGTACGGCCAATACGCTGATTATTCAGGATGGCCAAGTGGTGGTGGATGAGCCTTCTATTGTAGCTGTAAATCGCAAGACCGGTGAAACGATAGCGGTGGGTAAAAAGGCTATGCAGATGCATGAAAAGACCCACGAGGATATCAAAACTATCCGACCTTTAAAGGATGGTGTGATCGCCGATTTTCAGGCAGCTGAGAATATGATCAAGGGGCTGATTGCAATGATTGGAACGAAGCGCCGGTTTTTTACACATTTGAAAATGGTGATTTGTATTCCTTCCGGGATTACGGAGGTGGAAAAGCGGGCAGTTTTTGATTCGGCAGATCATGTGGATGCCAAAGAAACTTATCTGATCCACGAGCCCATGGCGGCAGCTTTGGGGATAGGGCTGGACGTGGAAGAGCCGGTCGGTAATATGATCATTGATATAGGGGGAGGGACAACAGAAATTGCAGTGATTGCGCTTTCTGGGATTGTGACGGATCAGTCTATCCGAATCGCAGGTGATGAGCTTACGAGTGATATTGTGGGGTATATGAAACGCCAGCACAATATCCTGATTGGGGAGCGAACGGCAGAGCAAATCAAAATTCATGTGGGTGCAGCGATGGAGGAGATTGACAATCCGCCGGAGGATTTTGCGGTCAATGGTCGGGATTTGATGACGGGTATTCCCAAGCAGATCAAGATCGGTTATGTTGAGATTGCACATGCGCTGGATAAGTCTATTTCTAAAATAGAGGATGCTATCCTGCGGGCATTAGAATCTACGCCGCCTGAGCTTGCTTCAGATATCTACAGAACAGGTCTTTACTTGACAGGTGGGGGTGCACTTTTACGGGGATTGGATAAGCGTATTTCTCTGAAAACCAAGTTACCGGTACATGTGGCAGAGGATCCTTTGCGCGCTGTGGTTCGGGGCACAGGTATTGCGTTGAAAAATTCTGACCGCTTTTCTTTTTTGATTGACCGCAAAAGTGTGTAGCATAGTCACGGCCTGAGGGTGCGTAACTAAAAAAATTAAGGTAAAAACATGTCTCAGTTATTGATCCGATACGGCACCTTGTTGTTGTTTTTGTTGCTGGAGTCGGCTTGTTTTTACATGGTTATCCGGTACAACTCCGACCAAAGATCCATCTTTACGAGTTCGGCTAAGCGGTTTTCGACAGGGATACAGGAGCGATACTACAATGTGAGTTCCTACATCGGCCTAAGGGAAAAAATGGATCACATGCAGGCCGAAAAGGCTGCGTTAAAGGCTGAACTGGAAACCTTGAGGGTGCAATATGCTGATGTGTCGGGATCGCAGGATACTTCTTTTGCTGTCCGGATGATCCCAGCCCGGGCTTTTAATAAGTCAACCTTGGGCAATTATAACTGGATTACGTTGGATAAAGGGGAAAAGGATGGTGTTAAACCCGGAATGGGCGTCATTAATGATGATGGAATTGTGGGTATAGTACGTGGCGTTTCAGCGCATTATGCGCTGGTGATGTCGGTTTTGCACCGCGATACGCGCATTTCAGGAGCGGTGCTGCACAAAGGTAGTCATGGCTTGCTGGTATGGCGATCTTCTGATCCCAGGGTACTTGATTTGGACTATATCCCCAAGCATGTGGTGTTGGAACCGGGAGATACGATCGTGAGCAGCGGATATTCCAATATTTTTCCCGAAGGGATACGGATCGGTATGGTTATTTCCAGTGAGGTGCCCCAAGGGCAAAATTTCTATGAGGTTAAGGTGAAACTGGACTATGATTTTTTTAAGGTGGATGATGTATATGTCGTTGATAACCCGGCCAGGGAGGAAATATCCCGGCTAGAAGCATCCATGCAGCAATGAATCCAACTCTTTTGATTGTACATATTGTTCGGTTTTTTGTCTTGTTGTTGTTTCAGGGGCTGATCCTCAAGCAGATGTCTATTGGCTGGGGAGATGTGGTGTATTGGAATGTTATCTTGTACCCTTTGTTTGTCCTGTTGTTGCCTGTGCGCACAAGCACCTGGCAATTGCTCTTGTTGGGCTTTGCAATGGGATTGGGAGTAGATTTGTTTTACGATTCCCCCGGGGTACATGCTAGTGCCTTGGTTTTTACTGCTTTTGTAAGACCGTTGGTGCTGCGATTGATGGAGCCGAGGGAGGGCTATAGCTTAAGTGCCTCTCCTTCGCGAGTTGTTTTTGGTTTTCAGGGCTTTATGCAATATTCAGGAATTTTGATGCTCGTGCATCTGTTTTTTTACTTTTCTGTAGAGGCCTTTACGTTCGTATATCTGTTGGATATCTTGCAAAAGACTTTTTTCAGCTTTCTGTTTTCCATGGCATTTATAGCCATGATAACGCTAATTTTCAGTGCTTCGAAATAAAAACCTGTTGATATGGCATCTGATAAGCTCGAGTATCGGCAGATTGTAATTCAGAGTGTGTTCGTCTTATCGGCATTGGCGCTTGGGGTAAAAGCATTACAGCTACAAGTGATGGATGCCTCGTTCCGGCTGCGTGCAGATTCTAGTACGGTGGAGCAGAAGGTAGTTTACCCGGCCAGAGGGGTTATGTATGATAGAAACGGAAAGCTGCTGGTGTATAACGAACCTTTGTATGATTTGATGGTGACCTTCGATCGTATTGATCCTGATATGGACGTGGATAAGTTCTGCGCTTTGCTGAACCTGGATCGTGCGACTTTCGATGCTTTACTCAACAAAGACTGGCGAAATCCTCAGTTTTCTAAATCTGTTCCTTTTTTGTTTTTGGGCAAGCTGTCACCGGAAAAGATGGCGGTTTTCCAGGAAAATATGTACCAGTTTCCGGGCTTCTTTATTCAGGCGAGAAGTATCCGAGGTTATCCGGGGACTCACGGCGCACATTTGCTGGGCTATATCCGGGAGGTTAACCGTACAGAGGTTCGGGAAAATCCCGATTTTTACGCACCTGGAGATTATATCGGGGATAGTGGGCTTGAAAAGGCAAATGAGAAGTATTTGCGGGGGGTAAAGGGGAAGGAGCTTGTGCTAAAAGACAATATCGGCCGCGAGGTGGGTGCCTACAAAGACGGAGCACTGGATGTTCCGGCTGTTTCAGGTATGGATCTGTTGACGACGATTGATTATGACCTGCAGGCCTATGGCGAAAGTTTGATGCAGCACAAAGCAGGGAGTATTGTGGCGATTGAACCGGAGACCGGTGAAATCCTTGCTATGATCAGCGCCCCGTCCTATGATCCCAAATTGCTTGCGATAGGCCCGGATAGGGGGCAAACCTATAACGCCCTGATCAATGACCCTAATCAGCCGTTTTTTGACCGTACGGTGATGGCGCAGTATCCGCCAGGTTCTTTGTTTAAACCGCTGGTGGCGCTAATCGCGATGCAGGAAGGATTGCTACAGCCCAATCGCGCGATTCCTTGCCCGGGGGGCTATTACTTTCAGGGACAGCTGATGACAGGCTGTCATGCACATGAGCCCATACGATCGGTTGAAGATGCTATCAAACATTCCTGTAACGCTTACTTTGTAACTGTTTTCCGCGAAATTGTTGATCAGTTTGGCGTTTACAAACCCGATCAGGGGCTGGATACTTTCAATCGGTATCTGGATGAGTTTGGGTTAGGTAGCTTGCTGGGCATAGATTTTCCCCGGGAAAAACAGGGTAATTATCCAAGTGGAAGTTATTTTACCGATAAGGTATATAAAAATGAACAGCAGTGGTTCTCCCTTTGGATTCGGTCGTTGGGGATCGGACAGGGAGAGTTGCTGATGACCAACCTGCAGATGGCTAATCTGGCAGCAGCCATTGGCAACAAAGGGTTTTATTATACCCCTCACTTGGTGAGGGAGCTAAGGGCGGAGACGGGGGCAGTGCAAGTACCCGAAAACGAAGTCAGACGTGTTCAAAGTTCTATAGATACGGCGTTTTTCGATCCGGTTATCCGGGGAATGGAGAAGGTCGTGACTTCAGGTACAGCTAAGCTGGCCTATGTACCTGGTCTGGATATTTGTGGAAAAACAGGTACCGCCGAAAACAACCAGCGTTCTAAGGAGGATCACTCCATTTTCTTCGGTTTTGCTCCGCGCGATCGCCCCAAAATTGCTATTGCCGTATATATTGAAAATGCAGGTTTTGGCGGATCCTGGGCAGCACCCGTGGCCAGCCTGATGATGGAAAAATACTTGAAAGGGACTATTAGCCCCGAACGAAAATACCTCGAGCAGCGCATGATGGAAGCGAGTTTCTTGGAAGAATTGTTAACCGATGCCTCGCGTTTTATCCATGGGAACTAAAACTTTTCTTTTTGGTGCGTTGGGCCTGGTTTTGTCTCAGGCCGCTTGGGCACAAGACCAACTTACCTTGCTGTTTGCAGGGGACATCATGGGCCATTCCGACCAAATTGGTGCTGCCGCTATTGTTCCGGATAGTTTGTACGATTACGAGAGCTGTTTTTCGGCGGTCGAACCTTTGCTGCAATCGGCCGATCTGGCCATAGGTAATCTGGAATTGACCCTGCCGGGAAAACCACCTTATACCGGGTATCCTAATTTTAAAAGTCCCGACGCATTGGCAGATGCGCTGTCAAAAGCAGGATTCGATTTGTTGTTTACAGCGAATAACCACTCGGCAGATGCCGGGTCACGCGGAATTGTCCACACTATTGAGGCTTTGGAGCAGCGGTTTTTGTTTCAGACGGGAACGTTCCGGGATACTCTGGAGCGCGATTTGATGTACCCTTTGATGGTGTATAAAAATGGCTTTAAGTTGGCTTTTCTGAATTATACGTACAGCACGAACGGGGTTCCGGTCAAGCCGCCGCATTATGTCAATATGATTGACAAAGAACAGATTGCGCAGGACATTGCACGGGCTAAAGCCATGCAGCCGGATTTTCTGATTGCTATGATGCACTGGGGGGATGAATATCAAACTCGCTTCAACCGCGAGCAGGAACAGTTGGCTACGGAAATGATTGACCTGGGGGTAGATCTGATCGTGGGTAGTCATCCGCATGTGGTGCAACCCATGAGATGGTATAAACGTTCGGATAATGGGGTAGCGCGAGACGTATTGGTGGCTTACTCTCTGGGCAATTTTATCTCCGGGCAGACGATTCCTAATACCGATGGTGGAATTTTACTGAAAGTGGTGTTACAAAAACAAGAGAAAACTATTATCGAGGAGAGCGCATATATTCCGGTGTGGCGTTATAAAGGCTGGTCAGCTGATCAAGCTAAAAAGGTATTTCAGGTACTGCCTATTGAACCGGTGGTGTCGGATAGTTTGTCCACCAAGGACTTTCCAGGGAGCGCTGCCCGCCAGGCGATGGAGCGTTACCGAAAACACGTGGTTCAAGTGATGGAAAAAAACTAAAAACTTCTTATACCCATGGTTATTTCAGCGATTGTGGCAGTGAGTAAAAATGGCGTGATCGGCAAAGGCAACCAGATTCCCTGGTATTTGCCCGAGGATTTGAAGTATTTTAAAAAGGTTACGCTGGGACATCCGGTCATCATGGGCAGAAAGTCTTTTTTGTCCATCGGACGCCCCCTCCCCAAAAGAACAAATATTATCGTCACCCGCGATCCTTTTTTTGTGGTGAGTGGCTGTATCGTAGTGAATACCTTGGAGGAGGCACTGGAATGGGCGATGAAAGAGGCGGATGAGGAGTTGTTCATCATCGGAGGGGGTGAAATTTTTGAACAAAGTATGCCTTATTGGGACAAACTTTATCTGACGGAGGTTGACCTTGTGGTGGAGGACGGCGAGGTGTTTTTTCCTCCAATTAACCGGGAGGAGTGGCAGCTGACCTGGGAAGAGCATCATGAGCCTGATGAAAAAAACGAGCATGCCTATACTTTTCAGGTTTTTGAAAGGATTCCGGATACCTTCTGATAGCTGTAGGGCTGGTTACCTTTTTCCTTCATGGGGTATTAACACTAAACAAAGTGTGCCACATGAGGGAAGAACTGCTGCATTATATCTGGAAAAATAGTCGCTTCGATCAGCATCTCTTGCATACTACTACAGGGGAAAAGCTGACCATTTTTAATGTTGGCGAACATAATTTTTCTGATGGCCCTGATTTTCTACAGGCCAAAATCATGATCGGAGATACGGTTTGGATGGGCAGCGTGGAGATCCACCTGCGTGCTTCCGAGTGGCTGCACCACCAACACCAGGACGATCCTTTGTATCAAAGTGTGATTCTGCATGTTGTACTGGAGGAAGACAAGATCATTTATCGCAACAATGGTTTGCGCATCCCCTGTCTGGTTTTGCGAAATAGGTTTCCCAAAGATTTACCAGTGGTGTATGAGGATCTTTTTTTGCGCAGCAGACAGATTCCTTGTGAAGGTCATCTGAGGGAGATCAATTTGCTGCATCAGTTGGCGTGGCTGGATCGTTGTATGGTGGAGCGGCTCGAAATGCGGATGGCAGACATGGAAAAAAAATTAGTCATCCTGAAGGGCAATTGGGAAGAGTTGCTGCACCAGCTTCTGGTAGCCAGCTTTGGGCAAAACACCAATAAGGTTCCTTTTCAGCGCCTGGCAGAATTGTTGCCCCTGAAACTCATCGCTAGAAATGGGACAGACGCGGAAAACATGGAGGCACTGTGGTTCGGTGTTTCGGGTTTTTTGAAGGATCCTGCCCCCGACCGGTATTCGGCAAAACTTTACCAAAAGTTTCGGCAAATGCAGTTGAAGTATCAACTCATCGAAATGCCCGCAAGCTGGTGGAATTTCAAGGGGGTTCGGCCTTCCAATTTTCCAACTCTGCGGCTGGCTCAGTTGGCTGCTTTTTATGGCTCGAACCGTTTTTTACTGGATCAGGTGCTGTCGCTGGATTCGATCAGCGATTTTGAAGTGATGATGCAGCCCGCATTGACTCCTTACTGGGATACCCGATACACTTTTGGTCCTCCCGTTACGAAGAAAAGTCGCTTGCTGGGTAAAACTCAGCAATACCTGACCTTGATCAATGCCGTGATTCCTTTTTTGTTTTTTTTCGGCACGAAAAATTCCCAGACGTTTATTCGGGATCGGAGCTTGTCTTTTTTGGAGTCCCTGCCTGCGGAAAAGAACAACATCGTTGCCCTGTGGCAAAAACAGGATATTCGACCGGGGAATGCTGCGCATAGCCAGGCGCTGTTGCACCTGAAAAAAAATTATTGCGATAAGCACCGCTGCCTGGATTGTGCTTTTGGCCACACCATACTCAACCGCTTTTAGCGCATTTTTCTGAGCTGGGTTTCTTTAAACCAGGCATAAATCACTATGATCACAATGGAGGGCAGCAGGGCTTCAAGCTGGATGTCGCCCAGTCCCAACATATTGATGCCAATGCCTACTATGAGCATTCCGCCGGTGCTGCTGAGTGACTGTACAATGGCTGGTTTGGTCAAGGTACGGGCTTGTCGGGACAAAAGGGTAAGTCCCCCTTGATAAATGAACATCGGAAATATCACGACCATCACGCCAATGCCGTAAGTGGCGGTAAATGCGATAGAACTGACACCGTCCAGCAGCGATTTAACTTTGATGAGGTCGCGTTTGCCGTGCATACCTTCCTCTATGGACGCCAAAATAGTCATAGAGCCCATACAAAAAAGCAGAAAAGCGGCAATGAGTCCTTCCGAAAAACGTGCATCGGTACTGCCAAGTTGATTTTTCAGGTACTCGCCCGTTTGGTCAATGAGTCCTTCGAGGTTAATCCCCACGCCAATCAATCCGCCAGCGATCAAGCTAAAAATAATAGCCAACAGATAGCCTTCCGGCATATTGGTACTCATTTGGATGCCTATAACCAGTGTGCCCAGGCCTATCGCCTGAAAAACAATTTCCTGCATGGGCGCGGAAAAGGTTTGCTGTAAGAGGAGACCAATCGAGCCGCCAAGCAGTACGGCTCCCATGTTGATGAAAGTACCTATGGGGAGTTTGTTCATATTGCGGGATCTGTAGAAAATTCAATCTGGGACAACATAGCTGCCGCTGTTGCAAGCTGGTCTGGTTTGCCGGCATCGAGCCAGCTCGTATTATCGTGGAGATAAGCCTTAACGGGGTAATTTGGAGCGGCTTGTAGGTAAAGGTCTATGATAGAGAATGCCTGTTTGTCCGGAAAGCAATCAAAAATTCCGGGGCTCACCACATGGATACCGCTGAAGGCGAGGGCTTCTGTTCGAATAGCCGCACGTACGATTTTGGTTTCGCCCGTTTTTTGGTTTGTCCAACCGCAAAGCTGTTGCTGTTCATCGAAAAGCAGGTACCGGGAACTTTTACGGTGTCTGGTGGCAAGTGTCGCCAGTGCTCCGGATTGCAGGTGGGTGTGGTAGAATTGAGCCAGGTTGAGGCTGCTGAAAACATCCACATTGTGCAGCAGGATGGGCTGCTCGGCACCCAGTAGCGGGGCAGCGCGTTTGAGGCCGCCTCCGGTATCGAGGAGCACATCGGACTCATCTGAAATCTGGATATTGGCGTTAAAATATTGTTTGTGGTGTAAAAACTGTCTGATTTGGTCGGCATAATGGTGGACATTTACCACGATGTCGCGAAATCCGAAGAATAACAACCTTCGGATACACCATTCCAGCATGGGAATGCCTTCGACCTCCACCAATGCTTTGGGGCGATCGAGGGTATAGGGTTTGAGGCGCGTGCCGAGTCCTGCCGCAAAAATCATTGCTTTCATGAAGATCTGGGCTTATCTTGTGCTCAAAGATAAACCATATTGATCACAAGACGCGCAAAATAACCACACAGGGCTATCCATGATTCAACATACCCTTGTCAGAATACTACTGGCTCCACTTGCTTTACTTTATGGGTTGGGAGTTTCGCTGAGAAATTGGTTCTACAAAATTGGACTGTTGAAATCGGTTGGATTCAGCGTCCCTGTTATTGCGGTGGGCAACCTTTCTGTGGGGGGATCCGGCAAATCGCCGCACATTGAGTATTTGGTTCGTTTTTTGTCGGAGTACCTGGAAGTAGGAACCCTAAGCCGGGGCTATGGTCGAAAGAGCAGGGGGTACCTCGAGATCCTTCCGGACATGCAGGCATCGGATGCGGGCGATGAGCCCTTGCAGTTCAAGAAAAAATTTCCTCGCATTGTCGTATCGGTAGGGGAGAGTCGCAGTCTGGCCATTCCGCGTATGTTGATGTACCACCCCGAGCTGAAGGTTATTTTGTTGGACGACGCTTTTCAGCACCTGGCGGTAAAACCGGGTTTGAATATTTTATTGACCCCTTACGATCGGCCCTTTACCCGTGACTATTTGTTGCCGGCCGGCCGACTTCGCGAGTGGCGCAACGCTTATGAGCGGGCAGACGTGGTGGTGGTCAGTAAATGTCCGCCCGAACTTGCTGCTGCCGATGCACAGCGTATGCGGGAAGAAATTCGTCCTTTGGCGCATCAGCAGCTATTTTTTTCCACGTACAGATATGGAAATCCCTTTTACATTTTTAATCCTGGATACACGGTGGATATATCCAGCGATTGGTCGGTGCTGTTGATTTGTGCCATAGCAGGTACAGATTATCTGTTGCGTTACCTGGATGAAGTAGCTACGGGGGTTCAAGTCCTTGAATACGAAGACCATCATTTTTTTTCCAACTATGACATTGCAAACCTCAAACAGGTTTTTGATCGGCTGGACGCTCCGCGAAAAATGATTCTCACAACAGAGAAGGACGCCATGCGGCTGTATATGCACAAAGACTTTATTGTGCGGCACCAATTGCCGATTTTTGTACTTCCTATTCAGGTGGAGTTCCTGTTTCAGGAAGGTGATAAATTCGAGGATTTGCTAAAAACGTATTTACTTAACTTTAGGGCATAGTAACGAGTATGAGTTCCCGGGCGATGATCAAAAAACAGCTGTTGTATGGTTTCTATCGGTTTTTGCATCCATTGGTAGCAATAGCGC
Organism: Saprospiraceae bacterium; assembly: GCA_030729925.1. Taxonomy (GTDB): domain Bacteria; phylum Bacteroidota; class Bacteroidia; order Chitinophagales; family Saprospiraceae; genus JALQTV01. The sequence continues at coordinate 42,281 of JANQWK010000102.1, forward strand.
TTCGCATTTTTTACCGAAGGATAACCCTTACCCATGGTGAATTTCTGCAGCAGAAGGGACCATTTATTTATGTTTCCAACCACCCCAACACCCTGATAGATCCATTCATGGTGGCGATACACTCCAGTCGGATCCTGCACTTTTTAGCGAATGCCGGACTGTTTGACAGTCGTTTTGGTTTTTGGTTTTTTTCGACCTTCTATTGTTTTCCGATTCAGCGTTCGATTGATAAGGTGAGCCGACAGATCAACAACAACCATTCTTTTGATCGTATGGCAGCCTTTTTGGCAGGGGGAGGGGTATTGTTTGTGGCTCCTGAGGGAGGTAGCGAAGTAGGAAGGTATATCAAGCCGCTCCGCACGGGGACGGCACGGGTGGCGCTGAACACTGCTGCCGGCGAAGATTGGCAGACAGAATTGGCAATTTTGCCCGTGGGTTTGGTATATGAAGCGCCTTTTCGTTTTCGGTCGAGGGCCTGGGTCAATGTAGGTGAGCCCATCCGGGTGGCTGCTTATCGCGAAGCCTATGAAGCGGATCCGTTTCAGGCGGTTAGGCAGCTGACTGACGAAACCGAAGCCCGGTTGAAAAACCTGACCTTAGATACCCCTGACGAGGAGGAAGCTTTGTTGTTGGATCGTCTGGCTCAAATACTGTACAACCTTTACCCTGCTGATTTCCCCACTGTCGTGGAAAAAATTAAAGGTATCCAGCAAAATTGGACATCGCGGGCACCAGGCGAGATTAAGCGGGTGGGACATTATTTTTCCGAGTTAGCGCTATTGGATTTGAGCGACCTGAGTATTCAGCAATGGCAGCGGGGGCCTTATCGCAGTTTTGCAGCCATGGTTTTGGGTTTTCCGCTCTTTTTGTGGGGCTTGCTGAACAACCTCCTGATTGTCCTCCTTGCCGAGCTGCCGTTGAAACTAACAGGCATTTATCCCACTTATCATGGAACGGTACGATTTCTGGCTGGCTTCTTCGGGGTCTTGTTGTTTTATCCTGTACAATACCTGTTGGTAGCCGGAAATTTTGGTTTTTTGTTCGGGGTTGCCTATTTGAGCTCGCTGATCCCTTCTGGGCTCTTTGCCGCATTTTTTGTCCGAAAGTGGAAAACGTGGCTGGAGCTATTGCGGGTCAGGCGCATGATTACTTCCCATCCTGACAAACTAGCATCCTTGAAAAAAGACAGGCAGTCCATTATTGCTGACTGGCAATTGTAGCCAATATGCTATTACCAATCCTTCTGCTCAGTAGTTTTGGCATCCAGATAGCCTACTGGGTTATCGTTTTTCGCCGCCTGGCGTTCGATCATATCCCTGTTGGCAGCGGTATTCAACCCGGGGAAGGAGTCAGCGTCATTATCTGTGCCCGGAACGAAAGTGCAAACCTTACCCGGAACCTGCCGCTTATCCTGCAGCAGCAATTTGATCCCTATGAAGTTATCGTGGTAGATGACCATTCATCAGACAACTCTGTAAAAATACTGTTGGACTTTCAAAAAAATAGTACCATCTTGCGCGTCGTTCCAATACAGGTATCCACACGCCCCGGGAAAAAAGAAGCCCTTGCGCTGGGAATTTCCATGGCGAAATACAAGTGGTTGTTGCTGACGGATGCTGATGCGGTGCCGTCGGGAAACCAGTGGATAGCGGGTATGTGTGCCGCTGTCGCGAAAAACACTTCGATTGTACTGGGTTACGGGCCGTATATTGCGGAAAAGGGTTTTCTAAATCTATTCATCCGCTTTGAAGCATTTTGGACGGCGCTCCAGTATTTGTCTTTTGCCCGGATAGGGCTCCCATATATGGGCGTAGGCAGGAACCTGATGTATGAGAAACCCCTTTTTACAGCTTCAGCTGGCTTTACATCGCATGCTAATCTTGCATCCGGCGATGATGACCTTTTTGTTCGTGACGTAGCAACTGCTTCGAATACAAGCATTTCCATTGACCCTGGTAGTTTCGTTTATTCCCGGGCAAAGCAAAATTTTCTGGACTATTTTCGGCAAAAACAAAGGCATCTTAGTACTGCCACCCGGTATCGCTTTCTGCACCAAGTGCTTTTGGGCGGGATTTCCATGAGTCATTTTTCTTTTATTATATTGGTGCTGTGGAGTTTATGTACAGCGTATTGGCAATGGGGTTTATGGTTGTATGCCATCAGGCTGTTTGTCGCCTGGCCAATAATCTATAAAGCAAGTCGGCGTCTGAAAGACTCGGACATGGCTATTTGGTTTCCGCTTCTCGACTTCACCATGCTGTTCTTTTATCTGGTGTTTTCTCCTTCGCTGATCTTGCATTCCGGCAAAAAGTGGTAAGCAAAAAAATTGAAACCTGGTATTGCACTCGGGTTACTTTTTGAGTTGCAAAGGTATTAATGAGGGTAATCAGGTGCAAGCCACCTTAAGGTGCCTTGCACCTGAGGTTTAAGGTGTTTAAAATCAAACAATTATATTTTTAATTTAGCAATGTGACCTCAGTTTCGGAGATATGTATGGCTCTGGTTTGCTGCGTTCTTTGATAGACATCATGGCTACCGTTTTCGAGTTTGAGGACACCTCTGGGGCATACGGCAGCACAGATACCGCAACCCACGCAGGAGGATCGGACAATATCTTGTCCTTTCTGAGCATAGGATCGCACGTCAATACCCATTTCGCAGTAGGTAGAACAATTTCCGCAAGAAATGCACTGACTGCCATTGACAGTGATGCGAAATTTTGAGCTAATGCGTTGTACCAGACCGAGGTAAGCGGCCAGGGGACAGCCAAAGCGGCACCAGACGCGGTTGCCCATGAGTGGGTAGAATCCCGTACCTACAAGGCCTGCGAAAACAGAGCCGACGTAGAAGCCGTACCAGCTGCGCAATTGGTAGTCCTGAACCCAAAACAGGTATTCTTTTTCTGCCATGATTCCCCATGTTCCTATGCCGATGATGGCGAAACCTGTGAAGGTGCCAATGAGTAGTGCTCGTCGGGGAATAGCTGCTTTTATTTTTTTGTTCAAGAACCATACGAAGCCCATGGCAAACAATAAAACAGCGGATGAAATGCTAAAAAACACGCTGCGGGTCAATCCTGAACCTTGCTTGGGTAAATAGGTATAGACAACGGCTATGGTCATGACAACGGCAAAAATGAGCACGAGGTGGATCAACCAACGTTCTACCTGCCAGGCGCGCAAACTTTTGTCGGAAAGATGCCGGAATGGATCCCCCATCGTTTCGGCGAGTCCACCGCAACCGCAGACCCAGGAACAGTACCAGCGTTTTCCGAAAAAATAAGTAAAAACGGGCACTCCGATAAGGGTCAGGGCGATGCCCCAAAAAAGCAAAAACAGGCCAAATGTTCCGGATTGGAGCATTTCATCGAGGCGGTAATCGAAGAAGAAGGAGTAGTCCAGCGGCCAGATATTTTTGAGATCCGGTGCCGGTTGGTTGAGCCAGGCGAGGAGTTGGGGCAGTATAAATGCAAAGCAGGTCTGAAAAAACATCACCGAAGCGGTACGCCAAATCTGATAAGCATTGTGGCGGTATTTGAGGATCATCCGAAGACCCATTACCAAGATGACGAAGGTGTAAAGTAGCCCGTAAAGAAACCACTGGCTGGCTGGGCCGTTATTGAGTCGGTAGCTGATTGGATCCACGATGATCATCCAGTTGACCAAGTGCTGGGGATAAAAATATAAGATCAGGTAAAAGAGTATCAGGTAGCTGCCCAGGAGGATACCGGACCAACCTCTGGATTTCAACGGGCTGGAGAAAACGCCTGTATTGTCTATCCCGGGTAGTTGTTTCCAAATGGGAAAATACAGCAGGAAGCTTCCCAGCAATACTAATATCAGGGCCAAGCCACCTGTCATCCCTGCGTGGTCGCTTAGAAACCCCTGGGCAGCTTCGCGGGTAATGGGCAGTTTGACTGAGCGGACAACATAATCCTGCATAACCATAGACCAGTAGGTCTCATCGGACGGACCGAGTCCTTTGTTCTGTTCCAGGTCTTGCCGAATAGCCTCTTGCCCTTGCTTTAGTACCTGGTGCAGATCCCGGTTGAAAGTAAGGCTGTTGGAATAAGTCTTATCCAGCATGGATATGGCAAAGGGCGCCACCATTTCGTAGTGGTAATCATTATTAAGATGTGTCTGAAGACTTTTTTCCCGAAGGGAGAAGCTATTCAGGCCGAGGCTTGCTGTAAAGAGCGCAAGTCCCGTTATCACGGCAAAAGTCCCGATGGTTTTTTGTAAAGTATGTGGGGATCGCATGGACGTTAATTTTTTAGAAACTGAAGGACTTTATCGAGTATGTTTCGTGGTGACTGCAAGGGGAGGTTCTTGTGAAACCGGTGGTTATACAATTGAACGACTTGTGTTTCATACCTTCGGTAAAACTCCGGATCGAAGTTGGCGAGTGCCAGTTTTGGCAGGACCTCATCGAGGGGAGTGCGATTGGCGAGCCACTTCTCGCATACCTCCTGTCTGAACCGGATACCCATGGTTTGGAATCCGGTAACGGCCTGGGAACTTTTGTCGAAATTGATCCGGATACTTTTTTTCCCATCGGGATGTTCCCAGTAAAGCGTATCCTGATCAGGTGGCAGGCTGGCGGGTACTTGTCCATAGACTTGGTACTCCAGGTGAAAAAATTTGGCTGAATTGAACCAAACTCCGGGGTTGTAGGCAAGTGGTCCTTTACAAATATTGTAGGCGAGGGTTTCGCCCATCATCCTTCCTGTGTACCATACAGCCTCGATAGCCTGCCTTCCGGGTTGCGGTTGTCGCAGTTGTGCACAATCGCCGATGGCATAAACATCCGGGATATTGGTTTGTAAAAAAGCATCTACGAGAATACCCCGTTCAATTTCCAGGGGCGAAGTCTTGAGCCAGTCAATGTTGGGTCGGACGCCTGCGGTGATGCCCACAAATCCGCAGGGAATAGTTTCACCGGTATCGGTCAACACAGCCTTAACTTGACCCTTTCCATCATCGAGTATAGCCTTGAGGGAAGTCTCGGTTTGCAGGTCAATGCCGTTTTCGCGGATATGTCGGTTGACCATGGCGGACTCTTCCGGGGCAAGCACATGATCCCAATAGCTTTTTTCCCGCACCAGGAAAGTCACCTGAATATTTCTGCTATGGAACATTTCGGCCAGTTCTATACCGATCAGTCCACCGCCGACCACAACAGCGTGGGTAAGCTCTTTGCTATATGTTTCAATATATTCCAGGTCTTGCAGGCTATACAAGCCCCGAACGCCTTTCAGTTCTTGGCCCGGCCAATTGAAAAAATTGGAGACAGAGCCTGTAGCAACAACCAGTTTGTCGTAGGCTAGCGATTGTCCGTTGTCGAGTTGCAGGAGTTTATGAGCAATATCCAAGCTTGTCACGTGGGCCTGGATGAGGTGGATGCGATTTTTTTTCCAAAAATCCGGTGGATAAGGTTGGGTATCTTTTTGGCGTAGATGTCCCATATAGACATACATCAGTGCCGTTCTGGAAAAAAAGTAAGGTGACTCGGAAGAAATCAGGGTAACGGGATGGTCGCTCCACTTGCGTATAAACCGGGCGGCTGTGGTACCGCTGATACCGTTGCCTATGATAACTGTATGCATAGTCGCGTGCTATGCAGCGGGGATAATGGTTAAAAAAAGATTAATTGCGTTAACGTAACTTGTTTGTAGATTATTTTCTTTGTAATTACAAACTGTTAGCGAAATATTTGTGTTAGTCAGATATAAAGTTAAATCCCACTGCATGAACAAAATTATACTTTTTGTTGCTTTTCTGTTGTTTTTACCTGCCGGGTTTGTCCATGGACAAGGTGTATTATCCATAGCTCCTGCTGATGTAGAAGAAACCTTCCGGGTGGATATCAGCAATACTGCTTTGGATTTGCAGCTCGAAACGATGGTGACGAACACGAGTGCGGACACGCTCCTGCTGAGATGGCAGCGGGTGGTCGTAAGTCAGCCCCAGGGATGGCTGACGCAGGTATGTGATAATAATTTTTGTTATGAGCCACCCGTATTTACCAATTATAGTGCGGAGCACAACATTAACGAACCTGTAGTTTTATTGCCGGGAGCCTCATTCAAGCTCATTTTCCATGTTTTGCCGAAGGGCGAAGCGGGAGTAGGGTCTTACGAACTGCCGTTTTATCGGATTGAGGCACCAGAGGTGGAGGTAGCTAAAGTGACCTTCAAGGCCGTTGTAGGCAATCTTAGCAATACGGCGGCACTATCGCGGCCAAAATTTACCATTTTTCCGAATCCGACCAGTGAGTATTTTGAAGTATCCGGTGTAGATCGTGTAGATCAGGTCATTTTATACAATGTAGTAGGCCGCATGGTAAAAACATTTCAGACCTTTGAAAACAGGCGTTATTTTGTCAATGACTTGCCGGATGGTTTGTATTTGGTGAGCTTTGTAAGTTTTGACAAAGGGGTGTTGCGAACCTCCCGTTTGAGCAAGCGATCGTATCGGCCATAAATCGTTTGTTCCGGATCAGGCTGGGTATTCTACGTAGTTTCTGGGTGTTTCGTACAAGCGAACGCTCAGGTCGTATTTCATGTCTAAGTGGCTTCTCAGGATATTCCAGATTACGAAGCAGATATGCTCTGCTGTTGGGATAAGATCTTTGAACTCTTCGGTATCCAGGTTAAGATTTTTGTGATCGAAGCGGTCTTCGACTTGATCGCGGATAAGGTCTTTCAGTATTTTGAGATCTATGAGATAGCCTGTCTCCGGATCCACTTCTCCACTCACTTTTACTTCCAATTCGTAGTTGTGTCCGTGGTAATTATGGTTATTGCATAATCCAAACACGGCTGCATTTTTTTCATCTGACCATTGTGGGTTATAGAGTCGGTGTGCTGCGTTGAAATGAGCTTTTCTGAAAACGGAAATTCGCATGCCTTTTTTTGGTTTGTAACACCTGATCGGTACGAATGTTGAGGGTACTATCGTTTAATTGGCGTTTTCGGGCATTAATGGCAGGTAGCAGCGCAATAATTGATAGGTTGCTGTTGACTAAAATACCGGAAAAAAGTTATTTTTACATCAATTAATTCATTTGTATCAAGCAGAAGACATTGGAGCATAGCATACATCAATTCAGGTTAGCGGGAATAGACGGGGTGGAAATTGATTTTTCTATGTTTGCAGGAAAGAAGATAATGGTTGTCAATGTTGCTTCGGCCTGTGGTTACACGCCACAATACCAGCAACTGCAGGAACTCTACGAAACATTTGAGGATAAATTGGTCGTTGTGGGCATTCCCTGTAACGACTTTGGGGGGCAGGAACCGGGGGATCATCAACAAATACAGACCTTTTGCAGTACGCGGTACGGTGTTAGTTTTCCTATGGCAGCGAAGCTTTCCATCAAAGGTGCTCAGGCTCACTCCCTGTATCAATGGCTGGGCAGCAAAGCGCTGAACGGAGTAATGGACACGGAGGTTCGCTGGAATTTTCACAAGTATTTACTGGATGAAAAGGGCAAGCTCGTGAAGAGTCTGCCTTCTGCGGTGGAGCCTTTTGATGATGAAGTCCTGAGGTGGTTGCAATCTTGACAATTGTGTCATCACTCATTCCTGTTTCTGCGGGTACACCAGACTGTGGTACCTATGCAATTTTCTACTATTCCGGGTTATGCCAAGCAAAAACTAAACCTGACGCAATTGGTTCAGGAAGAAAGGCTTCCGCATGCTTTGCTTTTGGCAGGGCCTGAGGGTAGTGGCAAGCTTGCACTGGCACTGGCACTGGCGCAATACGTGTTGTGTCGCAACCGCACTGCGGACGATTCCTGTGGAACATGTCCTTCGTGTAGCAAAGCCGCCCGATTTATCCATCCTGACATCCACTTTTCTTTTCCGGTAATTGGCTCCAATGTAGTGAGTGATATGCACCTGGCGGAATGGCGTAGGGCTTTGTCGTATTCGGTATGGATGGATAAGCACTATTGGGCGATGGCTTTGGTGGGAGAAAAAGATAGTGGTAATAAGCAGTTGAATATCAACAAAGACGAATGTCACAAAATTATTCAGAAATTAAGTCTTAAGAGTTTTGAATCGGGGTACAAGGTTTTGATCCAGTGGCTTCCGGAGCATTTGGGCAACGAGGCCAACCGACTGCTCAAGATTATAGAAGAGCCGCCTGCAAAGACCCTGGTTATTTTTGTTGCGGAGCAAACCGAGCAGATTTTACCTACATTACTATCGAGGTGTCAATTGGTGAAGGTTCCGGCGTTTGGGCACAAGGAGATAGGTCAGTATTTGTCGGACAAGCATGGCGTTCCCGAATCGGAAGCAGAGACTCTGGCGTTTATGTCTGAAGGTAACCTTTTCGAGGCCATACAGATGGCAGAGTCGCGTACTACAAACGAAGCTGGCATTTTTTTGGAGTGGCTTCGTACTTGTTATAAAGGGTTGGTGGGTAATATGTTGGAGCAGGTAGATTTGCTTTGTGAGAGCAGTAAGGAGGCGCAAAAGCAATTTTTGTTTTACGGAATACACTTTTTTGGTGAAGTGTTGAAGCAAAAATATGTGAAGACCCTTCATTTGCAGTTACAGGTAGATGCAGCAAAGACGGCGGAAAACCTGTCAGGAATTCTGGATGTGGATCAGATAGACCGGATGTTGCAGTTGTTGAACGACCGCTTTTTTTACATTGAGCGAAATGCCAATGAAAAATTACTTTTTCTGGATTTGAGCATCAAGATGAAAAAGATATTCAGGCGGGAAGATTTTGTGGATATTTTTGAAAGCCCTCTTCCGGGGGTATTAAATATAAAGTAAGTTGTTAAAAAAAAATTGATGAGATGGGATGTATAGGATGTACAGTAAGTGTTTCCGGCGGTGATATAAAGGGGTGTAACAGTAATGGTGCTTGTAGTTCCGGTTCCTGCAACCGGCTCAATACGTTTGACTGGCTGGCGCGTTATGAGATTGACGAGCCGGATGGTTTTAATGTGGTGGAGGTAAATTTCAAAAACGGTGCTCGAAAGGGTTTTTACCTCAACGGGCAGCATACCCGGGCTATTACAGGTGATCCGGTGGTGGTAGAAACTGCTAATGGGTATGATGTGGGAACGATTTCGCTATCGGGTGATCTTGTGCGTTTGCAGATGAAGAAAAAGGGGGTTACGGAGGATGGTGTGATCCATAGTGTTTTGCGGAAGGCCAATCAGCGAGATTTGGAAAAACTCCAGGAGGCCAGAGATATGGAAGTACCGACGATGGTGAAGGCTCGGGTCATTGCCCGGACCTTGGGTTTGGACATGAAGATAGGGGATGTTGAGTTTCAGGGTGATAAGCGCAAGGCGACGTTTTACTATACTGCTGATGGCCGGGTGGATTTCCGGGAGTTGATTCGGCATTTTGCAAAGGATTTCAAAGTAAAAATTGAAATGCGGCAGATTGGGGCACGACAGGAGTCTGCTCGTATCGGAGGATTGGGTTCTTGTGGTCGTGAGTTGTGCTGTTCGACCTGGTTGTCCGATTTTAAGTCGGTTTCCACAGCTGCGGCCCGCTACCAGAATCTGGCGATCAACCAAGCGAAGCTTTCCGGGCAGTGCGGCAGGCTCAAGTGCTGTCTCAATTACGAACTCGACACTTATATGGAGGCGATCGAGGCTTTTCCGGCGCACGCCGAAAAACTAGACACGGAAAAGGGTCGGGCGGTATTGGTCAAAACGGATATTTTCAAAGGATTGATGTATTATGCTTATGAAGCAGAAGGCGGTAGAGGTAAGTTTTACCCTTTGCCATTGGACCGCGTGCGCATGGTACATGATATGAATAAAAACGGCCAAAGACCTGCTGATTTGGAATCGGTAGAATTGCATACCGCTGCCGTGGAAAAACAGATGGATTATGAGGACGTTACCGGAGCGATAGACCTTCCGGATGACAAAGTGCGCAGAAATAAAAAGCGCAGAAAAAACAAACAGAAGCCGCGGAAAAACCCGGCAGGTAATCAACCGCCTCAGGCTCGTAAAGATGATAAACAACCCAAAAAATAACCCTTTTCTTTCGTTGAAAAATAAATTTGAAAAACCATGAATTACGATGTGACCGTCATTGGTTCCGGCCCCGGAGGATACGTGGCAGCTATCCGCTGTGCGCAGCTTGGCATGAAAACAGCTATTGTGGAAAAATACAACACGCTTGGGGGAACTTGTCTCAATGTGGGTTGCATCCCGTCTAAGGCACTACTGGATTCTTCCGAGCATTATCACAATGCCAAAGAGCGCTTTCAGGAACACGGTATTCGGATCAGTGACCTGGGTGTGGATATGCCGCAGATGATTCGCAGGAAAAACGAGGTAGTTGACCAGACCGTAAAGGGCTTGGATTTTCTGATGAAGAAGAATAAGATAACGGTTCATCAGGGGCATGGAACTTTCGTTGGCGCAAACCAGATTGAGGTGCAAAAGCCTGATGGAACCAAGGAGTTGATTCAGACTTCGAAGACCATCATTGCAACGGGATCCAAGCCGATTACTCCCGCTGTGTTTAATTATGATAAAAAACGCATTATTACTTCGACAGAAGCTTTGAATATACAGGAGGTTCCTGCAAAAATGGTTGTCATTGGCGGGGGAGTGATCGGACTGGAATTGGGTTCGGTGTATGCCCGCTTGGGAACATCGGTGGAGGTAGTTGAATTCTTAGATGGGATCATCCCAGGAATGGATAAGGATTGTGGTAAAGAGTTGATGCGCTCCATGAAGAAGCTGGGGGTTAATTTTCACTTGAAGCACCTGGTTACTTCAGTAGAAAATACGGGCGATCAGGTTAAGGTAGGTGTCAAGAGCAAGGATAGTGATGCCAGTTTTGAGATTGTGGCGGATTATTGTCTGATTGCAATTGGCAGAAGACCTTATACCGATAACCTGGGACTCGAAACGATTGGGGTGGAAAAAGATGATAAGGGAAGAATTAAGGTAGATCATCACCTGCAGACCAGTGTACCGGGTATTTATGCTATTGGTGATGTGATTGAAGGAGCCATGCTGGCGCACAAGGCAGAGGAAGAGGGCGTATTTGTTGCAGAAGTGATTGCCGGTCAGCAACCACATATTGATTATAACTTGATTCCCGGGGTAGTTTACACTTGGCCGGAAGTAGCCGGAGTCGGAAAAACCGAAACCCAGCTCAAGGAAGAAGGGCGAGCCTACAAAGTAGGGAAGTTCCCATTCAAAGCACTAGGGCGCGCTCGTGCCAGTATGGACACCGATGGCATGATCAAGGTATTGGCAGACCAAGCTACCGATGAAATTCTTGGCGTGCACATGGTAGGGCCCCGCGTGGCAGATGTGATCGCTGAGGCCGTAGCCCTGATGGAGTTCCGCGCATCCGCTGAGGATGCTTCGCGTATGAGCCATGCCCACCCTACTTACACCGAAGCGCTCAAGGAGGCAGCTCTCGCTGCCACAGACAATAGAGCTCTTCATATCTGAGCCACATGATCCAGATGGACGGGGCAAACACCATACAAGAGGCTGTGTTTGCCCCTCCCAAAATGTAACCTACTTCAGGAGCTTTCTGTCGCTAGTTTTTTCCAATATTTTTGATTACTTCAGCGGTAACGGCGGTCGTAGTGGCATTACCTCCGAGGTCACGGGTAAGTACTTTTCCGGCCGCGGTAGTTGTTTCTATGGCATTCATGAGCAAAGCAGCAGCTTCGGTCTCGCCCAGATGTTCGAGCATCATTGCCGCTGTCCAGAAGCAGGCGATTGGATTAGCAACGTTTTTTCCGGCTATATCCGGGGCACTTCCGTGGACGGGTTCGAACATACTGGGGAATTCTTTTTCAGGATTGAGGTTGGCACCTGCGGCTATTCCCATGCCTCCCACGACTGCTGGCCCTAAGTCTGACAAAATATCTCCGAACAGGTTACTTGCCACTACTACATCGAACCAGTCGGGGTGCAGTACAAAGTGAGCACACAGAATATCTATATGAAACTGCTCGCGACTTACCTCAGGGTATTCCTGGCCGATAGCTTTAAATCTTTCGTCCCAAAAAGGCATAGTATGGATAATTCCATTGGATTTGGTGGCACTGGCGATCTTTTTGCCGCGTCTGGCGGCCAACTCAAAAGCAAAACGCATGACCCTGTCCACTCCCTTGCGGGTAAAAACACTTTCTTGTACGACGACTTCCTGCTCGGTTCCCTCATATAATCTTCCTCCAATAGACGAATACTCTCCTTCGTTGTTTTCCCGTACGATGTAAAAATCAATTGGTTTTTCTGCTTTTAGCGGAGAAGCTATGCCTTTGAGTAGCCTGACCGGTCTGAGGTTGACATACTGCTGGAACGTTCTTCGTATCGGAATCAGCAAGCCCCAGAGTGAAACATGATCCGGGACTCCGGGAAATCCTACCGCTCCCAGAAATATAGCGTCACTGTCGCGCAATCTTTCGAGGCCATCATCGGCCATCATTTTTCCATAGGTCTTATAGTATGCGCAGGAATACGCATACGAAGAAAATTGCAACTGAAAACCACAGGTTGCTGCTAATGCTTCCAGCACTTTTATGGCCTCAGGTAAAACTTCCTTTCCAATTCCGTCGCCGGGAATGGATGCAATCTGGTAGGTTCGCATAAGAAGGATTATGGGTTGAAAAAATCAGTGAAGTGGCGGAGTGTTTCGTCAGGTGCTTCTTCAGGCAAATAATGTCCACATGGTAAGGCAAAGCCTGTGACAGCTGCTGCCCATTTTTGCCATTCGGCAACTACATCGTAGTGCTGACCCACAAAACCTTTTGCCCCCCAGAGGCACAGCAGGGGACATTGGATTTGTTTGCCCGCTTGCAGATCAGCAGCATCGTGTTGCAAGTCAATCGTAGCGGATGCCCGGTAGTCCTCACAACTCGCATGAATCGTTTCGGGGGTAAAGCAGCGTAGGTAGGCGCCAAATGCTTCTTCGGTAATTGCAGAGCGGTCTCTTCCCCATTGCCCCAATTTTTTTTCCAGAAAAAAAGCAGGATCTGCCCCGATCAGGCGTTCCGGGATATCAAATGGCTGGATGAGAAAGAACCAGTGGTAGTAGGCGCGTGCAAAGGCCATATCCGTTGTTTGGTACATGGCCAAGGTGGGTGCAATATCCAGGACTGCCATTTTTTCGATAACCTCGGGATAGTCCAGCGCCATTCTGTGAGCGACTCTCCCGCCCCTATCATGTCCGGCTACCTGAAACTTATTGAATCCGAGGTGCCGCATCAATGCAACCTGGTCGGCAGCCATAGCTCGCTTGGCATAATTGACGTGCCCCTCCTGTCCGGGCGCTTTGCTGCTATCGCCGTAGCCTCTTAGATCACTGGCCACCACGGTGAAGTTTTGGGCAAGCGCGCTTGCGATTTTGTGCCAGATGATGTGCGTCTGAGGGTAACCATGCAACAGCAGCAACGGTGGTCCGGCACCACCAATCCGGTAGTGAATAGTTGCATCCGGTAGTATCAGTTGGTGGCTGGTAAAATGATCGAACATCGTCCAATTGATTTAAAATATTGAAAAACAGAGTGTTGTGAATCAGGTGCAAGCCACCTTAAGGTGCCTTGCACCTGATTACCCCTATTAATCCCTTTTTCCCCTCATTGGTAACCACGCTCCCCGCTAAATTATTCAAAAAAATCTCTTGTTACTTTCCCGCCATAACGAGAACGATTTCTCCCCTTACTTTTGCCTGACTACCGTAATAGGCAAGGAGTCCGGCAAGGGTATCGGTGCGGACTTCTTCATGGATTTTGGTAAGTTCTCGGGCGACGCAGGCCATTCGCTCCGGGCCGCAATATTCGGCGAGTTGTTCCAGGCATTTGACCAAGCGGTGGGGCGATTCGTAGAGAATAACGGTATGTTCGAGTTCGGCAATGCGCTTGAGGCGGGTTTGTCGGCCTTTTTTGTGCGGCAGGAAGCCTTCGAAAAAAAATTTGTCGCAGGGAAGCCCGGAGGCGACTAGTGCAGGAACGAAGGCTGTTGGGCCGGGCAGACATTCCGTGACAATCCCTTTTTCGCGGCAAGCGCGAACCAATAGAAAGCCCGGATCAGAAATGCCAGGGGTTCCGGCATCGGATACGAGAGCAATATTAGTGCCGGCTGCAATTTGGTTAACGAAGTAGTCCACCGCGTGGTGCTCGTTGAACGCGTGGAAGGCTTTGACCGGAGTCCTGATTTGGTAGTGCTGAAGCAGCTTGTGGGTAACGCGGGTGTCTTCTGCCAGGATCAACTGTACCTCGCCGAGAATCCGAATGGCCTTGAGCGTGATATCCTCGAGGTTGCCCAGAGGCGTAGGTACAATGAATAGTCTGGCAGCAGTCAAGGTAATGTAACTTTATTCAGCTTTCAAAGAAAAAGAATAGGTCTCCATGATCAAGTTAGCAAGTAGTTTTTCGCAGGCTACTTTTACCTTTTCTGCAGCTTCTTCTTCAGAGCCGGCTTCGAGGGTCATGAGGACGTGTTTGCCAATGCGGACATCGCTGACCTCGTGGATGTTGATGTATTTGAGGTTATTGGCCACGGTTTTGCCTTGTGGGTCGAGCAACTCCTTATGAGGCATGATATCAATTTCGGCTATAAATTTCATATTCGTTTGCTTAGATGTTGAATTAGGGATAGAAAAATGTACAACAGGATAACCAGTGCAGGTGCGAGCAACTGAAATGCGATTGCCAACACGACTGATGTCGCCACAAAGATAATTTTTATCTCATTTCCGACCCATCGCAAATGCTGAATTTTCAGACTGAACATCGGAAGGTTGCACAAAAGCAGATAGGAAAAGAGCAGCACTACGCTTGCAAAAAATAGCTGGTGGGAAAACAGAAAGCTGATTATCCCGGGCAAAGGCTCGGACAAGAGCAACCAGGCACCGAAAAACAACGCACTGGCAGGAGAAGCGAGTCCTTTGAATTCGTAGGATTGGTCAGGGTCGAGGTTGAATTTTGCCAAACGGAAAGCGGTAGCTACCGTAAGCAAAAAAGCCGACCAGGCCCATTGACTGTCCGGGTGTTGCTGGATCCAGATTTGATATACGATGAGGCCCGGGAGCCAGCCAAAACTGACCACATCGGCCAAGGAGTCGAGTTGTTTTCCCAACTCACTGCGGGCATTCAACAGCCTTGCTGCAGTTCCGTCGAGAAAGTCAGCAAGCAACGCAAGCCCCAGAAACAAAAAGGCCTGAGCAGGCTGGCCACTAAAAACCAACACACTGGCGATACAGCCCGCAAAAAGATTAAGGCCCGTAATAATATTTGGAATCCACTTTGTCATTTCCATCGGATTTGTGCGCTAATTTCTACATTTATGCCAAGACTGCAGCAGATTTCTCCCGATTTATGCCCGGATGGTGCTGCAATGCAATTCTTTGGTTAATTTTGAGCTGCAACTTGTAACCATGACAAAGGACTCAAAATTTTGGTTTGTTCTGCTCATTCCCTTGCTTCTTTTCCCCGCTTGCGCGGAAAAACCTGTATCGGATGCCTGGATGGAAACTTGGGATATGGATAAAGAAATAGCGGAGGAAATCGAAATCCTCTACAGCGATTCGGCAAAAGTCAGGGTTCGGATCACCGGCCCACAAATGGATTATGTTGCCGATCGTTCTAATCCTGTTCAGGAATTCCCGAAAGGCGTATTTGTCGAATTTTTTGACGACGAAATGCTGGTTGGAAGTACCTTGAGGGGTAATTTTGCACAGCGATTTGAAAACAAAAGTCTGATCGTGGTGAGAGATAGCGTGGTCTGGCAAAGCCGGGAAGGGGAAAAACTGGAAAGTGAGGAACTGATCTGGGATGAACAGGAACAGCGGGTTTATACCCAGAAATTTGCCCGTATTACCCGGCAAGATGAAGTGATCTATGGCTATGGTTTTGAGGCTACCCAAAATTTCAAGGATGCCAGAATCAAGGCCGTAACCGGAAGAATTAAAATCAAGGATATGGAACCGGATGGTGCAGGAACCGCCCCTGCAGAAGGTTCGCAAAATATATTCGAATAATGTCTATAGCAATTATCCTGTTTACACTTGGCTTGTCCGCTCTTTTTTCAGGGTCTGAAATAGCTTTTATTTCGGCCAACAAACTTCGTATGGAGCTGCTGAAAAAGAAAGGGGGCAGAAAGGCAAAAATCCTGGCAGGTTTTTTTGAAAATCCTTCCAACTTTCTGGGCGTGATGCTGGTCGGTAATAACATTGCATTGGTAGTTTTTACCGCATTGGCAACGCCCTACCTAGACCCGCTGACCGATTGGATCGCCGGGGAAGGCCTGCTTTCCCTGCTGCTGAATACCGTATTGATTACGATTGTGGTGCTGATTTTCGGCGAATTTTTGCCAAAAACCCTTTTCCGACTCTACGCAAATGAGGTATTGGTGTATATCGCATACCCTCTTCGGGCGCTTCAATGGATACTGGTCGTGCCTGCTTCCGTAACCCTGGCCTTCGCCAATTATGTGATCAAGCTGCTGTTTAAGGCACCTGTGTACGAACCTAGCCAGGTGTTTACCCGCCTCGATCTGGAAGAATTGATTATGGATCCGAGAGGCTCAGAGTCAGAGGAGGAAATAGATAAAGAATTGTTTGGAAAAGCGCTTAACTTCCGGGATGTGCGGGTGCGTGATTGTATGGTACCCCGGACAGAAATCGAATATATAGATGTCAACGCAGATTTGCAGGAACTGGAACAGTTGTTTCGCGAAACCAAACTTTCCCGGATTATTGTTGTGGAAAACGATGTGAATAATGTGCTGGGCTACGTTCATCACCAACAGCTGTTGAAAGAACCGAAAAGTATTGGAAAATTGATTTTGCAGATTTCCTTTGTACCGGAGGTGATGCGGGTGTCTGAACTGCTTAATCGGTTCATCAAACAACGTACTAACATTGCCTGCGTGGTGGATGAGTTTGGGGGAATAGCCGGATTGATTACCCTGGAAGATATCCTCGAAGAACTTTTCGGCGAGATTGAGGACGAACACGATCAGGAGGAGTATGTGGAGACCCGCGTTTCGGAGCGGGAGTTCATTTTTTCGGGACGACTTGAAATAGATTATCTCAACGATAAGTACGAAGAGCTTTCTTTTCCGGAAGGCGATTACCATACGCTGTCAGGCTATCTGGTGACTACCGTTGAAACGATACCCGAGCAGGGGGCAGAAATATACCTGGACGGATACCGGTTCATTCTGGAGCTGGTGAGCGATACTAAGATTGAAACGATTCGGGTGATAAAATTGTCGGAGGATACTTCAACAGCTTCCTGATTGTTACTTCCTATTGCTGAAAATGATTCCCAAATGATGAAAATAGGTCAACTGCAGGTTCCTGAACACTGGCACCGCATCAGGACAATTGACATGCACACCGGGGGGGAACCGCTCCGGGTGGTTGTGGAAGGTTTTCCGGAACTTACCGGCAGTTCTGTGCTGGAAAACCGGCGGATCCTGATGCAGCAGTACGACTACCTGCGAAAGGTGCTGATGCACGAGCCGCGTGGACATGCCGATATGTACGGCTGTGTCCTTACACCACCCAATGATGCCGGTGCGGATTTTGGGATCATATTTTTGCACAATGAGGGCTATAGCACCATGTGCGGACATGCAACGATCGCTATTGCCAAATTGGCAGTGGTGATGGGCTGGGTGCAGGTGGAAGAACCCTTTACGCATTTGAAAATTGATGCACCCTGCGGACGATTGGATGTGTCTGTCCGGGTCGAAAATGGACAGGTACTTTTTTCCCGTTTTCGTTGCGTTCCATCTTTTGTAGTGGCATTGGATCAGGCTGTGGAGGTACCAGGCTTGGGGCGCGTGCATTACGATTTGGCCTATGGCGGAGCTTTTTATGCCTACGTGCAGGCCGAAGACCTCAATCTTCCGCTGATCCCCGAACGGTACTCCGAAATTATACAAAAAGGTATGGCGATCAAACGCGCCGTGATGGCAAATTCGGATCAGGTTAAGCACCCTTTCGAGCCAGATTTGAGCTTTTTGTATGGTACCATTTTTATGGGAGGACCGGTTAGTCCCGGGGTGGATAGCCGCAATGTATGCGTTTTTGCCGAAGGCGAAGTGGATAGAAGTCCTACCGGTTCGGGGGTTTCCGGACGTTTGCCCATCCATTATGCGCGCGGGGAGATCAATTTGGGCGATACCCTGATAATTGAAAGTATCTTGGGGAGCGTTTTTAAGGGAACGCTGATAGAAGAGCTGGACTATGGGCCCTTTCGGGCATTGGTGCCGGAGGTGGAAGGTACTGCGTTTATTACCGGACAGCATGAATTTTTGATAGATCCGGAAGATCCGTTCAGACATGGTTTTTTTCTTAGGTAAAAAGGCATCTTTGATATGCAGCACGAATCTACAAATTGGCAAATATGGATTGATACAGGGGGGACGTTTTCCGATTGTATCGCAATTTCTCCCGATGGAAAAATGATTCGGGTCAAGGTGCTGAGCAGTGCTGCCATCCGGGGCACGTTTTTACGGCGGGTTTCGCCCGGCGTTTTTGCCATTCGGCACAACTGGCGTTTTTCGGGTAATCCTTTACTCGGCTTTTCGGGTTGTTTGCTTCAGGATCGTGCCCGTAATTTCAGGGTGACAGGATTTGATGCTGCCGGCGGAACAATAACTCTGGATACTGATTTTCCGCTGGAAGCGGCAGCCGATTTCGAGTTGTTTACAGGTGAAGAAGCTCCCGTACTGGCAGCCCGCCTGGCTACAGGTACCCGCCCTGGGATAGATCTTCCGCCGATAGATATGCGATTGGGTTCTACTAAGGGGACCAATGCGCTGCTGGAAAAGAAAGGAGCTAAGGTTACCCTTCTGATTACTAAGGGTTTTAAGGACCTGGTTTTTATAGGAACCCAGCAAAGACCCAACCTGTTCGAACTGAACATTCCTGATCCTTTGCTGCTTTTCGATGAAGTGATAGAGGTGCCCGAACGTCTGGATGCTTCCGGTGAGGTGGTGCTTCCCTTAACCCCTGAAGATGCGGCTGCTGTCGCAAAAAAAATTACAAACAGCGTTGTGGCTGTCGCTTTTCTGCACGCCTACCGGAATCCGATTCACGAACTGCGGATGCAGGAAGCACTTGTGCATCTTGGTTGGAGCGATATTTCCCTGTCCCACGTACTTTCCAGTGCAATTAAAATTTATCCCCGCACGCAGACGGCTTTGGTGAATGCGTATTTGTCACCAATTATCAATGCGTATCTGGGGAGTATTCGGGAAAGCATGGATGAGGGCGATGTGGAGCAAGGGAGAAGGTTACGCGTGATGACAAGTGCGGGTGGACTTGTAGATGCTGCTTTTTTTCAGCCCAAGGATAGTCTTCTGAGTGGCCCGGCAGGTGGGGTAGTCGGAGCGGCGAGTATTGCGGCGGAGTTGGGTTATCAGAAAGTGTTGAGCTTCGACATGGGTGGGACTAGCACAGATACGGCACGCTACGATGGAGGCATGGATTATGAGTTTATCACCCGGATTGGGGGGATTGAGATGTCAAGCCCTACGGTAGCGATTGAAACCGTGGCTGCAGGTGGCGGTTCTGTATGTGATTTTGACGGATATAAATTGGTTGTAGGACCGGAGAGTGCCGGAGCGAACCCAGGACCTGCTTGCTATGGCGCCGGAGGCCCCCTCACGATTACAGATGTTAATTTGCTCTTGGGCAAACTCGACAGTTCGGAAATGGGCATTCCTGTTAACGTTGTCGCGGCAGAACGCGCTTTGGACGAGATCCGACAAAAAATTTTTCGCGACAGCGGGATGGTTTTTGAGAAAAAAGAACTGCTGCTGGGTTTCGAACAAATTGCCAATGAAAAAATGGCAGAAGCGATTCGCGGAATTTCCGTAAAAAAGGGCTTCGACCCCCGTACTTATACGTTATTGGCTTTTGGCGGAGCGGGTGGCCTGCACGCGTGTGCGGTGGCTTCTCTTTTAGGGATAGATGAGGTAATTGTCCCCTACGATGCAGGCTTGTTGAGCGCGTATGGGATAGGTCATGCCCGTGTGGCACGAATGGCCAGTTACCAGGTTTTGGAGTCTTGGTCGGCCTTTCGGCCAAAACTGGATAGTGTCCGGACAGCTCTGGAGGAGAAAGTCTTTGCCGAATTGAAAGCAGAGGGATGCGATCCGAAGGCGTTGGCGATAGATAAGGTCTCTGTTTTTCTCCGACTCAAAGGACAGGAATACGCGCTTGAAATTCCCTGGCAGCACGATCTTGCGCTGATCCCGGATAAATTTGAGCGCGCCTACAAAAAACTTTTTGGGTATTTTCCCGAAAACCGAACTTTAGAGGTGGAGAGCCTGAAGGTAATCGGATACTACCAGCCACCTCGGATGAAGCGTTCTTCGGGTACTTGCAGGAGTTACTTCCCAACACCTTTTAAGAACCATACATCCGTGCTTGCGGGGCAGGATGTTCCTGTATATCGCTGGGATGACCTCGATTGCGGAGCCAGGATCAAGGGGCCGGCTATCGTACTCAATCCTACTTCTACGGTTTATGTGGAAGGAACTTGGGAGTTAAGTATGCAGGAAAACCAGCACGTGGTGATGACGAATCTGATGCAGAAGCGCAATATGGCCGGTTTAGAGCATGAATTGATAGAACTCGAACTGTTTACCAACCGTTTTTCTGCGATAGCAGAGGAGATGGGGGCACAACTGCAACGAACCTCCATTTCCGTAAACATTAAAGAGCGCCTGGATTTTTCCTGCGCTTTACTGGATCAGCACGCACAGCTCCTGGTCAATGCACCGCATATTCCGGTACATTTGGGCAGTTTGGGAATATGTGCGAGACTGGTACTGGAGCAGTTGCCTATGGAAGAGGGCGATGTGGTGATTACCAATCATCCTAAATATGGTGGCTCGCATTTGCCTGATATTACTTTGATGAGCCCGGTGTATGACGATCGGCAGCAACTGATCGGCTATGTGATCAATAGAGCGCATCATGCTGAACTGGGGGGCAAAAGACCGGGATCCATGCCCCCGGATGCGAAAAACCTGGAAGAAGAGGGAGTGGTTATCCCGCCCACTTACCTGGTGAAAAAAGGGCAGGTACAATGGCGGCTGATGCAGGCGCTGTTGAGTGGTAGTGCTTATCCAAGTCGTGCCGCAGATGAAAATATAGCAGATATCAATGCAGCGCTGGCTTCGCTGAGAAGGGGAAGTGAAGCGCTTAAGGAATTGGTTCGGCAGCAGGGCTTGGAAAAGGTGCAGGGTTATATGCAAAAACTCAAGGATCACGCATCGGCTATTTTACGGGAATACATCCAGCCTTACGACAATCAGGTGTATGATGCGGAGGAAAGTATGGATGACGGGCATTTGATTCGGGTAAGGATAACGGTAAAGGATGGGCATATTAGTTTTGATTTTTCCGGAACCTCTCCGGTTCATCCGGGTAATCTCAACGCCAATGTATCCATTGTGTACAGTGCGGTGCTTTACGTACTTCGCTTGCTTTGTCAAAAACCTATCCCACTGAATGAGGGGCTCATGCAAAACGTAAGTATCAAGTTGCCGGATGCCTCTTTTTTGCATCCTGTTTTTCCGGATACCCCGTCGGCCTGTCCTGCTGTGGTGGGCGGCAATACGGAGGTGAGTCAGCGCTTGGTGGATACCCTCTTGAAGGCATTGCGCATGTCTGCCTGCAGTCAGGGTACGATGAACAATTTTCTTTTTGGGAATGACACATTTGGGTATTACGAAACGATATGTGGGGGAGTGGGTGCCGGTCCGGGTTTTCGGGGTCGTTCGGCGGTTCACCAGCACATGACCAATACTCGGATTACAGATCCCGAGGATATGGAACTCAAATATCCGGTTCGGTTACGTGAATTTTCCATTCGCGAAGGCTCTGGTGGCCGGGGGAAATGGCCGGGTGGAGATGGTATTGTGCGGGAACTCGAATTTTTGGATGCAGTTGAGATGACCATCCTGAGTCAGCACCGGGTGGTAGCCCCCTTTGGCATGGAGGGCGGATCGGCTGGAGCTTGTGGGGAACAATACATTATTCGCGCCAATGGCGAAAAAGAGCAGCTCTTGGGGGTGGATAGTTCGGAATTGCAGGCTGGTGATCGGGTAGTGATTCATTCACCGGGTGGTGGCGCCTGGGGTAATTAACATATAGTAACCATGGAGCAGCGACCTATTATCGAGTGTGTGCCTAATTTTAGTGAGGGACGGGATTTGTTTGTGATACAGGCGATCAGCAATGCGATTGAGGCGGTTCCGGGGGTAAAATTGCTGCATGTAGATATTGGCAAAGATGCCAACCGCACGGTAATGACCTTTGCAGGAACACCTGATGCTGTGGTGCAAGCTGCCTTTGAAGCTATTCGGGTGGCAGCTGAGAAAATAGACATGCGGGAGCATCATGGTGAGCATCCACGCATTGGCGCTACGGATGTTTGCCCGCTGGTTCCGGTATCGAATATTTCCATGGAAGCCGTCATTGGCTATGCCAACGTACTGGCTCGCAGGGTAGGAGAAGCATTGGACATTCCCGTATATCTGTACGAAGAAGCGGCTACTGCGCCTTTGCGGAAAAACCTGGCTGCTATTCGGACAGGCGAGTATGAAGGGTTGGCAAAAAAAATACTGGATCCTGTCTGGAAACCCGATTATGGGCCTACCCGATTTAATGCTCGTTCGGGGGCTACTGTAATTGGCGCACGTGACTTTTTGATTGCCTACAACATCAACCTCAACACGCAGTCTGTATCGGTAGCAAAAAGTATAGCTGCTCAGCTGCGCGAATCTGGTCGCAGCTTCGTTGAAAACGGTCTAAAAAAAAACCAGCCAGGGCTTCTGCGCTCGGTAAAAGCAATTGGATGGTATATGGATGACTATGGATTTGCACAGGTGTCCACTAATTTGACCAACATCAACACAACCCCGTTGCACGAGGCCTTTGAAGTTTGTCGGCAACTTGCGGAAGAAAGAGGATTAACGGTAAGCGGTTCTGAACTCATAGGAATGGTTCCCCTGCGGGTTTTCCTGGATGCCGGGCGATATTTTGCCAAAAGAGATGGGCTTGCTTCCGGGGCGATCAGCGAAGCAGCGCTTATCGCGATAGCCGTACAAGCTTTGGGACTTGATTTTCGGGGCAACTTTGATGCCCTTACCCGTATTATTGAATACCAGTTAGATACATAAACCTCAGTTCCGAATTTTTTAGGGGGAGGTAAATTCAATTTTGTGGCGATACCCCCGGTACGGTTAGAGACTTCGGCCCTTCGCCTTTGTCTTATAGATACGGTCAAGGTATTGCAACACTATCGTGTGGGTATCGAGAAGTCAGGATACCAAAACAGCCTAACGAGAGGTTACTTTTTTGGATCTCGAGGTATTAATAAGGGTAATCAGGTGCAAGGCACCTTAAGGTGGCTTGCACCTGAGTTTTAAGTGCTTGAAAATCTTTGTTTTAGTTGATTTTTCTGTTGCATATTTTCCTTTAGACCACCTATAGGCTATCTCCTTTTCCCTATTTCCTGATTTTGCTTGCGCTAGGGTTTAAAAACAACAAAACTACTTGATGACCAATATTTTTCGGTTTACCGGATACAACCACTCGATACCTCGGTCGGTTACCACGGCATCATCCTCCAGGGGGATACGCAATTTTTTGCCGCCCCATTCTGGGATTTTGGTGTAGGCAAAAAGTTCGATAGAGAGCAGGTTGGTTGGTTTGAGCTCGTAAGTAAGTCTTACGGGATTGAAAAAAGCGATAGAAGGGCCTATGCCATGTCCCCAATTGCCTACTGAATGGCAACCGATCATCACATCGGTCACATCGGCTGAGCTGGGTTGGTTGAAGGTAGTCATTGCGCTAAAGCCGGCTGCATTTAGGGCTTTATGAATCTCTTGTTCGGCTGCTTTGGCGGTGATGCCGGGTTTGATGGTTTGGGTAATGACTTGTCGGGCTTTTAGTCCTTGTTCGTAGGCATACCGAAAGCTTTGCGGCACTTCCGTTTCGCCCTCTTTCAGTACATAAGCTACCCGTTTCATATCGGTATAAAAATTCATCAACCCAACGCCCCAATCAATCATCAGGATGTCGCCACGCTGGATGATACGGTCGCTGGAAGTCGCTTCGATACCATCGGGGCCGGTAATATAGACAGAAGGCATCCCGAAGGAAGTCCCCAGGTTATGCTTGTGTAGTTCCTCCATCATCCACCATGCCACATCTTCGAGCGTAGTCAAACCTGGGGTAATCACTGCATTGGACAATGCTTTTTCGGCAATCTGGTAAGACAGTTCACCTGCTTCGGCAAAAGCAGCAATTTCGCTGGCGACTCGTCTGGAGCGAAAATCTGAGGTTAGTTTTTCGGCAGACATAAACCTGGAGGCGTACTTTTCGCCGAGCATTTCTGTTAGTTCCAAAAACTCCGAATAGGACAATCCATCTGCACCTCCGAAATTTTTGGAATAATTGAGACCAATTCGCTTGGGATCTCTTTGTTGCACGAATTCCTGCAATTCGGAGGCAGCACCAAAATAATCATAGACGCCCC
Organism: Saprospiraceae bacterium; assembly: GCA_030729925.1. Lineage (GTDB taxonomy): Bacteria > Bacteroidota > Bacteroidia > Chitinophagales > Saprospiraceae > JALQTV01. The sequence goes on from JANQWK010000102.1 coordinate 66,805, forward strand.
CCTCCTCCAGGAGGTAACCGCTCATTCCCAGGGCTGCCCGCTCTATTCTTCCTTCTCCCTTGTCGAAAAACACGTAATACCCATTGGTAGAAGTATATCCACCCCCCATATCTGCCCACAGCGGATCATAATGACCTTCCCGATTGGTGATGATCCACATATCAATGCCATTTTCGCGCATCGCCTCCGGCAAAACCAGGTCGAACTTATCCGCCCTGATCTGGTTCATTTTTCGCCAGCGCCGGTGTGCTTCCTGACCTTGTACATCAAATGAATACAGGCATAAAAATGCAAGCAAAAGCGAGGTCACATAAGAACTTGGAGTGAAACATTTCATGGCCGGTCAGATTTATCGGGTCAGTAATTGGAGCAACTCAGCCTTACAAACATAAAGATTATCGCACAGTTACTCCGCTAATTGGCTGAAAAAATAATCCAGGAACCGTCCTTGTTCCCTTCGGGAAAAACGTTTTCGAAGCGTGGTAAAGCTCGAATAATTAAAATAGTTTGGGAAGCATGGTAGTAGTGGTTACTTTTTGGGGTTTGGAGGGATTAATAAGGGTAATCAGGTGCAAGGCACCTTAAGGTGCCTTGCACCTGATTTATAAAAATCTGTTTTTCAAGGATTTAATCCCCGTAAAACAT
>JANQWK010000103.1 GCA_030729925.1 Saprospiraceae bacterium
GTAATTGCTCAAATTTGCATCCGTTCGCGCTCCATTTTTGCCAGCGTCAGCTTGATTGCCAAATAGGAATACTGTCCAAACAGCAGGTCGTGCAAGGTTTTTAGCGGAGCTTTGACCCCACCGGCCTTGTGAATGGCCTCCCGGATCACCACCTCTGCATCCAGGGGCAGGAAGGGTCGGATATCGAGGGGGAATCCGTCGGTGTACAGTTGGGCAGCATGATCTTCTATGGTCACGAGTTTGAGCTGTCGCAAGGAGGCAATTTCCTCCAGCGAAAGCCCCTTTTCCAGGTACGCGAAGGTCAGGGCTTTGCTTTTCTTCTTGGCCAGCAGGGGGCGATCGGAAACAAAGCTGAGGATAGCCTGTCGGAAAAAATTTCCGTAATCGGCAATTTTTTTCTGACTCATCCCCGAAACGGAATGCAGCTCGTAGGTCGAAACGGGCAATTGTTCGATCATGGACTGGATGTCGGCATCGCTGAGCAGGCTGTAGGGCGGAATCCCGGCCTTGACTGCCAGGGAGCGCCGAAGTTCTATCAGCAAGTCGTACAATTCTGAGAGGTCGCGCTGGGTCTGTGAAGGTCCGCGGGAAATTTTCACCGGGGTTTCTGTGCTTCGGCCAGAACCGCTAAATCGGATGAGTTTGACCTTTTCCCCGGAAAAGAGCACCCGCTTGCTGGCATCGTTGATCAGAACCATGTTTTTTTGGTCCGGAGGACTTTCCAAATAGCCGAGGTTGCGCAGCTGTACGAGGTAAAACTGCCAGGCTTCGTAGCTGTGTTCGGCACCGCAGCCATAACTTTTCAGTTCGTGGTAGTTTTTTTCGAGGACTTCCTTTTTCCTGGAACCCCTAAGGATGTGGATGAGCAGGCTGTTGCTTTCCCTTCCCCCGGTGCGGTAAAGGGCCGATAGCGCCTTCTGTGCAATGATGGTTCCATCTATGCCGGAGTGCGGCTGCTTGCAGGTGTCGCAATTGTCGCAATCGCGGTGAAAAGGTTCCCCGAAATAATTGAGCAGCACCCTTCGGCGACAAACCAACGACTCGGCATACTGCTGGATGCGTTCCAGTTTGGCCAACTGCAGTTCTGCCTGGTTGGACTCCTGCTGTGTCAGCATATCGCGCAGCATCTGGAGGTCGGCTACCGTATAAAACAACAATGCCTGGGCAGGCAGTCCGTCTCTTCCGGCCCTCCCGATTTCCTGGTAATACCCTTCCATATTCTTGGGCAGGTTGTAGTGAATGATCCAGCGGACGTTGGACTTATCAATCCCCATTCCAAAAGCGATGGTCGCGCAGATGATCTGGGTGCGGTCGGCAATAAAATCAGACTGGGTACTGGCGCGATCCCGGGCCGACATCCCCGCGTGGTAAAAAGCCGCCTTGTAGCCTGCTGCCTGTAGTCGGGCGGCTACCTGTTCAGTGGACTTTCTGCTCAGGCAATACACGATCCCGGACTGTTTGCGGTTGTGGTGTACAAAATCGGTGATCTGTTCCATTCGCTTTCTGCCGGGTCTCACCTCCAGGTAAATATTGGGTCGGTCGAAAGAAGCCACCAGGATATGTTCTTCCGGGATGCCCAGTTGGCGGGTAATATCCAGGCGGGTCACTTTTTCCGCGCTAGCGGTCAGCGCAAGGATGGGTATTCCGGGAAATTGCTCCCTGATAAAACCCAGTTTGGTATATTCCTGCCGGAAATCGTGGCCCCACATGGAGATACAGTGGGCCTCGTCAATCGCAAACAGGTTGATTTTGATGGTATTCAACACCGGGATGAAACCCGGGGAGATGATTTTTTCCGGCGAAATGTACAGCAGGTCGAGCTGGCGCTGGAGCAATCGGGTTTCGATATCCTGTTGTTCTGATGGCGTCTGGGAACTGTTGAGAAACGCTGCCCGGATGCCGTTGGCGACCAGTCCCTCGACCTGGTCCTGCATCAGGGCGATCAGGGGGGAGACCACAATGCAGGTCCCCTCGAGGATAATGGCGGGAATCTGGAAACAAATAGACTTTCCACCGCCGGTGGGCATGAGGGTCAGGACATCTTTACCTTCCAGCAGGTAAGTAATGGTTTTTTCCTGCAAGGGGCGAAAAGACTCATACCCGAAATATTGTTTCAGGGCGGCAAGGCCCTGCTCCAGATTTGCCATAAGGTTCCTTTTTCTCCTACAAAGGTAATCCAAGCTTTTTAAGCAGCCAATGGAATGACAAAACCTGGCCGAACTATGCCGGTTTTTACAAAAAAACGGCGGAATTGCGCAAAATCTTCTAAATTTAAGGATTTGAAAGGGACGGTTCTCGACAACTTCAATGACCAAAAAACGACAGGTATGTACAACACAAAAATTGCAGGGATAGGTTATTATGTGCCCGAAAAGGTGGTCACCAACCACGATCTGACGAAGGTGATGGAAACTTCTGACGAATGGATTCAGGAGCGAACGGGCATCCAGACGCGGAGGTACTGCGAAAAGCACAAGGAGACGACAACGACAATGGGCGCTCGTGCTGCTGCCATTGCCATTGAGCGGGCCGGGATCCAAAAGGAAGATATTGATTTTATCATCTTTGCTACCTTAAGCCCGGATTATTATTTCCCCGGTTGTGGGGTATTGGTACAGCGCGAATTGGGCATTTGTTCCGGCGAGGCTGGTGCACTCGATATCCGCAATCAGTGTTCCGGGTTTTTGTATGGGCTTTCAGTGGCCGATCAGTTTGTCAAAACAGGCATGTACAAAAATGTCCTGCTGATTGGTTCGGAAATGCACTCGATGGGATTGGATTTTTCTACCCGCGGCCGAAACGTGACCGTGCTGTTTGGCGATGGCGCGGGTGCTGTCGTGTTGCAGCCCACGACCGAGCCGGGTAAGGGGATCCTGACGACCCATTTGCATTCGGACGGTACTTTTGCTGAAAAACTGGCGGAGATCAATCCGGGGTCACATGGCGGATACCACATGAGCAGGTTGGACGAACCTATGGACTTTGGCTATTCCGATGCAGAGTTCGGAGAAATTTTTGTCAACCAGCACATGTTGGACAACGCCCAGGTGTTCCCCAATATGGATGGTCAGATGGTCTTCAAAATGGCGGTGCAGAAGTTTCCCGAGGTCATCATGGAGGCCTTGCACAAAACGGGCTTGCAGTCTTCGGATATCAATATGTTTGTTCCCCACCAGGCCAACCTGCGCATCAGCAATTTTGTGCAAAAAAAACTGGGATTGTCCGACGATCAGGTTTGGAACAATATTCAAAAATACGGCAACACAACGGCTGCTTCTATTCCCATTGCACTTTGCGAAGCGGTAGAAGCGGGAGCGGTGAAGGAGGGCGACCTGGTTTGTCTGGCTGCATTTGGCAGCGGATTTACCTGGGGCTCGGCGCTGATCCGCTGGTAAATTTTTTTTAAACACCGAACATGTATCCTAAAACCCTCTTAACAATCTGGCTGAGCGGATTATTTTCGATCTTGCTGGCAGCCGAACCCGTGCTTGCACCTGTCAAACCCGTGAGAGCCAATGAAGCCCCTGTGATTGACGGCGTGTTGGACGAAGCGATCTGGCAGGAAGCGCCCGCTGTATCGGGATTCAAAACTTTTGTCCCGGATTACGGTCGCGAGATGGGGCACGATACCCGGGTGTTGATGGCGTATGACGCCGAAAACCTGTACTTCGCTTTTGAATGTTTCGACGATCCCAGCCTGATCAAAACTTCCGTGGCGCAGCGGGATAAAATCCGGGACGACGACTGGGTCTGCATCAACCTCGATTCTTACGACGATAAACAATCCCTGTACGCGCTTTATGTCAATCCTTCCGGCATTCAGATGGATACCCGGTACAGCAATGGACAAGAAGATGCGGGCGCGGATTTTGTGTGGTACAGCAAAGCTACGATCCATGAAAAGGGTTATACCATTGAAATCCGGTTGCCTTTAAAGAGTATCCGCTATTCTGTACGGGATAATTTGGTCAAAATGGGGGTGATTTTTGAACGAAAAATCAGCCGCATGTCTATCCAGGGGACTTACCCGCCGCTCGATCCCGATATGGGGATGGCGTTTTTGATGCAATCTATGCCCTTGATGTACGAAAACCTCAAGCCCAATACCCTGGTGGAGTTGCTTCCCGCGCTGACTTACGGCAAGGGCGTCACAGCGGTTGAGGGTCAGGATGTCAGCGATGGCGGCAAACCTGACTTCGGGTTGACCGGCAAATTTGGACTCAGTTCGGATCTGGTGTTGGATGCCACCTGGAATCCCGATTTTAGTCAGGTAGAATCGGATGCCCGACAGATAGACGACAACGTGCGCTTCGCGCTCTTTTTCCCCGAACGCCGACCTTTTTTCCTGGAAGGGAATGAAAATTTTATTGTAGCAGGAACCGGTGAGGAGCTCCGGTCGGTGGTCAATTCCAGAAGTATCGTCAACCCGGATGTGGCCTTGAAATTTTCGGGCAAGCTGGGCGACAAAAACCGGATCGCGGCGATTTATGCCTCGGATGCGGGAACAGATCGTGCGGCAACCGATCCCAACGATCAGGTCATGATTGCTCGCTACATCCGCGCCTTGAAAGGCGATAGTTTTATCGGCGGAGTCTATACCCGGCGAGCGGAGGCAGACCGTACCAACGATGTAGCCGCCCTGGATGCCACCATACGCCTTACGCAGGCCAGTACGATCTCCGGACACTTTGTGGAGTCGCTCAACCACCATCTCAGCGACGATTCGCGGACGGACAACCATGCCATGGGGTTGCAATACGCATTGGACAAGCGCAACCTGACCATGCAAGGGTCGTTTTATCAGTTGAGTCGCGGCTTCAACACCTCTGTGGGTTTTGTAGAGCGAACCGGGATCACCCGGTACTCGTTTTTTGTCAATCCCAAACTGTACCCCAAATCTGAATTGCTGATCCGAATAGATAACAACATTTTCCTCTCCCAAACCCTGGACCACGAAAGTGGATTGTGGGAAAAATCTTTGGGTTATACCCTAAACACCCGATGGATCCGAAATACAGTGCTGGGCGCGGGTTTCAACATTCAGGATGAGGTATTTCGCGGCATTAAATTCAAGCGCAACCGCTTTTCTATCAATGCTTCCAGTCTGCCCAACAAACGACTGCTGCTGAGTACCCGGTTTAGCCATTCCGGCAAAATTCGGTACATCTTTGACGAAAACATCCTGCCGTATGCAGGGCGGGGCACAGATGCTTCGGGTAGCGTCAACTGGCAGGCTTCCGATCAGTTCAACTCCACCCTCACCCTGGTATATTCGGATTTCACCCGGGAATCGGACGGGATACAGGAATTTTCCCGCACCATCCTTCGATCTCGGAACATCTTTCAGTTGAACCAATACTTTTTATTCCGAACCATCGTAGAATACGACACCCGCGCCAAGGACCTCTTTGCCGACTTCCTGGCCTCTTTTACCCTAATTCCGGGAACGGTTGTACACCTCGGCTATGGTTCGATGTTTCACCAGCAACTCTGGGACAACAACCGGATGCAGTACGAAGAAGCGGATCGTTTTTACCGGCAGCGGAGCAGCTTTTTTTTCAAAGCCAGCTATTTATGGCGCTTGTAGCACAATAAAACGCTTTTCCGCAGGGTTAATCCCCAAAAAAGCCGACTATGAAAATTTGGATCGCCTTATTTGTCGCCTTTGCTGCCTTGTCAGAGGTCCATGCGCAGGAGCCGACTTCTACCCTCGAGGAATACGAAGAACGCTATGCGCGCAGAATTCGGCAAACGTATCTCAATGAAGTCTATATCCCCGAAGACCTCGGCGATGCCATGGTACAGTTCAATAAACTGATCAGCCCGGAAAGCAAACAAAAATTCAAAGCGATGTCGGAGGCAGATGCTGCCACTAAGCTGCACTTTTCTTTCGGTCGCTGGATCATCATCAACTGGGGTTTCTATGAAGGCTCCCGGTTTTCGCATTACCTCAAACAATTGGGGCTGTCCCATCCGGACGATATGGCAAGGTTTGTCGTGGTCTGCTACCACCGCAACCTCAACAAAAAACCCTTAGAGCCCAAAGTCCTGATCGCCGAACTGGTAGAAACCCGCCGCACAGCCTATCAGGAAAAAATGGCCAAACAAAGGCGGGTCATCAGCGAAACCCGGATACCGGCCACCAGCCGCGATACGACCAAAAGCGGAGGCTCCAAGCCCTGATTACAGCAATTTCTGATGTGGAAAATAACTGCCTGCAGATCGAACCATAAACTCCATAATCCCGAGGGGTATGGTATTACGCCCTTTCAGGGCTGATGATTGTTCTCTTGTACGATGGGCGATGCCCATCGCTAACATAT
>JANQWK010000104.1 GCA_030729925.1 Saprospiraceae bacterium
CCTAAAAAGCCTTAAAACCTCCAATTGGCCAACTTGATTGCTTTCTGATCCCGGTAGTTTCGGACAAGAATATATGGCCAAAAGATATTTCCTTCGTACCTTTGCACCCCGTAACACAGCTTAAGAAAAGCACAAAACATTATCCAATGACCAAATACATTTTTGTTACGGGTGGCGTTACTTCTTCCTTAGGTAAGGGCATCATATCTGCTTCATTGGCAAAATTGCTGCAGGTACGAGGTTTTGAGGTGACCATTCAAAAGTTTGATCCCTATATCAACGTGGATCCTGGAACCCTGAATCCTTACGAGCACGGGGAGTGCTTTGTGACGGATGACGGGGCGGAGACCGACCTGGATCTGGGCCACTACGAACGCTTCCTGAACATTCCGACTTCTCAGGCGAATAATGTGACGACCGGGAGGATATACCAAACCGTGATCAATAAAGAACGCGCAGGTGATTACCTGGGCAAGACGGTTCAGGTGATCCCACATATTACGGACGAGATCAAGCGCCGGGTACAGCTGCTGGGACAATCCGGTCAGTACGATATTGTGATTACAGAGTTGGGGGGTACGGTAGGGGATATCGAGTCGTTGCCGTACCTGGAGTCTTTGCGCCAGTTGCGCTGGGAATTGGGTACCGACAATTGCCTGGTGATTCACCTTACCCTGATCCCCTACCTTCGGGCCGCGAAAGAATTAAAGACCAAGCCCACCCAGCATTCGGTGAAGGAGCTGTTGAACACCGGTATCCAGCCCGATATCCTGGTTTGCCGAACCGAACACCCGATTTCTATGGAGATCAGACGCAAATTGGCGCTGTTCTGCAACGTGGATGTGGGTTCCGTGATTGAAGCAATGGACGCCGATAGCATCTACGATGTGCCGATCCTGATGTTTCGGGAAAAGCTGGATACGACGGTGATCACAAAGTTGCGCCTGCCCGATCGCCGCGAACCGGATCTGAGCCGCTGGAAGACGTTCCTGGGGAAATTAAAAAATCCTACCTATGAGGTGCATATCGGGCTTGTGGGCAAATACAACGAATTGCAAGATGCCTATAAGTCTATCTATGAGTCTTTTGTACACGCCGGTGCGATGAATGAGTGCAAGGTGAAGGTGCATCCGATTCATTCGGAAAAATTGGATACTTCCCCCGAAAAGGTGGCGGCTATGCTGGAAAATATGGACGGTATCCTGGTGGCTCCCGGCTTCGGAGAGCGGGGTATCGCCGGTAAAATTCAGGCCATTCGCTATTGCCGGGAACATAAAAAGCCGTTTTTCGGCATCTGTCTGGGGATGCAATGTGCCGTGGTGGAGTTTGCCAACCACGTCCTGGGACTTCCGGATGCTTCTTCTACCGAGGTGACTCCCCATACACCCCATCCGGTGATTGATATGATGCCGGATCAGAAAAAAATTACGCGCAAAGGGGGTACGATGCGATTGGGGGCTTATCCCTGTGACTTGAAACCGAATTCCAAAGCCAGCGAGGCTTATGGTACCCTGAGCATTTTCGAACGACACCGGCATCGGTTTGAGTTTAACAATGCTTACCTGAGCCAGATGGAGGAGGCCGGGCTGAAGGCTACCGGGGTGAACCCCGAGTCGGGTTTGGTGGAGATTGTGGAACTGGCCGATCACCCCTGGTTTGTGGGGGTACAGTTTCACCCGGAACTGAAAAGTACGGTAGAGCGACCCCACCCGCTTTTTGTGTCGTTTATCAAGGCAAGCTTGGCCGGCAAAGATGTTCCGGCCTAAGTTTTGGCTGGTTGCCCATGCAATCGCAGTAGGCCTGTTTTGCCAGGGTTTCCCGTTTTTCTGGGATACCGTGCAGTTGTCGGCAAAACAGGCTTATTGGTTTTATGAAAATGGGTTTGGCGATTTGCTGCTGCCCAATGAACTGGATAGCGGCCATCCGCCCTTGATGGGATTATACCTTGCCGCTGTTTGGATGGTCTTCGGGAAAAGCCTGGTCGTGTCGCACTGGGCCATGTTCCCGTTCGTCCTCCTGATCAATTTTTCGCTCTTTGCGTTGATCCGGCAATGGGTGGCTTCTCCCAGGGACTCCCTTTTTCTGATGTTGTTGTTCTGGCTGGATCCCGTGTTGGCAGGGCAACTGGTGCTGGTGAGCCCGGATATTATCTTGGCGGGCTTCTTCCTGCTGGCGCTACGGGGTATTCAAACGGGTGATCGAAAGATGGTGACCTTGGGTGTGACGGTATTGGCGCTGATCAGCATGCGCGGGATGATGACCGCGGCCGCATTGGCACTGTACGAGTGGTGGCGGGGAGCTAAGCCGAAACAGGGACTGGCCTATTTGCCCGGATGGGGACTGGCATTTGCTTTTTTGGGGTACCATTACTGGCAAAAGGGCTGGATCGGCTATCATGCAGGGTCTCCCTGGGCGCCAAGTTTCAGCGGAGTCACAGATCCCATGCTACTATTGCGCAATGGGGCGATCCTGCTGTGGCGCCTGTTGGATTTTGGGAGGATCTTTGTTTGGCTGGGACTTTTCCTGTTGCTACGCAGTACCAACTCCTTCAAAGGGTTGCAGCTGAAAACTTTTGCCCTGCCACTGACTTTAGCCCTGGTTTTTTTTCCGGTGGTGCTGGCCTACGCCCATTTATCTGCCCATCGGTATTTATTGCCGCTGTTTTTAGCGCTCCACCTGGTGTTGGTGCAAGTGCTGGCGGCTTCCCGGGATGTCGCTGTCGCGAAAAAAATATACTGGGGGGTACTGGTCGGACTGGCGCTGGGCAATGCCTGGGTATATCCGCGCACAATCGCCCAGGGCTGGGATTCGACCTTGGCGCATGTGCCCTATTACCGACTTCGCCGTGAGGCGCTTGGATTTTTGGAAAACCAGGGCATTCCAATAGATAGCGTGGGGACGGCTTTTCCCGAAATTGGGCCGCTGAAGTACCGGGATTTGTCGGACAGCCAGGCCGGGATGCAGGAAAAGAACCTAAGCACCCAACGTTATGTGTATGACGCCAGCGTGATGAATGATTTCAGTGAGGAAGAATTGGCTGCGCTAAAAAAGGATTGGCTGCCGCTTAAAACCTTTGGCAGGTATCCGGTTCGGATAGTCTTGTACCAAAAAATGGATAAATAACTATTACAGCACATGAAAAAAAGGACACTGAAAGAGTTGCAATTGCTCAGGGAAGCGGGAAACCCGACTGCCGCCAAGCTGCCCCTGGTGCTGGTGCTGGACAATGTGCGCTCAGCCTTGAATACCGGTTCTGCCTTCCGAACTGCAGATGCCTTTGCTATCGAAAAAATAGTGTTATGCGGCATCACCGCTACTCCCCCACACCGGGAAATTCTCAAAACGGCGATCGGAGCCACTGAAACGGTCGCCTGGGAATACGCAGCGGATACCGTTTCGGCCATTCGGGCGCTTCAAACCGCCGGATATCGGGTATGGGCAGTGGAACAGGCGGAGGGCAGTCAGCTGTTACAGGATGTAGTGGTGCCTTCAGCAGCTCCCATGGCGCTGGTCTTCGGCAACGAAGTGAGCGGGGTCAGTGATGAAGCGATGGCTGTAGTGGACGGATGCGTGGAGGTGCCGCAATTTGGCACCAAACACTCCCTCAATATCGCCGTATGCCTGGGCGTTGTCGTTTGGGAAGTAGTCAGACAGCTCAGGTTCGGCTCGTAGCTCCCTGTTCGATAGCCCTGCGAACACTGCCGAATTCGTCGAGCAGTTCCAGCGCTTTGTCATAGGGAATATCCAGATTGTTCTGAATCATCTTTGCTGCCCGGTCGCGCAACTTGGCATTGCTGATCTGCATATCCACCATTTTGTTGTCCCGCACGCGCCCCAACTTGATCATCACACAGGTAGAGATCATATTCAGCGCGAGTTTCTGCGCCGTACCTGCTTTCATGCGGGTACTTCCGGTGACAAATTCAGGTCCTACGATAATTTCCAGCGGATAGTCGGATACCTCGCTGAGTGGGGTATGGTAATTGCAGGTGATACAAGCCGTAGTGATGTTTTTTTGCCGACAGGCCCTCAAACCCTCTACCACATAAGGAGTGGTTCCGGAGGCAGCAATCCCAATCACAACGTCTCCCTTGTTGATCATGTATTCCTGCAGGTCGAGCCAGGCCTGATCCTTGCTGTCTTCTGCATTTTCAACGGCCTTCCGGATGGCAGTATCCCCACCGGCCATAACCCCGACTACCCATCCTTCAGGAACCCCAAAGGTGGGTGGACATTCACTGGCATCCAGGATACCCAATCTGCCGCTGGTTCCCGCGCCAATATAAAACAGCCTTCCGCCCTCTTTCATCTTTTCGGCTATCACATTTATAAGAGGGGTCATTGCCGGAATAACCTGGTGTACAGCTTGCGCTACCGTCTGGTCTTCGCGGTTGATGTTGTAAAGCAACTCCGCCGTTTCCATCTGCTCGAGGTTGCGGTAAAGCGAGTCCTGTTCGGTAACTTTATCTCTTGGATCCATGCTGTGTTTTGTTTGCTGGAATTAAAGTCCCCAAAAATGGGAAAAAAAAATTAAATGCAACACTACTGATGCAGGAAAGTTGCGGCTTTATGCCGGGAACTGCCAACCTGAACCGCATTCCTTGCCTGAAATTGCGTACCTTCGTGCAAAAATTACCGATACCATGAATTGCTGGTTGATCAAATCAGAGCCGGAGACTTTTTCGTATGAGGATTTGGAGCGGGACGGCATCACGATGTGGGATGGCGTGCGCAATTATGCCGCACGCAATAATCTACGGGCGATGCAGGTGGGCGATCAGGCCTTGTTTTACCACAGTTTGTCCGATAAAGCGATTGTGGGAATCTGCACAGTGGCCAAGGCTTTTTATCCCGATCCTACCGCCGAAAAGGGCGATTGGTCGGTGGTGGATATGGTACCCCTCAAACGATTGAACAGAGCCCTGAGTCTTGCCGAAATCAAATCCGATCCGAAACTGCAACAGCTTCCCCTGATCCGCAATAGCCGATTGTCCGTGATGCCGGTGAGCCGGGAGGAGTTTGATTATATTTTATGGCTGACTGAAACTTCCCTTTAACCATGATACCTATTCCGCAGTTGTACAAACGGCGTTGGCTGGAGGAATACAAAGCGCACCGGTTTGTGACCCCCCTGGTGCTGGATGTGATGCCCTGGGGCGAAATGGCAGAACGGGAGGCTTTTGCCCCCGTACTGGATCCGTATTACCAGATGTTGCAGCACAGCGGCTTGCTGTACGGTCTCCCGGTTGTCTATCCGTTTACCGATCCCAAATTTCGGGAACTCCCCGATTTTCGAAGGGCCAAATATGTGCTGCTGGATATGTTGCTGTTTACAGCGCTTCAGGAAATGGAGCAGTACGCCATAACGGCCAGCTCCTCCGAGCGGGTGAGCCAGGCGGTTGCCTGGATCGAAAGCTACTACGAGGGGATGGCAGTAGTGGATGATAAAAATAAAGCGGATAGTCTGGGGGAAATTATTTTCGGACGGGTGAGCTTTAGGCGCAATTGGTTTGATTTTTCGAAAAAAGGGATCAACAACCACTTGTTCTGGGATTGGTTTTTCTTCCGGCGCTTTGTCCAGGATATGCTGGCCGAAAAAAGGTACGACAAAACCTGGTTCCGAGCCCTGGTAGAGGAAAAGAAGGCCATGAAACTCCTGACCCACCGCCTGATTATCGCGGCTTTTTACAGCGATGGCGAAATTGCGAAAAGCGAACGCCTGCTCTTGCATTATTTTCTGAAATCAGCCCGGTTGTTTCCCCGAGCTACCCGCCAACGCGTCCACGGCTGGATGAAAACCGGATTGCGTTTGTACCAGATCCAAATTCCTCCGGTGGAACCCATCGTGCGCCAATATTTGCTGGATACCGCCCTGCTGGCCCTCTTGGCAGATCAAGAGTATGGCGAGCGCGAACAGGTTTTTGCCAGGGAACTGGCACAAAAACTGAATTTGAGCGAGGAGGCTTCTTATGCAGCCAGGGTGGATATGAGCTGTTTTTTGGTGAAACACGGGGTGAAACTCAATTTTGCCGATCTCAGAAAAGGGAGCTGGCTGCTCCTGATGAGCGCATTCGAGGAGAATATGTACCGCATGGGCCATGCAGCAAAGGAGGAGTACCGCGAGACCCGCGATATGGCATTGGTGTTCGGTCAGTTGCTCAAACAACGATTGGGTAAGGGGGATTCCGAGGAACTGCCCAGCGAGGAGGAAATTGTTCAGGCGCTCGACCAACTGAAGGACCTACCCAAATTCCTGCCCTTTTTTACCCTGTTTTTCGTGCCCGTTCCAGGGATTACCGAATTTTATATTTTCCTGGCCTACGGGCTGGAACGCCTCAGTGGAGATCGCCTGCGCCTGCTACCCAGCAATTTTAGCCGCATGGTTAAGAAAAAATAATGCGGCTCAAATCAACAACCCAAATAGGAGCTCCTGGTCGTTGATGGTCTGAAAGTGCATGTTGTGCTGCTGCATTCGAGCCACCAACTGGGGATAGTCGGCAGGATCCTGAAGCAAGATGCCAATTACGGCAGGTCCCAGTTCCCGGTTGTGCTTTTTGGTGTATTCAAAATGGGTGATGTCATCGTGGGGCCCTAATACATGGTTCAGAAATTCCTTGAGTGCCCCCGGGCGTTGCGGAAATTTGATGATGAAGTAGTGCTTGAGACCCTCGTATAACAGCGAGCGCTCTTTGATTTCTTCTGTCCGGGTGATGTCGTTGTTGCTGCCACTGACCACACAGACTACCGTTTTCCCCTTGATCTGGTCGCGGTATTGATCCAGCGCACCAATCGTAAGGGCTCCTGCAGGTTCCACAACAATGCCTTCTTCGTTGTAGAGCTGCAAAATGGTGCTGCACACTTTTCCCTCCTTGACGAGGAGCATGTCGTCCACCACTTCTTGCGCAATGGCAAAGGTGATATCCCCCACTTTTTTGACGGCCGCACCATCTACAAAACTGTCAATGGTGTCCAGTGCTACCACTTTCCCCGCTTTCAAGGCTTCAAACATGGCAGGCGCACCTTCCGGTTCCACTCCAATGATTTTGGTATTCGGGCTGATCTGCCGAAAACAACTGCCCAGCCCCGAGATGAGTCCGCCTCCGCCTACTCCGGCAAAAACGTAGTCTATGGTCTTGTTACAGTCCTCCAGAATTTCCAGCCCTACCGTACCTTGCCCTTCGATGATCTTTTCATCGTTGAAGGGATGTATAAATGTTTTGCCTTCTTTTTCTGTGAACAGCGTGGCCTGGTGATAGGCGTCGTCGAAGGTGTCACCGTGTAGGATGACTTCCACATACGATTTGCCGAAACTCCGCACCTTGGATATTTTTTGCTGGGGGGTAACCGCCGGCATAAAGATGTGGCCATGCACCTTCATCTGGTTACAGGCAAACGCGACACCTTGCGCATGGTTGCCCGCACTGGCGCAGGTAATGCCGTTTTTTAGCTGCACCGGATCGAGCTGTGCCATTTTGTTGTAAGCGCCCCTGATCTTGTATGAACGCACCACCTGCAGATCCTCCCGCTTGAGCAGGATCGTACATTGGTACTTTTCAGATAAATTGTGGTTATAGGTCAGGGGCGTGGCTGTTACAATGTCTTTCAACCGGATTTTAGCCCGGTAGATGTTCTCTACATTTATCAATGTTATTGCCTGTTTTCAGTGTTTGAAATAGCACAAAGTCCTATTCATCATCTGAAAGTACAGAAGTCCCGGATTTTTTTCCAATGAAAATGAGGTATTCCCATATCCCACCGTAAGCTTTTTTTACAGATTTTACGACGGGTAACAACTGGCTTGCCAGCACGGGAAGCAGGTGGGCGTCCATCCGGACGTGGTTTTTGCCCATGTGTTTTTTGAACCAGGGGTGGGCAGATGCGTGAAAATCAACGACTGCCAGGTGTCCGCCGGGTTTGAGCAGCGCTACGGCAAGTGAAATGAGGGTACTCCACTGCGGATTGATCATGGTCAGGGAATACGAAAACAAAACGATGTCTGCCGGGGCACAGAGCTCAGCTTCTTCGGCTGAAAAAGGGGCTTCGATCAGCTTGATCCTGTCCTGATAGGCAGCCGTGTTTTTTCGCGCCAAGCGGATCATGTCGGCCGATACATCGTAGGCCGTAAACCAAGCGGCCGGAAATCGTCGCGCCATTCGAGCCAGGTTGTACCCGGTGCCGCAGCCAATTTCCACGATGTGGACAGGGGCTAAGGTGTCCACGGGTAGTTTTCGGATCACGGTCTTGCGACCAAATAAAAAGGACCAACGGGTGAGGTCGTATATCTTGGACTGAAATTGATAATAGTTGCGCATGGCCTGATTCTGACCTGCGATGTTGGGTTGGTTTTCCTGCGGTAGCTGCATAATTTGAAGGAGGGTTACAATACGGTTCCCAAATAAACACTGGCATAGGTGCCCACGCGATCCCGCTGATGGCTATCCGCCAGGACATCGTTGCTGGACTCGAAACGAACTTTTGTTTTGACGAAGTTAGGGAAAAAATCTATGGTTTCCGCCGCTGACCGCAATAGAATCCGGGTCCCGGGTGCGCTGTTCTGCAGGATGAGCTGCCATTCTTCTTCCAACGCCTCCAGGTCGTTTTCGGCAAGCCAGTCCTGATGATCGAGCAGGATGAAATGGGTGTAGGCTCCCGGGTTGTTTTTTAAAAACTGACTTACCGTGGTGGTATGGGTATGGATCCGCTCGGAACGAGCGCGCAAAGTATCGAAGTTGTGCGCCATCAGGTAGTTGGGACAGCAGGATTCCGTGTAGGCGCCGTCCAGATAGACCCGCCAAAAGTAATTGTCCGAAGTGGGCAGCTTCGTGAAGACTTTTTCCAGCGATTGCTGGATGAAGCCGAGTGCACCGCGTTCGTATTTGGTGACAAACAACTGCTGCTGACTCCGAGGCACGCCTACCAGACACATGGTGAGGTGCCGGTTGACTGCCCACTCAATAATAGGATGCAGGAGCGAAGGTTCTATTTCCCGGTAAATCTGTTGCTGCGTCGCCAGGTCGGTTGCGCCGAGCAGTTGATCTACTTTTGCTTTCAGACCGGGCTTCGATGCAAAATATTGTTTGGCCAGCCAGGCAAATGTGCCGGATGTACCAAAGTGGTAAAAGGATTTGCGCAGACCACGACCATTGAAAAAACGAAGGTTTTTGTCCCAATAGGCCGCCGCAAATGCCGGCAATTCCGGACGGATTTTTTTCAAGTACAAACTTTTAAAATGCCGATGCCTCCCTTTACCGAAGATCATGAAAAAGTCCTTGAAGCCCAAGACCCGGAAACAAGCTTTTTTTAGCTCCAACAGGGCGTTCTGGCGGTGATTCATGTCAATGCAGTCAATGCTCGCAGGGCCATCGAGCAGGTAATCAAGCGCATTGCAACCAGCGCTGGTGATCATGACGATTTTGCTGCCGGCTTCAAATTGCATCAGCTCGCGGTCGCAGCGGGGGTCTTCCCAACAGGTATTATAGACGAGGTTGTTGGAGTGTACCCGATTGAAAAGCCAATCTCTGACAGGATTCAGTACTTGCACAGGTTTGCCGTTTGGTTTTAGATATCCGACAAAGATATTCCCGGTATGTTTATCTGCTGTAAACCCAAAGTTAATTCACTTGCGATTGCAAAAAATGATAGTGGTCGAGTTGCGCCCTTACCCGGGTTTGCCCAGGTTCTACGTCGCGGTAGGAATTGGTGTGCTCAGCATCGAGGAGGCGAGCTTTGGTGTTGTCCGACCATTGCATGTCCAAATGAGCCAGAATTTCCCGACTTAGCTGGTGGTCTAGCACGGGCCAGGCTATTTCCACCCTCCGATCGAGGTTGCGGGTCATCCAGTCGGCCGAAGAGAGATATACTTTTGGCTGTCCGCCGTTGGCAAAAACAAATACCCTGGCATGCTCCAAAAAGCGATCTACGATGCTAATCGCCTGTATGTTGTCGCTGAGCTGGGGCACACCGGGCAGCAGGCAACAGATGCCCCGGACAATCAGTCGAACCGATACACCGGACTGTGCGACCGCATACAGTTTTTCGATCATCTCCGGGTCTTCCAAACTGTTCATTTTCAGCAGTACCCAGGCTGTTTTTCCCTCCCGCTGATGCTTGATTTCTGTTTCCAGCAGTTTTGTGAGCTCCTCGCGCAACTGAAAAGGCGCGACCAACAGCTGCTGACACCGGGGGAGGAGTATCCTGCGTTCGAGCAGGTCAAATACCCGGGCAACATCTACGGTGTAGGCCGGATTGGCAGACAACAAGCCATAATCGGCATAGATCCGGGCGGTTTTTTCGTTGAAGTTACCAGTGCTCATCCAGACCAGGTCGGCTCCCTCTCCGTTGCGCCTGTCGGCAAAACCACTTCTCACCAAGAGCAGCAGTTTGGCGTGCACTTTGATGCCGGGATAACTGTAATGTACTTTGGCCCCGGCTTGCGCCAGTTTACTTCCTGCTTCCAGGTTGGAAGCTTCGTCAAAACGCGCCTTGGCCTCAATAAATACGGTAACGGCTTTACCCTCGCGACAGGCTCCAAGTAGGGCCTCGACTACCACCGACTGCCTGGCAATGCGATACAGGGTAATTTTGATTTCCCGCACCAATGGGTCGGCCGCCGCTTCCCGGATCAGGGCAGGGATGTAGTCCCAGCGCTGATAGGGCATTTGTAGCAGGATATCTTTTTGTTCAACGGCTTTTATAAGCGAGGTTGGTTGCTCCAGGATAGGATGTGGCAGGGGGGGCAGCGGTGGATAAGACAAATGGGGTGCTGTGCCGCTGTGCGGAAAATCCATAAAGTCGCTAAAATTGTGATAGCGGGCTCCCGGAACCAGATCCTGTCCGTCGAGCTTAAAAAGGTTTTTCAATTGCTCAACCAGCAGGTAGGGCATCTGCCCGTCAAACAACATCCGGGTGGGCGGACCAATGCTGCGCCGCTCCAGCCCCTGTCTGATGCTGTCCAGCAAATCACCCGCGTATTCATCGGCAATGTGCAGTTCGGCATCCCGGGATAATTTAATGGCAAAGCAGCTGAGCGAGGAGTCGGACAGGTGCTTCGGCAAACCAACATCCACAATGTCATCGGCAAAAACAAATTCCCGCTGCTCGGATTTGTCCGATGGAAGTTCCACAAACCGGGCAACCTGCGGAACGGGCAAGCGGACAAATTTCAACTCATCATAGGGGGACTTACCCAGCACAAAGTAAATCTGCTTGTCCTGCAGCACCGGCACCGCCTGCCCCTTCGTCCAGGAAAGCAGCTCCAGCTCAGACAGCAAGGTCTCCCGAAAAAAGGCTTCCATGAACGCCAAATGTCGGGGCGTAAGTTCCTCCCGCCGAAGGATATGAAGGCCTTCCCGCCGAAGCCCCGGTAGTATTTCTTCACCAAACAGGTACCCAAATTGTGCCAGTTGACCACTGACGATCTCCCGTATCTGCTTCAATTCCCGCCTGGGCCGCAAGTCCAATTCCCGCCGTTCCCCCTTCCCCAACTGAGCAAGCTGCCGCAAGACCGCAATGCGCACCCGGTAAAATTCGTCGAGGTTGGAACTGTATATGGCCAGAAAACGCAGGCGCTCCAATAAAGGTACCCCCGGATCGGCCGCCTCCTGCAATACCCTTGCATTGAAGGATAACCAACTTATGTCTCTGGAAATCAATTTTTTGTCTTTCATAAAGCCGTGCGCAGTTGATGGGAGAAGCCCCAACAAGTCCTGCATACGAAGGTAGGGTTTTGGACAGAAAGAAAAAACCAAGAGGGGTGGTTGTATGTCAAAAAAAATGACAAAATATTGAAAAACAGAGTTTTAAAGCACAGGTGCAAGTCACCTTAAGGTGACTTGCACCTAGATTACCCTTGTTAATACCTTCACCCCGCGAAAAGTAACCACTCAACCGGCAGGTTTGGAGAATTTTTTTAGGAATACAAGGCTTGAAGGGGACTGGTGTCGGGGCTTTCCGACAATTCCTTGCCGATGTAAATCAATAATTTCTTCTGGATGGTGTTGCGCATACCCCGGAAGGACTGCAGCAACTGCAAGTGGGTGGCGCCCTCCTGCAAAACGGGTAGGGGAATGTTGAACTGGAAGGTTTTCCGCGCCTTGAACTTGGAAGGCAGCAAATGCTGACATTGCTCACAGGCAAATATGATATGGTCAAATTTGTGATAAGGCAAAGATTTCAACTCCTTGGGATAGTGGTTTTTTAAGTCCAAACCATCTTCCTCCATCACCGCCTTGGCATAGGGATGCAACTGCCCGGGCTGAGTGCCCGCGCTAAATACTTCTACCTGATTGCCCGCGTAAAACTTCAGATAAGCTTCCATAATCTGACTGCGACAGGCATTTTCCGGACAAAAAATCAGGATGCGTTTCATTGGAGTGATTTGTCAAATTGTCCATTGTTAACTCAAAGTTAATTTTTTTGTTTAAGTAAACTTTAACAACCTGTTCCAAATTCAAGAATTTTTTTCCACACGCCCTGTGGAAAAGTCGAATCTAGAATTTCGGGCAGCCGAAGGCGCGGGAACTGAGGGGGCCTTTGTCGCTGAGTTTGAAGGCCAGACTGGCGCCGATGAGGTAGTACCAGTCTTTGTAGGGACTGCCCCGGACGTAGTCGAGCACGGCGTTGCCGGGATCGTCGGGATTGATATTGGGGTTGCTGAAGAGGGCAGCGAGTTTGCCGTTGCCATCGCGGATATCGAGGTAATTGACGGGGGTCGAACCGGTGTCGTCGAGGTAATCGGTAAAGATTTTGCGGGCGCCGAATTCGAGACCCAGGGTGGTGTTTTCGGAGAGTTTGAATTTGATGCCGCCTCCGAAGGGGATTTGAAACTGGTAGGGGCTGTAAGGATCCGGATAGCCGGGCAGTCCTTGTCCTTCCGTGCCGAGTTCCTGCAGACTGATCCAGGTGTCTTCGAGTTTTGCCTCCGGCGACATGTAAAAGAGTCCGACTCCGGCAAAGACATAAGGGAATATTTCTCCGTACCGGGAGTTGCCGAGCCTAAACAAATTCCACTCCAAAACCGAATTAAGTTCTACAAGGTCGCTTTGAAAGCGCAACCCCCTGCCTGCATTGACCGTGTTGGCATCGTCACCGCTTACTTTGGCGAAGTTGACGGCAAATCGGGCGGCTATGTTGTTAGACAGACTCATCCGACTGAAAAATCCAAGCGCAGGGTGGGCTTCCTGCAGGTATAACGCAAAGCCGTCAGGAGTGAGGTCGCCGCTGTACATCGAAACGCCGCCTGTGATGCCCGCTTCGAGGGTTTGACTTCGGAGCTGCACAGCTAGCACAACCATTACGGCCAGGAGGTACATTCGGGTCATGGAGGATAGTTTTTGTTAAGGTTTCTTATAACGCTCAAATATATGCAAAACGCCAATTTTAGGGTTTCCATTTTTCCCCTTTCGGGAAAAAGGATCCTTTCTGCAATAAAATTGACCATTATTTTATGGCTTACCGTAGCTTTGCAGTCCAAAAAACAGGAATAATGGGTATGCGGAAAAAAGCTGAGTCGTCCGAACAGGAGCAACCAAAGTTGAATCGGAAAAAACTCAAAGAGGCCATCCGGATTTTTGCTTTCATCCAGCCGTATCGCTGGCAGTTCGGCCTGGGAATGCTGATGCTGGTAGGCTCGAGTTTGTTGTTTATGGTTTTTCCAGGGGCAGCAGGGGAGATGGCCAACAAGGCCAATGGCACGCCCAAGTTCGATTTTTCCCTCTGGCAATACGGGATGTTTTTCCTGGTGATCCTGGTGATTCAGGGCTTGTTTTCTTTTTTTCGGACCATCTTGTTCGCTACCGTGTCGGAGAGGGGGATGGCCGATGTGCGCAAGGCGCTGTACGGCAAGCTGATTACCCAGGATTATCCGTATTTCGAGCAGCGCCGGATCGGCGAATTGACTTCCCGGATCACGACCGATGTGGAACAGCTACAAAATGCGTTTTCGGTGACCCTGGCCGAGTTTATCCGCCAAATCGTGACCCTGGTGGCCGGTGTGGTGATCATCGCCTGGCTAACCCCCCGACTTTCTATCATTATGCTGCTTACTTTCCCGGTTGTGGTGCTGGTGGCTTTCTTTTTTGGCCGCTATATCCGCAAAATGTCGAAGAAGCGTCAGGATATCCTGGCCGATACGAATACGATCGTGGAGGAGACCCTGCAGTCTTTTTCCGTGGTGAAGGCTTTTGCCAATGAGTGGCTGGAGTTGCAGCGCTACGGGAAGTCTATTGATGCCGTGGTGCAGGTGTCGCTCAAGTTTGCCGTGGTGAGGGGCTTGTTTTTTGTGTTTATCATCACCATCTTGTTCGGGGCGATCTTTTTTATCCTCTGGCAGGGCGCCCTGCTGGTGGAGTCGGGCGATATGCAGGTGGGCGATTTGTTTTCGTTTATTCTTTATACCGGGATCATCGGAGGGGCGATCGGCGGACTGGGCAATTTATATACCGCCCTGGCAGCGGCCGTGGGTGCAACCGAGCGGATCCTGGAGATCATCGGCCGACCTTCCGAGGTGGAACCCCTGGCACCCGATGGTTCCGTATTGCCCCGCTTGGGCGGAGCCATCGCGTTTGAGGAGGTGCATTTTCGCTATCCCGGCCGACCCGATGTGGAGGTGCTCAAAGGAATCAGTTTTAAGGTGGAACCGAACCGAAAGGTGGCACTGGTAGGACCCAGCGGGGCGGGAAAGTCCACGATTATCCAACTTCTGCTGCAGTTTTATGAGGTGTCCGAAGGTAAAATCCTGGTGGATGGGAAGGCTGCTGCAGATTATGACCTGGCTACCTGGCGCCGAAATATTGCCGTGGTTCCCCAAGAGGTGATCCTTTTCGGGGGCAGCATCCGGGAGAATATCCTGTACGGAAAACCGGAGGCGACCGAGGAGGAATTGATCCAGGCGGCCGAAAAGGCGAATGCGATGGAGTTTATCCGCAGTTTTCCGGAAGGACTGGATACGATAGTGGGCGAACGGGGGATCAAGTTGTCCGGCGGACAGCGCCAACGGATCGCCATCGCCAGGGCAATCTTGCGCGATCCTTCTATCCTTTTGCTGGATGAGGCGACTTCTGCCCTGGATGCAGAGTCGGAACGACTGGTACAGGGCGCCCTGGATGTGCTGATGGAGGGTCGCACTTCAATTATCATCGCCCACCGACTGGCAACCATCAAGAATGTGGATCAGATTTTTGTGATTGACGGCGGCAGTATCGCCGAGTCAGGTACCCATACCGAACTGATTGCGATGCCCAACGGCTTATACCGGGCATTGGCAACCCTGCAGTTCGATCAGGATCAACAGGTATAATGCGGGTATTTAAGGATGTCAATCTGGCCAACTACCATACTTTCGGGGTGTCGGTTCAAAGTGCCTGGTTTGCGGAGGTAAGCAGACTTACCGATCTCCTGACTTTGCTGCGCTCCGGCGTACATCCAACCCTGGTGCTGGGCGAGGGGAGCAATGTCTTGTTTACCCGCGATTTTCCGGGGCTGGTCATCAAAAACGCTATGAGCGGCAAATCCCTGATGCCCGATCCTACAGATCCCCACCGGGTGGTCGTGGAGGTGGCCTCCGGCGAAAATTGGCACGCGTTTGTCCGCTGGACCCTGGAGCAAAACCTGGGCGGACTGGAAAATTTGTCGCTGATCCCGGGCACGACCGGGGCTGCGCCCGTGCAGAATATCGGAGCTTATGGGGTGGAACTGGCAGATGTGCTCCAAGAACTGGAGGTGCTGGAGCTGCATACCGGCAAATTGCTCCGACTAAAGGCGGCAGATTGTGGGTTCGGTTACCGAACCAGCAGGTTCAAAGGCGAATGGAAAGACCAATTCCTGATTACCCGCCTGTTTTTTGCGCTGAGCAGCCAACAGCACCAATTGCATACGGCTTATGGCGACATCGAGTCGCACCTGGGCGGGATTCCTCCGGAACAACGCACCCCACAGCAGGTGTCCGAGGCCGTTATGGCCATCCGGCGAAGTAAGTTGCCCGATCCCGCCCAACTGGGCAATGCCGGCAGCTTTTTCAAAAATCCCGAAACGGATCGCGATACCCGAGATGCTCTACTGAAAAAATACCCCGATCTGGTGTCTTTCCCCCTTCGGGAAAACCGGTTCAAGGTTCCGGCAGCCTGGTTGTTGGATAAAGCAGGTTGGAAGGGCAAATCAATCGGTCGCGTGGCCTGCCACACTTCCCAGCCCCTGGTGATCGTGAACACCGGTGGAGCCAGCGGCCTGGAAATCCTGGATTTTGCGGTGACCGTTGCAGCAGATATCCGGGAAAAATTCGGGTTCCGGCTGGAACCCGAGGTCAATATCTTTCCTCCCGGCGCTTGGCCGGAGGGCGATTGAACACAGGTAAGTCCTACTGATTGACTTCCTGCTGATCGTATTTTTCTACCTTTCTTCGGCTTTTCAGAGGAATATACCGCCAGGGTTTGTCCTGCACGTCGCCCAGCAGGGAATCCAAACTGGTACTGGCCGCTTCGAGTTTGTCGTAAAGGCTTTCATCGGCAAACAATTTCCCGAGGGTTCCCTCACCCGTCTGGATACCGCTGATCACGCTATTCACTCCGGAGAAAGTCTGATCGGCCGTTCCCAGGGTTTGCTTGAGGGCTGCAATGGTCTGGTTGAGTTCTTCAATGGTTTTTTGCAGGTCAGCCGCTGCAATCTGCCCCGACACTTGCGCGGTATTGTCGAGAATAGCCTCTAATTGCTGTTTTTTTCCGGCGATAGCCGCGGTCAGCGCCTCTACATTTTTGAGACTGGCATTGATTTTTCCGGAACTTTGATTCATCAGGCGATCCAGTTGACCGGAAGCCTGACTGAGGTTGGTCATGGTAGTATTGAGGTTGCGGATGGAAAGCGCCAGGGGCGTGTTGCTGCTTTCTCCGATCATCCCATCCAAGGCATCGCTTAGCCCGGCAGTAATCTCATCGGACAAGAGATCAATATTGTCGGTGCCCAACATCGTGGCCATCATGCCCAGCACCTCGCCCTTGAGTTCGTCGCCGCTTTTGGCGCAATCGTCCCCACTACAAGGGGTGCTGTACTTGAGGGTCATATTGGTACCTCCCATAATACCCGCAGGAGAAATCACCGCCACGGCATCTTTCGGAATTTTAATTTTTTCGGCCATATCAATGGTTACCTTCACGGTCTCTGCTTTATCCACCAGCAACTCCACATTCGCCACACTACCCACAGGTACGCCGTTGATGGTCACATTGGTGCCGATCTGCAGACCGGCTACATCGCTATAATAGATATAATAAATATTGGAATCCTTCAGCACATTGCTTCCCAGAATAAATTTGTACCCCCAGTACGACAGGGCGATCGCCACTGTGGCCAGGATACCAATTTTTACTTCATTCGACATTACAAGCGGTTTAGGTGAAAAAAAACGCAAAAATACGCTACTTAGGCGCAATAATCCTAAGAAAACAACAGTAACCCAAATTGTGTTGCATTTTTCTTTACTCCCCGCTTAGTTTTTTGGCAGCATCCAAACTGATTTTTTGACCGTTGCGGAAGGCCACGATAAAGGCATCGGGATAGCCTGCAGCGCGGAGGGCATAGCGAGCCTGCTCTGCCTCGGCAAAGCTCGGATATTTGCGGGTGCGGTATTTGTAGTATCCTTCTTCCCGACTCGTTTCCAGGGCGTATTCCTGCCTGATGGCAAAAAAATGGTCGGTGCTCAGTTCTTTTTTGGAAGCAGCGAGTTGGATCTGGAACCACAGCGAAGCAGCCGGAACCTCGGCGGGTGGGACAGCGGGTGCTTGCGGGGCGGCCACAGCAAGGGGTTTTGCCGGCGCCGGTACACCTTCTATTTCGGATTTGTACAGGGAAAAGGCTTCCAGGATGGCCCGGGCGATCTGTTGCTGACCGGCGGATTGCCGCAAAAACGATTCTTCTGAAGTGTTGCTGAGAAATCCTGACTCGATCAGGATACTCGGCATGGCGGTTGATTTGAGCACCACAAAGCCGGCCTGTTTGACCCCTCTCGACTTGCGGCCGCTCTGCTCAAACTGCTGTTCCACGATTTCAGCCAATCGGATGCTCTGATCCAAATAGGCATTTTGGAACATAGACAGCAAAATATGTCCTTCCGGCGAATCCGGATCGTAGTCGTAGTGCTGCTGGTAGTCGCTTTCCAGCAAAATCGAAGCATTTTCGCGCTTCGCCACCTCCAGGTTGTGTCCGGCCGTATGCAAGCCCATCACATACGTCTCCGTGCCATAAATCCCTGCCGCTTTCGGGCTGGGCGGCATGGTATTGCAGTGGATAGAAATAAACAGATCCGCCTGTGCGCGGTTGGCCATGGCAGCGCGCTCGTGGAGGGGGATAAACGTATCGTCGTCGCGGGTCATGACAATCTTCAAGTCGGGGTACTGATCCCGGATCAGGAAAGCCAAATTTTTCGCGATAGCGAGGGTAATTTCCTTTTCTTTGCTGTCGGCGCCGGAGCAGCCCGGGTCGCGCCCGCCATGCCCGGCGTCTATTACCACCGTTTTTAACCGATAAGCTTTTTCAATTGCGCTTTCTTGGTTAAATTTGCCCCTGTCGGGAAAAAAGGGAAAGTTCAGATGCCCCTGTGCAGACGAATGCGTAAGCAAAAGCGTTACACACAGGAAAAAGGCACGTGTGATACCGGATTTGGAAATGATAGTCAGCCGGTGACATCCGAAAATATTCATCAGATCTGTTTTGAAACGCATTAATTGACCCAAAATAAGGGAATATTCATTTGAAAGCCAAGTCAAGCTACTTCATTTTCGCGCTTTTGCTGTTTGGGCAACTGCTTTTTGCCCAGCGGCCGACCTTGCCGGAGGGACAGCAGGCGACGACAGAGGCGCAGGTTTTCGCCCCGCCGGACACCTTCCAGATCAGGATGTCGGGCGATTCCCTGGATCAGCCGGTAGAATATTTTGCGCGGGATTCCATGATCTACGATATCGCCCACAAGCGCATCCTGCTGTACGGGGCTGCCGGGGTCAATTACAGCACGATCCGCCTGACGGCCGACTACATCGCCTTCGACTGGGATTCGGGCATCGTGGAGGCCGGGGGTATGCCGGATAGTCTGGGTCAACTGGCCGGTTTCCCGGATTTTTCCGAAGGAGACCAAAACTTTACCGCCAAGCGCATGCGGTACAACTTCAAGAGCCGCAAGGGGATCGTGTATGATGTAACCAGTACCCAAAACGATGTCTATGTGCGCGGCTCCCGCTCGCAGTTTACCAGCGGAGACCCTGCCGACACCACCTCGACCGACCTCATCTACAGCGAAGACGCCATATTTACGACCTGTCAGCACGAAGAACCCCATTTTGGCATTCGCAGTCGCAAACAAAAGGTAATTCCCAACAAATTGGTGGTCATTGGGCCGTCCAACCTCGAAATCATGGGCGTACCCACGCCGCTATGGCTGCCTTTCGGGTTTTTTCCGCTGTCCAGCGGGCGCAGCACCGGACTTATTTTTCCCAGGGACTACGAATACTCCCGGCAATGGGGCTTTGGACTGCGCGACGTGGGCTGGTTTTTCCCGTTAGGGGAGCACTTCAACCTCGCTGTTACGAGCAACATTTACATCAAGGGCACCTGGGGAGTCAATGTGCGCTCGCAATACCGCAAGCGCTATGGCTACAACGGCAACTTTGCCTTTGGATTCGACTCCCGCCGCAACGAGGCTTCGGATGGGACGGTCAATTTCGACAAATCTTATAGTCTTCGCTGGACGCACACCCAGGACCAAGCTGCCCATCCTACGGCCAATTTTGGCGGTTCGATCAACATTCAGACCAATAACTTCCAGAGTCGGGTGTTCAACGACGCCGTCAACGTCCTGCAAAACCAATTGTCGTCCAACCTTAGCTTTCGCAAAAACTGGCGCGACAAGCCCTTTAACATGAGTGCGAGTTTCAACCATTCCCAAAACTCGGCTACCCGTGCGGTGACGGTGGACTTCCCCAACGTCAACTTTCTGACCCAGACGCTTTATCCGTTCCGGAAAAAAGAAAGGGTAGGGCCGCGCAAGTGGTATGAAGACGTGACCATGCGGTACACGGCGGATATGCGCAACCGCCTGACGGCCACCGACACCACCCTGTTTGATGCCCAGACCTTCGAAGATGCCCGTTTTGGCGTCAAGCACACGGTCAGCAGCGGAACCTCCTTCAAGGTGCTCCGCTATTTCAACCTCAACCCGGGGGTCAACTACCAGGAAGTCTGGTATCTTAACCGGATCGAAAAAGAATTTCTTCAGGATATCACGCAGGACACCGTTATCACCACCAGTAGCGACGGTACCCGCAGTGACACCACTTTTGTGACCCGCAGCAGCAACCAGGTCGCCACCAACCGCATCAACGGGTTCAACTCCTTTCGGCAGGTCAATGCAAGTCTGAGTCTCAACACCCAGATTTTTGGAACCCTGCAATTCAAAAAAGGCTGGCTCAGGGGGGTACGGCACGTGATCAAGCCCAGCATTGCCATGAACTTTGCCCCCGACTACCTCAACTCGGATCTGGGCTATTTCGACTTCGTCCAAAACGCATCGGATCCCAACCGGCTGGATCGGTATTCGGTCTATGAGGGGGGCGTATTTGGAGCACCTCCGGCTTCAGGGCAGCAAATGGCGCTCAGTTACTCGCTCAACAACATCCTCGAGGCCAAGTTTTTTTCCCAGCGGGACTCCACCGTCAAAAAAGTATCGCTATTCAACAACCTCAACATCAGCGGCAATTACAACTTTGCGGCCGACTCCCTCAAATGGAGCCAGGTCAGCGCAGGCGGTACTGCCCGCTTTTTCAAGGGTGCTACTACCATGACCCTCAGGGCGGTCTTTGACCCTTACCAGAGCAACGAGCTGGGGCAGCGCATCAACACGACCCTGTGGGAAGACAGCCGAAAGCTCCTGCGCTTTGTCAATGCCGGGATCAACTTCAACTCCAACCTCAACGTCAGCAAACTGCGGGCGATCTTTCAGGGCAAGGAAGAAGAATACGTGGACGACGTGCGGAACAGGTCTGACAGCCGGATTGAACCGGCGGGAGATGACTTTCTCAGTCTGTTCGAAAACTTTGGCATCAGCCACAACCTTTCCCTGCGTTGGGACAACACCCGACCCGGGCAATCCTCCTTTGCGGTCGCCACCCATGCCATCAACGTCCAGGGCAATGTCCAGCTCACGGGTAACTGGTCGGTCAACGTTGGCAACTTTGGCTACGACTTCGTCCGAAAAGGGCTGTCCTATCCCTCCATCGGCTTTCAGCGCGACCTCCACTGCTGGGAAATGGGTTTGAACTGGCAGCCCACCCGTGGCACCTACAGTTTCTACATCCAGGTCAAGCCCGGCACCCTCGACTTCCTCAAAATCCCCTACCAGCAAAACAATGCGGATGGGGGTCGAAGGTTTTAGCGAGCCCGGATATTGCTAAACCTTTGTAAACTGGTCGGAACAAGTCTCCATCACCATGGCCTCCAGCAACTTCAGTTCCTTCGCATAATCCGGTGCGCGGGTTCCCTCCTCCGCATATTCCAGCACCTCCAGCACGGCAAACCGGAACCCCTCCGCGCCAAAGGTCTTCCAAGCCTCCTGCAAATCCCGGTTGCGATGGCTCCCAAAGCGCAATTCCGACTGATGCCGGTTCCACCGCGCCTGGATATTCGTACTACTATCTATCCACCGCCTACCACTCGCCACATGAACAATCTCAAACACCCCCATTTCAGGTTTTTGCTCCCTATACGCGCTCACCAACTCCTTCCGATTTTTCATAACATGGATTTTGCCAAAGGTAAGGTTTTAAGGGAATGCATCCAATCCCGCTAAATTTGTGGATTGCTGTGGTTGGTTAATGTTGTCAACAGCCAACCGCCAACGGT